>DEKU01000041.1:0-27124 GCA_002354035.1 Bacteroidales bacterium UBA2714
ACCTTTTTCAGCGCAAGACAGGCTACAGGGCGGCCCCAGTGACTTCGGCAGAGTGGCGCGACGCCATTGGGGATGATGCAGCATGGCCCGTTGGGCTCGAAAGGAAGGGAGGAGGACAACGTTGTGCTTACCGCGATTCTGATAGCACATGGATGAAGGCTGGGGCCTGTTGGGAGACCATCGCGCTGGGCTGCGCCACAGAGCCGATGCCTGGCCAGCCCTTCCGAGAGCCTGTTATCTTTTTTGAGCCTTTGATATTAAGTACTCGGCCGTCTGAGAGGTGCGGGGAAAGGGGGCTGACATTTGTGCTCTGACGATAGTTAATGCACAGCAATATAGACAATAAACAAAACGAGGAAGCGATTAAAGGCAACGGAAAGACGGCATGGAAAGGAGGAATAATGAAAAAATATAATATTAAAAAAGGGCTGCACACCGGGATGCGCAGCCCATAGCATTTCTATCCTGTGGCCGATTATCAGAACTTGGGAGTGCGGGGGAAGGGGATGACGTCACGGATGTTGGCCATACCTGTTCCGAAATACTTTTTTCAATTATGTAATGTGTCCAGACAATCGACAACCATTGTGGAATTGTAGTAAGGCATCAATGAATTCCTTAGCATTGAGGAAGTAACTAGGATATGCTTCAAGTAGCTCTGTCATATCGGATACAGAAACCAATACAACGGCACCTTTTTTTCTATCTATGCTACTTTCCACTTTCGAATATAGCTCATTAGCTGCTCCTACTTCTTCTGACGTGAAATGACGTAGTTGTGATATATGGTTTTCATAATTGATATGCACAACGACATAACCTTTGCTAAAAGATTTTTCAGAAGTAATCCTTACAGCTCCAACAAGAGAACTTAATTGTTCAGTAAATTTGTGCTCATTTTCAACCTTGTCATATTGTTTGCAGAAGTCTGCCTCAGTGAAATTGGCATAGTTTGCCGAGACTGCTTGATTCTCTTGGCGTGCGAATATGGCACTGACTAACTTGAAGTAGTTCTGCCATTGTTCGTCTCCTACACTTGCTTTCAATGGCGATTGAGAAATAAGTTCTGCTGTTTCTACGGCAGTAGCCCAGTCGTGCTGTAATCGTGTACGTATTTGCAGTTCCACGAGCAATCCATCTTTGTCCACCTCTTTAGAGTGATATTTATAGACGAAATGTATGCTTCTGTAACCACTCTCTTTGGGGGTTTGCACATAATTGTATGTGCGTTCCTGAGAAAAGTCGTCAAGAGGTGTATTCTGCAATAACTGATAGGCGGATAAAAGGGTAGGAATGTCCTCGAAGGCAAATCGCGCACCACCAATATCCTGTACTCCACCAAGTCCCATCTTTGGATTATGCTTTAACTTATCCACTATAGAGGTCATACGCTTCAACCGTTTGGAGGAGAAGGCAACAGGTATATTATTAGTTGCCAGGATTTGTTCAACTTGTGCAGACATATTTTCAAGCACAGGTTGATGTAAAGCCCGCCAATCGTCTATCATAGTGGTGGCTTCCGCAACTTTAAAGACGTCTTCCTCTGAAATAATGGTTTGACCTGCTTTGTTTAACGTATTACGTGAGTACTTCATGATTGTGTTATTTTAAAACTCGGCCGTCTTGGGAGTGCGGGGGAAGGGGATGACGTCGCGGATGTTGGCCATGCCGGTGACAAAAAGCATCAGACGCTCGAAGCCCAGACCAAAACCAGCGTGCGGGCAGGTGCCATAGCGGCGGGTGTCGAGATACCACCACATGTCTTTCATGGGGATGTTGCGCTCGGTAATGGAGTTCATCAGCTTGTCATAGTTCTCCTCACGGACGGAGCCACCGATAATTTCGCCAATCTGGGGGAAGAGGACGTCGGTGCCCTGCACGGTTTTGCCGTCGTCGTTCTGTTTCATGTAGAAGGCCTTGATTTCCTTGGGGTAGTCAATCATGATGACAGGTTTCTTGAAGTGTTCCTCAACAAGGAAGCGCTCATGTTCGCTGGCAAGGTCGACACCCCAATAGACGGGGAATTCGAACTTGTGGCCGTTTTTGACGGCCTCTTCCAGTATGCGGATGCCTTCGGTGTAGGGCAGGCGGATGAAGTCGGTGTTCACCACACTCTGCAGACGTTCGATAAGACCTTTGTCGATCATATTATTGAGGAACTGGAGGTCGTCTTTGCAGTGTTCCAGAGCCCAGGTGATGCAGTATTTGATGAATTCCTCCTCGAGGGCGGTGAGGTCGTCGAGCTCATAGAAAGCCATCTCCGGTTCAATCATCCAGAACTCAGCCAAGTGGCGCGGAGTGTTGCTGTTCTCAGCACGGAAGGTGGGACCGAAGGTGTAGATCTTGCCCAGAGCGGTGGCACCCAGCTCGCCTTCCAGCTGCCCGCTGACGGTGAGGGCGGTTTGTTTGCCAAAGAAATCTTGGCTGTAGTCGATGCTGCCGTCCTCTAAGCGCGGGGGATTCTTCATATCAAGGGTGGTCACCTGGAACATCTCGCCGGCTCCTTCGCAGTCGCTGGCAGTGATGAGGGGAGTGTGGAAATAGAAGAATCCACGTTCGTGGAAGAAGGTGTGGATGGCGTAGGCCATATGGTGACGGATGCGGCACACGGCACCGAAAGTGTTGGTGCGGGGACGCAGGTGACCTATCTCACGCAGGAACTCCATGGAGTGGCCCTTCTTTTGCAGGGGGTAGCTGTCGGGGTCGGCCTCGCCATAGAGGATGATGTTCCGGGCTTGGATTTCAACATTCTGGCCCGCGCCTTGCGATTTGACCAAACGGCCTTCGACACAGATGCAGGCTCCCGTGGTGATGCGGCGCAGCAGGCTCTCGTCGAAATTGGCCAGATCCACCACCACCTGTATGTTATTGATTGTCGAACCATCGTTCAGGGCTATGAATGCCACGTTCTTGTTGCCGCGCTTGGTGCGCACCCAACCTTTCACTACCACATCGGAGTCTACCATCTGCTCCGCACTTTCAGCAAACAAAAGTTTAATCTCTGTTCGTTTCATAATCAACTAAAAGTCTATTTATAATGTTTTTGTATTATTCTTGCTCTGTAGCCTTGGCTTTTTCCTGCTGTTCTTTGAGATTGAACAGCTCCACGTCGGAGGCAAACTTGGCCATGCGGTCCTCCTCGCTGCGGGGGCAGATGAGGATGGTGTCCTCGTCGGCGGCCACGATATAGCCCTCCAGACCTTGCAGCACGACGGTGCGGTTCTGCGGAACATGGACCAGCGTGTCTTTCACATCGTAGAGGAAAGCCCTGCCCATGACCACACTGTTGCCAGCGGCATTGCGGCGGCTGATGCTGTACAGGGAGTCCCACGACTCGATGTCAGACCACCCGAACGAGGCTTCCAGCACGTACACGTCCTCGGCATGTTCCATGATGCCGAAGTCGACGGAGATAGACTCGCTCAAGGCATAGACCTGCTCCAACTCAGAGGGGGTGGTGTCGGCACCCAACTGGAAGAAACTGCCCGCCACACTGGGCAGGTAGCGCTCGTAGGACCGGCGCAAAGTGGGAAGGCTCCAAACATAGACACCCGAGTTCCAGAAGAATTCGCCCGTGGCAATGAACTGGCGGGCCATCTCCACTGGGGGTTTCTCGGTGAAGGTGACAACACGGTGCAGGTTGCGCGCGTCGGGCGACGAGGCCTCCTCGAACTGGATATAGCCATACTGTGCATTGGGGGTTGTGGGACGGACGCCCAGCGTCACAATGCAATCGCAGTGTGACGTCAGTTCCAAGGCTTGCTCCACATCCTGCACATAACGGTCCTCGCCGAAAATGGCGTGGTCCGAAGGTGTTACAACCACATTGGCATGGGGGTTCTGCTCATGAATCACCGCAGCGGCATAGGCCACACAGGGCGCAGTGTTGCGCCGGGTGGGTTCGCACAGCACCTGGTAGGGCAACAGCCCCTCAATCTGCTCTCTCACCCGCTGCTCATACTTGCGGTGGGTCACGATGATGATGTTTTCGCGGGGGCATATCCTCTCAAACCGCGCAAACGTGGTCTGCAACATCGACCGCCCGTTGCCCAGTATGTCGATAAACTGTTTCGGACTGTTGTCCCGGCATATAGGCCAAAAGCGGCTTCCAAAACCGCCTGCCATTATGATGCAATAATTATTTCCGTTGACTTTCACAATAACACGTACTCTTTCTTTAGTAATATCACCATATCTTCATCGCCGCTTCGGGCATCAAGGCTCTCCATCTTCGTCACACGCTCACCTCTCCCTTAATATGCGGATGGGGGTCATACCCCTCCAGCTTGAAATCATCGTAATCGAAGTCGAAAATACACTTCCGCTCCGGATTCAGCCACATGCGGGGCAATGGCCTGGGCTCACGCGTCAGCTGCAGACGGCACTGCTCCACATGATTGTTGTAGATGTGCGCGTCGCCCAGCGTATGCACAAAATCGCCGTATTTAAGGCCGCAAGCCTGAGCCACCATCATGGTGAACAACGCATACGACGCTATATTGAACGGCACGCCCAGAAAGATATCAGCCGAACGCTGATAAAGCTGACAGCTCAGCCTGCCTTCCGACACGTAGAACTGGAACAGAATGTGACATGGCGGGAGGTGCATCTGCTCCAACTCGCCCACATTCCATGCCGACACCAGCAGCCGCCGCGAGTCGGGGTTGCGCTTGATCTCTTCTATCAAACTGCTGATCTGGTCCACATGTCCGCCGTCGGCCGTGCCCCACGAGCGCCACTGGTGCCCATAGATGGGTCCCAGCTCGCCGTCGGCTCCGGCCCACTCGTCCCAGATGCTCACGCCGTGGTCATGCAGATACTTCACATTCGTGTCGCCCCGCAAAAACCACAGCAACTCATATATAATCGACCGCAAATGCAATTTCTTCGTGGTGAGCAACGGGAAACCGTCGTCCAGATGGAACCGCATCTGGTAGCCGAACACACTGATGGTGCCCGTCCCCGTGCGGTCCTCCTTCGCCACCCCGTGCTCCAGCACATGCTGCAGCAAGTCAAGATATTGTCTCATTCCTATATTGTTTCCTGTTACAAAGTTTAATGTGCCGTGTTTCCCCGACTCCAACAACCTCCCCACGCCAAACACTGCACATCATAACGCAGAAAAAACAATAATATTATCCCCTCGCCAAAAATCTCTTCTTTGTAGATTCATCATTACTGCCCCACTATTATTTTGCCACCATCCACCATTCTTCATTTTTTTTGTATCTTTGCAATTTGCAAACACGTATTAAACATTATTACAAATCGCAATTAAACAACACATTATAATGAAATCACCCGCTTTAAACCTGATTTCCGTTGCCCTCTTGGCAACCGCTTTCGCCCTCCTCGGCTGCAACAAAGAAAACACACCTGTGGAGGAGCAGCCCATCAACGACACCGTTGTCAACGACACTGTCATCCCCGAGGAGCCCGCCGACAACATCTACCAATTCTCCGTCCTCGACGGAAACGGCGACAGCGTCTCCCTTGCCCAGTATCGAGGCCAAGTGCTCCTTGTGGTCAACACCGCCACTCAATGCGGCTACACCCCGCAGTACACCGACCTCGAGCGCATCTACCAACTTTACAAAGACAGCGGATTCGTGGTCCTCGACTTCCCCTGCAACCAGTTTGGCAACCAGGCCCCTGGCTCCTACGACGACATCCACGGCTACTGCACCAGCCGCTACAACATCACCTTCCCCCAGTTTGCCAAAATCAATGTCAACGGCCCCGACGCCTCACCCCTCTACGTGTGGCTGAAAAGCAAGAAACCGGGCGACATACAGTGGAACTTCACCAAATTCCTGGTAGATCGCGAGGGCAACGTGAAGCGGCGGTTCGAGCCGGCCAACTCCATGTCCACCGTCCAGGCGGCTGTGGCCAGCGCCCTCTAAACCCCTCTCCTACTCGCCACTCTCTATCTGGTCGATGATGCCCAGATAGTTGGCATAGCGCTCGGTGCTGATTTCACCACGCTCCACGGCATCCTTCACCGCGCAACGCGGCTCATGCCGATGGGTGCAGTTGGCAAAATGGCACTGCGGCAGCACCACCCGCATCTCGGGGAAGAAATGCGACAACTCCTCGGGCTTGAAATCAACCATCCCGAACTCTTTGATTCCCGGCGTGTCAATGATGAACGTAGGCTGCCCGCCATCCGTCCCCGTCAGGCTCGACGCAGCCAACCCCTCGACTCCAGACACCCCACCGCCAAGGCCGTCCCCCACCCCATACATCTCGGCAAAGGTGGTGGTATGTTTTCCCTTCAGGCTCCAGTCGCTCACCTCGCCCACCCTCAGCTCCAGCCCCGGCACCAAGGCATTGAGCAACGCCGACTTGCCCACACCCGAATGACCGCAGAACAGCGTGGTCTGCCCCGCCATCATGCTGCGCACAGGCTCCAGCCCCTCGCCGCGCAAGGCGCTCACCCCATACACCGCATATCCGGCCCCCTCATACATGGACTTCACCCCCTCATAAAGCGCGGAGACCTCATCGTCGTGCAAGTCAATCTTGTTGAAAACGATACATGCCGGCACATGATAGGCCTCGGCCGTCACCAGCAGGCGGTCGATAAAGCCCGTCGACGTGCGCGGAAAGGCCAGCGTGGCCACGATGCACAGGCGGTCCACATTGGCGGCAATGACATGCGTCTGCTTACTCAACTTCGTGGCCCGGCGCACGATATAATTCCGTCGGTCGCACACCTCGGCAATCAACCCCGTGCCATCCTCCTGCATGGCATACTCCACCCAGTCGCCCACGGCCACAGGATTGGTCTGTTTGTTACCGCGCAGGCGGTAATTGCCTCGCAGACGGCAGTCCACCGTCGTCTCCGCCGCCCCGCCTTCGGGCAGCACCTTGTACCAACTGCCCGTGGTCCTCATCACAAGTCCTTTCATATCTTCATTGCTATCATTGTTCAACAACATCATTCACCGTCGGCACTGACCACCTTCAGGCTGTAATATCGCTTGCGGATCAGCACCAGCCTCACTGCCCACACCACAAAAAACACATCCGACACGATCTTAAACACCTGCGGCAACGGGACGAAAAGCGACACCACCCACACCGCGAGGTCGACATCGAAAAGCACATTCCACAACCTCTCGCGGTCGTGGAAAAGCACCGTCACATCCCGGTCGACCTCCACGCCGTCGCTCGTGCCACTGACCGAGAGGTCCAAACTCCGCCCGCTCTTGCCCAACGGCACACGGCCTCCGAACTGCACCCGCACCCTATAGCGGCCGGTCGGCACCTCCATCCGCATCTCGTCGCCCTGCATCGTTCCGGCATACAGGTCGTCGATAAAAACGAGGTGGGGCAGCCGCGGCTCGTAAAAACGGCGGCAGTGCCGCAAAGTCAGTGTATTCATCGTATACTGTTTATATTCATATCCATAGCTCATTCTTCAAACCTTTCGTCGAGGTTTCCCTGCCGCACCTTTGGACAGGCAAAGATACAAAAAAAAACCGACTTACAAGCTTTCCCGCTCTCTGCCCCCTCTTTCAATCCTACTTCCCCGTTCCTTCATCGTTAATTAACGAAGAAGTAACGGGGAACGGGCATCAAACTGACGGCTGTGTAACAGACCTGCGACAAACCAATTTTTAATTATCCAGTTTTTTTTATTATCTTTGCAATTTATTTATATACATGAGAAAGACATATTTTGTTGGTATCGTATTGATGTTGGGGATGTTGATGTTCCCAGTCGCCATGTTGCACGCTCAGGACGAGTGGAACGATGTGGGGGTGTGGAGCGTGGGCACGGTGCCGCCCCACTCCAACGTAATACCCTATGCCGACGAACAGGATGTGGCCACGCTGGCTTATCAACAGTCACCATATTACCGCTCGCTCAACGGCAAGTGGAAATTCCACATGGCCGAAAACCCATACGCCTGCCCCAAGGGATTCTACGAACAAGACTATGACGCCGCCGGATGGGACGAGATCGAGGTGCCCGGCAACATCGAACTGCAAGGGTTCGGCACACCCGTCTACACCAACATGCGCAACGAGTTTCCTTCCAATCCCCCATACGCTCCCACCGATTTCAACCCCACGGGCTGCTATGTGCGCGATTTCCAGCTGCCCGACAGTTGGCGCGGACGGCGCGTAGTGATACGCTTCGGGGCCGTCCGGTCGGCCATGTACCTTTATGTCAATGGCAAAAAATTCGGCTATGCCGAAGACTCCAAGAGCCCTGCCGAGTGGGACATCACGCAGAGCGTCCACCCCGGACGGAACCGCGTGGCGGTGATGGTGATGCGCTTTTGCGACGGAAGTTATCTGGAGTGTCAGGACATGTGGCGCATGAGTGGCATCACCCGCGACGTGTGCATCTATTCCACCCCCCGTTTCCATATTGCTGACTACAAGATGGTGGCTCGGATCGACGAGCAAACTGGCGATGGGTTGATAGACCTGAGCGTGAACCTCTCGGGCCGACTGGGAGGACACATGGTGGTGGAGGCCGAGTTGCAGGACAGCAGCGGCAACCGGGTGTGGACCAAGCAGTGCCGCATGGAGCCGCGCGACTGGACCACCCGTTTCGAAGGGTCGGACTGCCGGTTTCCCAAAGTGCATCCCTGGACAGCCGAGACCCCCTATCTCTACACCCTCATCATGCGCCTGCAAAACGCGGGCGGAGTGACCACGGAGACCATCGGGTGCAAGGTGGGGTTCCGCAATGTGGAGATCAAGGACATCGTCTATCAAGGCGACGACACGACGCTCATAGCCCGGCAGCTGTGTGTCAACGGGGTGCCGGTGACCATACGCGGCGTGAACCGCCACGAACATAGCCCCTACACCGGCCAATACCTGACCCGGGCGGAAATGGAGTTCGACATAATGCTGATGAAGCACATGAACATCAACGCCGTCCGCACCAGCCACTATCCCGACGACGAATACTGGTATGAGCTGTGCGACCGCTACGGCCTTTACGTGTGGGACGAGGCCAATGTGGAGAGCCACGCCCAGGGCTATGGCGAGGCAAGCCTGGCCAAAAAGAAGGAATGGAGCTGGCCGATGCAGTACCGCGTGAACAATATGTACCACCGTGACCGCAACTACGCCTCGGTGATAGCGTGGTCGCTGGGCAACGAATGCGGCAACGGGGTGGCAACGGAGCATACCTACCGCTATCTGAAGCGCCTGGACAACACCCGTCCCGTCACCTACGAGCGTGCGGTACTGGACTGGAACACCGATATCGTGGAGGTGATGTACCCCTCGGTGGAATACCTTTCGGACTATTGTGCCGACTGGCGGGGACTGGGCAACCATTTTGAACGTTTGCGCGACCTCAACGATGAGGGTACACAACTGCCCGCCAAACTGCGACGTTCCCTCAAGGCCAACACCCTGACCGACGACACGGCGGCCCACGGTCCCGTTTTGCGCCCCTATATCATGGCCGAATACTGCCACGCCATGGGCAACAGCATGGGTGGACTGAAAGACTATTGGGACACCATCGACAAATACCCTCCGCTGCAAGGCGGTTTTGTGTGGGATTGGGTGGACCAGAGCTTTGTGCGCCACTCCAGCCAGCCTTCAGCACCCTATGGCGAGGCAACGGACAGTGCCCTCACTTCCAACCCCCTGCGGGAGGGGCTGTGGTATGCCGTGGGAGGCGACCTCGGCACCCTGCCCGGCGTGGAGCACGACGATGCTTTCTGCGCCAACGGGGTGGTGGGTAGCCTTCGCATTCCCCATGCCCATGCCAACGAGCTGCAAAAAGTCTACCAGTGCCTCAAAGTCACCAGCCATACCGACGCCGAAGGCCAACAATACTTCATGCTTCACAACACGTTCAACTTTCGCGACGCCAGCGATTTCGTGTGCCAGTGTCTGGTTTTCTCCTCGCTGCGCGACAGCATCTTTTGCGACACCATCTATCCCCATCTGCCAGCAGGCGAGAGCTGCCGCCTCGATTTCTCCCTCCCGGAGCTGGCGGCATTGCCCGGCGAACGGTTCTTCGTGCGATTCAACTTCACGGGTGACAGCTATGAGGTGAACGACCCCTACGACGCCGGAACCTCGTGGATACTGAGCGAGAACAGCCACGACGAGTTTGAGCTGACCACCATCGAGAGCCCTACCGACTCGATCGATCTGCCCGAAGTGTCGATGCGCGACTTCTTCTGGGGCTGGAGCAAGGAGCAACATCAGGTGTCGCTGGGACGCGAAGACATTTTCTCCATGCTTATCAACTCAGACAATGGCTACATCACCAGTTACAAATATAAAGGCATCGAGCTGCTCAAGGCTCCGCTCCGCTGGCACTTTTGGCGGCCTCCCACGCTCAACGACCTTGTCGACCCCTACGGAGCCCGCGCATGGGAGGGGCTGGACAGCCTGACTCCCACCCCCGTGAGCTGCACCGTGACCCCCATCGGCGAGGCTGACCGCATGGCCGAGGCCGACATCCTGCTGGAGCTCTCCTCGCCCGAAGGGCGGACCATGGCGCTGCGCCAGATTGTGGAGGTGGATGCCGAGGGACGTGTGCAGCTCAGCTATATGCTGCAACCCCGCGGCAGCTACCGCACCCTGCCCCGGCTGGGCATTCAGCTGGGTATTGACTCGGCTTGCAGCCAGGTGGAATGGTGGGGCAATTTCTACGAGACCTACCCCGACCGCAACCAGGCCAAATGGCAGGGACTGAACCGCTCGGCTCCGTCCGACGTGTGCGGCGAGCTGCATGTGGTGCCTCAGGAAAGCGGCAACCGCTCGGCCTACTGGACCACTTTCTCCGTCCGCAACCGGAAACTTTCGTTCTGCTCGGCCGACACAGGATGCATCGGCTTTGGCATACGCCGCTATGAGGACAGCGTCCTCACCACAGCTCGGCGCATCAACAGGCTCACCCCTTCGCACCATTATATCGTCAACATCGATGCCCGCCAAGCCGGTCTGGGCAGCGCCACCTGTGGCCCCGGTGTGGCCGAACGCTACCGCATCAGCGGCGACAGCGTTCAGCGTTTCCGTTTCGTCATGGTGCCCTCACTGCCTGCCGACAGCGTCAACCTTTGGCGCTACTGCGGCTACTATTTCGACACCCCTCCCGAGTTCAAGCTCAGCATGCCCGACAATCAGCACAACCACATCGAAAGCCTCACGGTGAAAGCATACGGCGACTCGGCTCAACCCGCCGACAGACCCAACGCCACCTACGGCCAAGGCTTTCCCTCAGTGCTGCACGACAACCGTCTGGGCATAGCCGGCAACTACGGCGACGGCTGGACAGGGTTCTCCGGCCGCGACAGCATCGACATCAACATCGTGCTGGACAGCCCCACCACCCTCAAACAGATTTCGGCAGGCTTCTGCCACAGCCCCGCCGACTGGGTGGTAAGCCCCGTGGACGTGGCCGTGCAATGGTCGACTGATGGCAAACAGTACTCCCCTTGGCAGCCGTTGGAAGTGGCGCGCCCACTGGTCAACGAATCGAAAGAGAGCCGCCGCCTCTCCCTCCGCCGCTCGTTCGCGCAGCGCCAAGGCCTTTTCCATCCCGCCGAAGCCCGCGGGGTACGCTATGTGCGGCTGCGTGTGCACTGCCTGAAATCACTGCCCCAGTGGCACGAATACAGCGGCGAGCCCGCATGGCTCATGATAGACGAAATCACTGTACAATAAAATATAAACCAAAAGAATAACAGCAACAAACACTACAATTCGAAATGGCACTCCTTCTGACATTCCTTTTGGGCGCAATGACCATATCGTTCATCTGCTCGATATTGGAGGCAACGCTCATGTCCACCCCCTTGTCTTATGTCAACATGCGCGAAGACGAGGGCTATAAACCCGCCACCCGCTTCAAGCGATACAAGACCGACAACGCACGTCCCATAGCCGCCATCCTCTCCCTCAACACCATCGCCAACACCATCGGTGCCGCCGGCGTGGGAGCCCAAGCCACCGAAGTGTTCGGCAGCCAGTGGTTCGGCGTGGTCTCCGCCGTCACCACCATCCTCATCCTCGTCTTCTCCGAAATCATCCCCAAAACCATCGGCACCCGCTACTGGAAAAAACTCATGGGTTTCACCACCCGCACCCTCCGCTTCATCATCATCCTGCTCTTCCCCATCGTGTGGGTTGTGGAGAAGCTCTCCAAAACCATTGCCGACGACGATGAGGACGAGGCCGCCGTCAGCCGCGAGGAAGTGGCCGCCATGGCCGATATGGCCGAGGACGAAGAGGTGATAGACGAGGACGAAAACAAAATCATCCAGAACGTCATCAAGCTCGACGATGTCAAGGCCGAGGACGTCATGACCCCCACCACCGTGGCCGCCATCGCCCCAGAGCAGATGACCCTCAAAGAGTTCTACCGCGACAAGACCTATTCCCACTTCTCCCGCATACCGGTCTACAGCGACAGCGACGAGTACATCACAGGCTACGTCCTCCGCAGCGAGGCCCTCGAACTCCTCACCGAGGACAAGTTCAACATGACCCTCGGCGAAATCAAGCGCGACATCGTCATGTACCGCGAGGAAATGCCCGTGTCCGAAATCTGGGACTCCATGCTACGCAACAAACGCCACATTGCCTGCGTCATCGACGAGTACGGCAGCTTCCAAGGCATCATCACCCTCGAAGACATCATCGAAACCATCGTGGGACTGGAGATTATGGACGAGCGCGACGACGTGGCCGACCTCCGGCAGCTGGCCCTCGACCGATGGCACCAGCGCCAGTCGCGCTTCAAAGTCATCGACCTCCCCGACGACCAGGAAACCGAAAAAACATCAAACTCCTAAGCCCTCCCTCCCCCAGAGCGGCACCCGCTTAGGACAATCACAATAAAACCCACCTTTATCCAACCCACATTATGCAAAAAATCCTTGTCCTCATCCTGTTGATGGCCGCCGTGGTCCACCTCCCAGCCCAGACCCAGCCCGTCAAAGTGTCCAAAAACGCCAACCACTTTGTCTATGCCACCTACGACTATGGCGAGCACATCGACACGCAGTACACCCAAATAGAAATCGCCGGCAGCTGGCAGTATCTCGTCCTTTCCGGCGACCGCCTGCCCGGCGAATACCACCGCCATGCAGCCAATGCCAAAGGCAACTACATCAAGGGCTACTCCGTCGAGGACATCTTCGTCAACGAATCCACCGACTCCATCACCTACCTCACCGCCCTCTTCAACGGCAACAGCTGGGACTATTACCGCACCGCATCCCCCTTCAGCCGCAGCGACATCAAATTCGACACAGCCCAAGTGAACGGCCTCACCCGCTACACATGCTCCATCAACAGCAACACGCTGGAGTTCTACGTGCAGCCCTTCAAAACCAGATGGCACGGCGGCCCCAACACCCGGAGCAAAGAGTCCCGCAGCCTTACACCCGTGCCCTACTATGGGCGCTTCCCCGGTCTGCTGGTCAGCTTTTGGCGCAACGGCCAATGTCGCATGCAGCTGGTCCGCACCGAGCGGGCCCACAGCAGCAAGTACTACTTAGACAACCGCATACCCCTTGTCTCTAACCGCGAACTCTCCAACATCAAACGCCGTCAAATGGTTGTCACCACCCGCGTTTTCGACAGCGTGCAGCTGTGCTGGTGCGGCAAAAACGACCATATCGAAGGCGACTACCGTGCCAACACACCCTTCGACTCCGTGCTCCACTACGCCGGTGGCACCCTGGCCCTCAAACGCATCCGCCTGCCCCAGCTGCCCTCACACTATCAGACCTTCCTCGAACTCCACCAGCGCAGCACCGGCGACGCCTACGACCGCACAGGCTCCATCTTCGTCATCCCTGGTGCCAAAAACCACCTCGAACCCAATTTCTTCGACGGCATCAACAACCACCCCGACTCCCTGCCCACCTTCATCGGGCGCAACGGCGAACGCTATCAAGGCATCCGTCCGGGCATCAGCACCCTGCGCCAATACCTCATCTCCTCTTTCGTCTACCAGCCCCCTGTCGAACTCATGCGTTTCTTCACCCCCTTCGGCGTGGGTCAGTTCAACGACCGTGTGCAGCTCGACGGCCTCGACTGGCAGGACGAAGCCTACTACAAACAAGAAGTCACCGACCTCGCTCCGCTGCTGCAAGGCGAAGTGTGGATTGGCATCTGGATTGGCAACTACGACCGTGGCGGCCACACCGTCACCCTCGACATCAAATCCTACCCCGGCGCGCCCTCTGCCGAAGTGGACAGCAACGCCTCCCGCTACTGCTCATCGCTCTTCAACACCTGCAATGTCCTTGAGATGGCAGGGCAGAACTACGGCCGTCTTTTCGCCACCGACAGCCTTACCACCCGCTTTGCCATAGTCGACACCAGCATGTCCTACCGTCTGCGCTACATAGCCACCGGCCACGGCGGCTGGGACGGCGGCGACGAGTTCAACCCCAAGACCCACACACTGCTCATCGACGGCAAACCCGCCTTCACCTTCACCCCCTGGCGCACCGACTGCGGGCGCTACCGCGAGTGGAACCCCGTCAGCGGCAACTTCTGGAACGGTCTCTCCTCGTCCGACTTCTCGCGCTCCGGCTGGTGTCCCGGCACCGCCACCCAGCCCGTCTATTTCGACCTCATGGAATACTTCCGGCGCGAAGGCATCCCCGCCAAAGGCCAACACACCCTCACCGTGGCCATACCCCAAGGCGAGCCTCAAGCGGGCAGTTTCAGCCACTGGTGCGTCAGCGGCATACTGCTGGCAGACTGACAACCACGCCTTCGCCGCGACCCACCCGCACCACATACACCGCTCCACCTCCCACCGGCACCCTCAACCGTCCGGCACCATTCGTTGTCCGCATCACGCTGCGGCCCATCCAGTCCACCACTTCCACCGGTCGTCCCACGGCCCCCTCAATCACGATAGCCCAGCCTCCGTCTGACCTTACGGCATACACCCTCGGAGCCTCCGCCTTCTCTCTTTCATCCACAGCCCCCAGCGGGCCAAACATTGCCGTGAAAAGCGTGTCGCTCTCCACCACCACCCGCCGCGGATTGGCCGCACTGCCGTCGTTCCACCCCACAAAACCGTACCCTTCAAAGGCCGTGGCCGCAATTGTCACCTCCGTGCCGAAGGCATAATCCCCTCCGCCGGTGGCCGAGCCCCACTCCCCATTGTTCGCCTCCACCCGAAGCCCATAAACCATCAGCTCAAAATGTGCCGTCACCGCCGAATCGCCCGTCAGCCACAGCGTGTCGGGATTGGCCCGACTGCCATTGCTCCACTCCGCAAAACGGTAGCCCCTGCGCGCTGTAGCCCTCACCTCCGCCACCGAGTCGCACCGCACTCCCCACGGAGCCTCAGCCCATCCGTGTGCCGTGTCGTCCACCCCCACCTCGAGGCTCACCCCCGCCTCCGGCTCGGCATAGCGGTAGGCATCGCCCCACACTTGCCTGTAGGCCGCCTCGGCGCCACAAGGCACCACAAACACCTTATCGGGCGACGTATTGCCAAAAGCATTGTCCTCTATGGCGGGCGGGACAGGGCTGTGGAAAAAGAAACTGTCCAGACTCACACACCGGTTGAAAGCATACCGCCCCACCTGTCTCACCCCCAAGCCCACACCGATACGGCCCAACGCCTCACACTGGCTGAAAGCATAAGCACCCAGCGTCCGCACACTGTCTGGCACAACTACCTCCCGCAGCTGTCCGCACCCCTCAAACGAGCCATACCCTATAGCCTTCAACCCTGCGGACAACTGCACCGAACGCAGCTTCCCGCACCCAAAAAAGGCGCCACGCCCCAGCGAGTCGACCCCCTCACCCAGCTCCAGCAGCGACAGCGAATCGCAATAAGCAAAACACTCATCCTCCACCACCGTCACCCCGCTGCCCACATACACCGTGTCCAACCTCCGGCACTGGTTGAAAGCATATCGCCCCACCTTCCGGGTCGAATCGGGAATGACCAGCACGCCGTCCATCGCTCCACACTCTGCAAAAGCATAATCGCCAATCGTATCAACCACCGGCGGCAACACCACGCCGCCCAGCGCCACACAGTGGTAAAAAGCATAACGGCCTATCACCCGGACTGAGTCGCCCAGCGCGGCCGCCGCAAGCGCCGTGCAATTACGGAAAGCCCCGTCGGCTACCCGCCTCACCGACCCCGGCACCACCACCGACGTGACCCCCGACGAGGCAAACGACCCCACTCGCTCCACCCTGTAGCCCACCCCGCCATACGCCACCGAATCGGGAATCACCAACGGTCCCGCAAGCGCAATGCCGGGCTGTTTCGACACCTCCACCGCACCATCCACCACCACACACCGCAGCACCTGCCCGCTCGGAGCCGTGCAGGTGAACGTCTGAGCCAAAGCACCGCCATGCGCCAAAAGCAGCACCGCCGCCACACAATGCAACAGCCCGCGCACCAGCCCCAACCATAAACCAATACACTTCATTTCATTGATATTTATACTATTGACACAACGCCGCCGTCCGCAAGACAACGGCTATTACCAGTGCAAATATACACAAAAAGCTTCATTTCACACACCTCCTTCAAAAATAAAGCCTCCCAACCCCCACAATCGGCACACCGCCTCACCCACTGCGCGGCACGGAAGCCCCACCACCCACCATGACCCGAGCCAGTTCCCAACCGCAATCCTCTTAAAGAATACTCATATTCGCTTATTATATAAACAGATAATATCTCTTACATTCTCTTTATTCTCTTTTGGAGAGAATAAAGAGAGACAAACAAGAAACAAAATAGTGTCTAACGAGCGGACCTGGAGCGAAGGCTGGGCGAAAGAACGAGGGCCGAGAGGCCGAGGCCGTAGTAGATGGGGTCGGCGGGGAGGGCGAGGAACTTGGCCAGCAGCATGGCGGCGGTACCTGCCACCATGGCGGGCACCACGTAGCGAGGCCGTATGCGGCCGGGCAGGAAGAGGGCAAACGAGAGCGGGAAAAGCAACGCCACGGCGCGCAGCCCGAGGGAGAGGAAGCCGAGGTCGTTGATGAAAGTGCCTTTGACGGAGAGAGCCACCACCACGGCCAAGGCCAGCAGACCTATGATTGAAAGGCGCGTCTGCATCAGCAGGGAGCGGTCGGAGACGGGCCGCAGGGCAGGCAGCCGACGGCCAAACTGGCGGCTGGCACGGAGCTGCCGCAGGTTGGCATAGACGTCGCGCACCAGGATGGTGGCCGCGCCAAGGGTGAGGCCACTGCCACAGCCCAGAATGTTGACGAGCATGGCTCCGAGGGCTATGCCGCCAAGCCATGCGGGCATGTGGGTAAGCACAAAGGCCGGGAAGGCCTGAAGGGAGCTTTCGATCACCCCGACACCGTCGGGCAACTGATGACCGGCCGCCTGGAGGGCGGACAATTCGGCGGCGGTGACATAATGGCCACGCATGTACATGCCCACCAGCACACAGGCCGCACCGATGATGGGGATGAGTAGCGAGCAGTAGATGGCTCCGCGGCGGGCTTTGGGGGTGGAGGCGGCGGACCAGATGCCCTGGGCGTAGGTCTGGGTGGTGACCACGCCAAGCATGAGCGAGAGGCAGCCGCCAATGTCTTTAAGAGGGCCGCGGGCCACGAAATTGCCGTAGCGACGGTGGATGCTTTCGGCATCGGTGATGTCGTTAAGACTGGCCACTACGGGGTCGGCATAGAGGTTTTGTATACTGGACATGATGCCGCCGAAGCCGTTGCCCAGATGCCACACCAAGGCACCGGCGGTAAGGGAGGCAACGTAGAGGAGGACCAGTTTGATGATGCCGCCGGCGCCAGCGCTGCGTATGCCGCCGAAGAGGACGAAGAGCATGATGAGCAGCGCGCTGATGATGGCGGCCCAGGTGAGCGACAGGGGGAAGAGGCTGGAGACCATGGCTGAGGCCGAGAGGACTTGCGACATGATGCTGATGAAGATGCCGATGAGGAAAAGGAGCGAGCCGACGGTCTCGGCCCGGCGGCCATACTGGCGCGACACAATTTCGAGGAGGGTGGAGCAGCCGCTTTCGCGCAGCGGACGGGCGTAGACCAAGGCCAGCACCAGCGAGCCGAGGGCTGCACCGATGGTGAACCACCAGGCGGAGATGCCGAAGCTGAAAGCCAGCTGGGCGGTGCCGATGGTGGACTGGCCGCCCACGAGGGTGCCGAGAATGGCTCCGCAGACCATCCAAGAGCCCGAACGACCGCCGGTGGTGAAGCTTCGCGCGTCGCTCACCTTGCGGCCCGAGAGGATGCTCACCGCCAGCAAAAGGCCTACGGTGAGGAGGATACCGATGATGTGTACAGTTGTCAACATATCTTGTTGTGTAGAAAAAAACGGCTGCAAAGGTACACTTTTTTCCCCATATAATGGGAAAAGAAATGCGGCAAGAGGATGTTTGAGAGAAAAACAGCCGTATCGAGCCAATGACGTTACCGCACTATTATCTCGTCGGTGAAGAGCCAGGGGGATGAGCCGGTGGCGCGGTGCCAGGCGGGGATGGAGGGAAGGGGGAGGGCCTCGACGCGCACATAGCGGGCGCGACGGGTGGGGAATTGGACGGCAAAGGTCTTGATTTGCGGCACGGCCAGGCGTTGGGGGTCGTCGGGACGGAGGGTGCCGACGAGGCTCCAGTTGCGGCCATTGGAGGAGACGTAGTAGTTGATGGTTTGGGGGAAGAAAATCCAGGAGAGGGGGAAGTAGAAGAAATCGAGCTTGATTTGGCTGATTTTGTGGCGGCGACCGAGGTCGATGACGGCATCGAGAGTGTCGCCCCAGAAGCCTAACCAGTCGCGCTTGTAGTTGAGTATTCCGGCACGGCCATCGGTGAGGCCTTGGGGACCACCGGCGCTGTACTGGCTGTGGGGAAGGTGGCGAAGGGAGACGGTGCGATGGCGTGCCAGATTGGGTTGGTTGCATTTGGCCAGATAGTTGTCGATGTCGGCCCGGTATTCGTGGAGGGAGTAGCCCATTTCGTGGAGGATGGTGAGGCCGAGGCGCGAGCCGTCGGCCACAAAGCGGTCGGCGCGGGAGGAGAAAGAGCTGTCCATGGGCAGGAAGCCGGACATGGTGAGCTCGAGAGGGAGAGTTCGAGATAGCGGATGCGGTCGCGCACCACTTGCTGTGCGGTGAGGCTACAGTTTTCGAAGAAGGGGTTGTTGCGGGAGTTGTAGAGGGCGAGGCTGTCGTAGGCGGCTGCAATGAGGGTTTGGTAGAGAGTTATTTGTTCGGGCGAGAGGTAGCCCGTGGCGGCATCGACGGGGTAGCCGTAGATGTCGAGCCGCTGGCCGGAGGCAATGAGGGCGTGGTGCATCTGGCGGTAAAACTGCTCGACAGGAGCGGCAGCGAGGCCGTAGTGGTGGAGGCAGAAGTCGTGGAGGAGCGAGTCGGGGTCGGCGTTGACATCCCAGAGGAGTTTGGCCAGCATGTATTGGCGCAGTTCCATCCAGGAGGTCATGTTATTGGCACCTGTGCCTTGCTCGAACATAAGTCGGACGCCGTGGTCGTGGAAGTATTTGAGGTTGGGCTGGAGGACGTGGAGGTTGGGGAAGGGATCCCACATGTTGCGGAACTGGACGACATAGTCCCAGACGTAGAGGTTGGGGGTAAGGGCCGCCCAGTCTTCCATGTCGCAGCGGAAAGAGGCCTCGGCAGGGGCGGTGGGGATGGCTTCTTGCCGTCCGCACTCAATGGAGCAGAACATGATGCTGACGTTGGAGTCGGGCTTTTCGATAT
Source organism: Bacteroidales bacterium UBA2714 (assembly GCA_002354035.1). Lineage (GTDB taxonomy): Bacteria > Bacteroidota > Bacteroidia > Bacteroidales > P3 > Colimorpha. Next base: position 19,697 of record DEKU01000041.1, read on the forward strand.
GGCCCTGGACGGGCTGGGGGGCTCGGCGGGTGAACTGGTAGGCCAAGGTGGAGATGGTTTTGTGGGGGAAACGGCGCGCGACCTGGTTGATGAAGTGGATGAGTGTGCCGGAAGGGCCACCGTATAGGGAGTCGGCGTGGCGGCAGCGTGGACATTGGCAGACGTTGTAGTTGTCATTGTTGGAGACGGACCATACCTGGGCGTCGGGCTGCTGCTGCATCATGGTGGCGAGGTTGGCGCAGAGGGTGTCCAAGACCTGGGGATTGGAGAGGCAGAGCTGCCCGTCGCGGACACGCTGGCCGCCAATCTGGGAGAACCACTCGGGGTGGCGGTCGAAATAGGTGGCAGGCGGGATGAGTTTTTGGAAGGTGTGGACATACATGCCGTCGGCCCAGCGGAGGGGTCCGGAGGACGGTTTGTCGTCGATGTATTGGCCTTCAGGACCGACACGGATGCGGCGGTGGAGGCCGTGCCAGTCGGCATAGTCGGGGCTGTGGTGGGGGGTGTAGTACCAGATTTCGCGATAGGCGAAGGAGGGGTTGTTCACCTCGTCGGCCACGGGGAGGCCGGGTTTGATGACAGGGGAGACGTCGGGAACCTGGGGGTCGGTCATGCGGAAGCCTTTGAGCTCCAGCAGGCGGGCGGCGCCGTAGTAGACGGCTTTGCCCTGACGGCCATAGACGACGGCGGTGTGGCCATCGGAGCGAAGTCGGAAGCCGTCGTCGCGCAGTTCCTCCTTGCGGGTGAGGGTGGACATGGCCATGCGGGTGTTTCCCACAAAGACAGCCATGGGCATGGCACCGCGGCCGGGATTGCGGAGAGAGGGGAGCGTGTCGGCTGCGGATTCCTGTATGATGGCGAAACCGTCAAGATGGTCGGCCAGCAGGTGGGCGGCACGCAGCTCGACGCTGTCGGCATGGTCGGGAACGAGTATCCACCCCTGTAAGGAAAAATGCTCCAGACCTTGGGTATGCGACGCTGAACCAGCTTTCCTCACCTGGTTCTGAGCCTCTGAACCGCCGCCTACAGCAAGCAAAAGAGCCATGACCCAGAACTGAACGAGATTGCGTATAGGAATCATATATTGCAGTTTGTTGTTACGTAAAACACAAATGCAAAAATACACCATTTTCGCCGAATTGAGAAAAAAAGTTTGTATGTTGAAAATAAATTGTATCTTTGCAGATGGTTTAGAACAGGAAACTAAGCCTAAAGTATAGAAGCGTTATACTTCTTCTTGTGACTGAAAACCTGAGAAATTTTCATCAAGAAGCAAGAGTGTGTAACGGTTCACGCATATAGCGTGGACTGATGCCGCATCTTCTTCACAGGTATTTTTCTCAGGACCTTCAGTCAAAGACGTGGTATACAGCACCACGCTTCTTTTGTATAGTAAGGCTCTCCTTTGGTGCTGGAGTGGGTGTTGGGAAACATAAAAAATGAAGTGGAGTAAGAACAAGTTATGGAACAAACAGATACTACTAAGTATTGCCATATCTTTGGTAATATTAATGCTTTGCTACCTCTTCAACAACATTGCTTACCCCATGTCTCTCTCCTCTGAGAAATACTCATTCTTAGAGTACTTCAATCCTAAAGAGCAAGACATCGATGATGCCGTCTTTGTCAATGTTTCGTATGACAAGATGCTTATTTCCGACACTGTAGAAGTTCCCGACACCAATCGAAAACGCGCCATCACCGACCGCAAACGACTGCTCGACTTCCTCAAAAAGGTGGAGAACACCAACTACCGCCACATTTTCCTCGACATCCGCTTTGAACAAAATGAATACTCCGAATACGACTCTGCACTGACTATGCAGTTGTTGAGAATGCGCGATGTGGCAATAGCAAAACACTGGGACTTAATAAACAGATGTCCATATCCCATGACTGACAGCCTCATGGAACCTCTCGGCTTCTTCTGCGACTTCGATGAGTCAAAAAGCAAGTCGGGATTCTACAAATACCGATACCTACAAAATGGAGAAGGTTCCATCGCTTTGGAAATGTATAGACATGCTACCAATCGAAACATTACCAAACATGGACCTTTTTATTTCGACGGCTGCAAACTCTGTCAAAACGCACTCTTCCTCACTATTCACACCAGCATGGAATGCGAGTGGCAGGAAGACAACACGCAAAACTACTTCCATCTCTCCGAATTGATTTTCGACTCCATTACATGGACCCGTTTTCGCGATGATATCAGTGGCAAATATCTCATAATCGGCGACATGAAAGAGGATCTTCACGATACCTATGCGCATGCTCAGCCAGGAGCCTATCTTCACTACCTGGGTTTCAAATCACTTATGGAGAAGAAACATATTGTCAGATGGTATTATGTACTTTTCTTATTACTCTTCTATACCTTTATCATCTACATTATTCTTCAGGGACTGAGAAAAGAAACTATCCGTTGGAATCCGCTCAAATGGATAGTCCAACGCCCTCTCATACATTTCCTCTGTTCTCTGTTGGGGTATGGTTTTATCCTCTCCCTGCTATCTTCCCTAATCTACCTATTCGGTGACAAAGCATACAATATCACAATACCGTCTTTGACATTTGCATTGCTGAGCAACATTGTACAATTCATAAAAATGAGAAAATAGCATGAAACATCTATTACCTTGCATCGCCCTGATTTTGATGTTGTCCACTGCCATTCAAGCCGTGGGACAGGACACATACGAAATCCTGCGCATCTACAACGCCAATAGCATCACTATCGGCAACCGGCAGAAGAAAGTCGGTGACAGATTCAACCTCAATGAACGCATAGATTTTGCCAATAAAAAACAGAGTTTCAGGGCACAGAAAATGGGCACTTCAAAAATATATTATTTCTCTAAAGAGACCCTGAAAGCCAAGAAGGCCAAAAGCCTTAAGGACTATTTTATAAACAACTACCACAAAGTGAAAGGCTCCACCCGAAGCGAATCTGGGAACTTTCCAGAAATCAGTCAGGGGGAACACAACATTGCAAACTATCCAGAAAAACGCATTGCCCTTGTTATTGGCAACGGCAACTATAATGATTTGGAAGTATTGCCCAATGCCCTGAACGATGCCCGCGACGTATCTGACAGACTGAAACAATTGGGTTTCGATGTGGCGACACTATACGATGCTGACATCAACGACATGCAAACCTCTGTCACCTCTTTCTTCCAACTCGCACAAAGCTACCAAGTGGCTCTTATCTATTTTGCAGGTCACGGCCTTAGATACGAGGGAAAAGACTATTTGCTTGCAATTGATAGAGGCGACCTTAGCATCAAAGATGAATGCTCTCTGGACTACTTAATAGAAGAAAGCGAGAAATGGAAAAGCAACGGCAAAGTTATGATATTTGTCATTGACGCATGTCGCAATCAGGCCGGCTTCGCCAATGCTGGCGACAACCGAGCCATTGAGGCAAAGAAAGGCACCGCCATTCTGCAATCCACATCTTCGGGACAAGTCGCAATGGATTCTGATGCCGGTAGTGGCAACAGCCCCTTTGCCAGAGCGTTCATCAATGGCATCGGCCAATCTGGCAATGACATGGAAGAAGATTTCTTTGACATCCGAAGGGAAGTGATGAGCAACACAGCAAATCGCCAAAATCCTCGTACTTCCTTCGGTGGAGGATTTGACTTCTATTTCTGCAAAGGATGTAATGATACTCCAAATAACAAGAAGAATGAACTGAATGAAAAAAAAGCGGCTGTTCCCGATACCCTCGCTTCAATATCTCTAACAGAAGAACAAATAAGCGAAATAAAGAAATATTATAAGGGATTACCTCACACTATTATTTGTAATTCTGATTCTATAAACCTAATAGAGAGAACAGCACAAGAAGGAGATAAAAGAAGTCAGTACATACTCGGACTATATTACTACAATGGTGCCTATCCTATTCATGGATATAAATGGATTCGCTTAGCAGCCGAACAAGGTTATACAGAGGCAATTGATTTTATCAAAAAGGAGCATACTAGCATTGGTGGCATGTATCTTCGCCTTGATATGGGAGACTCCTATATGGAGTATCAATTCGGACGAATGTATGAAGAAGGAGACCTAGTACCTAAGTCATATATTGAAGCTGCAAAATATTATAAAAAATCTGCAGAACACGGTAATTGTGATGCTCAATACGCTCTAAGCAGGTTGTATCACAATGGGTATGGCGTACCCCAATCATTCGACGAGGCATTTAAATGGGCATTGCTGGCTGCTAAAAATGGGCTGGCGGACGCTCAATACTGGGTAGCAATGTACTACCTACATGGTACTGGGTGTAAACAATCTGATGCTTTGTCAAAGAAATGGTTATTAAAAGCAGCAAATCAAGAAGACCACCAAGCACAATTTGAAATTGGATTTAATTACCTAACCGGTCTAGATGGATATATCCAATCAGGGAAAAAAGCCGAGAAATGGTTGTTAAAGGCAGCCCGTAGTGGCCATGGTGATGCACAATATTGGCTTGGATTCTATTATGACGACACAGAATCTCTTGTAATCAGCAATACTAAAAGAATTCTATCAGATAATGCTATAAAATGGTACCGCTTAGCAGCCCAAAAAGGACAACCACTTGCAATAAAAGTACTCAAGGAACATCATATTGACATAGAAGAATCTATTAACAGCACCAACAATTTAAGTCAGTAAACAAATGTTATATTACAAATCCTTATTAATTGAAACATAAAAGGTTAAATTTCTAAAAATCCTCGTTCGGCATGACGAATAAAAAGAACTCTGATTTGCACGAAACAATTTAGGACAAATAGTTGTTCTAAAAACGAAAGAGGATGACACAGTGTGCCATCCTCTTTCATCTAAAATACGACTACTTATTTTTCGTATTCTATTGGTGCTTCTGCTGCAACAGGCAAATCACTTTCATCGCCTACGAGTTCTCCGTGTTCGAAAATATACTCCGGAGCGATGTCAATTGTACCGTTGCACCATTCAAGCGTGTCTGAGATATGGAATTGTCTCAACGTATTCTTATCTTTCAAAGGTGCAAAGACAGGGTACTTGTCAACTATAGGGGCAAAGTCAAACAAACGGGATTCCCCATTATTGAAGGAGACAAGCATTCTAAAATCATTTAGATACTTTGCTTCAGTTATTTCAAGAAACAGTTGCTCTTTCATCTTAATGGTTCAATTTTGTTAGGGCTTTGTCCCATTGATGCCAGTTTCCAAGCCTCCATTATCTCTTCTCGATGTAAGTCAAGCCACTCTAATATCATCCGTAATGCACGTTCTGACATTTCTCCCCGTACCTTCCCATTCATTATTTCCACAGATACTTTATCTTGTTGATAATACGCATGGAAATGTGGAGGATTGTGGTCAATGAAACGTATTACTATACTAATCCCGAAGAATTCTGATATAGTTGGCATAACATAAATAGTTACTTCGCATCGCGGCCGGCACGGATGGCCTTGATGTTGGTCTCGACGACGGCGTCGCCCTTGCGGCCGAAGATGGCCTTGATGGCTTTCTCCAGTTCGTCGAACTCAATCTCAAGGTAGGGAGCGGCGGCACCCAGCAGCACCATGTTGCCGCGGGCGTTGAGCTCCTTGGCAATGGCGTTGGCGTTGAAGCTGACACATTTCTTCAGCTTGGCCAGCTCGGCATTGACCTTCTCAATTTCGGGATAGTTCTTGATATTGATGAAGGGGTCGCTGTTGGTGATGACCACGCCGTCGGGGGCGAGGAAAGGCAGATAGCGCAAAGCCTCCATAGGCTCGGAGCTGAGGATGATATCGGCCTTGCCTTCGGGAATCACGTCGGCGAAGATGGGTTCGCTGCTGATGCGGAGGTGGCTGAACACACTGCCGCCACGCTGCGACATACCGTGGATTTCGCTCTGCTTGACATTCATGCCCAGGTTAAGGGCTGCGTCGCTGATGATTTTGGCTACGGAGACAATACCGTCACCGCCTACGCCACAAAGTATGATGTCTTTCTTCATTGTTGTTTCTCTTTTTTTGTGTCCGATTTGTCTGACTATTCTTACTGGTCGGACAAGTCGGACTATTCTGACAATTTATTTCTTGGCGGCAATGCGCTTTTTGTTCTCAACGATGCAGACACGCTGCGGGATGATGACGCTGACGCCGTCGTAGGCAATCTCCTCTTCGAGAATCTTGACAAACTCGTCGTGGTTCTTGGGCAGGGGAACGATATGGCGGATGTGGTCGGGGTCGACACCGAGGCCCTTGCAGATGTTGAAGAGCTTCATGTTGGCGCTGGAGGGCTGGCCGCCGGTCATAGCGGTGATGTCGTTATCGAGAATCATCACGATGACGTTAGCCTTCTCGTTTACGCAGTCAAGCAGGCCAGTCATGCCGCTGTGGCCAAACGTACCGTCGCCGATAACTGCCACGGAGGGGAAGATGCCCATCTCGGCGGCACCCTTGGCCATGGTGATGGAAGCACCCATGCAGACGGTGGTGTTCAAAGCACCCATGTTGAAACCGAGGGTATAGCAACCGATGTCGCCGAACACACGGCCATGCTCGTACTTCTTCATCACATCGATGAGAGCCTGATAGCTGTCGATATGGGGGCAACCCTGGCAGAGTGCGGGAGGACGGTTGGTGACCACCTCGGGCACTGCGGGACCGGTGGCAACGGGCATACCGAGGGCCTTGGCAACTTTCTCGGCGTTCAGCTCGCCGTCGCGGCGGATGACCTCATCCAGACGGCCGTGTACGGGCTTGCCTTTGCCCAGACAGCCTTTAATCAGCTCTTCGACGAAGGGCTGGCCGTCTTCGAGCACCAGAATCTCGTCGCACTCGTCATACAGTTTGCTCAGCATGGCGGTGGGCAGGGGGTACTGGGTGATTTTCACCACGGGATAGGGGCATTTGCCGCCGGGGAAATTCTCCAGCAGGTAGTTGTAGGCAATACCGGTGGTGACGATACCGCGGCTCTTGTCGGTGCCGGGGATATACTGGTTGAAACCGCTCTTCTCGGAGGATTCCTCGAACTTGGGCTGCTTGTCAATCAGGTCGCGATAGAGCACCTTGGCGTTGGCGGGCAGGAGCACGAAGGTCTTGGGATCGGTGGGGTAGCTGATGGGGTTCTGGGGCAGCGGCTCGCGGCGTTCGACACCGGCGCGGCTGTGGGCCAGACGGGTGGGGATGCGCATGAGGATGGGGGTACCCATCTTCTCGCTCAGCTCATAGCCGAAGAAGACCATGTCGTAGGCCTCCTGCTGGTTGCTGGGCTCCAGCATGGGGATCATGGCCCAGTGGCCATAGAAGCGGCTGTCCTGCTCGTCCTGCGAGGAGAACATCGAGGGGTCGTCGGCCACTACAATGATGACGCCCTTGGTGCCGATGATAGAGGCATTCATGAAGGGGTCACCGCAGACATTCAGACCCACGTGCTTCATGCA
>DEKU01000041.1:27206-37752 GCA_002354035.1 Bacteroidales bacterium UBA2714
GCGCACCAGTTGGCGCGGATGCCTTTCTGGGCAGCCTCTTTGGACTTAATCACATATTCGGTAATCTGCGTGGAGGGGGTGCCAGGGTAGCTGTTGATGGCACTGCCGCCCGCATCAATAAAAGCTTGCGCGATTGCTTCGTCGCCTAAAAGGAGTAACTTCGACATATCCAATATTTTATATATTAATAATTTACACTGTTGATTTTGCAAAAATAAAGAAAATAATCGACATAGACAAATTTATTTTCCCACGATGGTGCCAAGCCACTGAGCCAAAGCATCCAAAACCCTGTCATCCGGTGCCTGTGCGGGACCGCTATATTCGTCCACAGCCCCCGTCTCACACTGCTGCCCCAAATGGTTCAGCCCTTTCATCAACATCGTCTGGCACGGCACACCATTCTCCTTGCACACCTGCGCAATAGCCGGCAGATTGACTCCGGGAAGCACCTGGCAGTCCTTCTCTCCGCCGATAGCCAGCAGCGGGCAGCCCATCTTAGCAATATACTCGGCCGGGTCGAGCCTCAAAAACGTCTGCATCCAAGGTGTGGCCATGGACAATGCCCAGCCGTAGCACTCTGTGTTGGTCAGCCCCACGACTCTTTTCTGCTCCTTGGTCAAGCCCGCGCTATGCTTTTTAAACAGCGGGCGGAAGGCGAGATTCAGCGTTTTCACCGTATCGTCTCCTGCGGCCAGTTTTATCGTGTCGCTCACAGCAAAGAGGTCGCTCATGCAAGCCAGCCGCCGGGCCACAAGGCTGTCGGCCACTCCCCGAAGAGCAAAAATCACACCGTTCTGCTGTAGCAGTGTCTTCCGGCCGTCCACACCGGCGCCTCCCAGCATGGCCACTCCGGCCACAGGGTGCGACGTCTGCCGCATCCTTGCGGCAACCATGGCTGCCACCGTGGCCCCCTCGCTGTGTCCAAAAAGGAAGATGCGATTGGGGTCGATGCCTAAACCAGAAGCCTGCGACTGCAAATACACCACCTGATGCTCCACATCGGAAGCAAAGTCATGCGCCGTGGCATGGACAATATCACCCGTCGAGCCACCCACACCGCGGTCGTCGCACCGCAGCACGGCATAGCCCCGTGCCGACAGATACTCGGCTATCACCTTAAAAGGCTTGTGTCCCATCAGCTCCTCGTCTCGGTTCTGCGCGCCGGAGCCAGTGATGAGAATCACCGCCGGCACATTGCCTTCCACACCCGCGGGCATGGTCAGTGTGCCTGCCAGCACCATAGTGTAGCGCCCACCATCCTTCACAATCGGCAGGGTCACTTCCCTCGCCGTGAAGTTCTGTGCCCGCAGTCCCCCTGCCACCAGCAGCAAGGCAAAGGCCATCAATCTGACTATTCTTTCCATCGTATGGTCTCAATAAGGTGGTCAATATCACTTTGAATATAATCCAACACCGGGGCCAGGGAATCATTGTTGGGCGTACAGTCGATATACAGGGCCCCGCGCACAAAATGGCTGTTGCTGTCCGTGACCCAGAACTGATAGGTGCTGGCCACGTTCTGCCCTTTCAGGTGGTAGGTGGTGCCGGACACTCTGTGCGGGCGGTCCACAAAGCGGTTCTCGTCGATGCCCGATGAGAAAGAGAAATGTCCTTCCACAAACTTATACGACGTGTCCACCTGAGCGCGCAGTTCCTGCACACCCCGCAGCCTTTTATATGTCATGAACACATACCCTTTGTATTTCGGATAGGTGATGGTGAACCACCTCTCGCCGGGTGCATTCTTTTTCCACTCAATGGCTGCCAGATTACTTATCTCGAAGGTGAAAGGCAAAGCGACCGTGTCGCACACGCTGTAGCTGTGCGGCGGCAAATCGATGCGCAGATAAGCCTGTGGCTTGGGCGACTCGCCGCTGTCGGCGCACGACGCCGCCAACCCTGCGGCAACGCACACAAGCAAAACCCACAAAAAGCGTCTCTTCATATTCTTCCTTTTCAATTTGATTTTGATAGATTATTTCAGCAAAAAATGTTGTCTCTGCATTCCCGACCTGTACATCAGCACCCCCACATCATACATGTCAATGCTCACATTATACTTCGCGTTCCCCTGCTGGGCATTCCACCGCAGCTCGCGGGCGCGGCATCGGTGGGGCCTACACACCACCTTCACCGTCTCCAAGCCCTCCGCCGTCCCTTTCAACACGGCCTCATCCTCGTCATAGCACACCAGCGTCAGCCCGTAGTGGTCGCGCAGCTTATACACCAGCTCGTGATACACCCTCTCCCGCCGCGATGCAGCGGCCACCATGGCCGCCTGCTCTGCCGTCAGTCCTTCTCTCATCCTGCCGCTCAACGCCTTCGGCACACTGGCAAAAAGCACCTTGCGGTACATCTCAAACACAAACGGCGAGTGCACCCCATACTGCGTATCTGCCACAATCCAATACTTCAGTCGTGTCATATTCGGACTGCAAAGATACAACTTTTTTTTGAAAACGCGGAAAAGCCACACCTGGCCAGTCCGCAACCACAAGACTCTCTGCCACTTCGAAACCCAGACTGGCCTTGAAATCCGTCCCTCCAAACCTCGAATCGCCTTTGCCATCCATATTGTCAAACAAAAGATATTGAGCCACAACCGCCACTGCCCAAACCCATCGCAGCCCAGCGCCTCCGCCTGTGCCGCCTCATTCATGTCCGGCCAGGGGCCGCAACCCGTAAACACGCTATTTCAAAATAAAGTTGTATCTTTGCACAAGAAAAAAAACACTTTATTATGGATAACAACTTGAAAAAGAAGATTGACGACCTCGTGGCCGAAATCTCCACCATCACCGACCTCACCCACAAAGTCTCCATCCTCGAATACATGGAGCAGCAGTCCTCCTACATGCTCTGGCAGTTACAGGACGAAATACACATCGACTACGATTCGCAGAACGTCTAACCCCTCACGGCCGTGAAAAAGACCCTCTCCACCCTCCTCTTCGCGGTCGCGTTGCTCGTCCTCGGCGGCTGCTCCGGCGGCTATTCTTTCACCGGCGCCTCCATCCCCGCCGAGGCCAAGACCATCTCCATCTCCCAGTTCCCCAACTTTGCCTCCACCGTCAACCCCCAGCTCAGCCAGAAACTCTACGACGGTCTCCAGCAGATGTTCTCCTCGCAGACCAGTCTGGGTGTCACCTCCGACGATGGCGACCTCCAAATCACTGGCGAGATTACCGACTACAGCACACGAGCCTCCTCCATTGGCAGCGACGACAACGTGGCCACCAACCGTTTCACCATCACCATCAAGGTCTCCTTCACCAACCGTTTCGACTCCAAAGCCGATTTCGAGCAGAGTTTCTCCCGTTTCAAGGACTACGCCGCCACGCGCGACTTCTCCAGCGTTGAGCAGTCGCTCACCGACGAAATCGTCACCGAACTATGCGAAGATATCTTCAACAAGAGCGTGGTGAACTGGTGACGGGCTGGCTCCTGGCCGCTTTAGCCACCCTCGTCTATCTCCTCACCCTTGAACCCTCCGTCAGCTTTTGGGACAGCGGCGAGTTTATCGCCGTGGCCCATCTCCTGCAAGTGGGCCATCCCCCCGGAGCGCCCTTCTACCAGCTGCTGGCCCACGTCTTCGGCTGGTTTGCCCCCACCCCGGCCCATGTGGCCCTCTGCTGCAATGCCCTCTCCGCCGTGGCGGCGGGGTTCACCGTCATGTTCCTCTTCTGGACCATCCGTCTGCTCCCCATAGGGGGCAAACCCATACCCCTCGTCGCCGCCGCCACCGGCGCCCTCTGCTACCTCTTCTGCGACACCGCCTGGTTCTCCGCTGTCGAGAGCGAAGTCTACAGCCTGGCCATGCTCATCGCTTCCGTCATCCTCTGGGCCATGCTCCGCTGGTACCACAGCCCCCACCTCCGTTCCGCCCAACGCTGGCTCCTGCTCATAGCCCTGCTCCTCGGCCTCGGCATCTGCACCCACCTCCTCACCCTCCTCACCACCCCCGTGCTACTGCTCCTGCTGGTGCTGAAATGCCGCAAACAGTTCAAGACTACCAAGCCCTCGGCCAGCGGCCTCGCACTCCTCACGCTCCATCTGCTCCTCTTCTTCCTCATCGGCCTCTCGCCCTATCTTATCATACCCATCCGGGCCCATGCCGGCACCCCCATCAACGAAGGACACCCCTCCACCCCAGCTGCCTTCAAGTCGTACCTCACCCGCGACCAATACGAAAAAGCACCCCTCTACCCCCGCCTGTGGCGACACCACCAAAACGACGCCCTCTATTCCGCCGACTGGAGCGGCGGCGACACCACCCTGGTGGGCAATCTGCGCTACTACGGCTCCTACCAGCTCACCTATATGTACCTCCGCTATCTGATGTGGAACTTCAGCGGCCGCTACAACGACCGCCAAGGCTACGGCTCGCCCCAAAACGGCCAATTCATCACCGGCATACCCCTCATCGACCGCCTTCTGGTCGGCACCGGAGCCCGGCCGCCCGCCAGCCTCCACACCCGCGCCCACAACACCTACTTCCTCCTGCCCCTGCTGCTGGGCCTGCTCGGATTCTACCTCCTCCTCTCCCACCGCCGCGCCTTCTGGACCGTCTTCACCCTCTTCCTCATGGGCGGTATCGTCCTCTCCCTCTACCTCAACCACCCCACCTACGAACCGCGCGAGCGCGACTATGCCTACATCCTCAGCTTCTACGCCTTCTGCATCTTCATCGCCTTCGGGGCCGCCATGCTCATGGGCTGGCTGCGCACCCTTCTGGGCCGTCTGCGACTGCCTCGGCGTCCCGCTGCTGGGCTTTCCGCCCTGCTCCTCCTGGCCGTACCTGCACTCATGGCATGCCAAAACTGGGACGACCACGACCGCAGCCACCGTTTCACCGCCCACGACACCGCCGCCAACATCCTCCAATCGTGCGACCGCCACCCCCAAGGCACCCTCCTCTTCACCTACGGCGACAACGACACCTTCCCCCTCTGGTACCTCCGCCACGTGGAACGCATCCGCACCGACATCCACGTCGAAAACATAGGCCTGATCGGAGGCCAGCAATATGCCGCCCTCCTTCGGGAAAGCCTCGACCAGGGCCGGCCCGTCTACCTCACCCACTACGCCTACGACCACCTCGGCCAGTACTACCCCAACCGCCTCCAACTGGAAGGCAACGCCTACCGCCTCATGCCCACACCCTGCGACAGTGTGGCCGTCGACCCCTTCCTCCGCCACCTCGACTCCATGCACTGGCAGCCCCTCCAGCACATCTACATCGACGAGACCAGCCGCAAATTCCTCGAACAGTACTGGCGCGACATACTGCTGCTCTCCCAAAACCTCACCGACCTCGGCCGCACCGCCGACGCCCACCACGCCCTCAGCAAAACCCTTGTCCAGATACCCCTCGACGTTCTGCAAGACGTCCAGCTCATGTACAGCATCGGCCAAGCCTTCCTCCACACCTCCGACACCGCTACCTGCCACCGCGTCGAAGCCCAGCTGCTGGGCATCCTCGACCAGCAACTGGCCTACTACCACACCATGTCCCCCGCCCGCCAGGCCGCCATGCCCTACACCCTCCGTCCCCGCGAAGAGCTCTACCGCCAACTATGCCAATAGGCTCCCCCGCCGCATCAAGGCGGTCGCTTCCCCCGTTTCCCTCCGTTTTGGGGGCTGGCTCGCAGCCTTTTTCTTCCGCCTTTTCAGCCCCACTTCAACGCCCGATCAACGCTCGTTCAATATTGAAATGATATAGAACGGGCGTTGAACTGCGGTTGCCGTCGCGACCATGCGGTGGGGCAATATGGCGCGGGCTGCTGCGGACTTTCGCCACACCACAGATTGTTAAAACCTCCTATATCGGAAAAAATGTGTATATTTGCACCAACAAAACAAAACGCACAACGGCATGTAAACAACATTAAATACAAGACATAAAAAACTGAGCTTGATGCTCTTGTTCTCTCATCGTTAAGTCTGGAAAACTAATCGCAACGAGAATAAGAAAGCAGAGGGTTCACGTCCATGGGGCGTGGATTTTCGTGATACTTATTTGTTGCAAGGGTTATTCCAGACACCCACGATGAAAATAAGCAGTTTGAACGAAAGACTCACGCCTTTCTTCATGCCCCTTTATCAGAGAATATCGGCATTCTGGCTCAGGCAGGGATGCCGAAAACTGTTTCTATAGAGTAGGCGCAACCAATTTAAACACAACAAAACAAGATGACACAAAACAGCAAACGGGAGTATACTTCTCCCATGGTCGAGGTGCTGAAGGCCCGCGTGGAGCGCGGCTTCCAGGTCAGCGGCGAGGGCACAGCCCCCATCGGCAGCAACGAAGGCCTCATCAGCAGCGGCGAGGTGCACGGCGGCAGCGACTTCGACTAAACCGCATGGACACTCCCTCCGGCAATTAATGCGGCGCACCGCCGCCAGTGAAAAAATGGTTATCCGCTCTATCATAAAAAAGCCTCGGAGAGGCTTGATTTCAGTAACACCGTACAAGCATTTTTGTATAGTGGCGCGACCGAAGGGAGCAACACCTACAAAAAAGCGCAGTGTGGTGGTTGTAAAACTGATATGCACCGGCGTCCCGAAGGGACGCGACCACGTGTAAGATCCATCGGCGGATAATCATGAAAAAACAGTCAAACCAACAAAACAAAAACAACACAGAAAATGAAACGTACATTAGCAAGTTTATTGAGCCTGATGGCTCTGACAGGCATCACAATGCTGGCCTCCTGCAACAAGGAGGACGTGGGCAACGGCACCCAGTTCCGCGCCACGATAGAGGGCTGCGCCGCCCGCGACGGCAAGACCACCCTCAGCGGCACGGCCCTCAACTGGGTTGAGGGCGACCAAGTGGCCATCTACGGCACAGCAGGTCGCGGCCAGTATACAGCCACTCCCCAAAGCCCCGCTACGGTGGCTCTGTTCGACAACGTCAGCGGAACGACGGGCGATGGCCCTTTCCGCGCCTTCTACCCCTCCACGCTGACCACGGACGGCGCAACCATCAACCTGCCCGCACAGCAGACCTACGTCGAGAATTCAATCAATGAGTTCCCCATGTATGCCGAAAGCGCCACCAACCAGTTAGCCTTCAAAAACCTCTGCGGCGTGCTGAAGCTACACCTCACCAAGGCCAACACGAACATCAGTAGCATCAGCGTCACCGCCAATGCGGAGGTGAACGGCGACTACACCGTCAGCTATGTGAACGATGTTCCTTATCTCAGCTACGCGGGTAACGGTTCGAAGACCGTCACCATGGCCTGCGCCACGGCGCAGGCTATCGACAACGGCCGCGATTTTTACATCTATTTGCCCGCCTTCGACTCGCTGAAGAGCATCACCCTCACCACCGATGACGGCCGCGTCTGCACCAAGACCGTGAAGAGCAACATCTGCATTGGCGTGCAGCGCAGCACAGTGACCGAAATCACGTTTGGTGAGAACGACATGGAGTTTGTCGAGCCGCTGCCCGAAGGCGCATTGCCCGGTCTGTTCTCGGTGAGCGCCACGCAGCAGGTGCGCTTCTCACAGGGCAATCTACAGTACCAGGCCAGCACCGACACTTGGCGTTTTGCCGAAAATCAGTATGACTATGTGGGTGATGCCACACAAGGAAACGTGTTCGAAGACGGTGTGAAATGCAATAATCTCCTTATCAGTGACACATATACCGGATGGATTGACCTTTTCGGCTGGGGCACAGGTGAAAATCCAACACTTTACTCTACCGATAATAGTGATTACCGAACTTTTATTGACTGGGGGATAAACGCCATCAGCAATGGCGGAAACCTGCCAAATACTTGGCGCACATTAACCTATAGCGAATGGATGTATTTGATTTATAACCGGCCCAACGCTTCTGCAAAGAAGGCTACAGGCACTGTCAACGGTGTACATGGACTGATACTTCTACCAGACAATTGGAATACTCCTGAAAGTTGCGTATTCAACGCTCATTTCAGCGATTGGTCTGATGATTATTCAAGCAATAGTTACACCTCTACAGAATGGTCGATAATGGAAGCTGTAGGAGCAATCTTTCTGCCAGCCGCTGGCTTACGAGGCGGAATAGCACTCGATTATTTGGGTATAAATGGTATGTATTGGTCATCCTCACCTTGGGATGATACTTGGGTGTCTTTTTTGTCATTTGTAGGGTACACTGCTAACATTAATAGTGGTTACTATTATTGGGGGCTTTCTGTACGCTTGGCTAGGAATAGCAATTAAAGAACTTCCGTTGTGGCGGATTTGCAATCCACCGCAGCTGAGAAAGGGATTTGCAATCCCTCAGGAGCCAGTTACAACGAAGAAGGAGCCCCGCTTGTACAGCGGGACTCCTTTTTTACGTCCCCGCGAAGAGCTGCACTCCCTCCTGAGCACGCAGGTCCCTCTCCCCCTCCAACAATAAGACTTCATCGTTCCTTCTTCGTTATTTTATCGATGAAATAACGGTGAAGTAACGATGAAATAGTGTTGAACGAGCAACTCTCGAACGGCGCTGACTCTCACAATCACCTGAACCACATGGATATCGAATCGCATACAAGCGGAATCTCTACATAACCCGAAAACTAAGCCGAACTACCGAACAACCCGATTCCGGCAGCACAATAAAAAAGCCCAAAACGCGTTATTGGGCAAAAATGACAAAGCTGGAACATATTCAAACATTTAAAAATCAGGTTATATGAAAAAAGTATCTTTTATCATTCTGGCACTTGCCACCGTTATGATGTGGGGTTGCGAGAAAGACCCCATCGACAACCCCGGCTCCAACACCTCGGAACCCACCATCGACGTTAAACCCTATCTGGGCACCTACCTCATGACACGGCACACCGACCTGGTCCTGTCCGTTGCCACCTTTAATATCCCCATCAACCGCGATCTCGACGTGGAGACAATCACCATCAAGAAAGACCCGGCCCAGGAGTTTGGTATCATCATGACCAGCTCTGACGGCATGTATCTCCGCGGCACTGTCGACACCGTCGGCCTGCATCTGCAAAACGACACCATCCGGTTCAGCATTGACACCCTCGGCGTCAACGCATCGCTCATGGCCACACTCTCACACCCCGTCATTGCGCCGCCGCAGAACGGAGTGATGGACTGGACCAGCACTGCCTCAGGCACTGCTACGGCCACCGTGCCCATCCTGGGTGAAATCGCCGGCAACATTACAGGCAACATGCACTACCGCACAGCCCTGCGATAAAAGCAAAAACAAAAAAAGCAGACCTCATTGGTCTGCTTTTTTCCTCTCAGGGTGGGAGGTGGGGCTCGAACCCACGACCTCCAGATCCACAATCTGGCGCTCTAACCAGCTGAACTACGCCCACCATCTGTGATTCGTAAATCGGCTGCAAAAATACTACTTTTTTCCCACATGGCAAAAAAATATTTCAAAAAAGTTTATACCCCGAACCATGTTATCTAACAAAAAACTTAAGGAACTGACTGTATACAAGCAACAAAAGCATTGCGACGAGGACTCGGTATTTATAGTCGAAGGCGTGAAGATGTGTGCCGAAGCATTGGCTGCAAAAGCCCCCATAAAAGTAGTCTGCGCAACAAAAATGTGGCTGTCGGAACACCCTGCACTTCCCCAGAATGCGGAAATATATGAAGTTCAAGATAATACATTGGCACGACTGAGCCACATGCCCACCCCCAATCAGGTTTGGATGTTGATAGACCGACAGTTGCAGATTCCGCCGTTTGCCGACGACGGGCTTGTGCTGGCCCTCGACCGTCTGCAAGATCCCGGCAACATGGGCACTATCATCCGCACGGCCGACTGGTTCGGGGTGCGCCACATAGTGTGCAGCCACGGCACCGTGTCGTGCTTCAACCCCAAAGTGGTGCAAAGCACCATGGGCAGCCTTTTCCGCACCGAAGTGCTCTATGCCGACCCTCCTTCCTATTCCCGTTGTGGGAGCCCTGTTAGACGGGCAGAACCTCTGTTGCTCTCCGTCGCCCCTGCCTTCGCTCTCCAGTGGCTCCGTACTCGTGGTGGGCAACGAGGGCCGTGGCCTCACCCCGCAGGTCAGGGAGTGCGTCACCCACCCCGTCACCATCCCCAACCTTGGCGGCACTGCCGAGTCCCTCAACGCCGCCGTGGCCTGTGCCATCCTCATGGCGCAGATGCTGCAAAAACCGTAACGCCGCCACCCCGCGCCTACGGCTTCTGCGGTGCTATTCATACCTCAAAAGCGAAAAGCAGTCCCATTGGCGAATTGACACATTAACGGTTTTCCACATTCAAAACCCCAGCGTCCCCAAAACGCCCGTTCAACGCTCCTTCTATATTGAGTCAATATTGAAGGAGCGTTGAACGAAGGTTGAAGGGTCGCTTCTGTAGCCTGAATACCCGGCCTTTACACCACCCCTACCGACGCCTTCATACAAATGCCCAGTGAGTTGCAGGCAACTCACAGCCTTGTGAAGGACAACACGTCCCATCTCTTCTCAAAAGATTCATAGCTTTCTCCAAACTACAGACACTGGGTTATGGGTTAAGGGGAGGCCGCGGTTGCGGGTCTTTGTC
>DEKU01000030.1 GCA_002354035.1 Bacteroidales bacterium UBA2714
ATAAATAGAGGTAAACTCTAATCGAAATTGTGGCAACCATGCCGTGCGGGGAGGTGCGCAGCCCCGGCGGCATCCAGCGATTAGTCGAAGCCGCGCTCCACGCGGGCTGCAAGCACTTCAACCATGGGAGCAAGGTACTCCTTTGAACTTTGTTTTTGTTTCATCATGTTGTTCGATGTTTTAAAAAAACTGGCGGATACCTGCGCCGAAACCAATAAACTGTACCGAGGAAACATATAAAAAAGAAGCGCGGGTATCTCTGCTCATCGCTTACCCCGCATACAAGGCCTTCGCATGCCCACCTACCGAGGATAAACAATGCCGAAGCCCACGCTGACGCCTATACAATAGAACAATGTATGACGCAACCATGGACGATGGCAACTGCTTTTACCGTGCGGTAGGTTAGAATTTGCGAAGTTCTGTATGCCGCAGATAAAACGTTTCGCTCAACGTCTTTTCTATTATGTCCTGTCGCCCACCCACTTACCCGTCGGGGGCTCCGAATGGTCGACATTGCAAAGATACAACTTTTTTCGAAAAATGATAGAAAAATACTACCACATGGTGCGTGGAGGGTGGTGCTGAGGGCTGTGGGCTGGTGTGGTTTGTCTGGAAAAGCGGCCAAGGGCAGACCGTCGGGGGTCTGCCCTTGGAATTCTGTGGGTTGGGAGAGGGGGCTGGTTTAGTTGCACTTGGTCTCCTGCACCATGCCGTTGATGGTCTGGCTGACGTTCAGCTTGGCGCAGTTGGTGGCTTCCATCTCCACGGTTTGCAATACGGTACCGTTCATGGTGGTTACGCAGTTGCATTTCTTTTTGCAGCTTCCCAGGCATGCTACCATGGCAATAACAGCTACGACAGTTAGAACTTTTTTCATGATAATATGAGTGTTTTTCTTTCGCAATCCCCTGTCTGTTTAGTTCTCCGTCCATCACAGCGGGGACTGCATTGACTGCAACAGACGGAGATAGTCCAAAGCTTTTATGCTTTCTGTTACGATTAGAGCCAAAAAAAGTGAAAAAAGTGACAGGCTGATAAAAAAAATTGTAAGGGCAATATGTTAGGGGTCTATTTTACGCGTTTGAAAGTGTAGCGATGAATCTGTTCCCTGTGGTGATGGCTGTATTCTTCGTGTCCGTTGTTTGTGTACTGTTCGATGACAAGGGTCTTGCTGTCGAGTTCTTTGATGGCATATCTCGATATGTTATCCGCCACCCAGTTGGAGGAAACCAACAGTGAGTCGCCGCTGATACGCCATTCAAAGTCCCTGTAAGGGTCAGTATAAAGTCCTTCACGGACCCAACGGTCACTCATGTGCCACCGTGTGGTACCGTCTTCG
Organism: Bacteroidales bacterium UBA2714; assembly: GCA_002354035.1. Lineage (GTDB taxonomy): Bacteria > Bacteroidota > Bacteroidia > Bacteroidales > P3 > Colimorpha. Next base: position 1,343 of record DEKU01000030.1, read on the forward strand.
CGGAATTCAACCCAGTCATAACCGGCATAAGTGGTGTCCGGCAGGGTGATGGTCACCTCTTCAGACAGATTTTCATCGGTTAAGTCGTGGTTCCAATAGTAATAGGTCTTCACCTCCCATTTGCCGACAATCAGCTCGTCGTTCTTTTTGCTGCAGGCAGTCATGACGGCGAGGGCGAGAAGTACAGTGCTTAGTGTCAATAATTTCTTCATAATGTTGTTGTTTGTTTGTTACGCTGTTCCTGTTGGTTGTCTTGGTCCGCAGCCGGCAGCGGAGCAGCGTGTTCTGGCGGCTGCGGACAGTTTGCAGCGGTGCATACCGGGCACACACACGTCGGTATTCCCGCTTCAAACCATCCCTATTAGAGCCACCTTTTGCCCAAAAAGTGACAGCGTGGGTCGTTTTTTTCTGCCACGACTCACGCTGTTTTCTTTTTCGCCTGGGATTCTGCTATTTGCTTTTCCTTTGGCGTGAAGTTTTTTTCTCTTTTTTCTGAGAGGGTTTTTGCCGGGTGGGTTTTTGTTTGGTGCTTTTCTTTTCGGGAGCGGCCTCCTTGGGCTGGCTTTTGCGGCTGGGCCGGGCTTTGCCCGACTCCTTTCTGGACCTTGCGGGAGGAGCGACGAAATCGTTGTCGACAAGCTCAAAGTCGATGAGTTTCTTCATCATGTCGACGCCTTTCACGCGGATGGTCACGGGGTCGCCCAGTTTGTAGCATTTGCCGTGGCGCCGGCCTATCACCTGGTAGTTGTCTTCGTCCAGCATGTAGTAGTCGCCTTGCAGACTGCCGATGGGAATCATGCCCTCGCACTTGTTGCCTTCGATTTCGGCGTAGATGCCCCACTTGCTCACACCCGAGATAAGCGCCGGGAACTCCTGCCCCAGTTTGTCGCTCAGGTATTCGGCCTGCTTGTATTTGACGCTGGTGCGCTCGGCGTCGGCGGCACGTTTTTCCATCACCGAGCAGTGCTTGCAGTATTCCTCATACTCCTCGGCGCTCACCGAAGCCCCGCGGCGCAGGTACTTGTCGAGCAGGCGGTGCACCATCAGGTCGGGGTAGCGCCTGATGGGGGAAGTGAAGTGGGTGTAGAAGGGGAATCCCAGGCCATAGTGGCCTATGTTCTCGGTGCTGTAGTATGCCTTGGCCATGGTGCGGATGGCAATGGTGTCAATCATATATTCTTCGCCGCGACCGGCTATGGACTCGAAGAGATTGTTGTAGCTGTGGGCCAGGGCCTGGCGCGACTCTACGCGGATTTTATAGCCCAGCTTGCCCACAAACTCGACAAAGGTGTTCAGTTTCTCGGGGTTGGGTTCGTCGTGCACACGGTATACGAAAGTCTTGGCTGGGGTGGGCTTTCCCTCCTTGGTCTTGCGTTGGCGGGGCTTGCCCACATGTTCGGCCACCTGCTTGTTGGCCAAGAGCATAAATTCCTCTATCAGCCAGTTGGCCTCTTTTGATTCCTTGATATAGACTCCGATGGGCTTGGCGTTTTCGTCCAGCTGGAATTTTACCTCCTGGCTTTCGAAGTTGATGGCGCCCTCGCGGTAGCGCTCCTCGCGCAGCAGGGTGGCCAGTTGGTGCAGTTGCAGGATGGCGTTGCCGGGTGCCTCTTCGCCTGGCTTGACGCTGTTGGTGTCAATGATTTCCTGCGCCTCTTCGTAGCTGTAGCGGCGGTCGCTGTTGATCACCGTCTTGCCCATCCATGCTTTCTTCACTTCGGCACGGTCGTTCATCTCCATCACCACGCTGAAGCAGAGTTTGTCCTCGTGGGGGCGGAGCGAGCAGACACCGTTGCACAGCTTTTCGGGCAGCATGGGTATGGTGCGGTCCACCAGATAGACGCTTGTGCCGCGCTCGTAGGCCTCGCGGTCGATGGCGGTGCCGGGTTTTACGTAGTGCGACACATCGGCGATGTGCACACCCACCTCCAGGTGTCCGTTGTCCATGGGGCGGAACGAGAGGGCGTCGTCGAAGTCCTTGGCGTCGGCGGGGTCGATGGTGAAGGTTGTGACGGCTCGGAAGTCCTTGCGGCCGTCATAGTCCTTTTCCGTAGGCTGCTGGATTTGCTCGGCCTCCTTCTCGGCGGCGGCGGGAAACTCCAGCGGGAAGTCGTATTCGGCCAATATGGACTGCATCTCCACGTTGTTGTCGCCAGGGCGGCCCAGCCGTTTGATGACACGTCCCACGGGGTTGTTCATCCGTTCGGGCCAGTCGGTCATCTCCACCAGCACCTTCTCGCCGTCCTCGGCTCCGGCCAGCTCGTTGAGGGGGATGAAGATGTCCACCACCATCGAGCGACTGTCGCTCACCATAAAGGCAAAGCGGTCCTGCAGTTGGATGATGCCCACAAAGCGTGTGCGGGCCCGTTGCAGAATCTCCACCACCTGCCCCTCGGGCTTGTGCATCTTCCGTTGCGGGAACATCAGCACCTTCACCGTGTCGCCGTGCAGGGCGTGGCGGGTGTTGTTGGGCGTGATCAGCACGTCCTCCAAGCCCTCCTCCTGGGGAATCACATAGGCCTTGCCCGTCTGCTTCATGTCGATCGTGCCGACTATGTAGTTCTGGGGCAGCAGGTCGTCGTTAATGTTCTTGGGATTAATCATGTATTTGCCACGGGCGTTCTTGTCCTCCACCAATATCTTGCTCTCAGCCAGCTCCTGCATTGTGGCCAGAACCAGCTGTCGGGTGCCTTTGTCGTGGGCCCCGATGCGCGAGGATATCTGCTTATGGTTGAAGGATTCGAAAGGATTGTTGGCAAATATTTTCAGTATCTGTTTTGCATAAATATCATTCATAAGTGTTTAGGTAATAAAGGATAGTTGATTAGCGTTGGGGTCTCGACAGGTCGATATCCTCTATGAAGCCACAACGAATCAGGAATGCCCCATTGTTGGGGTCGCGGCCCATAAAGTTGCGGAACAGCACCGAGGGATGCTCCGTCCCGCCTTTCGACAGTATTTCGCGGCGGAATGCCTCGGCTGTCTGCCTGTTGAATATGCCCTCTTGCTTGAATTTGGAGAAGATGTCGGCGTCCAGCACCTCGGCCCATTTGTAGCCGTAATAGCCCGACGCGTAGCCGCCGGCAAAGATGTGCGTAAAGGCTGTGCTGGTGTTGGTACCCTCCACCGGGGGCAGCAGCTCTTTGGTGTGTTGTTGCTCATACACGTCTATGCGGCCCGGAATCTTTTCCGTCAGCGTGTGGAACGACATGTCCACCAGTCCCAGGTTCAGCTGCCGCACACACAGCCATCCGGCAAGATATTTCTCAGCAGCCTTGATTTTTTGGATGTATTCGCCCGGAATGGTGTCGCCCGTCTCGTAGTGGCGTGCAAAAGTGTTCAGGAACTGAGACTCGTAGCACCAGTTTTCCATCACCTGAGAAGGCATCTCCACAAAGTCGCGCTTCACGTTTGTGCCGCTCAGGCTGGGATAGGTGCAGTCCGTGAGCAGGCAGTGGATGGCATGGCCGAACTCGTGCATGAAGGTCTCCAGCTCACCGAAGCTCAACAAGGCCGGTTTGCCGTCCACCGGTTTCGAGAAGTTGCACACCACCTGCACCAGCGGTCGCACCTGTTTGCCCCCGATGTTGCTCTGTTCGCGGAAGGTGGTCTTCCAGGCCCCGCTGCGCTTGCTGGCGCGTGGATGCATGTCCAGATACAACACACCCATAAACCGCTCGCCGTCCATCACCTCGAACACCTTCACATCGGGATGGTAGACCTCTATATCCTTCGTTTCGCGGAACGTAAGCCCATACAGGCGGCCGTACAAATCGAAAATGCCCTGGCGCACCTTGTCCAGTTGCAGGTAGGGGCGCAGCAGCTCCTCGTCAAAGTCATAGCGCTCCTTTTTCAGCTTCTCGCTGTAGTAGGAGAAATCCCAGCGCTGCAAAGGCAGCTCAGCCCCCAGACGGGACGCAAAGACAGATACCTCGGCCAGGTCCTTCTGCGCAAAAGGCATGGCGGCATGGAACATGTCGGACAAAAACGTGGCCAACTGCACAGGGGTGTTGCACATGCGGTCGCTCAGCACGTACTCGCAGTAATTCTCATACCCCAGCAGCCGTGCTTGCTGGTAGCGCAGATAGGTCATCTCGCGTATCACCTCGTTATTGTCGTTCTTGTTGCCCCGGTTGCCGCGGCTGTTGTAGGCGCGCCACATCTGCTCGCGCAGGCTCCGGTTGTCGGCATAGGTCATGAAAGGGCCATAGGACGGGTAGGCCAAGGTGAACACCCAACCCTCCATGTTCCGCTCGCGAGCCTCGGCCCGAGCACCGGCCACCACATTCTCCGGCAGCCCCCTCAGATCCTCGGCGTTGGTGATGTGGAGGATGTAATCGTTATTGTCGGCCAGTACATTGCGGTTCATCTGTTGCGACAGTTCCGACAGCCGTTCGCTGTTGCGAGCAAAAGCCTTGCGGTCGGCCCCGGTCAGGTTCACACCGTTGCGCACAAAGCCCTTGTACGTGTCCTCCAGCAGGGTGCGCTCCTCGGTGGTCAGCGTCAGCCCCTCGCGACTGTCATATACCGCCTTCACCCGCTCGAAAAGCTTGGGATTCATGTTCACACTGTTCGAGAAGCGGGTCAGCTCCGGTGTCAGCTTCATCACAATGCGCTGCATCTCGGCGTCGGTGTTGCACTCGTTCAGGTTAAACAGCACGCTGCTTATGCGGTCCAGTTGCTCGCTTGCCGTTTGCAGCGCCACAATGGTGTTCTGGAACGTTGGAGCCTCCTTCTGCTTCACAATCTGCTTGACATTCCGTTCGGCCTCCTTGATGGCGGCGCGCACGGCCGGTATATAATGCTCATTGCGTATCTGGCTGAACGGTGGCGTCTGGTGCGGAGTGTTCCACTCCTGCAGCAGCGGGTTCGTACTCTGCCCGGCAACGGGCTCGACAGTAGCTACTATAGTCATGATAAGAAGATATTTCGCTATTTTTCTCATTTTTTTTAGATTAATTAAGAATCTTTCCATGTGCATTGTGCAATAAAAACAAGGCAACCCCGTTTTGAAAGATAACGTAAAGAATCGGAAATATTGTATCAACGCGAAAAAATAATAATAGAATAAACACATCTAAACTCTAAATTGCCATGAAAAAATTCGCAACGGTATTAGTATGTGCCATGGTCGCCATGGCTTTTGCGGCATGCAACACCCACCAGGAGGAACTCGATGCCGCCATCAAAAAGAACGATTCCCTCTCCCTGATTATCCAAAACAAGGACTCGGAACTCGACTCCCTCTTCTCAACCCTCAACCAGATTGAAGAGAATCTGGCAGCCGTCAACTCCCGCTACAATGCCGTGCAGGAGCTGCGCCGCGCCAACATCGAAGGCCAGCCCAATGTCAAGAGCCAGATAAACGCCCAGATTAAAGACATCGAAAACCTCATGGCTGCCAACCGCCAGAAGATTGCCAGCTTGCAGGCCAAAATCAATACCGACACCAAAGAAGGCACCCGTCTGCAAGAGCTCGTCAGCCGTCAGGAAGAGCGCATCGCGCAGCAGGAGTCGCAAATAGCCCAGCTCCTCACCGAGCTCGAAAACAACAAAGTCCTCATCAAGAAACTTAACCAGGACGTCAGTGAACTCACCGCCTCCAACGAGCAGAAAGACCAATACATCAAACTGCAGACCGCCGAGGCCAACCGCGCCTACTACGTGGTGGGCAGCTACTCCGACCTCAACGAGGCTGGCATCGTGAGCAAAGCCGGTGGCTTCATCGGCATCGGCCGCCGCCAAGGCACCAACACCGAAATGCCCCTCGACCGCTTCACACAGATTGACCGCACCAAAGTCACCACCATCCCCATCAACATGCGCAAAGCTCTCGTGGTCTCCAAACACCCCGAAAACAGCTATGAGCTGGTCATGGACGAGAACGACGAGAAGATGGTCTCCTACCTCCGCATCCTCAACCCCGCAAAATTCTGGGAGCAGACTCGCTTCCTGGTCATCTCCACCAAGTAACAACATTCTTTTCATACTTAAGTTTTGGTTGGCACAGCTTGCTGTGCCAACTTTTTTTGTCTCCCCCTCTCGCAGGCAGCCCCATGCCAGGCTGTCCGCGCCTGGGCTCCAGGCATGCCCTGTTCACACAATATCCTCATTGGTTGCCCTCTGGTTATTTTATTGACAATAGACAATGGAGAGGATATCGGCTGTCCTAATTAAGTGTTATTGTGGATGGGTAGGGCGTGGTTGTGGTTGAGGAAGCGGAGTGCCACTGTGGCAGTGGCACTCCGCTTCGGTTATATCATTCGTGCTGTTGCTTGCTGATATAGTCGCGGAGGCTCTGGCGGTCGTTGCTGAAGGAGAGGATGCTGAGGGCGCGCTCATAGTTTTCGGGATCGATGCAGTGATGGTAAGCGGCTTTGAGGAAGTCGACTTGTGAGTTGTTGAATTCGAGGGTCTGGCCTATGCGTGCAATCTGTGAGGCGGTGAAGGGTTTGCCGTTGGAGAGCAGTCCTTTGGCGGTGGAGAGCTTTTCGCTGTCGAAGCTCTGGTTGTTGATGATTGCTATCATCTCGTTCACCCATTGGTCGGAGACAGTGACAGGCTCGTCAATGGCAATGGCTTGGGGAATAATGACGGGGTCGGCCGGAGGTGTGGGTGGGGTAGGGAGGATGTGATGATGTGGCATGTGTCCTTGCTGAGGCGGGGTTCCAAGGTTTTGCGAGCTGAAAAGCAGCATCTGTTGGCGCCGCATGTCGTAGTCGACAACGAGGGTCGGCACGGGGTCGAGGGCGGCGTAGAGCTGGGTGGCGGCGGCTTTGCGGGCTGGGTGGGTGAGGACGATGATGACGTCGTGCAGACGAGTGTCGAGACGGTCGACAAGGACTTCGGCCAGCGGCACCTGGTTGATGAGGTCGCCGTCGACGTAGACCTGGAACATTTCGCCATGCTGAGCTTGCACTAAGATGGAGGGCGTGGCATGGCGTTGGGCCGTGGCGTTGTGGTGATGGTGTTTGCCGCGGGGCTGGGCTGAGAGGGCGGTGCCGATCAGCAGGAGGGCAAGGATAAGGGATAGACGTTTCATGATGTTGTGTTTTTGTGTGTTTGATTATCGGGTGCAAAGATACGGGTTTTTCGTGGGGAAAAACCCGTTGCGGGGATGTATTTTTCCGTGAAAAAGGAGGGAGGGGTTATCCCCGTGCGGTTTCGAGGGCTTTTTGCATGGCGCGAATCTGGTCGCGGTATTTAGCGGCGGCCATGAAGTCCATCTCCTTGGCGGCTTGTTGCATCTTGCGCTGGGTTTCGCGGATTTCTTTGCGCAACTGGGCCTGGGTTTTGTTGCACCATTGTAGGTCGTCCTCCTGTGCGGTGTCGGTGGTGTCCTCGGCGGCGTAGGTCAGCGGGCTGTCGGCAGGGGGCAGCTGTTGCTGCTTGGCATGGGGGTTTCGGCCTGTGCGCCCTCCGCTGTGGGCAGGGGTGTTGAGGGCATAGGGTGAGGCCGCGATGTTGGGGATGTTGGGGCCTTCGGCGGCTTTCTCCTCGTAGTGTTCCTCGGCAGCCCGTTCGATGACGCTGGTGGTGCCGATGATGGCTTCGGTGTTCTTGACGATTTGGCGAGGCACAATGCCGTGCTCCAGATTGTAGCGGATCTGCTTTTCGCGGTGGCGGTTGGTCTCGTCGATGGCGCGTTGCATGCTGCCGGTGATGGTGTCGCCGTAGAGGATAGCTTTGCTGTGCACGTTGCGGGCGGCACGACCTATGGTCTGGATGAGGGCGCGGTCGCTGCGGAGGAAACCTTCCTTGTCGGCGTCGAGGATGGCCACGAGCGACACTTCGGGCAGGTCGAGTCCTTCGCGCAGGAGGTTCACCCCTACCAGCACGTCGAACACTCCCATGCGGAGGTCGCGCATGATCTCGACCCGCTCAAGGGTGTCCACGTCGCTGTGGATGTATTTGCTGCGGATGCCGAGGTTGAGGAGGTAGGTGGTCATCTCCTCGGCCATGCGTTTGGTGAGGGTGGTGACGAGGACGCGCTCGTGCTTGTAGACGGTCTTTTCGATTTCGTCCAGCAGGTCGTCCACTTGGCTTACGGCGGGCCGAACTTCGACCACGGGGTCGAGCAGGCCGGTGGGTCGGATGATTTGCTCCACCACCACGCCTTCGGCTTCGCTGAGCTCATATTTGGCGGGGGTGGCGCTGATGTAGATGGTCTGGCCAGTGATGTTGTAGAACTCGTCGTAGGTGAGGGGCCGGTTGTCGAGGGCGGAGGGGAGCCGGAAGCCGTATTCGACCAGGGAGGTCTTGCGGCTGCGGTCACCGCCATACATGGCACCGATTTGGGGTACTGTGACGTGGCTCTCATCAATGACCAGGAGGAAGTCTTTGGGGAAATAGTCGATGAGGCAGAAAGGTCGGCTGCCTGGCTCGCGGCCGTCGAAGTAGCGCGAATAGTTCTCGATACCGCTGCAGTAGCCCAGCTCCTGAATCATTTCGAGGTCGTAGTTGACGCGCTCCTCAAGGCGTTTGGCTTCGAGGTTCTTGTCGACGGAATAGAAGTAGTCGCGGCGCTCGAACATGTCGGACTGAATCTGGTGGAGGGCGTCGGCCATGTTCTCTTTGGAGGTGAGAAAGTTGCTGGCGGGGTAGATGGTGGCCTCGGTGAAGGTCTCAATCCGCTGGCCGCTGATGGGGTCGAAGCTCTCGATGCTCTCAATCTCGTCGTCCCAGAAACTGATGCGGAAACAGAAGTCGGCAAAAGAGGGAAAGACATCGACGGTGTCGCCCTTGACGCGGAAGCGGCCATTGATGAACTCGATCTCGTTGCGGACGTATTGGCCGTCGAGCAGTTGCAGCAAGAGGTTGTCGCGGCTGATGCGCTGTCCCACATGGATGTTTACGGTTCCCCGTTTGAATTCTTCAGGATTGCCGATGCCGTAGATACAGCTCACCGAGCTGACCACGATGACGTCGCGCCTGCCGCTGAGTAGTGCCGAGGAGGCGCGGAGGCGCAGTTTGTCGAGGTCGTCGTTGATGGCAAGGTCCTTCTCGATGTATGTGTTGGTGGCGGCGATATAGGCCTCGGGCTGATAGTAGTCGTAGTAGGAAACAAAATACTCGACGGCATTGTTGGGGAAGAATTGTTTGAACTCGCCGTAGAGCTGTGCGGCAAGGGTCTTGTTGTGGCTCAGCACCAAGGTGGGGCGTTGCAGCTGAGCTATGACATTGGCCACGGTGAAGGTCTTGCCGCTGCCCGTGACGCCTTGCAGCACTTGTGCGCGCTGCCCATTGCGGACCCCTTCGACAAGTTGGCGGATGGCTTCGGGTTGGTCGCCCATGGGGGCAAAGTCTGATTTGAGTTCAAAGTCCATGGCAGAGAGGATTAGGATTGATAGTTGACGAGTTTTTCGATGGCGTTGATGCCGTCGAGGGCAGAGGAGACGATGCCTCCGGCATAGCCTGCCCCTTCGCCGCAGGGGTAGAGCCTGCGTAACTGGGGATGCTGCATGGTCTCGTCGCGCGGGATGCGCACAGGCGACGAGGTGCGGCTCTCGACGGCCAGGATGCTGGCTTCGGAGGTGAGGAATCCACGCATCTTGCGGTCGAACTGGCGGAACCCTTCTTGCAGACAGCGCACCACAAATGGCGGCAGCAACTGGTGCAGGGGGTAAGCTGTCGTGGGGCCGAGATAGTTGCTCTTATTGTTGTTCTGGCTGGAACGGTTCTGACAGAAATCCGTGAGCCGTTGGATGGGAGCCGATATGGTGTCGCCCGCAGCGCGGAAAGCAGCCCGTTCCACATCCTGTTGGAAACGGAGCAGAGCCAGTGCTCCGTGGTCAGCATACTGCGGCACATCCTCCAGACTTACGGTCACGGCTATGCCGCTATTGGCGTAGGGAGAATTGCGCTGCGAGTTGCTCATGCCGTTCACCACTTGCTGCCCGCTATCGGTGGCGGCGGGAACAATCACTCCGCCGGGACACATGCAGAACGAGAACACCCCGTGGCCGTCCACCTGTGTGGTGAGACTGTAGGCTGCCGGGGGCAGGAACCGCATGGCGGGCGACCGGTGGTACTGGATTTCGTTGATGAGGCTCTGCGGATGCTCCACCCTCACGCCGAGGGCAAAAGGCTTGGCCTGCAAGGTCCATCCACGGCTGGAAAAAAGGCTGTAGATATCGCGCGCGGAATGGCCTGTGGCCAGAATGACGGCCTGTCCCTCGTAGGTGTTGCCGTCCATATCCTTCACCCCTTTCACTCTCAGTTGTCCCTCCTCTTGTTGTGCGATGATGTCCACCACCCGTGTGCCGAAATGATACTCGCCACCGTGTGCCTCGATGGTATGACGCATGTTGGCTATAATACCGCTGAGCCTGTCGGTGCCGATATGGGCATGGGCGTCGATGGCTATTGCCGGGTCGGCCCCATGTTCTATGAAACGTTGCAGCACGTAGGCGATATTTCCGCGCTTGGTGCTGCGCGTGTAGAGCTTGCCGTCCGAGTAGGTACCGGCTCCGCCCTCGCCGAAACACCAGTTGCTCTCCGGGTTCACCTCACGGCTACGGCCCAGCAGTGCTATGTCGTAGCGTCGCTGCTCCACGGGCTGGCCCCGCTCTATGATAATGGGTTTCAGTCCCAGTTCGAGGGCGCGGAGGGCGGCAAAGAGCCCGGCAGGACCGGCCCCCACAATTATCACCGGGGGCTTGGAATGGCAATCTTGATAGTGGCCTCGGTAGTCGTGCGGGACGAAGTCCTCGCCGACATACACTTCGACTGTAGCGTGGTAACGGATTCCCCGACGCGAGTCGAGGCTGCGGCGCAGCACCTCTACATGCCTCACATCGCTGACCGACAGACCTGCCCGCCGGGCGACAGCCTGACGCAACAGGGTCGGAGTGGCATATTCTTCGGGGCTCAGGTCTATCTCTACAGTCTTCCTCATGGCCGTCATCATTCGAAAGTGAAAGAAAGCATGAACGTTCGCGAGTGCAGGTCTTTGGTCGACTGGGTGTAGAAATCGTCGTCCTGAACTTTCAGGTCGGTCAATCCAAAGGCCATCTTGAACTCGATGGCGAACTTCACGTAACGCAGAAAGAAGTCGAATCCCACCCCCGCCGTATAGCGGAGGTCAATCTGGTTGAGCCGGATGATAGACTCGTCGTTGTTATTCTTGTTTTTGAATAGCGATGCCACGTCAAAACCCCAGCTGCCGCCAGTTATAAGATAAGGCCTGAAATTGGTGTAGCGTTTGGCCCGGAACTTCAGCTCCAGCGGCACCTCGGCATACACCGATTCCACTGTGCGCCGCAAGTCGTATTTCCAGTGTGTCGAGGTGTAGGCCTCCGACCAACTGTATGATATATCTCGGCTGATGAGCGTGATGCCGGGCAGCAGCCTCAGGTTCAGGTGGTCGCCCAATCGCAGGTCACCAATCACATTGATATGGAATCCGGGACAGTAGTAAGAGGTGACGCCTTGGATGTTTTGTCTCAGCGTGTCGTTCTCCGAGAAATGGAGGTCGAATTTCGACCTTGTGTAGCCCACCTGTATGCCCCAGTGCAGTTTCCGGTTGTCGAACGACCCCAGATTCGACGCACGGGTCTGCCCCTGAAGCGACAGGGACAAACTCGACAATGCGACGATAAAGAGAACTAACCTTTTCAACGTTTGTGGTTTTAAGGGACGTTCATTTGACGGGGGTGTCCGCCATCTCGCCACGCAGCGACTCGCCGAGACACTGGCGCACATGGTCCGGGTTGTCGGGATAAGTACCCAGCAGATACATCATCTTGGTCACGGCGGCCTCCAGCGTGATGTCGCGTCCGCCGATGATGCCCATACGGCTCATCTCATAGCTGGCCTCGTATTGGCACATCACCACCGAGCCCGCCTTGCACTGCGTCACATTCATCACTATCACGCCGCGTTTCACAGCGTCAGCCATGGCCTCGATAAACCAGGGCTCGGTGGGTGCGTTGCCGCTGCCGAAGGTCTCCACGATAACACCGTGCAGCCCCTCAGCGCCCAGAATGGCCCGCACCACCTGTGGCGTGATGCCGGGAAACAGCTTCAGCACCGCTATGTTGCGGTCGAACTTTTTTCGCACCTCCAGCGGTTTGGTGCCTTTGGGCAGGAACAGATGGGGTTTGAAACTGAAGTTGATTCCCGCCTTGGCTAAGGAGGGGAAGTTGAAACTCATGAAAGCGTCGAAATTCTCCGCGCTCACCTTGGTACTGCGGTTGCCGCGATACAGGTGGTTCTCGAAAAACAGGCACACCTCTGGTATGAACGCCTCGCGGCACGAGGCCAGCTCCAGGGCGCAGATGATGTTCTCTCGTCCGTCGGTGCGGAGCACACCCATGGGCAGCTGGCTGCCCGTCAGGATGATGGGTTTCGACAGGTTCTTGAACATAAAGCTCAGCGCCGATGCCGTATAGGCCATCGTGTCAGTGCCGTGCAGCACCACAAAGCCGTCATACTCGTCGTACCTTTTCTCTATAATCTCGGCTATGTCGACCCAGAAGTCGGGTGTCATGTTCGACGAATCGATGATGCGTTCCAGCTGACAGGTGTCCACCGTGTAGGGACATTTGCGCAGTTCGGGCAGCACATCGTATATATGCTCCATGGGAAAAGGCCTCAGCGAGCCCCGCTCGTCCTGCACCATGCCGATGGTGCCGCCGGTATAAACTATTAAAACCCTGTTTTTCATTGTGTAATAATAAAGCTATTATGTCGGGCTCTGCTCTTCGGCCACCGCTCAGCGGTCCGCCGACTGACCAAAGTCCTGGTCATAACGGCGAATCCTTTCTTTTATTGTATCGGGAATCACGGCGGCCCGTTGTGTGGTGCGGCTGTAGCCCGACATCACCGTGCGGCATGTGGCGCACGCTTCGCCCGTGTCGCTGTCCACCACCTGCTGGCGCATGGCCAGACTTTTGTTGCCGAAGTGGTCCACCTCCGTCGTCACATGTATGTGGTCGTGATAGTGTATCTGCCGGTGGAAGTCCACCTCCACCCTCACCACCATCACCGTGAACTCCCCCTCCTCGGGTGGCAGTCCGATGGCGGTGAAATATTCCGACTTGCCCAGATCGAAGAACTCCATGATGACGGCGTTATTCACATGCCCCATTTGGTCGATGTCGTTAAAGCGTAGTTGAATAGGTGTTATGTGCATTATTGTTCGGTATTAAATGTTTCTGTCCTTGATGATTGCTCTGGAGGCGGTGTTTGCTGAATGGAGCTGCGGCGGTCAGTTTTTCCCGCTGCCCTGCTTTATCGAAAAGAAGAACTCCAGCCCGCCTTCGTTGCGGTTTTTCACATAGATGTCGCCTCCGTGGAACTGCACCGCGTGCTTTACAATCGAAAGTCCCAGCCCGGTGCCTCCGTTCTTGCGGCTGCGTCCCTCCTCAATGCGGAGGAAACGGTCAAACAAACGGGGCAGATACTCATTCTTCACCCCCTTGCCAGTGTCGTAGAGGTGTATGTAGTAGTGCTCGCCGTCGTAGGGCTTATAGCACTGGATGGTCACCGTGCAGCCGTCGCCCGCATATTCGATGGCGTTCTCTATCAAGTTGCGGAATATCGAGTAAATCAACAGCCCGTTGCCGTTCACCACCATCCCCCTCTGCAGCAGGTTCTCGACAAGGGTCTGGTGCTCCTCAGCTTTGAGCGACAGCTCCCTTGCCGCCTCCTCGGCCTGGGCGCGCAGGTCCACCTGTTCACGCACAAAAAGGTCGTTCCCCTCCTCCAGCTTGTTGATTAGCGACACATCGTTTATCAGGTCCGACAGCCTTAGCGTCTGGCTGTAGCACCGCTCCATGAAATATCGCCGTTGCTCCTCGCTCACCGGGCGCTCGCCAAGCAGTATCTCCAAATACCCCCTTATCGAACTCACCGGGGTTTTCAGCTCATGGGCTATATTGTTGGTCATCTCCTGCTTCAGCTGCCGGTTGCGCTTCTGCTCCACGATAATCTGCTGCTTCTGCACCTCGGCCTCCTCCCTCAGCTGCCGCTCGTTCCGCACCCTCACCTTCAGCCGCACCGCCATCCACACCAGCGACACCAGCGCCAGTATCAGCAAAACAATGGTAATGGTCAATGCAAGCATATTGTAGTCAAACTATTAATGTTACTTCTGTCCAACATGATTGTGGGGGCCGTCCCTCAGTTGTTGTCCGGACACAGGGCATAGCCAAACCCCGTGCGGTTCACAATCCGCCGTCCCTCCGCACCCAGCTTTTTCCGCAACCGGGCTATATGCACATCAACGCTGCGGTCGTTCACCAGTGCGTCGTTCGGCCACACGGCGGCCATTATCTCCTCACGGCTGAAATACCTGTTCTGGCTTTCCGCCATCAGGCACAGTATCATGTACTCTCTTCGTGTCAGTTCCACGGCCGAGCCAGCCACCGTCACATTCTGCAACTTGGTGTCAATCCTCAGGCTGCCGCATTGCAAGGCGCCATCGCCGAGGGCATGCCCCTCGAGGGCAGCAGCTTGCGACCCAGAACGCTTCAGCACCGCCCTGACACGTGCCAGCACCGTGTCAAACGAGAAGGGCTTGGTGATATAGTCGTCGGCTCCCATGGCAAAACCTTTCAGTTGGTCGTCATGCCCGTCGCGGGCGGTGAGGAAAATGATGGGAGTGTTGTCGCCCCGCTCACGCAGGAGCTTGGCCAGCTCAAATCCCGACATGCTCCCCATCATCACGTCCAGCAGAATCAGGTCCGGATGGCCGTGGCTTCCGTCGTCCATCAGCTTCAGCGCCTCCTCAGCGCCTTCGCATGTCGTCACCTCAAACCCCTCGCTTTCCAGATTAAACCGCAGAATCTCACACAAATCCTGCTCGTCGTCAACAACCAAAACTCTTGTCATAATGTTCGGAACAAAATTATTATCCTTCACCTTCTCCCGCAGTGCAGCCCCACCGGGGACCGTCAGCTGCAAAAAAAGAAAGGAGGCTTTGTTAGGCCTCCTTTTCGTGAATCTTTTTGTGGCATTGACTGGAATTGAACCAGTGACACAAGGATTTTCAGTCCTCTGCTCTACCAACTGAGCTACAACGCCATCATTTCAAAAATCGGTGTTTCTCTCTTTGAAATCGGTTGCAAAATTACTCCTTTTTTTTCAATCGGCAAAATTTTTTTGCAAAAAAAATCGCAACTTGCTGTCCTGTAGTTCTATTTTTTTGAAATCATTGCTCTCTATGCCGTTGCAAAACGGGTGTCAGGCCTCAGTTTTTTCCTCTTTT
Source organism: Bacteroidales bacterium UBA2714 (assembly GCA_002354035.1). Lineage (GTDB taxonomy): Bacteria > Bacteroidota > Bacteroidia > Bacteroidales > P3 > Colimorpha. The sequence goes on from DEKU01000030.1 coordinate 16,554, forward strand.
TGGGGCTGTTCGGCAACGGTTGTGGGCTCTTTTTTCTTGTTGCGCGTGTTCAATATCAGCTGGTCGATGATAAACCAGGTGGCGCCCACAGTGATGGCCGAGTCGGCAATGTTGAAGATGGCGTTGAAGAACTCAAAATGCGCGCCGCCAATCAGTGGCAGACCCTCGGGCAGGTAGGTGTCGATCAGCGGGAAGTAGAACATGTCCACCACACTGCCTTGCAGCAGTGGAGCATAGCCCTCGGCGGGGAACATCTCTGCCACCTGAAAGCCGCTTTCGGTAAACAGCACACCGTACAGCGTGCAGTCTATCAGGTTGCCTATTGCCCCGGCGGTGATCAAGGTGCCGTAGAGGGTCACCGCGGTCCGGCCGCCGCGCCGTATGTGTATCAGCAGCAGCCATATCAGTGCCACAGATGCCACCATGCGCACCAGTGTCAGGATAATCTTGCCCACCGTGCCGCCAAACTTGGTGCCGAAGGCAAAGCCCTCGTTCTCCACAAAATGCAGCAGGCACCAGTCGCCTATCAGGGGTATCTCTTCGCCAAGCATCATGTGGGTCTTCACCCATATCTTCAGTATCTGGTCAGCCACAACTATGAGGCCGATCAGACCAAACATCAGGAGGTATTGATTCTTCTTTTTCTGCATAATGTGGGTATAACTCTTTTCGGCCATAATTATTGCATGGGTCTTAAAATCTTTCTTTCAACTCAGCGTTGCACTTGTAACTGGAATGTAGGACACAGGGGGCCAGTCGGTTGCTTCGCCGCGGTCGCGACCTTGTTCACCCAACCGATGGCTGCTCTTTCGATGGCACTTCCCCGTTCCTTCTTCGTTAATTAACGAAGAAGGAACGGGGAACTGAGTTTGATCAATGGGAGGAGGATTGGGCAACGGCCTGGAGCAGTTCGTCGTACCATTCCTGCCCGAAGCGGCGGATGAGGGGTTCGCGGAGGTACTGGTAGAGCGGCACCCCGCACTCGTTGCCTTTGGCCACGGCGCAGCGGCACACGTCCCATTGGTGGTAGTTGACGGCGGTGAACTCGCCGTAGTTGTCGACCCGGATGGGGTAGAGGTGGCAGGAGACGGGCTTGAGGAAGTCGGTTTTGCCGTCGCGGCAGGCTTGCTCTATGGCGCAGAGGGCGGTGCCGTCGTCGGCCCAGGCCACGTAGGCGCACTCGCGGTTGTCGACCAGGGGGGTGCAGGGCTCGGCGGCATTGTCGAGGGTGGAGACCCCTTGCTGCTCTACGGCGGAGCGGCCTTTGGCGGTCATGTAGGGCAGCACCTGGGGCAGGATGCGCTGGAGGGTGTCGACTTCGTCGTTGGTGAGGGGAGCGCCATAGTCGCCCTCTACGCAGCACTGGCCTTTGCATTGGGCCAGGTCGCAGCAGAAACGGCGCTCGGCTATGTCGTCGGAGACTATGCTTTCTTTTACTATTAGCATTGGGGGGCTGGATTTTTTTAGGTTTTATAGTTCTTTTAGATTCTCTAGATTCTCTAGAATTTCTAGGGTCTTTTTAGGGTTTCTATTATTTTTTGGGCTAAGTGGCGGGCCAGTTTCTCTTTTGATTCTATTGTCCAGCCTGCTACGTGGGGGCTGAGGACTGTGCGGGGGCTGTGGAGGAGGTAGTTGAAGTCGGCTGGCAGGTGGTCGAGGTCGAGGCCGTCGCGGGTCATGTCCTCGTATTCTATCACGTCGAGGGCGGCGCCGAGGATTTGCCCTTGTTCGATGGCTTGTGCCAGGTCGGGGGTGCAGACCACGGCTCCGCGCGAGGTGTTGACGAGGTGGAAGGGGCGGGCGAAGGCTTTGATGAAAGGGAGGGAGACCATGTGGTGGGTTTCGGGGGTGAGGGGAACGTGGAGGCTGAGGACGTCGGCTCGGGCTTGCAGCTCGGCGAGGGTGACTTCCTGCACGTAGTGGGGGGCATAGCCTGCGGGCTTGTATTTGTCGTAGGCCAGGATGGTGCATTCGAAGCCTTGGAGCCGCTGGGCGAAGGCGGAGCCCATGTTGCCGAAGCCGATGATGCCGACGGTGCGGCCTTTGATTTCGAGGCCGCGGTTGGCTTCGCGCCGCCACATGCCTTGGCGCACTTCGGCATCGGCGGAGGCGATGTGGTTGAAGAGGGCCAGGAGGAGACCGAGGGCGTGTTCGCCCACGGCGTCGCGGTTGCCTTCGGGCGAGTTGAGGCAGCGTATGCCGAGGCTTTGGGCATAGTCGACATCGATGGTTTCCATGCCGGCCCCGAGGCGCCCTATGCAGCGGAGGTGGCGGGCGCGGAGGAGGAAGGGACGGTCGATGACTATCTTGCTGCGCACCACGAGGGCGTCGAAATCGGCGATGCGGTCGAGAAGGGTGTTGTAGGTGAGGGAGGTGTCGACCACCACCTCGTGGCCGGCTTGGCGCAGGAGGTGGTGGAGGACGGGATGGGTGTTGTCGGTGACGAGGATGTTCATGAGCTGGATGCCGTGAGGGAGTGGAGGTTTATTGGCCGAGGGGGATTTCGACCAGCATGGAGGAGCTGGCTCCGAGGATGCCTATGCCGCCGTTGACGTTGGAGTGAACCTGGACGGGCTCGTTGACGATGCTGAGTGCGCCACCGTTCTGCCGCTGGTTGATGAGGGTGACTTGAAAAAGATAGGCATCGCGGCTGAGGGATGTCACTTCAAGGTACAGTTTTGTGCCGCGATGGAGGATGGGATTTCTAACGTCTTCAATTTCGCCTCGGATAACGTGGCTGAGGCCGTTGATGCGGTCGCCGGAGAAGAGTACTTGACTGCCACGGTTGTAGGCGACTTGCATATTGAGTTCGAAATAGTCGCCGGTGGGGTCTTGCTCAAAAAGTACGTCGTCGTTGATTATGAGGGAGAGGTAGCGCTTCTGGTTGTCGGTAGGGTCGAGAAAGAACGCCTTGAGCTGATAGTAGTTGTCGACATTGGCGGGGTCGTTGAGGGTGAACCGGAAATCGAGGCTGGATTCCCTGATGGTGATGAGGGTGTCTCTATTGTTGCTGTAGGAGGGGAAGGTGTCGATGGTGAAGTCGGAGAGGATTGAGGGGTCGGAGGCTGAGGGCGGCGCGGGCATGCGGCAACCGGCGGTGAGCTCGCCATGGTCGGGGACAGAGACGCGGAGGGTGAGGGTGTCGTCGGGGCGGAGGGTGAGGTCGGAGAGGTAGATTCCGTTTTCGGTGTAGGAGAAGGTGGCGGCATTGGGGGTGCCGTTGAGGTCGGCGCGGATGGTTGCGTTGTCGATGACGGGGAATTGGGCTTCACGGAGAAAGAAGTTGCTGTAGGAGAGGCGCAGGGCGACGGGCGAGTCGGTTGTGGCCTGGCAGATGAGGACGGGCAGGGCATCGGTTTGCGAGCCGTTGAATTCGACCACTTTGCGGCATGAGGAGGTCAGAACGAGAATCGTCAGGGCGAGAAGTATGATGATTTTTTTCATTGTTTTATATGTTTAATATTGATAATTGGATTTGGGGTGTGTTAGAATTTCCAGAGGTAGCTGATGGAGGGGATGATGGGGAAGATGGAGAGTTGGGTGAGCTGGTTTTTGCCGTTCCAGGAGGTTTCGGGGTAGAGGAGGTAGGGGTTGAGGTGGTTGTAGACGTTGTAGACGCTGACGTTGATGGTGCGGCTGCCGTGGCGGAGGGGTTTGTGCCAGTTGAGGCTGATGTCCATGCGGTGGTAGTTGGGCATGCGGTAGTTGTTGCGGCCACTGACGTAGCTTGCGGATGAGTAGTAGTAACCTTCGTAGCTGCCGTTGATTTGCTCGGGGGTACCGGGGTTGAACTGCTGGAAGGCGAGGGTGGCGGCGTTGCCGGTGGAGAAGACCCAGGTGACGGAGGCGTCGAATCGCTCGGTGAATTTGTAGGAGAGGACGAGGCTTATGTCGTGACGGCGGTCGTATTTGGCGGGGAAGGGTTTGCCGTTGTTGAGCGTCTGGCCGGGGCGGTCGAAGAGACGGTAGGTGTGGCTCCAGGTGTAGCCGAGCCAGCCGGTGAGGCGGCCAAGGTTTTTCTGGGCGAGGAACTCGACGCCGTAGGCCCAGCCACGGCCCATGCAGACTTTGTTTTCCCAGCCCTGGGAGCTGCCCCAGAAGGAGGCTCCGTCTTTGTATTCGAGCAGGTTGTCCATGCTTTTGTAGTAGCCCTCGACGGAGAGGTTGAGCGAGTCGAGGAGGTTGTAGAAGAGGCCGGCGGCCACTTGGTGGGCGTTCATGGGAGTGATATGTGCGGTGACGGGTACCCAGAGGTCGGTGGGCAGGGAGATGGAGGATGTGCTGAGGAGGTGGAGGTATTGGGTCATGTAGGCGTAGCCCACTTTGGCCGAGAGGCGGTCGTTGATGAGGTAGCGGCCGCTGAGACGGGGCTGGAGTGAGGGGTAGAACTTGCCCTGGACTCCGAAGCCGGTGAGGTTGAGGCCGAAGTTGACTTTGAAGCGGTCGTTGATGCGCCAGTCGTCCTCGGCATAGGCGCGGATTTCGTGGGCGGCGATGCGGCTTTGGCCGATAGTGGTGTCGATGGGTGTGGTTTCGTTTTCGACTTCTTTCATGCTGAAGGTCTCGGGGGTGAAGTAGTGGAAGATGTAGTGGGAGCCGAATTTGACGGCGTGGTCGGGGGTGGGGGTGTAGTCGAAGTCGGCACAGGCGAGGAAGTCGCGTATGCCGGAGTTGAAGTTGAGGGTGTAGCTATAGTTGTCGTTGCGGAGTTGGTTGATATATTCCTCGGTGACGGAGAGGTTGCTGCGGTAGCGGGTGAATGCGCCACTGAGGTTCATGAAGAGCTTGGGGGTGAGCTCGTAGTTCCAGCGAAGGCTGCCCACGATGTTGCCCCAGCTGTAGCGGAGGCGGGCATACTCGGTGTAGTCGTAGCCGTCGACGAGTTTGAAGCGGGCGTAGATAACATCGTCGCCCATGTAGTAGGAGGCGTAGAGGCGGCTGCGGTCGCTGAAGCGGTGGGTGACCTTGGCGTTGAGATCATAGAAATAAGGACCGGCATTGATACTGGAGGAGCCGCCTTCGGCCAAGCCTTCCATGCGGGAGGCCATGGCGAGGATGGGCTGGATGAGGATGTCGCCGTAGGTGCGGCGGGCAGAGATGGAGAAGGTGGTCTTCTCTTTGATGATGGGGCCTTCGAGATAGGCTTTGGCGGAGATGAGGCCGATGCCGATGCCGCCGTGGAGTTCTTTGTCGTTGCCGTTGTTGGTGGTGATGTCGAGGACGGAGGAGAGGCGGCTGCCGAAACGGGCAGGGAAGCTGCCTTTGTAGAGCTGGATGTTCTTGACGGCGTCGGAGTTGAAGGCGGAGAAGAAGCCGCCGAGGTGGTTGACGTTGTACATGGGCACGCCGTCAAGGAGGAAGAGGTTCTCATCGGGGCCACCACCACGGACGTACATGCCGGCCATGCCCTCGCTGCCGTTCTGGACACCGGGCAGGAGCTGGACGGCTTTGACCACGTCGGTCTCGCCAAAGAGCATGGGTATGGCCTTGACCTGCTCGACGGGGATTTCAATTACACTGGCCTGCGAACTTTCGACATGCTGGGTGCGCTGGCCGGTGACTGTGACTTCGGCGAGGGTGGTGGAGCCGTTGAGCTTGACATTGAGACGGTGGTCACGGTCGAGCTTGAGGTCGAAGAACTGGGTTTGGCATCCCACAAAGGAGACACGGATGACGGCATGGCTGTTGCGCAGGGTGAGGGAGTAGCGGCCATGCTGGTTGGTGACGGTGCCTTTGTGGGAGAGGGTGTCGAAGACGGTGGCGCCGATGAGGGTCTCGCCGGTGCGGGAGTCGATGACGGTGCCGGTGACGGTGAAGGAGGTTTGTTGTGTGCGCTGGGCCCAGCCGACAGAGGCGGCTAATAGCACAAGAAAGAGAGTAAGGGCTCGTTTCATAGATATAGGTGTTTTGATGAATATGTTGTTTTTATTGTGTAGACGCATAAAGGGGTGATTTCTTACAGGAGGATGCGTTTTTTATTTGAGGTCTTCGTCCTGCACGCGGGCGGCGGGGTCGGGGTTGGAGAGCGTGAGAGAGGGCGATGGACTGTCGTAGCCGTCGCTGTCGGCGTCGGAGGTTCGGGGTTGGATGGGCTGGATTGGCTCGGAATCGTCGTCGGGGTTGGGATGGTGGCGGCGGTGGCGGTGGGAGCGCTGTTTGTGTTCCTCGATGGTTTCGCCAGCCACGATGCCGGTGGGGACGGCTATGATGGAGTAGCCAAGAAGCATGACGAGGGTGGAGATGAACTGGCCGGTGGCGGTGATGGGCGCGATGTCGCCATAGCCGACGGTGGTGATGGTGACGATGGCCCAGTAGATGCCACGGGGGATGCTGGAGATGGCGGGGTTGACTTTGCCCTCGATGCCATACATGGTGGCGCCAAGAATGACGGCAAAGATGAATACGAACATCATGAAGATGACTATCTTGATGCCGCTGCGGCGCAGGGCATTGAGGAGGAAACGGCTTTCGTCGAGGAAACGCTGCATCTTGAAGATACGGAAGATGCGGAGCATTCGCATGAGACGCAGGACGGAGAGGGTGGAGGCCGCCGGTACCAGGAGACTGAGCCATGAGGGGAAGATGGAGAGGAAGTCGATGATGCCATAGAAGGAGAGGACGTAGCGCCAGGGCTTGTTGAGGCAGTAGATGCGGAGGTAGTACTCGAAGGTGAAGAGGATGGTGAAGAGCCAGCCGACGATGCGCATGGTGATGGAAAACCAGTGGGAGGTGTCGGCCACGCTCTCGAGCATGATGACGACAATGTTGAGGGCAATGAGGATGAGCAGCCATATGTCGAACTTTTTGCCCGCTGGGGTGTCGGCTTTGAAGATGATGGTGTAGATTTGCTGCTTGGTGAGGGAGCGGTAGCGCTTGGGGAGCAGCACGGTGAAGAGGGCTCGGTGGAGAATGTCGCCTATGAAATTGACTATCTGCCGGAAGATGTCGGCATAAGGGATGCTCACTATTAAGCGGAGCAGGGCCTTGAGGGCGTTCTTTATCATGATGACGGCCGTTGGTGTTGAATTGATTGGATATTCTTAATGTTTGTTGCGCAGCACCCGCAGGGTGGAGCAGTAGTTGGGCTGGAGCGACTGAGCGGCCTGGAGGAGGCAGGAATGGGAGGTCTGGCGGTAGACGGAGGGTTCGCGGTTGATGAGCGAGGGGTCGCCAATCATTTGATAGTAGCAGAGGCTGAGGGCACGGTCGCTGGCCTTATATTGCGAGAAAAGGAATGTGTTTTCGTACTTGTTGGCCACTTTCTCCAATTCGGAGGAAAGGGAGTCGGGCTGTTCGGCCAGGTCGTGTTGGAGGAGCTCGATTTGCTGGCGGATGGCCGCCTCGGCACGGTCCATGGCCTGGGGGGAATCGTCGTTGAGTTTGCCACTGATTACAAAGAGGCCGGGGCCAAGGTCGCCGGTGATGTAGGCGTCGAGTTCGGAGAAGAGGTTGGTCTCCTGCACGAGGCGACGGTAAAGTCGCGAGGAATGTCCGTTGCTGAGGAGGTCGCTGAGCATGTCGTAGGCATAGAAGTGGGGGTCCCACCGGTCGCACATGTGCCAGGCGAGGTAGAGGGCGTTGTTGGGCACGTCGCTGTAGAGGGTGTCGAAACGGGGCTCGGTTTGTGGACTTTCGCTCGGATAGTTCCGATTCCTCATGTCGGCGATGGGGGAGGGGGAGGAAGAGGACAGGGGACCGAATATGTCCTGCACCATGGCCAGGGTGGCCTCGGGCTCGACGTTGCCCGCAATGGCAAGGATGGCGTTGTCGGGCCGGTAGAAACGGTTGTAGAACTGGCTTACGTCGTCGAGCGTGGACTGCTGCACGTGGCGGATGTCGGCCCCGATGGTGCACCAGCGGTAGGGGTGGCGCTGGTAGCAAAGCGGCCGGAGGTGCATCCAGACATTGCCGTAGGGCTGGTTGATATACCGCTGGTTGTATTCCTCGGTGACGACTTTGCGCTGCACGTCGAGTACTTCCCAGTGGTTGCCGTCGGTGTTCCAGTCGCCCGCCATGCGGTTGGCCTCAAGGGTGAGGGCCTGGCGCAGATGCTGGGCCGGGACAGTGAGGTAGTAGTTGGTGTAGTCGCAGTTGGTAAAGGCGTTGGCTTCGCCACCCAAGGCGTCGACAGCACTGTCGTAGTCGGGCACTTGGCGTGTGCCCCCAAACATGAGGTGCTCGAAGAGATGGGCAAAGCCAGTGCGCAGGGGGCTCTCGTCGCGGGAGCCTACGCAGTAGAGGAGGTTGACGGTGGCCAAAGGCGTGGAGGGGTCGCGGTGGACAAGTACCCTCAATCCATTGGTTAATACATGACATACATATTCTATCATAACCTCTATAAAACGGCAGGTGGAAAGAATTATTGCATCTTTTTTCTCGAAAAAGCGATTATTCAAAAAAAAAACGTATATTTGCAATTCGAATACAAAGGTCAGACATCGGCATTAGCATGTGACTGACCGTGGCTTCGCCGTGTTTGCGCTTGGGCGCAGCGGTGAGAAATAAGCATAAAAAGCATATTTGGAATGATGAAAATAGCCGTTGCAGGAACGGGTTACGTTGGGCTGAGTATAGCCACGCTGCTGGCTCAGCATAATGAGGTGGTGGCGGTGGATATCGTGCCGGAACGGGTGGAGCAGGTCAATGGCCGCAGGTCGCCAATACAGGATGACTATATAGAACGGTTTTTCAGAGAAGACCAGGCTTTGCGAGAGGGTGTGGCCGACAACAGTGGCTTCATGCTCAGCAAACCGCTTGCACTGGAGGCTACGACCGATTGGCAGCGGGGATATGCAGATGCCGAGTATGTGGTGATTGCAGCCCCGACCAACTACGACAGCGCCAAGAATTTCTTCGACACCTCGGCGGTGGAGGATGTGATAGGCAAAGTGATGGCCGTTAATCCCAAAGCCGTCATGGTCATCAAGAGCACCATCCCCGTGGGGTATACCCAGGCGGTGAGCGAACGCATGGGGACCGACCGCATACTTTTCGCCCCGGAGTTTCTGCGGGAGTCGAAAGCCCTTTACGATAATCTTTATCCCTCCCGCATCATTGTGGGCAGCCGTCCAGACAATGCCGCAATGCGTGAGGCAGCACAACGGTTTGCGGCAATCATCAAGGAGGGCGCTGTGAAACAGGACGTGCCCGTGTTGATGATGGGCACCACCGAGGCTGAAGCCGTGAAGCTGTTTGCCAACACATATCTGGCCCTCCGGGTGAGCTATTTCAACGAGCTGGACACCTATGCCGAGTTGAAAGGATTGGACACGCAACGGATAATAGAAGGCGTGTGCCTCGACCCGCGCATAGGGTCGCACTACAATAACCCCTCATTCGGATATGGGGGCTACTGCCTGCCCAAGGACACCAAGCAGCTGCTGGCCAACTATTCGGATGTGCCGCAGGAGCTTATCCGCGCCATCGTGGAGAGCAACAAGACGCGCAAGGACTTTATTGCGGATCAGGTGCTGAAGAAAGCCGGTTACTATACTTATTACAGCCAGAACAACAACTGGTCGCAGACGGAGGAGAAGCTCTGCGTCATAGGCGTATACCGGCTGACGATGAAGAGCAACAGCGACAATTTCCGCCAGTCGAGCATCCAGGGAGTGATGAAGCGTGTGAAGGCCAAGGGGGCTACGGTGATCATCTACGAACCTACCCTGCCCGACGGGAGCACTTTCTTCGGCAGCAAGGTGGTGAATGATTTAGACGCCTTCAAACGGCAAAGCCAGGCCATCATCGCCAACCGGTATGATGCGGTGCTGGATGATGTGGCAGAGAAGGTTTACACCCGCGATATATTCCGCCGCGACTGATGCTCAGCTGGTATGTGTATAGGTGCCCATCGGGTAAGGAGCTGACGCTGAAGGAGAGCATTCAAACACTGTTCGGCGTAGAATGTTTCGTACCCATCAAAAAGGTGCGCCAGCGCGACAGGCATGGACGTTTTGTGTGGGTGCAGCGCAGTGCGCTGACAGGGTATATCTTCACCCGGATAGAGAAGGAACGGCAGCATCTGGTGCCACGCCGATTGCTGAATCTTTATACGATGATGCAGCAGTCCGACGGGCTGTGGCGGCCGGTGATTGTGCCGGAGAACCAGATGGCCAGTTTCATAAGGGTGTCGGGCAGCGAGGATGAACAGATAGCCTATCTCGACCCCGCCAAGCTGGACCTGAAAAAGGGCGACAGGGTGCGCGTTATAGGTGGCAGCTTTGTCGGTGTGGAGGGGGTGTTCATGCAGATAGGCGGCAAGCACCAGAAACGCGTAATCATAGAGCTGGAAGGCCTCATAGCGGTGGCCACGGCCGCCATCCCCGCCTCAATGGTGGAGAAAATAGGTTGAAATTCGGTCTTTTTTGTTGTTATTATAGGACAAAAGCTCCCTTGCCGTTGTAAGGGAACTTTCTCAAGCATCCTAACGGTGAGAGATTTCAATAGTATCGTGCAAGTTGTAGAGTCGGTGCGGTGATTATAGGCATAGCGGGATGCGTCCCGGAGGGACGCGACAATATGTAGCAGTCTTTCATGAAAAGAGCCTCAAAGAACGCCGTGTTCCGTCAGCCCCAAAGGGCATGAGAAAGTCGTGCCGGAGGCACGGGATTTCAATAACACGGTACATGCGAAGGCGCAGTGTCGTGAAAGTAAGAAGAGAGTGCGTGCGTCCCGGAGGGACGCGACCTCAGTAACACCGTACAAGCGAAGCGCAGTGCGGTGATTACCATGCAAACTGAAAAGCGTCCCGTCAGGGACGCGACATATAACTGATAGATAGAACCTCCCATAAGCGATTTCTAATAATACCCCCGCAGTGGTATTTGCCAAACAAGAGTTTTTGGAATCTTTTCTGAAGTGAATTATGAAACTTAGTTTTGCCGTCCCCATATACAATGTAGAACCCTATATCGAGCGATGTGCCCGGAGCCTTTTCGGGCAGACGCTGGACGAGGTGGAATATGTGTTTGTTGACGACTGCTCGCCCGACCGGAGCATAGAGCTGTTGCTGACCGTGCTGGAGGAATATCCGGAGCGGAAGCCATTTGTGAAAATCATCCGGCATGAGAAGAACCAAGGAATAGCAGTGTCGCGCAAGGATGCTTACCTAAATACGACAGGTGATTATGTGATAAGCGTTGACAGCGACGACGATACCGAGCCGCAAATGGCTGAGTTGCTGTACAACAAGGCTGTCGAAACCAATGCCGACATGGTGGTCTGCAACGGGTACTGGCATCGTAGAGAGGGACTGCGTATCTTAGAGTCGGCTCCATACGGAGAAGGTGAAAACGGGAGCTTCATAAGAGATGCAATCCTCAACCGCAAGGTAACTCCGGGAGTGTGGGTGAAACTGGTCAAGCGCGACTTGATTTTCCGCGAAGATATGATTTGGCCAAGAGGAGACCATGGTGAGGATGTTGTTTTCTCATCCCAGTTCACGTATAATGCTAAGAAGATTGCATACGTGGATGCCCAGTTGTACCACTATCGCTACAATGGAAACTCTATATGTAATTTGCCCGACCCAAAACAACGAGAAAGAAATGCTAAGGACGAAATAAAGAATATAGAAGATTTAGAACGGTTCCTCAAGTCGCATGGTGTGGAGGATAAGTATTGGTACGGAGTGTTTGTCAATAAGTTCTATGCCAAAATGCTCTTCCTGCCCTATGTGGGACAGAGGAAATATCGCCGTTTATGGTTCAAGACGTACCCAGAACTGAACAGAGTCTTGTTTTGGGGAGACGAAAGATACAAATCGTCCTACAAGCAGAAAATCTGGATGGCCGCCATCTGGTTAGGCATATATCCCAAGTTTAAGAGAAGATTGGCAACCCAACGTTTCTGTCCCAACAACAGGTGGCGGCAGTGGTGAATAGTTCTAATCCAGATCATATAAGGGAAGATGCCGCTATCTTTGATTTTCGGCTGGCTGAGAGTGATATGGAGTATATAGACAGCCTCAACCTTGACAGGTCGTATGGAGTGAAGTGAACGGTATGCCTTTCAATGTAGTAGACCTTAAGCGGAGTATATGAATCGTCAATTGTCTGTCAGGGATATACAGGAGGAGAGTTTGAAGATTCTTCTCGATGTGCATGACTTCTGCATGTCCAACGGTATACGTTATTCCATGTCGGGAGGGACACTCTTGGGCGCAGTCAGGCACAAGGGGTTCATCCCTTGGGATGATGATGTCGACATCTTTATGTTGAGGCCAGACTACGACAAGTTCCTTGCAACATACAGCTCACAGAAATATAAGCTGATGAGCATGGAGACGGACAAGGATTACTTCCTCCCTTACGCACATGTGGTCGACATGGAGCGTACTGTCATGACTTATAATTATTACCCTTTTTCCAAACAGGATTGCGGCGTAAAGATTGATATCTTCCCCATAGAGAGTGTATCGGACAATGCAGAGGATTACGACAGACAATTTGAGCGTTGTCTTGCTTTGGGCAAGCCGTTTTTGTATGCCCGTAAAGCCTATTGGAAGTTCTCGTGGAGCAAGTCGCCCAAATATAAGGTGCAGCTTCTCCTGAAGAAAATCAAGACCTTCAATGGAAGGTCGGCCTATTATTATTGTCATAAGATAGACGAGAACGCCCGACAGTGGTCTTTCGGCTCGACTTCTTATTATGGGCTGGTCTGTCTGCCTTTGGCAAGAACGAAACAGCGTTTCCATAAGGAGAACTTTACACACACGGTTTTGTTGGACTTTGAAGGTCATAAGTTGTGCGCGATGAACGGGTACGAGAACCTGTTGCAGATAGCCTTCGGGCCGGATTACATGACCCCTCCACCACCCGAGCAACAGAAGCCTGTACACGGGATGGAGTTGTTCTATAAATGATCTTGTTTATTCTATAAAGGTCAGATTCTGTAAATCATCATGGTAAAAGTCATCACTTACGGCACCTATGACCTGCTCCACCAGGGGCATATCAACCTTTTGCGCCGAGCTAAGGAGTTAGGCGACTACTTGATAGTGGGTGTCACCTCTGACAGTTTTGACATAGGACGCGGAAAACTCAATGTCCGAAACAATATGTTGGAACGTGTCGAGGCAGTGAAAGCCACAGGCTATGCCGATGAAGTGATAGTGGAGGATTATCAGGGCCAAAAGATTGACGACATTCAGAGGTATAATATCGATATTTTTGCCATCGGGTCCGACTGGGAAGGCAAGTTCGATTATCTCAACGAATATTGCAAGGTGGTCTATCTTCCCCGCACGGAGGGCATCTCGTCAACGCAATTGCGAGCGGAGACGCAAGATATCTTCCGCATTGGAATCATAGGGTCGGGACGTATCGCCAAGCGGTTCGTGCCGGAGTCGAACATGGTCAGTGGCGCAAATGTGGTGTCGGTGTATAATCCAGACTTAGAAGCGGCAAAAGATTTCGCACAGCAGGTGGGAATAGACTGGTGTGATCAGTTTGACAGTTTTCTTGATGGTGTGGATGCCGTTTATATCGCTTCGCCCCATCCGACCCATTATGAATATGCCAAGAGGGCTTTGATGAATGGAAAACATGTGCTGTGTGAGATACCTATGGTGCTGTCGGGGGAGGAAGCCAGGGAGCTGTACCACTTGGCAGAAGAGAATAATCTCGTGTTGTTGGAGGCTAACAAGACTGCCTATTGCCCGGCATTCAACCATATTGTGACTCTGGTGAAAAGCGGAATCGTCGGGGATGTGGTTGACGTGAGGGCGTCACTCTCCAAAATGGTTGCTCCCCCAACCCGTGAGCTCGACCCCGCTCAGGCTGGCGGTGCCCTCAACGAACATGCGTCCATCACACTGCTTCCGGTCATCAAACTCTTAGGAAGGGATTTCTCCGACGTGAGTTTCTACTCCAAAAAAGAAGGTGGTGTTGACGTATACACTAAGATGAACGTGAATTACCCCCACGCCACATCCTCTATCACGTTGGGTATAGGCATCAAAACGGAAGGCGACCTTGTCGTTTCCGGCACTAAAGGATATGTCTATGTTCCTGCCCCTTGGTGGCTGACAGATTTCTTTGAGGTAAGGTATGAGGATCAGCGAAAAAACAAGAAATATTTCTATAGCTACGATGGTGACGGCCTCCGGTATGAAATTCAGGAGTTCATCGCTATGATAGTGAGTAACCGCCGCAGCTGTTATAAGCTCCGGAGGCGGGAGAGTATAGCCATTGCCGATATTATTGAAAGGTATAACAGTGGAGTCAATCTAAGGTTGTTATGATTAGGCAGATTCTTATTGTTGGCGGTGCCAGTGGAATCGGGCTTGCCGCGGCAGTCGAGATGGCCGGTCGGGACAGTGTTGAAAAGGTCTATGTGGTGGACAAGGCACCTTTCCCTCCCCAGTATCGGAATGATAAGATTGAATCATATTGCTTCGACTTAACCTCCTCTGACTATTCCTTTTTCGACACATTCCTTTCTGTTGATGCCCTTTTTATTACGGCGGGTTTCGGCAAGCTGGCTCTCTTCAAAGATGTAACCGAGCAGTATGTGATCGACTCCTTCCAGGTCAATACCATCCCGGTGATGCGCTTGATTAAAATATTTTACGGTCGTTTGGAAGCCCGTAGCGATTTCTATTGTGGGGTGATGGTGAGCATTGCGGGCTTTATGTCCTCGCCCTTTTTTGCGGTTTATGGCGCCACGAAAGCGGCCTTGAAAGTCTTCATCGAGAGCGTGAATGTCGAGCTGGCCAAGGCGGGCACGACGAACCGGATTCTGAATGTATCGCCAGGCAGTATCAAAGGAACAGGCTTCAGTCAGGGCAAGAACGACTTGAGCCTCACCATCCCTTTGGCCAATCAGATTTTGGAACATCTTGAGCAAAAAGATGATCTCTTCATCCCTCAGTACGAGGAGGTGTTCAAGGCTGTCTTGCAACGGTATCATGACGATTTCCGGGCTGAGGGTTCCCACAGCTACGACTATAAGTTGAATAGCGGGAGGGTGTGACGCTCCATCTTTCGCACGCTCCGGATTCCAACACTGTGCATCTGTTATTTTGCATTTGGTTTGTTATTTTTTTCTGGACGAGAAATAAAATAGTGTTTAAATAGAATCTTTACCGTTGATAATATAAACTAAGGAGTTCTGTGTGATTTGCTGATTTAGGTTG
>DEKU01000013.1 GCA_002354035.1 Bacteroidales bacterium UBA2714
CAACCTTTTTCAGCGCAAGACAAAAACCGGGGCCGCGCTCCCAGCCGCTTGATGCGTGCCGACGCCCAGTGTGGCGACCGTCACCAGCCACCCCGGCAGGCGCGTTCCGCGCTGCATCGGGCGGTCCTGACGGCACCACCGGCGATAAAAACTATAGTCCGAATGCAGTTTTTGTCGTATCTTTGCATTGTGGAGCTACAGCTCCGCGACAACGTGTTATTATTGATTGACAGATGACTAAAGTAACTATACTCCCCTCACGGTTCGACCAGGAGCTGCCCTTGCAGATTGCATCGGCCCTCAAGGCGGGCTTCCCTTCGCCCGCCGAGGACTACGGCCACGCCAGTCTGGACTTCAACCGCGACATGATCCGCCATCCGGAAGCCACGTTCTATGGCCGCGTGGACGGCGACAGCATGGTCGAAGCTGGCATCAACGACGGCGACATAGCCGTGATCGACCGCGCGGTCGAGGCTTCGGACGGCGACGTGATTGTGGCCTATGTGAACAATGAGTTTACCATCAAATATCTCGACCTCTCGCACAGGGCCGAGGGCTACATAGAGCTGCGCCCGGCCAACCACAACTACAGCCCCATCCGCATCGACGCCACCGACGATTTCGAGGTGTGGGGCGTGGTGGTGTGGACCATCCATCCCTGGCGTCCCGGCGGACGGATGGAGGGCTGACCCCGCGGCACGTCACACCCGCTGCCGACCCATTAAAAACCCTGCAACAAAACGTATTGAACCATGTATGGCATCATCGACTGCGACAACTGCTATGTGAGCTGCGAGCGTGTTTTCCGTCCGGACTTGAACGGGAAGCCTGTGGTGGTGCTGTCGAACAACGACGGCTGTGTGGTGGCGCGCTCCAACGAGGCCAAGCAGCTGGGCATCAAGGCCGGTACCCCCTATTTCAAGCTGTCCGAGCAGTTCCCCGGCCAGAAGATAGCCGTCTTCTCGTCCAACTATGAGTTGTATGGCGAGCTTACGGCCCGCGTGGTGGAGATTATCCGTCAGGAGGCTCCCCAATACTTCCGATACTCCATCGACGAGTGTTTCGTCCGCCTTCAGGGCATGGAGCAGGTGGACCTCAAGGGGTGGGGCGAGGCGCTGCACCGCCGCATAGCCCGCTCGGTGGGGGTGCCGGTGAGTGTGGGCATTGCGCCCACCAAGACGCTGGCCAAGGTGGCCAGCCATTTTGCCAAGCGCTATCCGGGCTACCGCCACTGCTGTCTGATTGACAATGAAGAGAAGCGCATCAAAGCCTTGAAGCTCTTCCCGATAGCTGATGTGTGGGGCATCGGGCGCCGCTATACGGCACGCCTCGAGGCGTTGGGGGTGCGGACGGCCTACGACTTTGCCAGCCGCTCGACCGAGTGGGTGAGCGCGGAGTTCAACAACTTGGTGGTGATGCGCACCTGGGCTGAGCTGGGCGGCACCGACTGCGTGCCCGACGAGGCGATGGCCAAGAAGCAAAGCATCTGCACCAGCCGCAGTTTCAACGGCATGATTGGCGACCTGGAGGTGCTGAAGGTGCATGTGAGTAATTATGCCGCCCGCTGTGCGGAGAAACTGCGCCAGCAGGACACCGTGGCGGCGGTGGTGGCGGTGTTTCTCCACACCAACTTTTTCCGCGACGACCTGCCGCAATACAGCCAGTTTGCCGAGCGCTCGCTGCCTACGCCAACCAACTCTACCATCCAGATAGTGAAAGCGGCCACCGACACACTGGCGCAAATCTACCGTCCCGGCTATCAGTACAAAAAGGCCGGGGTTATTGTGATGGGCATCGGTCCCTCGTCGCCGGTGCAGCTCAACCTTTTCGACCTCACGGCCGACCAGCTGCAACGCCTCAAACGGTTGGACTCGGTGGTGGACCGGCTCAACAAGGTCAATGGCTCAGAGACAATTATCCTGGCTTCGCAACAGTACCGCCAGCAGAACGCCTTAGGCAAAAGCGAAGTGTTTGCCAATATCATCCGCCACGACCACCGCAGCCCCAACCCTACCACCCGCTGGAGCGATATTATCCGGCTGAAATGACCGCACCGACCGGACAGCGCGGGGATGTTAGTATTTTTTAACATCTTTGGCTGTGAGAAAACTGCCCTTTGCCCGTCATAAGAGAAAAAATAAACACAACACATCTATGCGAAAACAGGTTTTTATCATCTTTTGTCTGGCGGCTGGCCTTTCGGCACAGGCGCAAGTGAGCCTAAGCGCTGGATTTTCGGCCAACGGCACAGGCTTCAAGGAGCAGTACGCCACTGGGGCGGAGCACGAGGGATACTACAGCCTTGCCCCCACACTGCGTGTGGGCTACCGCTGGGCCAACGGGCTGTCGGCGGGTCTCGGCGCGGAACTTTCCTACCTGCGCGACAGTCGGCATTATGGATATGACTACGATCCCCAACCCACCGTCGGCAATCCCGACGAGTTCTACTCCCCGACCTCCCGATATTATGATGAGACGCTGGACTGGACCGCCGGGGGCTGGCTGCGCTACGACCTGCCGCTGACCTCACGGCTGTCGCTGTTTGCCAACCTCAGTGTGGGCGGAGGCAGCCTGTACAAACGGGTGACGCGTGAGAACTGGGTGTATGACGAACTGACCGGGCAACGCGAGCAACGCATCACCGAGAACGTAATCTACGGCAACCGCAACAACACGGTGACCACCCTCAACGTATGCCTCACCCCCGGGGTGGCTTGCCGTCTGGGCAGCCATTGGCAGGCCGAGTTGTGGCTGGATCTGCTGCAGGTAAGCTACCTTCTCTTCACTGTTACGGAAAAGAGTGAGGGCCAAATATGGCCGCCAAATGTGGACAAGGCCGACGGCTACATCACGAAGCTTCACCTGGATATGTTCCATTTCGGGAGTCGCCAATCCGAATGGCTCCTCAACTCGTCAGCCATGAACCGACCGCAGCCCTATGGCGGCACGTTCCACTTGGCCTGTACCTATATGTTCTAATGTGCTCTAACCCGCTTAATACCTCCACCACTATCGATTGACCACCGAAGAGTTTATCCGCGACATCATCCCCCTACAGCCCGCCATGCGGCGCATGGCCGAGAGGATGCTGCACGACGAGGCATTGGCCGCCGACGCCGTGCAGGAGACGCTGGCGCGCCTGTGGAGCCACCGGTGGCGGCTGGGATGGGTGGCGGACAAACAGGGCTACTGCCTGCGGGCAGTGCGCAATGAGTGTGTGGACATGTTGAGACGGAAATACCCTACGGTGGATGCCGACACACTGGCCGACAACATGGCGGACACGGCTGAGCAGGAGGCCGACGATGCCGAACGGCTGTATCGCCGACTGGACGAGGCAGTGGCCACACTCACACCGATGCAGCAACAACTGGTGCGGCTGCGTTTTGTGGAGGGCCGCAGCTCCAAGGAAATAGCCACCCTCACAGGCCTCACAGTCACCAATGTGGACACCATCATGAGCCGTACATATACATTATTAAGAGAGAAAATGCAATGACCCACAACGACAATCAAGACATAGAACAACTGCTGGCACAATACGGTGAAGACCGCCGACGCCAGCTGGAGGCTGCACGGAAGGTGCGCGGACTGGCCCGGCGGCAACGGAGGCACGGCCTGACGGCCGCCGCGGTGGTGATGCTGGTGGGGGCAGGTCTGGCAGCCCTGCGGTTGCTGCCGACGGATGCAGCCAGCGTCGACAGCATCAGCGGCCCCCTTACGGCTTCTTCCTCGCCCCGCCAGTACGCTCCCCTACCAGCTACGCCGATGGCGACAAGGGTGGCAGCAGCCCCGCCGACAGCAGTTTCCCACAGGCACAGCCCGGCGGCTCCCACCCAGCCGACCGCCTTGCCCACGGCCGAGGAGGCTCCAGTCGACGAGCTCCCGGCCCCGAGCCCGGCCGATGAATGGTTCCCCTCGACAGCAGCCGAGGAGCAGGAGAACCAGCCCACCATGGCAGCCGAAAGCATAGTCCCGCAGGTCGGAGCCATGCCCCTGCCTCCCGGCCGTACGCCCGAATCCACCCAGCGGACACGGCTGCGCCTCACAGCACAGGTGGGGGCCACGGCATCCACCTCCTATTATGAACGCTCTTATCTCAATGCCGGGGTTGGGCTGAATGTGGCTTTGGCCGCCGCCTCAAATTATGAGGTGGGCATAGGGGTGGGCATGGACGGCTATCTGCACATGGGGTCGTCGTTCCCGGCCAACGATGACTTCACCCATCATAACTCTATCGATGACTTTGGATATACGCAATCCAATGAACTCGAGCCGGTAGAATCCTTGCTGTGGAATTATCCCACCTTTGCGCTTTATGCTACCCTGCCCCTGACGATGGACCTCTATCCCGGCGGACGCGAGCGAGCGGGGATGTCGCTGAGCTTGACCCCCGGCCGAGCAGTGACCCCCGTGACAAGCCAGTTGGGGCAGGTGACGATGCACGGCATCAACCCTTGGAAGCTGACATTGGGTGTGGGGCTGACGCTGCCCAAGGGATGGCTGCGGCGGGTAGGGCTGACGGCCAACCTGCTGCCCTCGTATGTGGCGGGGCCGCTGGAGAGGATGCATGAGGTGGGACTGACGTTGGGATTTTGACCGAGAGGGCAATCGTCAGCACTGCTCGTAGGCGGTGAAGGCATTTTCGATCTGACTGATGGTGCTGGAGCCATCGGCCGACATGACTACGGAGATGATGTCGAAACGGACTTCCTCCTCGCGCTGATGGTGGATTACATAGTCGTTGGCCATACGGATGTAGGCACGCTGTTTGGCACGGGTGACAAACTGCTCGGGAGACCCAAAGTCGGTGGAGGAGCGAGTCTTCACCTCGGCGAAGACGATGAGCCCTTCCTTGTAGGCAATGATGTCGACTTCATATTTCCCACGGCGCCAGTTGGTGGCCACGATGGCGAAACCCTGCTGCTCCAGGTGACAGCAAGCCAAACGCTCGCCCTCTTTTCCAGTGTCGTTGTGTTGTGCCATAACGGATGCAAAGATACACAAAAAAATCCGATTTCCGAAAATACCCTGTCTGGCTCACCAAAGCGATAGGTCCTGCCCCGGGAGCAAAGGTGGGGTCCGGAACTGTTCATTTTTGTTGAAACCACAAGGTTGGGGTAACCTTGGCAAAAAGGGATAATTGGCCGGTTGGTTATGCTATTAATAAATTTTAATGGTCAGCAACAGGTTGCTGAGCCTCGACAAGCAACCTACAACGTCAGTACTCGTATCTCATAAACAGCGTATTAAAGAAAAGTTTATGGGTAACTTTTTTATTTCTCCAAAAAAGTATTATTTTTGCTCGTGAATTAGCACCTGGGACTTAATTGGCCACGGAGAATCATCTTGACATTTATATTGAACATTACAAAATCCTATTCATATTAGGTCGCTTCTGAGTCAGAGGCGGCCTTTTGCTTTGCATTGTCACCCTCTCCGTCTCCCCCTCCCCCAATCACTACGCGCCAGTCATCCCCAGATAAGTTCCTATAAGAAACGCAACTTTTTGAGAGAGAACACAGGCTGAGAAAGGATTTTTTTTCGGCAAAGGAAGAGGAAATGTTCCTCCCCCCTGCACAGATGGGAAAAAGTTGAATGGCAGCAGACGGGGATAAGCGTGGAAACAGGCCCCGGAGCTGGCCGATTTGAGGAAAGAGAGGCTGAGGGAGCCGCGAAAGTTGTGCGGGCAGACGATGCACGGGATGCCCGGCAGCAAGCTCTCCCTGATGTATTGGTTCACAGCCATCCACCTGTTGACGGCGACCAAGAAGACGTTCTCGGCAAAGGAGATACAGCGACAGCTGGGCCACAAGCGATACCAGCCTATATGGGAGATGGTACACAGGATACGCAGCGTTAAGCGTTATGAGAACGCGTGATTCGCAGTATGAACTGAAAGACACATTCGAGCTGGACGAGGGGTTTTTCACAACAGAAGACACAACGGACGAGGATAATTCAACAGAATGTATTTCGGAGACAGAATGTTTGACCAGATAGTGTTGGCTGCAACATCATACAGGCCGAGTTTCAAACACAGAACCTACGGTTCGGAACAATGCAGATAATCATTAAAAAATATCGGCGGAGTATAAGATTCGGCCATGCTGTGCGACTACGGGCAAAATGATTATCTGATATGAATAAAATCGCTATCACCGCCATCGTCCTGCTGAGTTTGCTGGCGGCGGGATGTTTCCAAAGCCGGCATCTGCTCGTAAGGGTGTGCCACCCGTCGGAGAGGCTGCTGCACGAAGCCTCGGCCAAGTATGCCGGCCACACGCCCCTCACGGCCGGGGACTTGCGCCGCTATCTTGCAGACGACACGTCGCACTACAAGATTCTCATCGTCTACAGCTACTGCTGCGCGGGCTGCAAGGAGGCTATGCGCGACACCTATCTGCCGCTGATGCGGGGGATGGGAGCATCCACAACATGGGCTAAATTGTTAAATGAATGGGGCTTATAAACAATACTCTTATATTGCGCAGCCGTTTTTGCCGTGAAATGGCCGGACGGGCGGCCGATAATACTGGGTTTCGGGTGTTGGCTTTCCGCCCGCAGACTGTTAAAAAATACATAAAAGTGTTTTTACAAGAGGCAATTTTGGCTGCAATGCTTACCAAAAGGTAAGTGGGTAACTGCCGGGTACCTTCTTGCAGGATTTAAGAAAGTATCGTATTTTTGCAGCCGGAAATCAGGGGCATGAAGCCCAATTAAAAATACAAACTTATATAATTACAACAAGATGAGATCAATCGAAACAATCAAGAGCGGCCGCAACTACAAGGCCGTCAGCATAGGAAGCATTGACCAGATTATCGAGCACGAACTGCCTATGGGGCCGAATGTGATCAAGGGCAAAGTTTTTGTGGGGCAGGCCGTGGGCACCACGGGCAGCGAGCTGTCGTTCCAGACCCTTGTGCCGGGGCAGGACAGCGGTTTCCTCCACACGCACAAGACCCACGAAGAACTCTACATCATCCTGCGCGGTGAGGGTACCTATCAGGTGGACGGCGAGCAGTTTGCCGTGAGCGAAGGCACCATCGTGAGGGTCAGCCCCGACGGCCACCGTGCTTTGAAGAACACGGGCAGCGAGAACCTCACGATGCTCTGCATCCAGTATAAGGCCAATAACTTTACCGAGGCCGACAGCCCGATGATGGACGGCAATATCCTGCCCGACGCGCTGAATTGGTAAAACTAATAACAAAATAGAAATGAAAAAGTCAGTCATCATGATGGCTGCAGCCGCCATCCTTGCAACAGGCTGCAAAAGTAATAATAACCCCCAAACACAAGAAGAAATGGACAACAAAGAAAAAGCAGTGGCCGTGCTTAAGGCCATTGAAACAGGTGCCAGCGAACCGATTTCCTACATCAATGCCCAGAACTACAAGCAGCACAACCTCGGTGTTGCCGACGGTCTCGACGGATTTGGTGCCGCACTGGCAGGGTTGGCCGACTTCCCCGAGAAGGCCCGCGTCAACACCGTCCGTGCCTTTGAGGATGGTGAATTTGTGGTATGCCAAACTGACTACAACTTCTTCGGGCCTAAGGCTGGATTTGACATCTTCCGCTTCGAGGACGGCAAAATCGTGGAACATTGGGACAACCTCATGCCCTATGACGGCA
Source organism: Bacteroidales bacterium UBA2714 (assembly GCA_002354035.1). GTDB lineage: Bacteria > Bacteroidota > Bacteroidia > Bacteroidales > P3 > Colimorpha. The sequence goes on from DEKU01000013.1 coordinate 7,639, forward strand.
GCAAGAATCCAAGCGGCCACACGCCTTTCGACGGCACCACCGAAGTGAAAGACCTTGACAAAACTGCTGCCAACAAGGACCTCGTGCGCAATTTCGTACAGGATGTACTGATGGGTCAACACCCCGAGAACCTGACAAACTATTTCGATGGCAACAATTACATCCAGCACAATGTCTCCATAGCCGATGGTCTTGATGGCCTCGGTGCTGCCCTCGCCGCCATGGCCGAACAAGGCATAAAGATGGAGTACTTTACCATTCATACTGTGTTAGGCTGTGGCAACTTTGTTTTGGCCGTCAGCGAGGGTGCTTTCGCCGGCCAGCCCACTTCCTATTATGACCTCTTCCGCGTTGAGAACGGCAAGATTGCTGAGCATTGGGATGTCATGGAAACCATCGCTCCAGAAAGCGAATGGAAGCATCAGAATGGTAAATTCAATGGATTAAAGTAGAGACACTTTCTTTATTTTCGTATAATCAAAATGGGCAGGTGCCGAAAAAGCCTGCCCATTTTCTGAAAAAAAGTTATATCTTTGCACCATGATTGAACAGGCTATAAACTTCCTAAAAAGCCATGTCGAGGGCGTGTTGGCTACGGTGGACGACGACCGCCCGTGCCTGAGGGCTTTCCAGATTATGAAGCAGGAGGACACAGACCTCTATTTCGCCACCTCGGAGCGCAAGGAGGTGTACCGCCAGCTGCGTCAGAACCCCCGTGTGGAGTTTCTCATGATGCACGAGGGGGTGTCGGTACGCTGTTCCGGACGGGCAGTCTTTGATGTGGACGATGCCGCTGAGCGCTGGATTTACGACCACAACGAGGTGCTGCGCCGCCTCTATCCGAGCTACGACACGCTGGTGTATTTCAGACTTGCCACCGAACGGATGGATTATTACGACCTGCGCCCTACTCCGCCCGTTCACAGGTCTTTCGACCTCGTCTCTGGCGAGAGCCGCAACGGCTTTGTCGGCGCGCGTTTCTCAAAATGACAGCAAACCTTATGGACCGGGGAGAGAATCTGGATTTTTGCATCGGATACCTGCTGCGGCAGGAGGGTGTGCACGCTGAGTTGCCGACAACGCTGGAGGGCAAACAGCGCCTTCTGCGGGCGTTGATGAATGTGTGGCCACCGCAGCCCCTCGACGATGAGTTTCTGCGGGCGCAGGATGCCGAGCTGCAGGCGCAGCTGCAGGACAGGGGCATCGTGGACTTGGAGGACATCGCCGCGCCGGGGGATGCCCGCCCCACACTCTGGCAGGGAGACATCACGCGGCTGCGGGTCGACGCTATCGTCAATGCAGCCAACAGCGGAGGGCTGGGGTGCTGGCATCCGCTGCACGGGTGCATAGACAACGCCATCCACAGCGCCGCAGGGCTTCAGTTGCGGCAGGAGGCTGGCCGCGTGCTCGGAGGAGGAGAGATAGCCACCGGCAAGGCCATCATCACCCCCGCATACAACCTGCCCTCCCGATACGTTATCCACACGGTGGGGCCTGTCGTCCCTGACGGCATGCCCACCGAGGAACAGGACGGGCAGCTGGCCGACTGCTACCGGAGTTGTCTTCGTTTGGCCGGGGAGGCGGGCTGCCGGAGCATTGCTTTCTGCTGTATCTCGACGGGCGAGTTCCGCTTCCCCAACCGCCGCGCCGCCGAAATCGCTGTGGCGACGGTCAAGCAGCAGAACGACAGCAAACCGCCGTCACCGATGAGTGTTGTTTTTAATGTTTTCAAGGATACCGACTATGACATCTACAACGAGTTACTCGGAACGCATCCGGAGGCTGGGAGAAGCCATTCGTGAGGCCGACCATATCATTGTTGGCGCGGGGGCAGGGCTGACCACTGCGGCGGGTCTCGACTATGCCGGAGAGGACTTTCGACATGAGTTTGCCCCATGGATTGAGCGTTATAGATTCACCGACCTTTACACCGCTGGTTTCTATCCTTTTGAGAGCCAAGAGGAGTATTGGGCTTTCTGGGCCAAACATATATGGTTCTGCCGCTACCGCACCGGCGCCTTGCCGCTCTACAGGCGGCTGCTGGAGCTTTTCCCCCGGGCTTTTGTGGTGACGACCAATGTCGACGCACAATTCGAACAGGCCGGATTCCCTTTGGAGAACATCTTCGCCACACAGGGCGATTATGGTTGGTTTCAGCCTGCCTCCGGCACACCCAAGACACTGGTCGACAACCGGGAGTGGGTGGAGCGAGTGCTGCCTCTCATCAGCGGCTGCCGTATACCGGCCGAGGCGATACCCCATATGCCCGACGGCAGCGCCGTGGCGCTGAACCTGCGTGTGGACGACACCTTTGTGGAGGATTCCCGTTGGCACCGGCAGGCCCGACGGTATACCGATTTTGTGCAGGAGGCGCGGCAGGGGAGACTGCTGCTGCTGGAGTTTGGCATCGGATACAACACTCCGGGTATCATCCGCCTGCCTTTCGAACAGCTGGCGCAGAGGCTGCCGCACACCACCCTCGTGCGCTTCAATCTGAACGACCCCGACCCCTATATCCAGAATCTGCCGCGCTTCATGTCTTTCACAGAGGACATCGGCCGGATACTGGACGACATAGACAGTCTGCGCGCCGCTGCGGGCAATTAGTCAGTCTTTTTTTCACCCATGCAAGAGTTCCTGTTTAAATATGTAGAAGAGAGCGACAGCTTTTGCGCTGTCAGCTATCAGGGCGATGCCGCCGAGGTGGTTATCCCGCAGACACATTGGGGCAGGCCGGTAACGATACTCTTCGACGACCTCTTCAAGGGGCATGCCGAAGTCCGCTCGGTGGCCATCCCCGACACTGTGACCTAGATTGGCGGCTTTGTTTTCGACGGCTGCATCAACCTAAAGCACATCAATCTGCCCGCCGCGCTGGAGAGTATGTGGCAGTATGCCTTCACCCGTTGCGGGCTGGAGACCATCGTCTTGCCCGACAGGGTGACACAAATAATTCCTTACACTTTCATGGACTGCAAGCGGCTGAGACAGGTGCGCTGCGGTAGCGGCATGAGAAAAATATTCGCCCATTCATTCAAGGGCTGCGACAGCCTGGACGGCATAGTGTGCGATCCTTCCGTATTCGTCGACCCCGATTTCAAAATGTAGATAGTACGCAAAAAGATTTTATCCGAGACCCTGTATTCCCGGTGTACCCCATCGGAACGTGCTCGCCCGTATAGGCAACAAGTTGACCCTCGCGGCGTTCTACACGCTCGACAGGCAGGGCGCGCCGATGTGCTTCCGCGACATAGCGGCCTCCAACCCCGACTGCTCGCAGAAGATGCTCACGCAGACCCTTCGCGGCCTTGAGCACGACCGCATGGTGAGCCGCACCGTGTATCCAGAGTTGCTTCCACGCGTGGAGTATGCCCTCACAGACAGAGGCCGCTCTTTCATGCCCGTCATGCAGCAGTTGATTGACTGAGCCTATCACAACCTCCACGTCATTGTCAGCGACCGGGAGGCGGCGGCAAAGCGGCGGCGTACCGCCGCGGGTTGTGACTAATACCTACGGAGGTGCGCCACCGGCAGAGGTTCTCGAGAAGTTCCAATAAGAAACGCAACTTTTTGAGAGAAAAAGTTTGAATATAACAAAAAAGTCGTATCTTTGCACTATCGTTCCGAGCGAAGGAAAACGTTTAGGGGTGCTACAACTCGTTGTGGCTGAGATTACACCCTCGAACCTGATCCGGATAATGCCGGCGGAGGAAAAGACTATGAGTACAAAACAATACACATGTGGCCGCTATCAAACCAAGGCCACCAGATTTAATGCCAAGCAGCTGATAGCCTGCTGCGCATTGTCAGTATCTTTATTTGGCGGCATGGCCGCCCAAGGGCAGACACCTCAGCGCGACACCACGGTGCGCACTCTGGACGAGGTGATAGTGCGTGATGTGCGGGCAGACAACAAGACCCCTCTGACCACCACCACCCTCGACCGCCGAACACTGGAGGAGAACAAAATAGCCTCGGCTTTGCCCTACATGCTGGAGCTGGAACCAAGCGTGGTGACCACCTCCGAGAACGGCACAGTGGGCGTGACAAGTCTGCGCATTCGCGGCGTGGATGCCACACGCATCAACGTGAACATCAACGGTATTACGCTCAACGATGCCGAGAGCCAGACCGTCTACTGGTACAACATCCCCAACCTTGGGGGCATGAGCCAGAGCGTGCAGCTACAGCGCGGTGTGGGTGCCAGCAATGGCGGTTCGGCAGCCTTCGGCGGAGCCATGAACCTACAGACGCTGAACACAGCCGCAAAGCCCTACGCCACAGCCGACCTCTCCTGGGGTTCATGGAACACGCGACAGTACGGTATCGTGGCCGGATCGGGACTGACCAAGCACGGCTTCTCGGTGGATGCCGCCTACAACGGGCTGACCAGCGACGGTTTTGTGCGTGGCGGACAGACCGACCAGCAGAGCCTGTTCGTGTCCGGCAGCCGGTATACCGACCGCTCGGTGCTGAAGCTGATAGCCATCGTGGGCGAGCAGCACAGCGGCATCACCTGGGACGGGGCCTCGGCCGAGGATTTGGATAAAGACCCCCGCTACAACGGACGCGGAGCAATCGTGGACCCCTACGGCAACGTGACCTACTATCCCTTCGAAACCGACAACTACAAGCAGCAGCACCTGCAACTGTACTACAGCCGCCTGCTGACCGACGCGTGGACACTGAACGCCGCCTTGGACTATACGCACGGCTACGGCTACACCGAAAGCTACAAACAGGGAAAGAAGATTGACAAATATGGTATGGACACGACGGCTTTCGGCTTCAGGGTGAGCGACTTGATTTACCGCAAGTGCATGGAGAACAACGCCTACACGGCCAATCTCTCCGCCCGCTATGGCGAAGGGCCGCTGACACTGACCTTCGGGGGCAGCTACCTGTACTATGACGGCGGACACCACGGCGAGATTATCTGGCTGCAACGGGAGGCCGACCACAACGGCACTACCCTCACGGCCGACAAACCCTTTGCCAACTGGTACAGCAATCAGGCCGACAAACACGACGGCACGCTGTTTGCCAAGGTGAACTACGATGTCAACGACCGCCTCAACCTCTATGCCGACCTGCCAGTGCGTTTCATCAAATACACCATCGTGGGCACCGACGACGACTACGGCCAGATACCCTTCGACACAACATATCTGTTCTTCAACCCCAAGGTGGGTGCCAACTATCTCCTCAACGCCGAACAGCGCCTCTATGCCGTGGCCGGCCTGGCCAACCGCGAGCCTGCACGCGCCGACATCAAAGAGGCCGTGGGCTATGGCCGCCAAATCCACACCGAAAGCATGCTGGACATCGAGCTGGGCTACCAACTCCAAAAAGCAAAACTTCAGTTCCACGCCAACGCCTACGCCATGCTCTACCACAACCAGCTTACACCCAACGGGCTGGTGACCGAAAGCGGCTACGCCCTGATGGAGAACGTGGAGAAGAGCTACCGCATAGGCCTGGAGCTGGTGGGAGGATACCGCCTGAACAAATATTTCGGACTGGAAGGCAACCTGACACTGAGCACCAACAAGGCTGTGGACTATGTGGCTGAACTGATGCTCAGCGACTGGAGCGACATGCAAACGGTGAACCTGAAAACCACCGACCTCGCACTGTCGCCCTCCGTGGTGGGAGCCGCCATTCTCACCTACAACCCCTGCCAGCGTGCCAAGCTGCAACTGATAGGCAAATACGTCGGCAAACAGTATGCCGACAACACAGGCAAGGACGAAGCCTTGTTAGACCCCTACTTCCTGCTGAACCTGCGTGCCTCCTACCGCTTCGACATGGGACGGGGCAATGAGCTGGAATGTCAGTTAGCCGTAAACAACATCCTGAACCACAACTACCGCACCAGCGCCTGGTGCAGCGCCTACTACAACCCCGAAACACTGGGGCTGACCTACGAAAGAGCCTACTTCCAACAGCCCGGCATCAACTTCACAGGACGCGTCATCTATAAATTCTAACATCCAGACCGACCGACTTCCGTACACACAAATCCAACAAGCCCAACGTGAACGCAATCGAAATAACAGGAGCCATAATCGGCCTGGCCTACATCGTCAGCGAATATCGCGCCGACCGATGGTTCTGGCCCCTCAGCATCCTGATGTCGATATTCTACATCATCATCGACTTCACGTCAGGCATCTACGCCAACGGAGCCATCTGCTGCTACAACCTCGCCATGTCGGTCTACGGTCTGCTGGTATGGCGAGGCATCATCCAAAGCAAACAGCACATCGAACGGCCCGTCACATCATGTCCGGCACATTTCTGGCCCTATATCATTGCCGCAGTGGCGGGCCTCACGGTGGTGCTATGGTGGCTGCTGAGCGCCCTTGGCGAAAGCCAGATACCGTGGCTGGACGGAGTGTCGTCCGCCCTCTCGATAGTGGCCATGTGGATGCTCTCGCAGAAATACTGGCAACAATGGCTGCTGTGGATTATCGTCGAACCGCTGATGGTGGTGCTCTTCATCAAGACCGGCAACTATGCCTCCGCGCTGCTGTACATCGTTTTCGAAATCGTGTGCTTCATGGGCATAGCCCGTTGGCGCCGCATGATGAAAGAGCAACCGCAGCCATAGCCCCACACCACCACCCCAACAACAACCGGCGGCTGTCACCTCCCCACGGGGAGAAACAACCGCCGGTTGCTTTTAGCCTTAGTTGGCGGGCAGTCAGATAAGCATCTTGAGGAGGTCCTGCCCGATGTCGCGCCTGAAATAGCGGCCCTCAAAGCGCACCTTCTCCAACTCCTGATAGGCGGAAAGCATGGCCGCAGGCATCGAATCGGACAAAGCCGTCACACACAGCACCCTGCCACCCGACGTAACCAACGACCCATCGTCTGCCTTGGCCGTGCCGGCATGAAACACCTTGCACCCCTTCACAAGCTCCACCCCCTCAATACGCTTGCCCCGCTCATAATGCTCCGGATAACCCCCGCTCACCATCATCACACTCGCCGCCGGACGGGGGTCAACCACCAAAGGCACCTGCTGCAAATTGCCCCGCCACACATGCTCGAAAAGGTCCACCACATCGCTCCTAATGCGCGGAAAGACGCTCTCCGTCTCAGGGTCACCCATGCGCACATTATACTCAATCACATAAGGGTCCAGCCCGCCCGAGCCGTCAGGCACAGCCATCAAACCCACAAAAATAAAACCCTTATACCCTATGCCCTCCGCGTGCAGACCCCTCACCGTCGGAGCCACAATCCGCTCCTCCACCTTCTGCATAAACTCCTTGTCGGCGAAATGCACCGGACTCACCGAACCCATGCCGCCCGTGTTCAGGCCCGAGTCGTTCTCCCCGATGCGCTTATAGTCCTTGGCCGTCGGCAAAATCTTATAATGCTTGCCATCCGTCAGCACAAACACACTCAGCTCCACCCCCCTCAAAAACTCCTCCACCACCACCCGTGCCGAAGCCTGGCCGAACTTGCCACCCAGCATCTGGCGCAGCTCACGCTCCGCCTCCTTTAAGTCCTCCACAATCAGCACCCCCTTGCCAGCCGCCAGGCCGTCCGCCTTCAGCACATACGGCCCCCTCAGCTGACGGAGAAAAGCCACGCCCTCCTCCACCTCAGCCGAGCCGAACGTGCGGTAAGCCGCCGTGGGAATATTATGGCGCTGCATGAAACGCTTGGCATAATCCTTGCTGCCCTCCAGCTGGGCTCCTGTCTGACCGGGCCCTATCACCATCACCTGACGAAGGTCGCTGTGCCTATAAAAATAGTCCGCCACCCCCGCCACCAGCGGAGCCTCCGGTCCCACCACCACCATGCGCACATCATGGGCAAGCACAAACTGTCGCAAAGCATCAAAATCCATCGGGTCCAAATCCACATTGCAGCACTTCTGCTCGCAACCCGTACCCGCGTTGCCCGGAGCAACAAAAAGCGTCGAACACTGCTCGCTCTCGGCTATCTTACAAGCCATAGCATGCTCGCGTCCACCTGATCCTAATAAAAGAATATTCATAACCGTTTATACTAAACATATACTAATCAAAAATGCAAAAGTACAAAAAAAAAAGAAACTAAACAGAAAATAAAAACAAAAAACATAGAAAACACCAAGCCTACCTCATCGCATGCCCGAGCCAAGCCGCAGCCCGCGGGCAACAATCATGCAAGTCCCCACCTTCGCACCGCCCCATGGCCCCCCTACCCACCATCTCGACATCACAACGCCCATAAAAAAACAACAATCCAAAAAAAAATCGTACTTTTGCAGACTGTAAACATTATATGGGAATAATAAAAAAACTCTTTTCGCGCTGTAAACCAGCCGACGACACAGACTACAACATGAAATACCTAATAGCGGGACTGGGCAATGTGGGGTCCGAATACGAAGGCACCCGCCACAACGTCGGATTCATGGTAGTGGACCAGATGGCACGGCAGGCCGACGCCCACTGGACACTGGAACGCCGCGCCTACCGCACCGAAATCAAAATCAAGGGCCGCACCTTGATTTTGATAAAACCCACCACCTACATGAACCTCAGCGGCGAGGCAGTGCGCTATTGGATGCAGACCGAGAAAGTTCCGCCAGCCAACCTGCTGGTGGTGGTGGACGACATAGCCCTGCCCCTCGGCACCCTCCGCATGCGCAAACAGGGCGCCGCCGGCGGCCACAACGGCCTCCGCAACATCGAAGCCCTCCTGGGCCGCACCGACTATTGCCGCCTCCGCATCGGCGTGGGCAATAACTTTGGCCGCGGCCACCAAATCGACTACGTGCTGGGAACCTTCACCGCCGACGAACTGACCCAGCTCAGCCCCCGGCTGGACCAAGCCTGCGAAGCCGTGGCCTGTTTCGCCACCCAAGGCCCCGACCGAGCCATGAACATGTACAACAAATGAACCTCACCCTCGACATAGGCAACACCCGCATCAAATGGGCCCTCTTCGAAGGCGAAAACCTCCGGGAGCACGGCACCGTCGATGCCGAAAAAGTGGAACAACTGTGCGCCCTCCCCTGGCGGCAGGCCGCCGTATGCGCCTCCGGCCATGCATGCCTCGGCAAACTGGAAGCCACGGGCCGCCCCCTGCTGCGCCTGTCGCACACTACCCCGATGCCCATCACCCTCGACTATGCCACCCCCGCCACCCTCGGGCCCGACCGCATCGCCGCCGCCTGCGGGGCATGGAAACTCATGGGCGGCAAAAACTGCGTCATAATTGATGCCGGAACCTGCATAACCATTGACTTTCTCGACTGCCACGGGTGCTACCACGGCGGAGCCATACTGCCCGGGGTGGACATGAAATTCCACGCCCTGCATACTTTTACGGCACAATTGCCGTTATTGGAGAATGTGGACGGCCATGGCAGCATTGTCACCGGCCGCAGTACAGCCGAAAGCATCACCGCCGGAGTGCTCACCGCCACCCGCTTTGCCGTCGAGGGATTCCTGCGGCACTACCGCGTAGCGTATGGTCCTGTCGCGGTGCTGTTCAGCGGTGGCGACGCCCCGCGACTGGTGGCAGAGCCTACCCCCCTGCTACAAACGGCGCAGATACTTCCCCACATAGTGCTGACTGGATTAAACACGATACTCAACGAAAATGAAAAATAGACACACCCTCATCATCGCCCTGGCCCTTGCAGCCAGTCTCTGTCCCGGAGTCACGCTGGGGCAGAACGGATTCAACATACCCTTTTCGCAGTACGGAATAGGGCTCAGCGACCATCCCAACAACATGCCCTCCGCCTTCGGCATGGGCGGCACCGTCTACTCCCGCTCCGCACGCAACATGATCAACCCCTTCAACCCCGCCTCCTACTCCGCTATCGAAATGGAGAGTTTCGTGCTCGACATCGGGGTCAACCTGCAAAGCTGCGTGCTGCGCAACGACAAAGACCGCCTCACCGACGCCGACGGCAACCTCGCCTACCTCACCGTCGCCTTCCCCATAACCTCATGGTGGAAAATGTCGGCTGGACTGCTGCCCTACAGCACGGTGAACTACGAGTCGGTGCAGACGGTGGAGTCCGACGTGCTGGGCAACGTGAAAACCATTTATGCCGGCAACGGAGGTGTGTCACAGATCTATTGGGGCAACGGCTTCAATATCGGCGAACGCCTTGCCCTCGGTTTCAATCTGAACTACCTGTATGGCAATATCACCCGCGCCATCACCTACGACTTTCTGGGCAATGACACCACCTATGCCGTCAACTCACGCAACCAAAAGAACACCTTTGTGAACAACCTGCTGATAGACCTTGGCTTGCAATACAGCCAGCCCCTCGGATCCCGCTACACCCTCCGTCTCGGAGCCACCTGCCGATTGCCCCGAACTATGAAGGTGGAGGACCAATCCCTCAGCTACACCTTCTGCACCCGCTCCTCCACCGAGTACATGTTCGACACCGTCTTCCCCTCACCCGGGCAGAGCGACACGTACAAGAGCACCCTGCGCCAGCCCATAGCTGTAGGCCTGGGAGTGGCTTTGGAGCGCAACGAACGGTGGGAGATGGACATAGACGGCTACTACTCCCCATACAGCGGGATGGAGTATGAAGAAGACCCGCGTTACAACCTGTTCGGCTCATCGGCCCTTCGCACCGCACCCAACTGGCGATTGGCATTGGGCGGAGAATGGAAGGGCAATCCCGGCTCGTCCAGCTATTGGGGCCGCATCGGCATCACAGCGGGAGTGTATCACAACCGGGCCAAACTCTCGCTCCAGACATCAGAAGCCACAGCCCCCACAGCCATCAACGAAACTGGATTCGGAATGGCTTTCAAACTCCCCATGCGCAAAGGCCGCTCGGTACTGACGTTGGGAGTAGGATATTCGTCCATCGGCACCACCGACCTGCTGCGTCGCGATGTGGTGACATTCGGAATTGCCATAGGCTCGTGCGAGCGCTGGTTTGTGAAACGCAAATATAATTAGCCCTGCAAGAAAAAAGAAGAAAACAATACTAATTAACAAAACAACGATAACAATTTATTAGTCATGAGAAAACTGAAAAATGTCATCATCGCGGCAGCAGTCCTCAGCCTGAGCCTTGCCGCCAACGCCCAAAGCAAATGGGGTGACACCCCCGAAGACAGCGTTGCATGCATCAGTAACGTTTCACTCTATCAAGAATTCTACAAACAGAAAAGCTACACCGACTGCTACGAACCCTGGCGTCAAATCCTTCAACACTGCCCCCGTTTCAGCAAGACCGTTTACCAGCGTGGCTCGACCATCATCAAATCCATGATCAACGTCGCCCAGACCGCCGACGAGCGCAACGCCCTGATTGACGAATTGATGCGCATGTACGACCAACGCATCCAGTACTTCGGCGAAGAAGCCAAAGTCAAGGCCATGAAAGCCCAAGACCTCAGCACCCTGCGCCCCAAAGCCGTCAAGGAAATCTACGAGAACTACGCCGACGCCATCCGTGCCGATGCCCACGACCTGGACGAGAACTACGTCACCCTCTTCTTCAAAGCCACCGTCGACTACGTGCAGGCCGGTCTGGCCGACCCCACCCTCGTCGTCGACAACTACGACATCGCCTCCGACCTCCTCGACTCGCTGCTGACCCTCAACGTCGAGAAAGACGACAGCGTCAACGCCGCCAAAATCCGCACCTACATCGCCAGCGTCGAGTCAGTATTCGCACCCTACGCCACCTGCGAACAGCTGAACGAAATCTACCAGAAGAAATTCGAAGAAGACCCTGGCAACGTAGCCCTGCTCAAAAAAATCACCGCCATCCTCATCAAAAAAGGCTGCACCGAAGACAACCAACTCTTCTTCGACGCCACCGAGAAACTGTACGAGCTCGAACCCTCACCCAGCACCGCCATGCGCATGGGTCAGATGTGCTGGAGCAAGAAACAGTACGGCAAATCCATAGAATATGTTCAGGACGCCCTCAAAAGCCTCACCGACAAAAAAGACCGCTATCGTGCCTACATCATCCTCGGACTCTCCTACTCCGGACAGGGCAGCTACAGCGCAGCACGCACAGCCTTCCTCAATGCCGCCGAGACCGACCGCACCAAAGGCGAGCCCTACCTCCAGCTGGCTCAGGCCTACGCCAAGAGCAGCCGCACCATCGATGACGGCATGGGTGGCCGTTCCGCCTACTGGGCTGCCGTCGACGAAGCCCGCCACGCAAAACAAGTGGAGCCCAGCGAGGAGATTATCAACTTTGCCGACAAACTGATAGGCACCTACTCCGCCTACTTCCCCAAGAAAAACGACGCCTTCATGCTCGACCTCATCGACGGACACAGCTACACCGTTCCCGGTTGGATTGGACGCTCCACCATCGTGAGAACACGCTAAAGGCCGAGAATGATCAGAAAAAACATCTCACAACCATTGCTTAAGGCAAGAAACGGGGCCATGGCCCTGCTTCTTGCCTATTCCCTTTCATCGTGTGGCAACGACATTGAAAAGACCCGTATCTTCGAGCCACACACACTGCCCGACAGCACCATAGTCAATGCCAACATCCGCCGCAGCTCCGACGGGCAACTGCAACTGCTCATGAAAGCCCCCGTCGTGAGACAGTACAGCCAGCCCGAAGCCAAGACCGAATACCCCAAAGGAATATACATGCGATTCTTCGACGGCATCAATCGCCCCACGGGCATCCTCACGGCATGTTATGCGGTGCAGTATGACAAGCGCCAAATAACAGAAATCCGCGACAGTGTGGTTATCATCGACCTGCAAAACGGCGATACCATCTACCTGCAAGACCTCACATGGAACCAGGCAGAGCACCGCGTGTTCAGCGATAAACCACTCCGCTCGAAAAATGGTGCCCGCATCACGCTGGGCGACCGCTTTGAGAGCGACGACGCATTTAAAGAACCCCACATCATTCATCAAAGAGGCACCTTAGAATGGAAGGAGGAATGACCCGCCGTCGAGGCTACGTGTGGTTGAGTGTGCTGCTGCTGGGAGTGGCCACCGGGTTCGTCATCGCTCAGCCCAAAGGGACGGACCCATCGCTGCCCCCCACACCTGAAAGCCCCACCCTGCTTCGCCCGGAAGTGGCAGACACTACCCAATCATCCCATTCCCCTACCCCCTCTGGATGGACTTCACAGCCTTATTCAAACCGTCAAAGGAAACAACTGATATTTGAGCTGAACGAGGCCGACAGTTTAGATCTGGTTCAGCTCTACAATATCGGCCCTACCATTGCCCGCCGTATTTTGAAGTATCGCTCGTTGCTGGGAGGGTATGTCAGCTTAGGGCAGCTGCGCGAAGTTTATGGCATCGACTCCACTCGCTATGCCGACATTGCGCCGCATCTCACTGTCAACCCTGCGCTGATAACACGTCTCGACATCAATTCCGCCACCGTCGACCAATTGAAACGGCACCCCTATTTCGACTACTACATAGCCAAAGCCATCGTGCGGAAGCGCGAAGAGCGAGGCCCATTCAAGCAGGTGGAAGACCTGCTTAACATCACCATTATCGATACCCAGACCTTTAAACGTATAGAACCCTATCTGACATGCAATTTACAGCCAAACAAATAGCCCAGAAACTGAAAGGCACCGTCGAGGGCGACGAGAATGCCTTGATATGGAAGCCCTGCCGCATTGAGGAGGTGGATGAGGGTGGCATCACTTTTCTGGCCAACCCCAAGTATACTCACTATATTTATGAGCGCAAGGCGGCGGCCATCCTTGTGCGCCGCGACTTGGTGCTGGATCACCCCGTGGACGCCACGCTGATCCGTGTGGACAATCCTTATCTGTGTGTGGCCAAGGTGCTGCACTTGTTCAATGCCGCTACCGGGCCTAAGAAGGGTCGGTCGCTCCGCAGCAGCATCCACCCCTCCGCCCGATTGGGCAAGGACTGCTACGTGGGAGCATTTGCGGTGATAGGCCGCCATGTGAGGATTGGCAACAATGTTCAGATTTACCCTCAGGTGTATGTGGGCGACCACTGCTACATAGGCGACAATACTATCCTCTACCCCGGAGTGAGGATTTATCGCGAATGCCAGGTGGGCAACAACTGCATTCTCCACGCGGGGGTTGTGGTTGGAGCCGATGGCTTCGGATTCGCCCCCAAGGAGGACGGCACTTACAGCAAGATTGACCAGATAGGCAATGTGGTGATTGAGGACGATGTGGAGATTGGGGCCAACACGTGTGTGGACCGTGCGACGATGGGTTCGACGGTTGTGCACCGCGGGGCCAAAATCGACAATCTGTGCCAGATAGCACACAATGTGTCGTTCGGTGCCAATACGGTGATGGCTTCGCAGTCGGGCTGCGCGGGCAGTGGCAAGGTGGGCGACAATTGTGTGATTGCGGGGCAGGTGGGCATTGTGGGCCACATACGTGTGGGCAACCGTGTGACGGTGGCTGCGCAGTCGGGCGTGACGCGCAATGTGGCCGACGACTCGGTGGTGCTGGGTTCTCCGGCCATGCCGGCCGACAGGCAGAAGAAAATCTTCGTGTTGCAACGCAAGCTGGAGGAGATGTACAACGACATCCAGGAGCTTAAAAGGAGCATGAAATAGCTCCCTGTTTTTGACCAAACACTTTTTGAAAGGCAGGATGAAAGCTTGGCGGGTTTGGTTGTTTATAGCCGGGGTGATTGCGCTGCTGGCGGGGGTCTGCTGTATGTTCCCGCAGGGGGGTGCCCGCGTTGGCACGGTGAACCTCCGGTTCCCCACCCTTACAAAGATATTGAATCCCCGACAGGAGATGGACGTGGAGGCTTATCTGCGCCAGCAGGACTCGTTGGCTTCTCTCCTCGACTCTATCCAGGACTCGATGGCCTTCTTCCAACAGCAGCTGGACAGCAGCGACACCCGGTTCTGGTTTCCGGGCGATGACGACAGTTTCTTCGACACGCTCTTTGCCCAGCTGGAACGCACGGGCCGCACGGGCCGCACTATCCGCATAGTGCATTACGGCGACTCGCAGATTGAGATGGACCGCATGTCGGACCGACTGCGGTCGCACCTCCAAGCTCTTTTCGGTGGCGGCGGGCCGGGCTTGGTGCCTTTTGCCACGCTCATCCCCTCCTATTCCGTCAGCACCTATGGCACGGGGGCCTTGGTGCGCCAGTCGCCCTTCGGCGATACGTTAGTGGTGCGTGCGGGAGGCAACTATGGCCCCATGGTGCAGGACTTCCATGTGGAGGGTTCCGCCACCAGCACCATCCGAGCCACCACCCATAGGAACCGCGACAGCCGGTTGACGCAACTGAGGCGCGTCCGTCTCCTGTTCTGCAACCGTCCGGGACCGCTGACGGCCACCATAGCTGCCGGACAGTTTGCCGACCAAAAGACTGCCGACGGCGAGGGGGTCCATCTGTTTGACTGGAAGCTCGACACCATAGCCTCCGAGGTGCGCATCAGCGTGGAGGGGTCGGCCGACCTCTATGGGGTGATGGTCGACGGGGGACCCGGTGTGGCGGTGGACAATATCCCCATGCGGGGCTGCTCCGGCCACCAGTTCACGCAGATCAACCGCGACCAGCTGGCCCAGGCTTACAGCCTGATGGATGTGGGGTTGATCATCATGCAGTTTGGTGGCAACTCGGTGCCATATCTTTCGGGCGACCGCTCTATTGAGAATTATTGCAAGAATATGGGGGCGCAGATTGACCGCCTGCACCAGTGCTGCCCCAACGCTCTGATTCTTTTTATCGGCCCTTCGGACATGTGCAAACGTTCGGAGGAGGGCGACCTGATTACCTATCCCGAGCTGCCGAAGGTGGTGGAGGGATTGCGGACAGCCGTCTGCTCCCACGGTGCGGCCTATTGGAGCATCTTCCATGCCATGGGCGGTGCCCACTCGATGCCCGCCTGGGTCGAGCAGGGGCTGGGCAGTGGCGACTATATCCATTTCTCGCAACGCGGGGCCGACATCATGGGCGACCGCCTGGCCCAAGCGTTCGAATCCATGTACCATCTCTACAAATTGCGGAAGGCCGCTGGCCCCGACGTCTACCTGGCTGAGCATCCCCAAATCCAGTCATCTAATGAACAACAATAAACTTATTGCAACCCTACTGCTGGTAGCCGCCACTTTGGGCGGCTGCCACTGCCAGCAACCCGCTGGCGCCGAAACAAAGGTCTATCCCTTTATTCGCTACGACAACAACGTGCTGCACTACGACAGCACGTCCCCCTCGCTGCAACGTTGTTTTGCCAAAATGAGGCGGGTGGCCTCCACGGGACGGGGCACGGTGAACATCGTCCACATAGGCGGCTCGCATGTGCAGGCGGGCGTGTTCCCCAACCAGGTGCGTGTCCGCATCATGCAGCAGTGGCCCGAGGCCGTGGGGGGACGCGGCATGATTTTCCCTTACTCGGCGGCCGCCAAATGCAACAATCCCGACGACTATAAGGTCCATTGCAAAGAGAAGGTGGTGCTGACCCGCAATGTCTACAAGGCTCCCGAATATCCATTGGGGCTTTGTGGCATCTCGGTCACGGCAAAGGACACGCCCACACGCATTCAGATGCTCCTCACCGACAGGAGTGTCGACTACGGCGTGCAGCATATCGTGGTGCTTGGCTCCTCGCCCCAGGGAGTGGTGCCCCGGTTAGACGTGGCAGGCCACGAACACTCTCCCTCATACGTCGACTCCGCCACCCACCGCTATGTCTTCAACCTGATGCATCCCGTCGACTCGTTCGACCTTCTCTTCCCCTGCTGCGAGGGGCAGACTTTCACGCTGACGGGTGTATGCCTCGGCAACCGCCGTCCGGGTTTCTCCTACCATTCCATCGGGGTCAACGGGGCCGCCGTGCCCGACTATCTGAAATGCCGCCTCACCGACGACCTGCGCCTGCTGCGACCCGACCTGGTCATTTTCGGCATCGGCATCAACGACGCCCACGAGAAGAATTTCGACACCGTGGCGTTCAAAAACAACTACCTTGCCCTGTGCGACTCCATCCGCAGGGTCAACCCCAACTGTGCATTCATCTTTGTCACCAACAACGACAGCTACCGCAAAACGGGTCGCCGACGTTATGCCGTCAACACCAACGGTCCGCTGGCCCGCGACGTTTTCTACCGTCTGGCTGAGCTCACGGGCGGCGCCGTCTGGGACCAGTTCGACATCATGGGGGGCCTCAAATCGATGGAGAAATGGCAGAAAGCCGGCCTTGCCCAAGCCGACAAGGTCCACTTTACCCGTGCTGGCTATAGGCTTATGGGAAACCTCCTGTTCGACGCCATCTACAACGAGCTACAGAAAAAGGACATCATACCCCCGACCCCTCTCAAGAGGAGAGGCAGTAATAAGAACATCCAGAACAATAGAACTCCTGACATCAAGTGAACGATCTCCTCACATATATCATCAGCCTCTTCACTTTCAACTCGGAGCATCCGCTCCTCTTCACCCAGTTTCACTTCTGGGCGTTCTTTTTCATCGTCTACACTTTCTTCTGCCTCATCGTATCGGTGGGCAGCAAGGGCAAGGGCATGACCCGTGGCCGCCGCCTGTGGCGTAACGGCTACCTCTTCCTCGTCAGCCTTTTCTTCTACCACAAAACGGCAGGCTACTTCCGACCCCACATCCCGCTGGTGGCCCTGCTGATACTGGCCACGGTGGTGGGCTACTTCCTCGGCATGCGCTTCGACCATCTGGCCCGTCGCCAGGAGACCACCGGCCGTTCCACAGCCGCACGTCGCCACACCCTGATGGTCGGGGGCGTGATACTCAACCTGGGCATCCTCTGCTACTTTAAATATGCCTATTTCTTCACCGATATTTTCAACACCATCGCCTCCACCCACTTCTCCATAGCCGACGCCATCATCTTGCCCGTCGGCATCAGTTTTTTCACTTTCCAGAATATCAGCTATATTGTCGATGTCTACAAAGGCAAGGTGCGCCATGCCGACAATATTCTCGATTTCGGCTTCTACACCACCTTCTTCCCCCAGTTGGTGGCCGGGCCCATTGTGCGGGCTGACCAGTTTATCCCTCAGCTCTACAGGCCTTTCTTCCTTTCGCGTCGGCAGTTCGGCGTGGCTGTGTTCTGGATTCTCAACGGCTTGTGCAAGAAACTTATCCTCAGCGACTGGCTGGCCGTCTCGTTTGTGGACCGTGTTTTTGAGAATCCCCTCCTCTACACCCCGTTCGAAAACTTCTCGGCCCTGCTGCTCTACTCGCTGCAGGTATATGCCGACTTTTCGGGCTATACGGATATGGCCATTGGCGTGGCCATGCTGATGGGTTTTTATCTCCCCATGAATTTCAATTCGCCCTACAAGGCCACGAATGCCGCGGGTTTTTGGAAACGGTGGCACATATCCCTCTCCAACTGGCTGAAGGATTACCTTTATATCCCTCTCGGTGGCAACCGCAACGCCACTGCCGCCACCTGGATTATCCCCGCCGTGATGTTGGCCGTGGTGCTCCTCATGGCCAAAAGCCTGTGGCTCTCCGTAGCCGCCGCCTTCGTGGTGGCCCTGCTGGTACTCATCTATGTCGCCTTCCCCGAAGGGCGGCGCGACTTCTCCACCAACATGAACAATTTCGACACCATGCTCCTCGGCGGCATGTGGCACGGAGCCTCCTTCAACTTCATCACCTGGGGTGCGCTCAACGGCTTGGGCATCCTGGTCTACAAGTGGTGGAAAAAACGCTCCCCCGCCGCCCGCATCGCCACTGTCGTCATGGTGTATCTGCTGCTCTATGGGCTGTACCGCCTCTTCCCGGTCCCGGTGCTGAGCATGTTCCACTTCGCCTTCCTGGTCATCGCGCCGGCCATCATCCTGCTCAACCTTGTCCCCCTGCTGCGGGGCTCCAAATACCGTCAGTCGGGTTTCAAAAGCGGTCTCCTCACGGTCTGGAACACGCTCCTCACTTTTGTCTTCATCAGCTTCACACGCCTGTTTTTCCGCTCGGGCTCCAATCTCGACCCGGCCGAGGCCAACGAGACTGCCTGGCGCACGGCCACCCAGATGGTGGAACGCATCGGCGGCCAGTGGAACTGGCAGCAGGTCCCCGCTATCCTCGACAATTATCTGCCTGTTTTCGTCGTCTTCGTTCTCGGCATGATTGTCCACTGGCTCCCCGACCGTTTCAAGCGGCGCTACCGCCTGTGGTTTGCTTCCATGCCGTTGTGGCTTATGATTGCGGCGGTGGTGGTCACGGTCTTTGTGGTCTACCAGTTCATCACTGCCGACCTCCAACCTTTCATCTATTTCCAATTCTAATCCCTCCAAGCCATGGCTCTATCCCGTTTCCCCGTCTCGCTGCCCCGCCTGTTGGTCAACGTCCTGTTGGTATACCTGCTCTATATGCTGAGCCGTGTGGTGTACGTCTGCGAGTTCTGGGACCTCTACGCCGACGGGTGGAGCAGCCTCGACCCCGGCAATCTCTTGGCCGGAAGTCTCCGTTTCGACACTTCCGCCATCATCTATACCAACACCCTCTACATTCTTCTTGTGCTGTTGCCCCTACCCCGCCGCCTTACAGCCACGCAGGCTTGGCGCACCACGCTCAAAGTGCTCTATGTGGTGGTCAACTCCCTCATGCTTGTTGCCAATCTCGTCGATACCGTCTACTCGCGCTACACTGGGCGCCGCACTACCTGGACTTTCTTCTCTGAGTTCAGCAACGAAGGCAACCTGGGCGACATTGTCGGGGTCGAGCTGCTGCGCCACTGGTACCTTGTCCTCATCGGCCTTGCCTTCATCGCCGCCCTTATCCTGCTCTACCGCCACCCTTACCGCACTCCTTCGGCCTCCTCCGCCCAGCGGTCGGCCCCTCCTTCCCCGGCCTGGCAATATATCCTCCTCTCCCTGCTCTGCACCCTCATCTACGCTCCCTTAGCCGTGATCGGCATGCGGGGTGGTGCCTCCACAGCCATTCGTCCCATCACCATCAGCAACGCCAACCAATACGTCAACTACCCTGCCCAAGCCGCCATCGTGCTCAACACCCCCTTCTCCCTCATCCGCACCATGGGCAAGACCACCTTCGTCGACCCCCGCTATCTGCCCGACGCCGACCTCGACGCCATCTACTCCCCGCTCCATCAGCCCATGCCCCCCACTCTCGACGGCCAGCCCAACATCGTAGTCCTTATCCTCGAAAGCTTCGGGCAGGAATACTTCGGAGCCTACAACGACTATCCCGGCTACACCCCTTTCCTCGATTCCCTCATAGGACACAGCCTCACCTTCCGCCACTCCTATGCCAACGGGCGCAAAAGTATCGACGCCATGCCCTCCATCCTGTCCGGCATACCCATGTTTGTCGAACCATTCTTTGTCACTAACTACTCCCTCAACGATGTCGGCGGGCTGGCCTCCCAACTGTCGCGCCAAGGCTACTCCACCGCCTTTTTCCACGGGGCCGAAAACGGCTCAATGGGCTTCCAAGCCTTCGCCCGCACCACCGGTTTCCAGCACTACTACGGCCGCACCGAATACGAAGCCGACCCGCGCTTTGGCGGCAGTGCCGACTATGACGGCACCTGGGCCATCTGGGACGAGGAGTTCCTCCAATTCTACGCCGCCTCCATGGAGCAGCTGCCCCAACCCTTCATGACAGCCCTCTTCACCGCCACCTCCCACCACCCCTTTGTCGTGCCCGAGCGCTACGCCGACAGTCTCCGCGCAGACGGCCACCCCCTCCACACCTGCATCCGCTACACCGACCACTCCCTGCGCCGTTTCTTTGCAGCCGCCCGACGCATGCCCTGGTTCCACAACACCATCTTCGTCATCACCGCCGACCACACCAACATCAACGAGCAACCGTCCTACAACTCGCCCCTCGGCACCTTCAGCGTCCCCATCATCTTCTACTCGCCAGCCGGACTGCTGCCCACCGGCATCAGCCCCGCCATCGCCCAGCAAACCGACATCATGCCCACCATCCTCGGCCTCACCGGCACCCCCGACCCTTTCATAGCCTTCGGCACCGACCTCCTCCACACCCCCGACAGCCTCACTTGGGCCATCCATTACAACAACGGGGTCTACCAATACGTGCAGGGTGGCCGCGTGCTGCTCTTTGATGGCACACAACCCGTGGGCTGGTACAACCTCGACGCCGACCCCCAGCTGCACAACAACCTCCTCCACACCCCCGACACAGCCCTCCGCCACCACCTGCTGCGCACACAGGCCATCGTCCAATCCTACATGCAGCGCATGGTCTCCAACCGCCTCACCCCCGTCGACTGACCCTTTCCACACCCCACACCCGCCACCATGACCACCACCGACAGTCCTATCCGCCTCGGAGCCGCCGACATCCATGCCCTCGCCCTCCAAGCCCAGCAAGACAACCATCTGCTCCAACAACTCTTTGCCACCACACTCAGCGGCCAAGGCCGCGAAGCCCGCTATGCGGCCTGGACACTCACCCACCTCCCACCAGCCGCCAACCCCGCCATCGCCGCCCACCGCGACCCGCTGGTGATGCTGGCACTCACCACCCCCGACACCTCCCTCCTCCGACTGACCCTCAACCTCCTTGCGCGGCTCACCTGGCAGACCGACAACATCCGCACCGACCTCCTCGACTTCTGCTTGGCCGCCATCCCCAATCCCCGCCAACCCTACGGCGTCCGTGCGCTCTGCATCAAACTGGCCTGGCAGCAATGCCGCCACTATCCCGAACTCGCCGCCGAACTCCGCCAGACGCTGCTCCTTCTCGACCCCGCCGACCTCAAGCCCGGCCTCAAACACACCTGGGCCCAAACCCTCCGCCTCATACCGACCCCCTGATACCCAAAAGCCAGCCCTTTCCATATTATCATCCTATCCAACATTTACACAGCATTTATACCCTTGTCAAGAAATAATATACAAATAAAATAGTGAATAAATAGAATATAAATAGAATAAAAGTAGCGAGGTTGGCCACCCGGAACGGCACAGATGTTGATAGAGAAAAAACCATGGACAAGCAACGAATGATATTCCAGATAGACCGCCACAGCGTCACCGAGGGCGACGTGGTGGAACTGACGTGGGACTGCCCCGGCAGCGAGCAGACCACCCTCACCATCGACAATGGTTTCCGCACTACAGAGATACCCCTCGAAACCAGTGGCACAAAACGGTTCCGCCTCAACCGCTCGAAGGGACGCACGCATCTCACCATCGCCGTTGCGATGGGGGGCAAGACCTACCGCAAGAAGATTGACGTGCGGGTGAAGAAGATGCCCACCGTGAAAGCGGAGACCGTGGACCACCGCGGGCGCAAGGTGGGAGCCACCGGGCAGTGGTGGCAGGGAGTTGTGACAAAATGGCACGACCTGCGCACCAAAATCCGTCTGGCCATTCAAGCGCTGCCCGAGCGCAAACAAATGGCCGTGAAGTTGCTGGCCATTATCGGCGTGGCACTGATGCTGACGGCCATCTGGCCCCGCCTGTACAGCGTGGTGCTCACACTGGTGATTGTCTATCTGTTTGTGGTGCTGATACGCCGCTGACAGTCCTTCAGGGTTTGGCAGCCGTGCCTGAGCCACGCTTGTGAGGCCACAGGGCATTGAGGTCAACACTTTCGTTCCCAAAACATAATATGCCACCCGCCAGCTGGCAGCGGCCATCGTCGAAAAGGGTGTCGGCCGGCAGCACGGTGGTGAAGCGCGTGCGGTGGTGGAGCAATGAGCCCTCTCGCTCGTAGCGCACAAGGGAGGGGTTGAGCGCCACCTCGCGGTCGCAGATCAGGTAGCTGTGCCGACCGTCGAAGCACTCGACTGCCATACGCTTTCCGGCATCGTAAATGACCACCTCATGCTGGTGCACAGCCCGCCAGTTGACGGCTGTGAGATAGACCGCAGCCAGCAACAACGCCGCCGAGGAGGCGGGAAGCGACCAGCGGACGCGACTATGCAGGAAGAGCGTGAACAGCAGCAGGGCAGCAAACAGGAGCAGCAGCAGGAGTCCATCGCAGTAGAGGTTGGAGAATGTGGCGCCCGGAAGGCCAGCCACCCATCGGGCCACCCCGTCGACGGCAGTCAGTTCGTGGCTCAGCAGCCACACGCAGCCCTGCCCCACCGACGAGGCCAGCGGCAGTGCAACCACTGCCAGCACCGTGGCCAGCAACAGTCCGGCAAAAGGCACGATGAGCAGATTGGCTATGAAAAACCAGCTGGAGAAGGAATGGAAGTAGTACAACTGGAGGGGTGCGATAAAGAGCTGGGCGGCGAAGGTGATGGCCACGGAGTCGTAGAGAGCCTGTGCAGGGCGGTACCACCACTTTTCGACGGAGGGTGAGACGACATTCCATCCCGCAGGATGCCATGACAGGATGCCCAGCACCGCCGTGTATGAAAACTGGAAACCGACATCGAACAGGAGGTTAGGATCGAGGAGCAGGAGCAGCACCGCCGAGGTGGCGAGGTTGTTGACCACCACAGGCCGCCGCTGCACAATGCCACCGACCACCAGCAGGGTGAACATCACGGCGGCACGGAGCGTGGAGGGCGCCAGACCAGTGATGAAGGCAAAGCCCCAGATGGCTGCCAGCTGGACGGAGCCTCTCACCACCCGCTGCCACCTAAGTCGCCCCCAGGGGAAGAAGAGCAGCCCTGCCATCCATGCCACCAGACCCACATGCAAGCCCGAAACACAGAGCAAATGAATGATGCCAGCCTGCCTGAAATGGAGGAGCGTGAGGTCGTCGAGGTCGTCGCGCCAACCCAGCAGCAGCGCGGCAGCCATGCCTTTGTGCTGGGGGCTGAGGGTTGTGGCCTGGAGCCGATGCACCAACCACAACTGCAGTTGTTTGGCCCAGGCTCTGAGACTGGGTTGCGGGGTGACTGAACGGGGTTGCAGCTGCCACTTTCCTTGGGCCACATAGGCTTGCCATGCTATACCCTTGTGGAGCAGGTGGCGCCGGTAGTTGAACTGATGGGGGTTGCGACCGCAGTCAGGCAGTTGGGGACGGGCCTGGACGGTGAGGCGGTCGGCGTAGCGGAGGGAGGCGGAAAGGCTGTCGGTGTGGATGTAGAGCAATATGGGGCAGCGCGCCGGAAGCCAGGTGTCGTGGTGCCAGATGTGTTCCACACGGGCGGGCACTTTGTAGGTTTTTGGAGCGCGGCGGGGAGTATCGTCCAGCCGTACTTGGAACAGGACCTGTTCGCCAGGTTTGCTGCCCCAACCCCCGGCGGGCAGACCATAGGAGGTGTCGATGCGGTGGTGGGTGGCAAGAAGGAATCCCAACCCTATGACGAACGTCCATAGGGCTACTGGGAAGGTACGTGCAAGCCATCGGGCTTTGACAAAGGCGGAAAGGACCAGCCAGACAACGGACACCACAAGGAGTACCCACAGCGGCACCATGCCGACGGAAGGCAGGCAGCCGGCCGCAGCGATGCCGACCGACAGGGCTGCCGCCACACGCAGCATTGGGGCCCGAACCATAAGGCGGGAGAGGGTCTGGGAGGGTGTGCGGGGATGCGGGACTAAGGGCATAGGCGTCGGGGATAGGGAGTTGTTAGGGAATGCAAAGATACAGAAAAAAGTTTATTTAGCAACAAATAACTACCATCAAAGACTCATCTTTTTATAAAAAAGGAGGGAAGAGAGCCGGATTTGCCACATTTAAGCAAAAATTTAGTATCTTTGCATCAGTGCCTGTTTGGGTACTCATTGGCATATCATAAAGAATAACAACAAAATACAAATAATAGTAATAACCCTTTAAAACAAAGAACAGTTATGTTTTTCCATGTTTATGGCGCACATGCGCTACTGCAATGGGGGATGCTGCTTGTGGTACTGGCAGGCTTGATCCTCTGGAATGAATTTGCCCGCCGCACCAAGATGGGCGGCATCATCACCTTCCTGGCCATCCCGCTGGCACTGACGGTGTACTTTGTGGCCATCGCCATCGGGGCCCGCTCGGGGGCCGAATGGGCGTTGAATAACCAAACCCACCTGTACATGAACGGGTGGTTCCACTACGCCAAGCTGTATGCCGCCTTGACGGGGTGTATCGGCTTCATGATGATAAAATACAAATGGGGCATCGGCGCCAAACACTGGTTCAAGCCGTTCCCGTTTGTGATTGTGGCCATCAATATCCTGATAGCCGTGGTGTCGGACTTCGAGTCGGCGGTGAAGGGATGGAACTGCTGGTGGCTGAGCAGCGAGGGTGTGTGGCTGTATGGCGGATGGCACAACGTGATGAACGGTGTGGCCGGACTGCTCAACATCTTCTGCATGACGGCGTGGTGGAATGTCTATTCGTCGAAGGACAAGAAGGATATGATCTGGGCCGACATGACGTGGGTGTATATCGTGATTTATGACATCTGGAACTTTGCCTACACCTACAACTGTCTGCCCACGCACACGTGGTACTGCGGCATAGC
The DNA here is from genome assembly GCA_002354035.1 of Bacteroidales bacterium UBA2714. Classification (GTDB taxonomy): domain Bacteria; phylum Bacteroidota; class Bacteroidia; order Bacteroidales; family P3; genus Colimorpha. The sequence goes on from DEKU01000013.1 coordinate 32,987, forward strand.
CCTGCTGCTGGCCCCGACGGTGGCCGGTCTGCTCTGGAACCGTGGTGGCTGGATTCAGAACCGTGCCAACACGCTGGCCATCTGGTGCATGTTTGCACAGGTGTTCCCCCTGTTCCAGGAGACGTTCCACGACGGGTATCACAAGTTCGACTGGGTGGTGCTCCCCACCACTTATGCTGACGGCACCCTGAACGGCATAGTGGAGGGTGGCACAGCCAACGTCAACCCCACAGCCATGACGGTGATCAGCGCCTTGGCACTCGTCACCAACGCCATAGCACTGGGCTACATCATCTATGTCTCGAAGAAACGCCACATCAACCCCTACAAGGAGGATGTGTTTGTGAACCAGAAATACTACAAAGACGCTATGGCCCGGGCCGACGTGGACTAAGCCGCTGCAGATTGATTACATATACAATAACTATTTAATACATACATTATGAAGATTCTACTTTTTACCGCAATGGTTCTTGCCGGCATGGTTGTATATTATTTTGAATATAGTCCTGTGCCGGATAATGTCGCAAAGAAGGATTTTTGGAAATATGGAGTATGGAATGGTGTTATTGGTGTATCGCTTATCATAGCCGGTGTTATCAATCTATTCGGCGAAGACCATATTTATTCCTATATCGATAAATTGAACGGGTTTTGGAGTTGTGTGGTGATTGTTGCCACAGTGGGTGCCTGTTTTTTCCTTCCTTGGATAGTCAGGATTGTGAAAAGAACGGTTCTCCGCAACAGGAACGCACATGCCGATTGAAACGATAATACTCCCAGACACCTGCGAAGGGCACACATCCGTGGTGCGACGGTGGGAGAATCCGCGTTCCAAACCCATGACGACGAAGGATTATACACCACAGACAGATGAATGAGTGTGGCCGTTATGGCCGAGAGGCATTGTATATCCGGAATCGATATGGCTTCAAAGAGACGGTGTGATGTCGGGCATCAACCGCAGCACGGTTTCACATCGGATGTATTGCAAACAAACAGGAGGGAACACACATTGGTGTTCCCTCCTTTTGTGTTTTCTATCGGGCTGAGTTATCTCACCACCAGCCGGAGGGTTTCAGAGCCACTGCGCAGCAGATAGACACCCGGCAGGAGGCCTTGCAGATTGATGCTGGCTTGGCCGTCGGTGGGGTTTTGGCGGCTGAACTCACGTCCGGAAAGGTCGAAAAGACTGACAGGAGAGGCGGCTTCGACGGTCACACGCTCCACAGCCGGATTGGGCCAAGCCCGCAGCCCACGCTTCTGAGCATCGGGCACCTCGATGGCGAGAGGGCTGTTGCAGTCGTCGACGATGGTGAGGCCGGCATAGGTCGGGTTGGACTGATAGGTTTCCCGGCAGCCGCAGCGCACCAAGATGACAGCATGGTCGTTCAGCCCATCAAAGGGGTTGATAAAAGCCGAGGTGGGTGGTGTGCTGCCTCGCAGAACAATGGTGTCGAGCAGAGGAGAATTGAGGAAGAGATTGTCGTCAAGAACATTGAGCGAAGCGGGCAGATCCACCTTGCGCAGTTGGGGGCAATTCTTGAAAGCGTTGAAAGCCACCATGGCCAGATAGCCATCCTGCACGGTGACACTGGTCAGCTCGGTACAACCCTCGAAGGCGTTGGCCCCGATGCGCAGCACCTCATAGTCGACACCATCGTATTGTACCATGGCGGGGACAACGATGTCGCCCCGATAGCCGTAGGGGTTGGGCGAGAGGGTGACTTGATAGCTGGTGCATATCAACTCGCCGCACGGAATCTTGGTGTAGCAAAGGCCGTCGACCTCGAAATCATAGGCCATGGCACTCATCCCGCCCATCAGCAGGAGTGCCAAAAAGAGTAAGCTTTTCTTCATATCACTATACATATTAATAAATTACAAGTCATGTGCAGGGTCGGTTTCCACGGGCTGGACATCCCGCCAGCGGCCTCCCCTCTTCTCTACACCCCTTTAGGTGCACCGGCAGGGCAAATCTTAACATGACCTCATTACCTTTCGTAAAGCCAACGGGACAGAACTGCCATTCACCCCAAACCTGCCTCCCAAAGCCCTCCAACGGCCTTTCTGCGACACAACGCAAATCCTCTGCCCCGACACGAGCAAAGACTATGCCCTGCCAAACCGCTGCGGACAAAAAAATGCCCCCTCTTTCGGTTGAGCCAAATAATATTCGTATCTTTGCAAAAAAATAAACGCCCCACACCATGCAACGAATACGCGAAATGGAACAATGCCTGGACCGCGCCACGAAAGCCGTGGCCGACATGGAGAAAGCCCTCGCCGACTATCAGGCAGCCCTGCCCGACATAGCCATGCTCAGTGCCTACCTCAACAGCGACGAGCGTCGGCGCGACCTGGCCGACGACGAGCGCGGCCTCCTCCCCCACGACCTGAAACGGGGCGTGCTGAGCGAGGACGGAATATGGAACCTCCTTGAACGGGACAACGTACTCCGCCAAGAGATACTGCAACTCCTCAACCAAAACACCAATGCCTGACATCGCCCGTCCCCGGCGCTGACATCCCCAAAACAACCCCATCGTCATGAACATCAAACACACCCTCCCGCTCATCCTGATGCTGGCCCTGGCCACCCCCGCCATCGGCCAAGAGACACCCCTGCCCAGCCACCGCCTCACCCTGACAGGCTATGGCCTATACGATTTCCACTATGCCACCGGCGACATCGGCGGCGGCGCCCTGCAACTGGCGTGGCACGTGTCGCCCACCTTCAGCCTTGAAGCCGGAGCCGAATATGCCAGTTCCAACCGCATTGCCGCCAAACTGAGCGGTGAGGCCACCCTCCTCACCACCTCCCAAGGCCGGCGCCTCACGCTCCGAAACAGCTACCTTTGGCGCCATTTCCCCCAGCTGGACCTCCAAGAGTTTACCGGAGCCCTGCAAGTGGGCTGGCACGCCCGCCACATCCAGCTCCATCTCGGCCTCTGCAACCGCTACACCGCCGCCCTCATCCAGCGCTCCGACGGCGGCCGCGGCACCGTGTTCGAACCCATGAACGTGATGTTTGCCGCCGAAGGATGGTGGCACAACCTCCTCACCCCCCACGCCTGGAACATCGGGCTACGATGGAGCAACTACAACGACTTCATCATTGAGCGTGTGGCCAACTGGTTCTTCAGCGCCAAGGCCCTCTACACCCTGCCCAAAGGAGCCGACCTCTATGCCGAAGTGGGCATCCACCCCGTCGGCTCGCTCAATCTCACCGCCTCCTACGACGGATGGTTCCTCCACCTCGGCGCCACCAAACAATTATAAAGCATTGACCGATGTATAGATTATCGTTAGTATATGGTCTGTAAATCAAAATAAACAAGCACTCAACATGAAACTACGTAATATTTTCATCATTGCCATATCCCTCACCTTGGGGTCGTGCGACCGCCTCGACGTCAAAGGCATGTTCTTCTCCAGTGGCACCCACACCGAAGACCGCGTGGCCCAATGGCTGGCCTGGAACGAGCAACATCCCGCCACCGTCATAGCTGATGCCCCCGACAGTTACAACATCTACGTATGCTCCGACATCCACCTGGAAGGCAACACCGACCGTGTGGAGCGTTTCCTCCGTGCCGAAGGGGACGACCCCGCAGGCCTCTTCAGCATCGTGAACGGCGACATAGCCAACGAGCCTGGCCCGCGACCCTTCCGCCAACTGGACAGTCTGCTGCGCACCCCTTCCGCGGCCGACACCTGCTTCACCGCCATCGGCAACCACGACATATATTTCGACTGCCAGCAGTACTACCAGCAATATTTCCACACTTCCACCTACACCGTCGCCGTGAAAACCCTGGGCGGAGCCACCGACCTCTTCATCTTCCTCGACAGTGGCAACGCCACCCACGGACGGCGCCAGCTGCAATGGCTGCGCGAGCTTCTCCAACACCGCGACGAATACCGCCACGTGGTGGTGGCCACCCACACTTGCCTTTTCCGCACCAGCTATAACTACAGCACCACCCCAGCGGCCAACCTGCCCGAGGAGGAGTACTACCAGCTGGTCGACCTCATGAGCCGCCACCAAGTGAGCCTTTTCCTCATGGGACATTTCCACCACAAAGAGGAGCACACCCTGGGCGGGGTGCCCTACGTGATGACCGACAACCTCAACGAAACGAAAGATACTCCCTCCTACCTCGTCGTAACCTGCGCCGACCAGGTCTCCTACCACTACGAAGAGCTTTGAGAATGTGTTAATTCGTTAATATATCAGTGGCTGGCGCGGTCAGAATACTAACACATTCACAAATTCTGAATAGCCTCATACAGCTGCGGGAACCGCTTTGCCAGCGCCACAGGCCGTCCACCCTCCAGGAAACAATGCACACTCCGGGCCGTACACACCACCCGCTCGCCCACCCGCATCGTATAGGCAAACGTAATCTTCAGTGCGCTCATCTCTGCCAGATGCACCTCCACATCAATCACATCCTTAAATGTCGTGGAATGCTTATAACTGCACTGCACCTCCACCACCGGCGACACCACCCCCTCCGCCTCCATGCGGTCAAAACCATAACCCAGCTGGTCCATCCAGTCCACCCGGGCCTCCTCCATGATGCGCACATAATTCGAATGGTGCGTAATCCCCATCCGGTCGCACTCATAATACTTCACTTCATGCTGATAAGTTCTCATATCGATTGTCTCTAATAATTATATCTCTTGCGGTTGGTGGCGAGCAGCGTGACCGAGAGGCCGAGCGACAGCACTTCCGCCACCACCACCGAAAACCAAATGCTCCCTGCCCCAAACAAAGCCGGCAACACAAACACCGCCGCCGTCTCGAACACCAAGGCTCGCGCCGTGGACAGCACCGCCGACAGCACCCCGTTGTTCAGCGCCGTGAAGAAAGCCGACGCATAAAAGTTGAACCCCACCAGCAAATACGATGCCCCATAGATCATGAACGCCCGACGCGTGAGGTCGAACAGCGCGGGGTCGTAGCCCACAAAAGCCTTGGTGAGCAGCCACGCCAGCAGCTCGATGGCCACGGTGAGCACGATGCCCAGCGCCCCGATGATGCGGAGGCTGCGGCTGAAAACGTTGTGCAGCTCGTCGTGGTTGCGCGCCCCGTGGCAGAAACTCACAATGGGCGACGACCCCATCGTGTAGCCTAAAAAAACGGCGAAGAAGATAAACTGCACATACATAATCACACCGTAGGCCGAAACACCGTCCTGGCCTATATATTTCATAAGCTGGTAGTTGTAGCACATCGACACAATCGAGCCCGACACATTGCCGAAAAACTCGCTCAGCCCATTGCTGCAAGCCTGCACCAATGCCCGCCAGTCCATCACCGGCACTACCAGCCTCAGCCGCGAGCTGTTGGGGCAGAGGAAATACACCAGCGGCAACAGCCCACCCGTCACCTGCGACGCAGCCGTGGCCCATGCCGCACCCTTCAGCCCCAGGCCGAGGACCACAATCAGCACAAAGTCCAGCACTATATTCATCAGCCCAGCCGCCACCGTCACCCACAGCCCCAGCTTGGGCCGCTCCGCCGTCACCATCAGCGACTGAAACATATACTGAAACACAAAGAAGGGCAACGCCAGCAAAATGATGCGGCCATACTGCACACAATGGCCCACCATAGCCTCGTCGGCCCCCAGCCACACCGACACCCTCGGCAACAGCCCAATACCCGCAGCCCCGAACACCACGCCCACACACACTCCCGCCACCACCAGCAGCGAGAACACCCGCCTCGCCCTCCGCTCTTGCCCCTCGCCCAGCAGCTTGGCCACCAGCGCACTTCCGCCAGTGCCCAACATATAGCCTATCACCCCCAGCACCATCAGGAACGGCATCACCAGATTGATGGCCGCAAAAGGAGTCTTGCCCACAAAATTGGACACAAACATCCCGTCCACAATGCTGTAGATGGAGGTGAAGACCATCATCACCATCGACGGCACGGTGAACCGCAACAGCTTGCGGTAGCCGAAATGCTCGGAAAGACTAATTGGTTGAGCCATATAAAGAGAAAACGCACAACCAGCCCCTTTATTGTGCCACCCCCAAAGGCTTCATCACGAAAGGCAGCATGCCGGTGGAAAAAGGGGCTGAGCACCACCTGTAGAAACGAACCTACAACAAACCTTCGACAGAGCTACAGCGAAGCCTTTCCCCTAAAAAGTCTCTTTCCGCATTTTGTGTTTTCCTGAAATCGCTTGACAGCTTTTTGCAGGTTAAACTGATTAGCTTATCAGATTAATCTGATGCCGAACTGAATCACTTGACAGAGGTGATAACAATGGATAACGTCTTTCCCCAAACGTCAGAATCACCCTGACAATACACATCTCTCACCAAAGGAAACTGTTGGACTCCTACTCCCCCCAAAAAATAATTCTTCCTATCTTTGGACAACAGTGTTGCACTTCGATGTTGAATCTACAAACTCATTTTTTCCATCAACCACACAATAATAACAGCGTGAAAACGTTTTCCAATCACTGGTTGACATAACATAATATGAGTAAGCCTACATGTATAGACCTATTCGCCGGATGTGGCGGATTATCCTTAGGATTGTATCTTGCAGGATGGCACGGCCTATTTGCTATCGAAAAGAATGCATTTCCATTTGAGACACTGAGGCACAACCTAATTTACAATCAAAAACACTTCGATTGGCCTGAGTGGCTTCCGCAGACCAATCACGACATCAACGAGGTTCTTGAGAAATACCAAGACCAACTGAAAGCCCTGCGGGGCAAAGTGGATCTGGTTGCCGGAGGTCCTCCCTGCCAAGGGTTCTCTATGGCGGGCAAACGTGTCGAAGACGATGTCCGCAACCAATTGGTTTTCTCTTATATCAAGTTTATCGAATTGGTACGACCCCGAATGCTCCTCTTTGAGAATGTTAAAGGGTTCACCTATGCCTTCGACAAAAAAAACGATAGCAATGCCGAGCCCTACTCTCACAAAGTGATTCGCGGTTTGCAGAGGTTAGGATATAACGTCAAACCTCATGTTTTCGACTTCTCCAACTACGGCATCCCCCAACGTCGCAAACGCTTCATATTAGTTGGTATTCTGGAAGGGTTAGGTTCCCCAGAAAACTTTGAACAGCTGCTATTAACCCATCGCGATACCTTCTTGAAAAACAAAGGGTTAAAGTCTACAACCACTCTACAGGAAGCCATATCAGACCTGCTACGCAGTAATGGGGAACATCCCACTCCGGACCGAAAAAATTTCAATTCCGGGGTATATGGTAGAGGTAGGTTGAGTAACTATGAAAAGGCAATGCGTGGCGATTACCCTAAAACGCACACCATTCCCGATAGCCACAGCTTTGCCCATCATTCACCTGAAAAAACTGCATTATTCCAACACTTACTGGCCGAATACCACCCCAGAGGCAAACGTATTGATGGCAAAGCACGTGAGGCTTGGGGCATCAAGCAGCGCGGTATAACGGTATTAGACCCCAATGCCGTTTCGCCAACTATAACAGGACAACCTGACGACTACCTGCATTATGCAGAGCCCCGCATTATGACCGTCCGTGAGTGTGCCCGCATTCAGTCTTTCCCTGATTGGTATGAGATACGAGCGAAATACACTACGGGAGGAGATATGCGCAAATTTGAAGTGCCTCGTTACTCTCAAATAGGCAATGCCATACCACCGCTCTTTGCAGAGCAGGCCGGAATCGTTTTAAAGGAGATGTTGCAACATGAAAGATAATTTACAATTCCGTGTAAGTGCTGAACTGAAAAACATTCTGGGTCGGGACCTAATAACGAGTCCCGATATTGCCATATTGGAGTTAGTCAAGAACTCTTACGACGCCCATGCCACCAAAGTGGAAATTACATTTAACGACGACTATATTGCCATAGCTGATAATGGAAAAGGAATGTCGAAAGACGACTTAATCAACAAATGGCTTTTTGTCGCCTATTCAGCCAAGAGTGACGGAACAGAGGACAAGACTTATCGTAGTAAGTTTAAGCGTCACTATGCCGGTGCCAAAGGCATCGGTCGAATGTCCTGCGATCGGTTAGCTCGCTATCTCACCCTTACCACTCGGAGCGCGGAAGAAAACAAAACAGAGGTGCTTCATGTAGATTGGGGTGTATTTGAAACCAACAAACAGGCTGAGTTTGACACGGTGGACATCCCTCATGAAACATTAGATACAATACCTCATTTCCCCCTAGGTTTTAAAACTGGTACGAGGTTGGAGTTTTCCGGATTACATTCTTTCTGGAGTCGAGATGACATCAAACACCTTCGAAAGTCTCTGGAGAAAATGATTAATCCTTTCTCTGGTACAGACGATAATTTCCAAATAGAGATATTTGCTCCACAAATGGAGTCAGAAGACTCTAAAATGAAATTTAAATATGACAAAGTGAATGGTGTGATTGAGAATTCCATTGCCAATATCTTGAAAATCAAGACCACCCAGATTGAAAGTCGCATTCAAGGTGGAACCATTCACACTGTCTTGAAGGACAGAGGAATCCTCATATATGAAATTGAAGAACCCAATAGCGAGTTCACTCAATTATTCACTGCCTCCGTTAGCCTATTTTTCCTAAATCGCGCAGCCAAGTATTCATTTACTTCAATGATGGGTGTTCAGCCTGTCAGCTATGGAAATGTTTTCCTTTTCAGGAATGGTTTCCGGATCCTGCCGTATGGAGAATGGAATGATGACAGTTGGGGATTGAACCAACGTCAACAACAAGGATACAATCGTTTCCTTGGCACTCGTGATTTATTTGGCCGTGTAGACATTGAAACTGATGATGTCAACTTGATAAAAGAGGTTTCAAGTCGTGACGGTGGTTTAATAGAAACAGAAGCATCCCGACAATTGATGGATTATTTTACTCTTATCCATAAGCGTCTCGAACGATATGTAGTTGGTGTATTGTGGGGAGAAGGATTTGTTCGAAAAGATTATTTCGTCAATCAGAGTTCCGCACTCCAAGCAAGAGAACTACTTCAGGAGGTTGACAAGGATTCTGACTCGGCCAAACATTTATATTCAAATATCGGTAGTAAGGTCGACTTTTTGCAACTTATTAAATCTCTTGTTAATGACAAGTCTATAACCGTATTACAATATAACGAGGACTTGGCCAATATTGTTGCTGCCCCTACAGATACCGAGGTGATTCAGGCACAAATGATTGATGATGTCCGTAAGTTGGCAGAGAAAACCAACGATCCTTATCTTCGGGATAGAATTGCGGAGTTTGAAAAGCACATGGAGGAGCTGCGTCGCCAAAAAGAGGAGGCAGAACGTAAAGAGAAGGCTGAGCGCAGTGCAAGAGAGCAGGCCGAACACAAAGTCACAGAAGAACGTAGGGCAAAAGAAGAGGCGGAAAAAGAAAGAGATATCCAAGTCCAGAAAAACAAATACCTCTCCGCAACAAGAAATACGACAAAGGAAGTCCAAGATCTTATACACGTCATACTAATATCATCCACCAACTCAATGAGTTTAATGGATACTGCCAAAGTACAACTTTCTGACAACGACTTGACGGGATTAAGGACAACATTAGACAAGTTCGAATATCACATATCCAAAATTAACAAATTATCCAAGCTGATAACAAAAGCCGACCTATCTCTTTTAGCTGAGTCTAATCTGGTGAATATTCAGAACTATATCAAGGAATACCTTACAAATTTCTCGAGTTCGTTTAAATTACAATACCATTCGTCTATTCAAGAACCTCTGGATAAGAAATTATCCGTTTTGGATTTATCTATTATCTTGGATAATTTGATAAGTAATTCGAGGAAAGCAAATGCGACAGAATTGAGATTAGACTTTTCACGAGAGAATCGCACATATATTGTTGACTTTACTGACAACGGCGATGGTGTGGATTTGAGTCAGTTTACGCCACAAAGTATTTTTGAAGAAGGTGTCACTAATCGACGTGGTGGATCTGGAATAGGGTTAAGTACCATCAGAGACCGGATGAGGAAAGAACTAAATGGCGACATTGAATTTTTGGGTAATGGCCTGCACTTTGCGACAGGTGCAACATTCCGTTTAACATTTGAATAATGCTTATGAAAGTAAGACGATGCATATTACTAATTGATGATAAAGATCAGGAAGACGTTTCGAACAGCATCAAAATGCAGTTGCGAAACGATTTCGATTTGGAATTCATCTTGATCCGTACTGCCGCAAAGGCGTTGAAACAAGAAGCCTCCGAAGATTTGGATTTAGAGAAACTCAAAACTGTAATTAAGGAAAAGACAAGTAGGAAACACATCGATATTGCACTGACGGACTTTGATTTGGAGAGTAGCAGTATAGATGGTTTGGGGATTGTTCGAATGGTACATGAAATACGACCCAATGTCAACTTTTTTATCTATTCAGGCAATTGGGATAAAGTGATCAGAACGGCCATTGGAAAAGATTACCAAAAAGCTTCCATAGAGGAACTTGTAGATGGAATCAACCATCTTATTCATGATAATATCATCAAATGTATTGGCAGAACTGACTATAAGGCCGACCTGATTGAATATCTACAGAAAAACAAGGGGGATTCTATTGAACATCGGCTGTCTACATTATTGCGGGCGCACGGCGAACTGAAGTTTGAATCATGCTTCCCAGAATTTAAGGGTATGTCCTTTAATAAAATTGCAGACATGATAGATGGTCATTCCGATGCTCGCACTGATGAGTGGATAGAGACTATCTTAACACAGACAATTGCCTATCTTGTAACTGTGAACCAATGAATAAGATTGCCTGCATATATATACAAGAACGGGACGGAACAACATCTTTCCTTGAACCAATAATAGAGCATATTAGAAATGTATTTGCTCCTGTTATTGTTGGTTATGACATTGATAGTGAAGACGACCCTCTCGAAATCATATATCAAACAGCATCAAGTGCCGAGATTGTTTTTTTCATTGGTCACGGGACAAGTGACAAATTGTATGCGAGCACTACGGATAATTTGGCCCTTTATTACAAGGATAACATAGCCCAACTTACGGGAAAAAGACTATTCCTTTTGTCTTGCAACTCAGTGGATTTCATAAAGAAACACCGCTTAATAAATGCTTTCGGATTTGGTATGCTGCCGACAAGTCTTGACGACGTTCGGAAATGGAAAGACTTGCACGGTATACATATAGAAGACTTCTCAAGTGACGATATAACCATCTATAATAATTCCATCGTAGAAACCCTAAAAAAAGCCATTACAACAGACAGCATATATGACTTTTCGTTATTAAAAGAGAGAATCAAGTTTTATGCAAACGCTGAAATTGCCAAATACTTGATTTACCATAGAAACAATGCCAATTATCGCAATTTGACAGATTTAATATTTTATTTTCAAAAAGATATTGCAATTCAATAGATGATATACATTCATAGACTTATTCGTGGGTTTCGGTGGGCCATCGGAAGAATTCTACCGAAAAAAAATATTTTTGCTCACATGGAGATACACTATTGAATTTGTGAAACATTGAAAACGAAATAAAATATTATAAATACAATAGCTAAGCGAAAGAAGTAATTATACACGACGACGGCGACTTGATATGGTTATCAATATGGTTAAGCATACATCGCACCTAAATAATAAAAAAGCAGGGTAATACATTATCCGATAAAGCATTATCACAATGAGAAATTTATGGACACATGACGAAATGGTACTGGCTTTAGACCTTTATTACAAACTTCCGTTTGGTCGGCTTGTAAGGACGACACCTGATGTCATTGAATTAGCAAACCTTATCGGACGTACCAACAATGCCGTGGCTTTACGTCTTGTAAACTTTGCAGCGTGCGATCCTATAATAATTGAGAGCGGTAGAACAGGTATGGTCGGAGGCGTTAGCGTATGCAAACCGGTCTGGGATGAATATGTCGGGCAAAAAGAACGTCTCTTTTACGAAGCCGAGCAGCTAAAAGCCCGACTGAAAAACAGCACTGTTGAGAAACTGCTGCAAATTGACGAGACGGAATTGCAAGGTCTTGACAGACAAAATTACTTCAAACAGAGAGTGAACCAGCAAGCATTCCGCTTGATGATTCTAAACATCTATGACAAAAGGTGTGCAATAACAGGAATCAATGTTCCCGATTTGCTTGTTGCCAGCCACATCATTCCCTGGGCTGAGAACAAAGATGAACGACTGAATCCTGAAAATGGGCTATGCCTTTCATCGCTATATGACAAAGCATTTGACAGAGGGTTCATAAGCATTGATGGTCATTATCAAGTTATTCTTTCGGACAAAATAAAACGATACCATGACGAACCATTTTATGGTAAACATTTTGCATCAATCGAAGGAACAAAAATTCTTCTTCCTGAGTACCACAAGCCAAACCAAATGTTCTTGGAATGGCATCGAGACATGGTTTTCAACAAATAGACTCGTGATAACAACAACATACATAAAACCAACCAAACTCCACACCTTCAACTATGTGGATGAGCCATGGTATCACACTTTAATATTCCAACTACTCGACGAAGAGAACCACAAGGATAGTCGTCGACTCACTATCCCGCAGAATCTCTTCGTGGTAGGCACTGTGAATATGGACGAGACGACCTTCTCGTTCAGCCGCAAAGTGCTGGACCGCGCCATGACCATCGAGATGAACGAGGTGGACTTGCACGGCGGCTTAGAGAAAGACACCGAGAACGAAATTGGCTATATCAGCAACAGCATCATCGGCGATGCCGCCGAGGGCAAAGATGTTTATGAGGACAACCAGGAGTTGTGCGACCAGGTGCTGGAATATCTGGAGCAGGTGAACGCCATACTGGAGGGCACCCCCTTCAAGATTGCCTACCGCACAAGGAACGAGTTCTTGATGTATGCCGTGAATCAACAGATTTTGGCACCCAACAGCCCGCTGTGGCAGTCGCTGGACGAGATGACCTCGATGAAAATCCTCTCCCGCATTGAGGGCGACAGCGATCGCACCAAGAATGCACTGGAGGGGCTGCAAATACTGGTCAAAGAACAGATTGAGGACCACATCCCTCCCACCGAAGAGGACAAGCCCCAACCCAAAAGCATCTCCGCCGCCAAGATAACGGAGATGCTGAATAAACTGAAAGGCCCCGGCTTTACCAGCTACTGGACATAAAACAACTTGCAGAAATGAGTAATTCTTATGAATGCCACTTTATAGCAAACATGTACCCGAAAACTCGAATTCGGGTACATATTCCTATGAACATGTACTCAAAAGCAGGTATTCGGGTACATATTTCTGCTTCATGTTAAGAGATATCGTTTTCTTTAACACGTAATTGCTGTCATGTTAAGTTTTCGAGAAAAAAATAACACGAGAATTGTTACATGGATCTTCTGCGCATCATACACGACGACTTCACGCTGACGGTGGAGAGCACCCAGTTCCAACGGATGTGGGACAAGGGGCTGGGCTTCCTCGGCAGGGAGAGGCCCTTCTCCACCTACCATTGGAGCGAGGGGGTGCAAAAGGTGGTGATGATGCAGGAGGGTGCAAAACGGGAGATAGGCAAAGACGCGATCGACACGCCTTGCTGACTATCATCTTAAAACAGCCTTTACTTTCTTTCACAATATAATCACATAATAAAAACACAACATTTGAACTAAAACATTTTGAATACATGTCGGAACAAAGACACATCGAGGTTGCGCTGATTTATGATTTTGACGGGACGCTTTCGCCCGGCAACATGCAGGAATTTGGCTTTGTGCAGGCTATCGGGATGAACGCGGCCGACTTCTGGAAAGAGGTGCACGACATGGCCACAAAGAACGATGCCAGCGAGATATTATGCTATATGAGCCGGATGCTGAAGGAAGCCAAATATCGTGAAATCGGCCTCAGACGTGAATCGTTTGTAGAGTTTGGGGGCCAGATTGAACTGTTCCCCGGAGTTGAGGAGTGGTTCGGCACCATCAACGACTATGGAGCCAGCCTTGGGCTGAACATCAAGCATTTCATCATCTCCTCCGGGCTGAAAGAGATGATAGAAGGCACATCCATCGCCCATGAGTTCGAAAACATCTACGCCTGCTCTTTCCTTTACGACATCGACGGCGTTGCCAACTGGCCGGCCGTGGCTGTGGACTACACCGCCAAGACCCAATTCCTTTTCAAGATAAACAAAGGAATCAGCGAGGTGAGCGACAACTCGAAAGTGAATCAGTTCATACCTGAACGCGACCGCCGCATCCCCTTTGAGCGCATGATTTATTTCGGCGACGGGGAAACGGACATCCCCTGCATGAAGATGGTCAAACAGCATGGCGGACACTCTATTGCCGTCTACAACAGTCCCAAGAAACGCGACACCGCCATGCGCCTCATCAACGAGGAGCGTGCCAATTTTGCCTGTGCCGCCGACTACTCTGAAGGGCAAGACATCTACAACGTGGTGCGGCTCATCCTGCAAAAAATCAAGACAGACTACGATTTCCAACAGCTCTTGGACCTCCATGCAGAATTGGCAGCAAAACACAATGCCTGATTCGAAAAAAAAGTGTATCTTTGCAACGTGGAAGCCGGGAGCAGTCATATTCCCCGGCCCTGCCCGCCACAATGAACTGACCGACAAAACATCCTAAAAGCCACCACCATGAACGACGACCGCTTTGAAAGGAAAGAAAGCAACAAGCCCAAAAGCCTCCTGCTTGTGCTTGCCGGAGTATTGCTTCTTGCCCTCCTGTTTTGGGCAACTGGATTGATTCGCTGGGAGGAAACTTCCGATGACGAGAGTGAATATGCCGAGGAGGTTTTCAGCGACGACGAAGCCATCACCATATCGGAAAGTGAGTGGCAAGCCCTGCAACAGGAGGTTAAACAGCTGCGCCAAGAGGTAAACCAGCTGAAAGGCAAGTCCCCGTCCCGCACTGCCCCGCAGCCCACCACCCCTGTGGCTGCAACATCCTCAGCCAGTAACGCCAATGCCGTCACACTGGCCAACTACTCCCACGACTGGGTGGATTATCAAGCCACAGTAGCCCTAAAAAACAACACCGAGCGTACCATCACTCAACTGACAGGGAGAATGATATACTACGACATGGCTGGCAACATGCTGGACTATCAAGATTTTTCAAAGTCCGTCACCATCGAGCCGGGGATGGTGAAAAGCTTTTCGCTGAAAGGATATGGCCACAATGACGATTACGCATACTACAAAAGTGATATTATTCCCACCAAACCCGACCGCAAATACAAAGTCCAATTCGAATTGAAGTCCTACAAATAGCCCTGCACGAAAATATTGTCAACCCGCAAATCAACCCCGAACTAACCACCAGCCCATGACCGACACCATGACACCCGAGCAGCGGCACCGCTGCATGTCGCATATCCGCAGCCGCGACACAAAGCCCGAACTCAAGGTGCGCCGCTGGCTGTGGCACCACGGCTACCGCTACCGCATCGGTGTCCGCAGTGTGCCTGGCAAGCCAGACATCGTCATGCGGCCCTACCGCACGGCCATCTTCGTCAACGGCTGTTTCTGGCATGGCCACGAAGGCTGCAAGTCCTTCCGCCTGCCGCAAACCAACTCCGACTTCTGGCAAACCAAGATAGCCCGCAACCGCAGCCGCGACCAGCGCAACTACCAACTGCTGCGCGACAATGGCTGGCACGTGATTGTGGTGTGGGAGTGCCAGCTCGCGCCCGCACAGCTGGAAAGCACCATGCGCCAGGTCGAACTCCAACTCAACCAGAACATGCTGGCCCTCTACCAGCACACCCCTCCCACCTACCACCTGCAAGACAACCCCCTGCCCATGGCCGCCGAAGAAGAACCCTCCTTTGGCACATCCACCACCGACACACCCTAATCATCCCCACCCCACCATCGGCAAGCCGCCACAATGCAAATCGCCCAAACACCAAATCACCTAACAACCCATCGCCCGTATCACCCATGAAAGCCTCCCTCCTCTTCAAAGAATATGTCTGGATTGTAGACACCATCCGCCGCGCGGGCCATATCACTCTCCGCCAGCTCAACGAGCGCTGGTTAGACACCACGCTCAGCAACGGCATCCCCTTCAGCCGCAACGAGCGCACTGCAGCACAAGCCAAAAACAACATTTAACCCATAAAAAAACAACACCATGTTAGGAGCAATCATAGGCGACATCGTAGGGTCGCGCTTCGAGTTCAACAACATCCGCACCAAGACCTTCGACCTCTTCGGGCCCGGCTGCGGCTTCACCGACGACACCATCTGCACCTGCGCCGTGGCCGACGCCGCCCTCCACGCCACCCCCTACCGCGACGCCCTGCTCTCCTGGTGCCACCGCTACCCCAACCCCATAGGAGCCTACGGAGGCTCATTCGCCCGCTGGCTGCGCAGCCCCAACCCCCAGCCCTACGGCAGTTTCGGCAACGGCTCGGCCATGCGCGTCAGCGCCGTGGGATGGCTTTTCAACACCCTCGACCAAGTGCTGCTCCAGGCCCGCCTCAGCGCCGAGCCCACCCACAACCATCCCGAAGGCATCAAGGGCGCACAGGCCACCGCTGCGGCGGTCTTCATGCTGCGGCGGGGCGCGTCGAAGTCCGACATCCGCGCCCTAGCCGAGACCCGCTTTGCCTACCGCCTCCCCCGCTCGGTCGATGCAATCCGGCTGCACAACACCTTCGACGAAACCTGTCAGGTCACCGTGCCGCAAGCCATCGTCTGTTTTCTCGAGGGCACCAGTTTCGAAGACACCCTCCGCAACGCCATCAGCATCGGCGGCGACAGCGACACCATCGGGGCCATAGCCGGAGCCCTGGCCGAAGCCCACTATGGCATCCCCGAATCCATCGCCCAGCAGGGGCTATCGTACCTCGACAGGCCCATGCTCGACATCCTCTCGCAGTTCCGCCACCGCCTTGCCACGCCTCCCCTCGACTGACCCCGCCCAGCCCGTCTGCCACGCCACCCCCTGCCCCAGTGCCACCACGGCGGAAATCCCTTTGGACCAACCGCCCTCCCTACGGTCTCGGCGCCAACCCTCTACCCGCTGTTTGCAAAATGTCAGCAAACTGCAGCGCAACTCTTCCTCCATCCGCACCCACCCCTGCATCATTGCAACCCAACCAGCAACACCCGTACCCTCACCCCCTTTCGTCTCAATCACATGTCACCCGGCGATGTATACCATTTGACGTAATTTGTTGTACCCTTACGCATCCCCCCAACCTCCGTTCCCCGTTCCTTCTTCGATAAATAATCGAAGAAGGAACGGGGAACGGGCATCAACATCGCAAACAACGAGCGGAAAAAGAGCCACTTAGCCCTTACGCAACCCCACACCATTGAGGACTATGACACAATCCGATAGGTGCTGAAGAGCCGTGCTGATTCTTGCATTTTGGGGAGTATACTACATCAACGGCCGGAAGATGAAGGCCTCAAAACCGCGGTGAAGTGTCATGACCTGAGAATGCATGCCCCGGCTGCATATTGCAGCTGACGGTTGTGGCTGGTATTGAGCGGCTCTCCTTACCGCTCCAGCCCAACCGCCCAGCCGAAGCTGGTTGGGCGCATTCCTTACTCCTCCTGCTCATACCCCGTGTCCCTGCCCTTCAAGGCCGCCCGCCACCACCGCACGATGCAGGACGGAGGGTGGAAAAAGCCTCCAAAAAAACTCTTTTTCGGTCAATTTTTACCCCGAAAAAACAGATATTTTTCCCCTTTCGGAAAAATTTTTTTCTGTTTATTAGTTTATTAATCAATGGTATGCAAATTAGTAGTAAAAATTATTCTTGTTTATTTCATAAACTTGTTTACCTTTGCACCGTCAATTGAACAAAAAGAGACGTGTACACTCTTGGTTTAAATTTTAAAAACATTTCAATCATGGAAAACAACAAAGAACAGAACAGAGAGATGACAGCCGAAGAGAGCCTGTCGCTCATCACCGAGACGCTGAACAACAGCCGCAAAGAGATTACCCAGCGCAGCGGAAAATACTACATCCTGTGGGGTGCGCTGCTGACGGCCTTCTCGCTTATTATCTATTTATTATTGAAACTGACCGACCGGGAGGCTTGGAACTGCCTGTGGTTTGCCATGCCCGTCATTGGCTTTTTGCTGGCACGGCTGATGAGTCGCAAAGACACCGAAACACACGTGCAGAATGACATGAGCCGCATCACGCAGGGCATCTGGACATCGTTTGGCATCTTCTCCTGTGCCGTTGCCACCTTTACACTTATTTTCTCCGAGCTGGGTACAAACATATTGCGTACCTTGGCTTCTTTGGCGGGCCTTTCGGCCGAAATTGTCCTCATTTTCGGTCTGGCCGAATGTGCCTGCGGCGTTGCATTGAAGAATTGGATAATGAAGTTTGCGGGCTTCATCACCGGCATCGGGGGGCTGGCCATCTACTACATTCTGGGCCTCGGATATGAGCAGATGTTCATTTTCACCTTCGCCGGCTTAGTGCTGATGTTCACAGGATTGCTTGTCAAACGTCAATACCGTTAGCCCTATGCTGCCCAAACTGGACCCACTGCTGCACTCGGAGCTGCGCCTGGCCGTGATGTCAATCCTGACGGGGGTGGACGAAGCTGACTTCACCTACCTAAAAGAGCAGACCGGCGCCACGTCGGGCAACCTGAGTGTGCAGATCGACAAACTGGCCGAGGCGGGCTACATAGCCGTCGAGAAAGGCTTCCGCGGCAAGATGCCCCGCACCACCTGCCGCATCACCCCCTCCGGCACAGAAGCCTTCCGCGCCTACGTCAAAGCCCTGAAGAAATACCTCAACGCAGGGAAATCTTAACCGGCGTAAACTACTAATGCTTGGACATTTCATCACCCCATCGGTTTCGGTGGGGTTTGCCCTATTTCATACCAGCGGAATCTCTGGCGATTGAAACAAATAATTCCGCAATTCCAAAAAATATTATTATATTTGTAACCTAATAATAAAAAGGGGATTGACGATAATAGACTATGTGACAAATTATTAGATTAACCTGTGGGGCCACATGAACAAGGCAGAGATGCATATTATGCACACGAAGACCTACAATGAGGTCATCAAGCACCGTTTAGATGCGGTGCAGGGACGGTGTGCGATGCCCGGTCGCAATCTGGCAGAACTGCACAAAGAGAACGGCAAGGCTGCGAAGATGAGGATGATGAACCATTTCGACAAAGTGCTCACCGACACCGTCATGCCCGCCCCCGAGACCGAATCATCATTGGGAATGGGGATGAGGAAACCTCTGAAATAATCCAAACACGCAACAACATGACTACTACAATCATCTTCTCTGTATGTGCTGCACTACTCGGTGCGGTAATATCTTTTCTGATAATGAGGATAAAGACTTCTTCAATCATTGAGGGAGGAAAGCACCACACGTCAGAAATAGAAAGCCTTTCCAAACAGTTGGATGAGAAGAATGAGGAGTTGACGTCATTGTCTGAGAACCTGCAAAAAGCGACTATCGAAAAGAATACTATCCAAAGAGAGTTGGAACTGAAGGAAGACTCTTTGAAAGAGAAAGAGAACGACTTGTCAGTTCTTCAAAATAAGTTGGAGCAGGGGATACTCGAAACGGGAAGTGTGAAGGCTGAGTATGAAAGTTTAAAGAAGGAAATAGAGCTCACCAAAGAGTACAGCACAAAGAATGAGAAAGAGATACAATTGCAAAAGGAAGAGAATTCTGCACTACAAGAAAAACTGAGCAAACAGCATCAAGCGGCAAGCCAAGTACAAGCTGAATTAGAAAGTGCGAAGAAGGAACTTGAACTGACAAAAACAAAAGTAGAAGAAAAAGACTACCTGATTTCCACCAAGGAGCGTGAGATATCTGATATTAACACTAAGATTGAGAAACTAAGAAGCACTAATAGTGAAATTATTGCTCAGCGAGACACAGCCCTAAAGGAGGTTGAAATTCTAAAGGAACAGATGGAGAGAAGCGAAAAAGAACGTTCCGAAGCATTCAATCAGCAGCTGCAAATGGCGAAGGAACAGCTGCAGAATGCTACACAAGATATTCTTAAGCAACGAGAAGAATCTCTTAATAAAGCCAACAACGAACAAATGGGCAATGTGGTAACCCCTTTGAAAGAACAATTAGAAGCCATTCAAAAGCAGGTCACTGAGAATATCAAGACTACAACAGACAATAAGGCTTCGATAGAGAAGGCTATTGAAGAACTAATGAAACGGACGATGGAGATTGGTAACGATGCCAACAATCTTGCACGAGCCTTGAAGAACGAATCCAAAACACAGGGTAACTGGGGAGAATTGATTTTAGAAAAATTACTTGAGAGCTCAGGGCTGGAAGAAGGCGTCCACTATGACAGACAGACCACAATAAGAGACAGCGCGGGGAAACCGATTTTTCATGATGAAACAGGGAAACGGCTAATTCCTGATGTAATAATACATTATCCGGATGGAAAGGACTGCATTATAGACTCTAAAGTTTCTTTATCGGATTATCTTGATTACTGCAATGCCGAGACCGATGACACGCGTGAACAGGCATTGAAACGGCATATTATCAGTATCCGCAAACATGTGAAAGAACTTGCTGGTAAAGATTATTCTTCCTATATACAGCCACCTCACCAACGTCTGAATTACACCATCATGTTTGTGCCTAATGAATTTGCAACACAGTTGGCGCTACAGAATGACCGACTGCTATGGCGAGAGGCTTTCGACAAAGGAGTCTTTATCACTTCTGAACAGAATTTACTGGCTCTGCTCCGTATGATTCAGATGGCTTGGACTCAAGTTCAGCAAGCACGCAATCAACAAGAAGTCATTGACCAGGCACGTAAATTGCTCGACAGAATTAGCGATTTTACAGAACGATTCGATAAAGTTGGAGAACAAATCCAAAAGGCCAATGACAGCTTTGGTAGTGCCAAAGACAAACTATACAATGGGCAACAAAGCATTATCAAGGCTGCAAAAGATATGGAAAAACTTGGATATAAGCCAAGTCCTAAACGACAACTCCCGGAACCTTACGATTGGAAGAATTAAACAAGATACACAAAGATAAATCCTTAAACGTTTAAGCTTATGGCAAAACATGAAGAACCATCCAGCGATTGTTTCGATAAAGAAGCGAAGAATGAGTTTATGACTTGCGACACGTTTAAGGGGTCAAAAACACTTTGACAATGAACACCACACTCCCCATAGTACAGCCCAGTAGCAATTCCATCGTTGTATACCAAAGCAGCGACGGCGTTGTGCAACTCGACGTGCAGCTGGCTGACGAAACGGTGTGGCTGACGCAGAAGCAGATGGCTTGGCTTTTCGATACAAAGCCACAGAATATCACAATCCATATTGGCAACATCTACAAGGAAGAAGAGCTTGAACAAGATGCAACTTGTAAGGATTTCTTACAGGTTCAAACGGAAGGCGGACGGACGGTCCGTAGGATGGCAAAATTCTACAATCTTGATGTGATAATCTCTGTGGGTTATCGGGTCAAAAGCAAGCGTGGCACGCAGTTCCGCCAGTGGGCCAACCGCATCTTGAAAGAGTATCTCCTGAAAGGTTATTCAGTCAACAACAGGCTGGAGCGACTCGAACAACGTGTATCAAAGACTGAAGAGAAGATAGACTTCTTCGTGCGGACAGCGTTGCCGCCTGTGGAAGGTGTATTCTATAACGGCCAGATATTTGACGCCTACGTCTTTGCAACCGACCTTATCAAGTCAGCGAAGAAGAGCATTACCCTTATCGACAACTACATCGACGAATCGGTACTGATGATGCTGGCCAAGAGGGGTAAAAATGTAAAAGCAAGCATATTGACAGGTTCTGTATCAAAGACATTGCAACTCGACATCGACAAGCACAATTCACAATATCCCCCTATCACGGTAGAGACAATAAAAAACAATCACGACCGTTTTCTTATAATCGACAAAGAGGTATACCACATAGGTGCATCATTGAAAGATTTGGGAAAAAAGCTGTTCGCATTCTCCAAACTGGAGATACCGGCAGAAATAATATTGAACAATACAAGAAGCTAAATAATACATTAATCCTTAAACGTTTAAGCTTATGGCAAAATATGAAGAAACATCCAGTGGATATTTCGATAGCGAAGCGGAGAATAAGGTTTATGACTTGTGACGGCAAGATAATGTTTAAGGATTATGTGAAAGAATGATGATATGACGCAAAAGCAGGCAATACAACTTTTCGAGGAGAAGCGGGTGCGCACCGTTTGGGATACGGATGCAGAGAAGTGGTGGTTCTCCATCATTGACTGCATCGCAGTACTGACCGAAAGCGTTGATCCAGCGGCCTATTGGCGCAAACTAAAACAACGACTGAAAGCAGAGGGTAATGAAACCGTGACAAATTGTCACGGTTTGAAAATGCAGGCTCCTGACGGCAAAATGCGACTTACAGATGTGGCGGATACAGAACAGTTGTTTAGACTCATACAGTCTATTCCGTCGCCGAAGGCGGAGCCGTTCAAGCAATGGATGGCACAGGTGGCAGCACAGCGTATCGACCAAATGCAGGACCCGGAGCTTTCCATCGAACAGGCGGTGGCCGACTACCGTCGGCTGGGTTACTCCGAGGCTTGGATCAACCAGCGTATGCGCTCCATCGAGGTGCGCAAGCACTTGACCGACGAGTGGAAACGCTCCGGATTGGAAGAGGGGCAGCAGTTCGCCTCGCTGACCGACATTATCTATCGCGGTTGGAGTGGTTTGTCGGCTAAAGAGTACAAGCAGTTGAAAGGGCTGAAGAAGGAAAATCTACGCGACAACATGACTGACCTTGAGATTGCCATCAACATGCTGGCCGAAGCTACCACTACACAGATTTCAAAGAATGAGAGCCCCATGGGGATGGTGGAAAGTGTCAAAGTGGCAAGTCGAGGCAGTGCCGCCGCTCGCGTGGCACGCGAAGCTGCCGAGAAGGAGATTGGTGAATCGGTAGTTTCTCCCATGAACGCCAAGCAGATAGCACAAAATGAAAACATATTGGCTATACAAAGCAATGAAGAATGACAAAAAAATCGTATTTTTGCATATTTCAAAAGAACAAAAACAATAAATAATACATTAATCCTTAAACGTTTAAGCTTATGGCAAAATATGAAGAAACATCCTGTGAATGTTTTGATAGCGGAGCGGAGAATAAAGTTTATGACTTGTGATGGCAACTGCGCTGCGGCGCATGAGAAGAAAGTCCTGTGGACTTTCGATAGCGAAGCGGTGAACCAAAACATGTTCAGCGAGGTAGCAGCAATCTACCCCATCACCCCCTCCAGCCCCATGGCCGAGTATATCGACGAGTAACTTCTTTTGCCAACAAAACAAGATATTTAATAAGATGGATAGAATCAAGATACATAATTTTGGGCCTATTAGAGATATTGACATTGAATTGTCGAAACTAATGGTTCTTATCGGTCCTCAAGGAGTGGGAAAGAGTACCTTTGCAAAGTTGCTCACTATTCTGTCTGACGTCTATTGGTGGGCCAATGTGTGCAATAATCAGAATCCTTTAGATGAATTTAAGAAGATGGGGATAGAAAAGTATTTTGCGTCGGATACAATTATCGAATACAACGGAAGATTTGATGTGGATATAACATATCGTTATGGTTATTTCAATATTGAGATTAATGGAAAAACCAAAGACGAGGCATATAAAATTTGCAAAGAATTAATTGGCGTTTCGACATCAGACAATTTAGTTGGTATGGGGTACAATTTAGAAGACCCACAAGCGGCTCAATACATAAAAAAGAATCGTGATTTTTTGAGAGCAAACCTTCGATATGCTTGTTATATCCCTGCCGAACGTAATATGGCAGGTGCGGTCTCTTCTTCATTGGCTAGTATTGTTTTGTCAAAAATTCCCCTGCCAAACACCCTTATGGAGTATCTGTCATTATTTGAGAGGGCCAAGAACTATTTCCCCTCCTACAACGCTTCTTTCTTAGGAGTGGAATACGACAAAACCAATAGTTCTAATTGTATATCAGTATTGGGGGGTAACGAGAAACACTTGTCTTTGGAAGAATGCTCATCAGGAATCCAGTCGGCATTGCCAATGCTGATGATTACAGATTTCGCTCGGCAAGAAAGGTGTTTCGACACCTATGTTGTTGAGGAACCCGAACAAAACTTGTTTCCAACCAACCAGAGAGAGGTTTTGAATAGGCTTATTGCTATTGCAAACAGTGACGAATGTTCATATATGGTAATCACTACACATAGTCCATACCTTCTTTCTGCATTGAATGTCAGTATGCTGGCAAACAAATTAAGAAACGAAAATATTGCTAATGACAAGGTAGATGACATTGCGCTTCCTCAATTTCAAATTGATAGTGCCAATGTATCAGTGTTCTCGCTTGGAGGAGAGGAGTATTGTGAATCAATCAAAAATGAAAAGACAGGATTGGTTTCAGTGAATTATCTTGACGTCGTTTCAGATGCTATAGGTAGCGATTTCAACAAATTGTACCAACTTTACTTGAAAACCCTGAGAAAATGATGACATCTGATTACATACCAGAGGCCGTAAAAAGACTTAGGATAGTAAGTGCCTTTAAAGGATACAATCCAGGAGTTCTTGACTGTATGGAAGTTTCTCGTAGCAGTAAGATAATGATAGTCGATAATGTTGATGGCACTTGTATTTCAGAACAAGAAGAGGATTCCTATCGCTGCTGTCTGTGCATCAACCCAAACAATAATGAGATTGTTGTGCTTCCATTGGATAAGAAACTCATCAAGCAACGTGCTGGCGGAATGGCTGACGGTGCTGTGTTCAATAAGCAGAAGTTTGTGTTTTTAGAGTTCAAAGACCAAGCTCAGGGCAATTCATATTTTGCGATAGAAGATACATACACCAAAGCCAGCAGCCAACTCTCAGCTGCACTAAATCTTTTTGAAGAAAGTATGGCATCTGTGAACGTGGATTTTTTGAGCAGTGTTAATGTAGGCTGTCATATTATCGTGTCTGACAAGTTTCCTCGTGCATCTGCGTTAGAACAGAATATGATGATCCTTTTCGCAATAAATAATAACGGCGTTGCGTTAAGTTTCGAGAAAGAGATAATGTTTAATGACCGCGCAGGAAGAAATGGGAAATAGGAAACTGATAAAATAAACAAAAATATACAATCTATGAAACTTAAGAAAATCATATTTCTTACTTTGATGCCTCTCGTATTTGCATCATGTGTAACTCTTCAACCTGTTCGTGTAACGAGAAATACATCTTTGGACAATTACACATTTTTTTACATAACACCTACTGAAACCAAGACTGGTTCTACAGGAGGTGTATATGGTAATGGATATGGCGTTTATGGTTCCTCCCTAAGCAAGAGTACAAATCCAGCAGATATCATTTCTGGTTATCTCATCAAAAGAGGAATGGTTCGATTGCCCGAAGTGAAAAGTGATTTAGCTGACAAAACCATGATTATTAACTATGGAGAAACAGGACGACGCAGTACTGGACTCGGTTACACTATTGAAATCACACTTCAGATACTTTCTGCAAAAACAAGTGAAGTCGTTTGTGTTGTAACAGGCGAAGGTCAAGGTGAAACAGAAGCTGACGATATTAGAATAGCCATTAACCGTTGTCTTGAAGAACTGTATAAACAATAAACAACAATGGATCTTATTGACGACTACATATTAGAGAGGACATGCACATATAAGGGAGAAACTTATAAGGTACGGGACAATGGTTCCGTGTATCGTCAACCGAGGTCGGAAGGTAGACTCCGTAAGGATGACAGCAAGTGGACGTTTGGAGAGAAGAACGCAACGAATGGATATATGTACATTGGTCAACATCGCGTGCATATTATTGTGGCCACGGCTTTCCTCGGTGAAAACGATTCCAAAGTTTATGTCGTTGATCATATAGACACAAATCGTTGCAATAACCGTGCAGAGAATTTGCGTTGGCTAACTCGTTTGGAGAACGCTTTGCTCAATGAGGATACCTGTAGAAAAATAACATACTTGTGTGGCGGTAACATCATGAAGTTCATCAATAACCCATCCTGTTTGCGCGACCTTGCCCAAGACCCCGACATCAGTTGGATGCGTACTGTGACAGCAGAAGAGGCCAAGGCTGCTTATGCCAAAGTGCAATCAATGAGAATCCAACAACCAAGAAACATTCATTCAAAGCAGCACATAGAAAACGAAGATTTAAAGCGCAAGGAGCAGGCAGAAGCAATGGAGTGGTACCGCACACAGAACAATTGGCGTTTTACTGCACCAAAACAACCTGTATATAGTACACCTGATCCAGTTTTCACAAAAGCGGCATATCCAGAGACTGCTTTGCAGAAAGATTGGAAAACTCCAACAGAGTTCCTATGTTGTCCCATAGAATCAACAGAAACGCCATTGCAGGACTATTTCAATAACCTTGCGATTGGAAAACCATTTTCACGGAACAAATACACAGAACACAATGTATTGGACTTTGCCTTTATGGATGAGGGTAAGGCTTTAATTATCGCAACTAAAGATACAAATCCCAATGCAATAAAACATTTTGGGTTATTGAAGGTATACCATTCTGGCATCCAATTTATACATGAAAGCATTAGTACTTTTTTTGAAGAGAATGGAGTGATGAAATTTTTCACAACAGAACAAGGTTTAGAATGGAATGGCCCTGACAGTATTGACGATTACTGCTAATAACAAAATAAAATCAAGTAAACAATTTCAATAATTAATCCTTAAACGTTTAAGCTTATGGCAAAAGAAAAAAAATTTATGACTTGTGACGGTAACTGCGCTGCGGCGCATGTGGCGTACATGTTCAGCGAGGTAGCAGCTATCTACCCCATCACCCCGTCCAGCCCCATGGCCGAGTATATCGACGAGTGGGCCGCTGCGGGTCGTAAAAACCTCTTCGGCGAGACCGTGAAGGTCGTCGAGATGCAGAGCGAGGCCGGTGCCGCCGGCGCCGTGCACGGCTCCCTCCAGGCCGGTGCTCTGACCACCACCTACACCGCTTCGCAGGGTCTGCTGCTGATGATCCCGAATATGTACAAAATCGCTGGCGAACTGCTGCCCGGCGTGTTCCACGTGAGCGCCCGCGCCCTGGCCGCCCAGGCCCTCTCGATCTTCGGCGACCACGCCGACGTGATGGCTGCCCGCCAGACGGGCTTCGCCATGCTGGCCGAGAGCTCGGTGCAGGAGGTGATGGACCTCGCCCCTGTGGCCCACCTCGCAGCCCTCAAGGGCCGCGTGCCGTTCCTCAACTTCTTCGACGGCTTCCGCAC
>DEKU01000002.1 GCA_002354035.1 Bacteroidales bacterium UBA2714
ATTCTGGTACTCTTTTTTTCTACCCAGTGTTGCACTTGTAACTGGAATTTAGGGAGCTGTAAACAATAAAAAACGGTCGTGCACGTTACTTAAAAGTTTTATATCCATTCAGAGCTATGACCTCGTTTGCATCCATGTCGGCCTGGGGGTGGCTGATACAGTTTTTCATCATTGTGGTGGCCCTGCTGTTGGCAAACCTTATTCGCTGCAATGTTCCCCTTTTCAAACGCAGCCTTTTGCCCACCGCCCTTTTGGCGGGTGTGATAATCCTCTGCCTGAAACCGCTGGACCTCTTTTCGGAGTTGGTCTCCAAGCAGTCCATGGAGATTATCACCTACCATGCCTTGGGGCTGGGTTTTGTGGCTATGGCCCTTAAAAACAAGAAGATTAAAAGCTCCACCACTCCCATCAAGGTGATAGAAACCGGGGCCGTGACGGCCGGAACATATATCCTGCAGGGAGCGGTAGGTCTTCTGGTCACTATCCCTCTCTTTCTGTTGTGGAACAATCGGGACTTCTTCTATGCCTCGGGGTTGCTGCTGCCTATGGGCTACGGCCAAGGCCCCGGACAGGCTCTCAACTTCGGACTCGCCTTCACGGGCTGGGCAGAGGGACAGGGCATCCATTTTGCAGGGTCGGATTTCGGACTCAGCATTGCCGCCATGGGCTTTATCGTGGGCAGTCTGGTTGGCGTGTTGTACATGAACATGCTGCGGCGCAAGGGCAAACTGAGCCGGCGGCAGGCCGACAACAAGGAAACCTACACACTGCAGGACTACCAATCAGACAATGAGATTCCCCATGCCGAATCCATTGATAAGCTCACGGTTCAAATCAGCCTCGTCCTGCTGGTCTACTTCCTGGTTTATCTGTTGATGGATGGTGTGCAGCAACTGGACCTCGGCGATTTCGGCACCAAGACGCTCAAGCCCATGGTGTGGGGCTTCAATTTCCTGTGGGGAACACTTCTGGGTGTACTGGTGAAGGTCATCATTAACCGTCTGCGCCGCTCTCACCTTATGCAACGGGAATATATCAACAACTTCACGCTCGACCGTCTGGCTGGCACCTGCTTCGACTTTATGATTGTGGCTGGCACCGCCGCCATCGACTGGGGCAACCTCCGCGCCATCTGGTTGCCGCTGCTGCTGGTGTGTCTGGTGGGTGCGGTGGCCACATTCTTCTTTGTGCTTCTTTGCTGCAAACACCTCTATCCCGATTATCGATACGAGGGGTTCTTCTCCATGTTCGGCATGCTGACCGGCACGGCCAGCAATGGCATGATTCTCCTCCGCGAGATCGACCCCAAATTCGAGACCCCTGCGGCCAACAACCTTGTGCTGCAAACCATCCCTGCCATAGCCTTCGGCTTTCCGGTGATGTTGCTCATGGGCTTTGGCCCCCAAAGCCTAAAGGCCTGTCTCATCACCCTTGGCATCCTTGTTGCCGCCTTCCTTCTTTTCACCGCCTTTATCTTCCGCTCCAAATTCATGCCCTCTGCCTCGTCGAAAAGGGGTGGACGCAGTCGTTCTCAACAATAAAACCCATCGTCATGAAAACAAAACTCACCACCTTATTGTCGTTTCTGGTCTTGGGACTTTCCCTCTCGGCCCAGGACTCTCTTTCCGTCCGTAGGGGATGGACGTTCGGTGTGCTCCCCAGCGTGGCATACGATGCCGACCTCGGTTTCCAGTATGGAGCACTGACCAACGTCTATTATTTCGGCGACGGAGCTGTTTACCCCGACTATTACCACTCCTTCTATGCCGAGGCGGCATACACCACCAAGCACTACGGCCTTTTCCGCTTGTCGTATGATTCCAAGTATCTTATTCCGAACCACCGTCTCAGTGTCGACCTCACCTATCTCCCCGACCAGATGTGTGACTTCTACGGTTTCAACGGCTACGAGTCTCGCTACGTGCCGGAATATGCCGACCAGGCCAGCGACATGTACCTGACACGCGCCTACTACAAATTCCAACGCGACATGTTCCGCTTCAGCGCCGACCTTCAGGGCACCCTTTCTCGCCCGTGGTATTGGAATGCCGGCATAGGGCTGCTTTTCTACAATGTCGGTTCTGTAGACGTGGCGCGGCTCAACCGATACACATCCAACGACGAGAAGAAGCTGCCCGAAGGCGTGGCTACCCTCTACGACCGCTATGTCATGCTCGGCTATATCAACCCCGCAGAGGCGAACGGCGGCTACCATCCCTACCTCCATGCGGGCCTCACCCTCGACACCCGCGACCGTCAGCAGAATCCCCGTCGTGGCATCCACGCCGACGCTTTCCTCACCTATTATGCAGGTCTGGGCGATATGGCCGACTACAACAACCTTAAATTCAACGCTGCCTGGCGCCACTACCTGCCAATCGTCGCAAACCGTCTCACTTTCGCCTACCGACTGGGCACGCAGCTCAATCTGGCCGGCGACTGTCCTTTCTACCTCAACACTTATCTCAACCAGCTCTACATGCAGCGAGTCATTTATGAAGGACTGGGTGGTGCCAACTCCATTCGCGGCATCATGCGCAACAGGATTCTCGCACGGGGTGTGGCCTTTGCCAACGCCGAGTTCCGTGTGCAGGTGGCCCATTTCCGCATCGGCAAGGAGAATTTCTATATCGGCCTTAATCCCTTCATGGATGCATGTTTGGTGGTGCAACCCTATGAGCGTGTAGTCCAAGACCCCATAGTCTTTGAATTGGCCGACCCCCACCCCGCCAGCCTCGATGCTTTCTTCGACCAGAGCCGACGCTTCGCACCTCATCTCTCGGCCGGCTGCGGCCTCAAAGTGGCTATGAACGACAACTTTGTGCTTAGCGTCGACTGGGCCACGGCCCTCGACAAACAGGACAACGCCAAGTTCAGCAACCTCTACATAAAGATGGGCTACATGTTCTAACCCTCTTCCCGATGGAACATAAACAGAGGAAACCCCATTCCTGGCTGCCGCCGATGGCCTATGGGCTGTTTCTTTTCAACACGCTCTGTCTGTTGCTCGCCGCTCTCGACTACCTTTTGTGCGAGATAGACTTGTTCCTCTTAGTATTTATCGTTGGCACTGTAGCCATCGTATCAGGCTTAGTGGGATTACTTCACACCATCTATGCCCTTTTCCATCTCCGCAACCCCTTCTGGCGAACCTTGGCCCTATGGGGATTGTCGTTGGCCCTGACGACATTCGTAGTGTTCTGGTTGCTGCCTCCGGGTACGTCGCGCGTCCCGGCCAAGATGGAAAAATACTATCTCCGCCACCAGACTGCCATGACATCTCTTGCCAACACCATCTATGCTTCCATGCCCGACAGCACATGCCTCGTCATCCAGTCGTCGGGACAGCTCGTCCTCAGCCCCATCCGAGGAAAGGATAATTATTGGGGATACCCCATCTTGGCCGATACGGTTGTGTCGCAATCCCTTCCCGCCGCTTTCCCAAAGGACAGCATTCTCGGCCTGATGAAGCAAATCCATTGCCCCAAGGTGGAGGTCTACAAGCCCACGGCATTGGCCCTCTTCCACTATCTCAAGAGCGGTTTCGCAAGCTACTGGTTTGAGTTGACGCTCGTCCCCTTCACCCCCGAGCAGATGCAACACCAGTTGCTTATGTACAACGCTTTGCCCTATTCGCCCCAAGTCTGTTTCCGCTTTCATGGAGGGG
Organism: Bacteroidales bacterium UBA2714; assembly: GCA_002354035.1. Classification (GTDB taxonomy): domain Bacteria; phylum Bacteroidota; class Bacteroidia; order Bacteroidales; family P3; genus Colimorpha. The sequence continues at coordinate 3,668 of DEKU01000002.1, forward strand.
CAACCGATGGCGATGCCTCCTTCCCCTATAAGGACGACTTCCTGCGTCAGCACCCCATCGCCTCCGACCTCCTGTAGGTAAGGCCTTGCCCTAAGTCAAAAGGGTAAAAGGGACAGCTATGAATCACCCCATCGGAGTGAGATTTCCGTGGCATCGTACAATATGCAGTCGCAGAGCGGTGAATATGAAGTATAACAGGGAGGGCCCTGATAGGGTTGCGGCATGAAATCTCAGAAACAGTAACAACTAAAAAAAGACTCCCTCACATCTTGCTGTGGGGAGTCTTTGTCGTTTGCTCGGTCGTGTCGAGACTATTCTTTCACAATCTTAGTTGCCTGATTGTTGCAGCGCACTATGTACATTCCAGCGGCCAAGTGGCTCACATCCATCTGTGTTGCCCCATGGCAGACGCTCTCCATCACCACGCTGCCAGCCATGTCGCAAATGGTCACCTTGCCTTCGGCCTCGATGGTCAGCTTCTCTTTCACGGGATTGGGATAGGCGGCGAAAGCCTTAGCCTTGCTTGCCTCTTCGATGCCCACAGGCTCTTCCTCCTCATGGATGGTAGTGTTGAGGGTCACTGCATACTGGTGCACCGTAACGCTGTCCTCTGCTCTCACGGTCAGCGTCACTTTGGCCGTCGTGTCGTCCAGTCTCTCACGCTCCATCGTCACCGTGGCGTCGTCCACCTCTGTGACCCAAGCCACTTCGGCAGTCATCAGCTTTGATGTGTCTGCCACCCGTACACTGTAGTTCAGCTGTCCTTTGTCGAACCCTGCAATCTGTGTTCCATCCAGCGTTATGCTTGTCAGCCATGAGCTGTAGATGAACTCAATGTCGTCAATCGAAAGCGAGTCGTTCCCCTCGCCGGCTCCCGGCGAGTTGTTGGTGGTCATGTTCACCAGCAGGTATCTTCCCTCGGCTGTACCCCGATACCCAAAAGGACATCTCAACTGCGTCCAGCTCATCACACTCGGGCTCTCCGTGGTGCGGGTGGTATGCACCACTGCGCGGCCCTTATACTTCGAGAGGTCACTCACATCGTTCGGGGCCTTAAAATCATTGTCGCCATGGATGATGGCCTCCACCTGAGCCTCCGACCCCGTGTGGTAGGCGTAGAAACTCACCCACACATACATCGAGTCCGGCGTGGCGGTGAAAGGAACGCTGTGGTCGGCATTGCTGCGTTCCGTATAGTTGTAGTTGTCACTGCTTGTGGCAGACATACTTCCGGCATGGATGCGGCCGGAGGTCATGTTTCCGTTGGCCTTGATGCCGAGGATAGACTGCGTGTAGATGGTCAGATACGATGAACCCGTGCCGCCCGGACGGCTGCCATGGCGGTGGTAGTGGTGGGGCGACGAGGCCAACCCGGCCCAAGGGCCGTCGCTTGTGGCAAATGAATTCCAGTGTGTGGGCTCGGCCGTGAGACTCTCACTGTCCCAATCCTCAAACCCCGCATTGGGCATTTGATAAACGTTCTGAGCCTGCAATGCCGTCATGACCATCGCAGCCGAAAGTAAAAGAGAAATACTGATAAATCTGTGTTTCATAAGTACTTTAGATATTAATTAGTATTTGATCATTGTTTCTTTTAGCGGTGCAAAAGTACAAAAAAAAACACAAACATAAACTTTTGCCCACTCCTTTATCCCCATCCAACGCCCTACAACCCCCTTCCCCTTTTTCCGCATGTTGCTCTTTGGGCCATATCTGGAGATAGGGCAGAACGCCTTGCCATTTTCGGTCGGCGGGAAATGTGAGGACAGCCTTTCTCTCTTCTTTTCAGGCCGAGTTGTTGCGGCCGAAGTTTATGGTGTCGTCGCCGAATTTGCGGTTCAGCTCGTCCGCCACCTGCATTAGGCGTCGGTGCCGCTCGTCGTCGGCCTCGGTGAAGAGGTCGAGCTGCATGCCCTTCTCCTCGCTGATGTCGGTCAGCACCACTCCCGCCTGTTTGTAGAGGAACCCCTCGCGGTACAGCTTGGCCAGGGCCGCGCTGGCGGCCTTCACGATGGTAGGGGTGTCGGCGGTGGGGGTGGTGAGCTTCACGCTACCGCTGTTGCGGTACTGGTCCAGGTCGTCGCGATGACGGTTGGTGGAGAGGAACACTGTCACCGACCGGCACACGCTGTGCTGCTCCCGCAGATGGGCGGCACAGGCGGAGGCGAAAGAGCGTATGTAGCGGTCCATTTCGTCGAGGCTCTCCGTCATGCGGGCGAAGGTGCGGCTCTGCATGATGGACCTCTGGGCCGTCGGGCGGTGGAGGTCGATGCAAGGCGTGCCGCGCAGCTCGCGCCACGTGCGTAGCCCCGCCACCGAGAAGAGTGGGGCTATCATCCGCTCGTCGCAGTCGGCGAAATCCTGCGCAGTGGCGATGCCCAGCTCGGTGAGCTTCTTGCGGTTTTGCCGCCCGATGCCCCACACGTCGGCAATGCTCAGCATCGAGAGGGCTTTGCGCCGGTTGGCGGGCGTGAGGACGCAGATGCCCTCATAGCCGCGGTAGTGCTTGGCATAGTGGGTGGCCACCTTGGCCAGCGTATAGGTCTGCGAGCATCCGCAGCTGACCGGTATGCCTGTGGCAGTGGTGATGGCGTCCATCACCTTGCGCACATAGCCGCGCACCTCGTCGGGCTCCTCGATGGGCAGCTGTCCGAAAAACTCGTCGACCGAGTACTGCACAAAATCCAGTATAATCTCCTGCCGCTGCACCGTGTCCATAATCTGGCGCGATATGCGGCGGTACTTCTTGTGGTCGGCGGGACAAATCACCACATCGTTGAGCCGCAGCAGACTGCGTACCTGAAACAGGGGTGTGCCGCGTTTCAGCCCCAGGGCCTTGGCCTCTGGGCTGAGGGCAAGGATGACACCTCCGCCCGCCTCGTTGTCGTTGGCCACCACCACGGGACGCCCCGCCAAACCGGGACGTGTGGCCACCTCGCAGGAGGCGAAATAGGAGTTGCAATCAATGTGGACAAACATGCGGCGGAACTATACTATGCCATCGGGGGAATGTGGAAACACATCAATGCTGGAATGTGCCGAAATGGCAGCGCGGCGCCGAAGCCGTCGCTCACGCATCGGCACATTCCACATCGCGCCTTGGCGAGCGGACTATTCGGCCACGGGGCTGAAGTCGTCCTTGCCCACGCCGCAGAGGGGGCAAACCCAGTCGGCAGGGATGTCCTCAAAAGCGGTGCCGGGGGCAATGCCGCTGTCGGGGTCGCCTTTGTCGGGGTCGTAGACATAACCGCAGATGTCGCAAACGTACTTTTTCATTTGTAGGAGTATTAAAGGTTTAACAATAGTTTTAAACAGCTTGTCTCCAATGGCTTGTGGTATCGGATGGACGAAGCGTTTCCTCTGCAAAGATAATCATTTTTTCTTGTTTGGCAACCCCTACGCACTATTATTGTCATATCAGCTTGTCCCTTCAGTGGCTGAGCGGGGCATAAACCGTGCCCCCTGGCCCGCATGGGGGGGCTTCCAGGTGGCTCGGCCCGGCCATTTCCCCCGCACTACCACATTTCTGCCTTCGCTATTTGTATTAGTGTTGTATTAGTGTTCTTTTCTTTTGCAGTGACAAGATGATGAGCATCAATTGTTCATGTAATGTATAAAGAGCGAGAGGGGAGGGTGTGGAGTGAGGGGCAAAGGGCTGGAATGTTTGAATCATGTTGGGCAGGGCACACAATAAAAGCAGGCGCGGGCCGTTATAATAGAAAAGTTGTAAGCTATGAACCGTCTTATGCTGATAGTGGGAATGGCCTTGATGCTGTGTGGCAGTGTGGCCGTAGCCCAGACCAATATTACAATCCACGGCGAGGTGGTGAACGGCGCCGGGAAGGATGTGTACCTGTACCGTTACACGGATATGCTGACCCTGACGGAGGAGGAGGTGGACCACACGGTGATTGGCGACAACCGCACTTTCAGGCTGGATGCGTATGCCAACTACCCCACGATGATGATGTTGCAGATTGAGAACTACAGCCAGTCGTTTTTTGTGGAGCCTGGCAGGAACTATGAGGTGTATGTGCCGCGGTTTGACTGGGATTTGAACGAGAAGCGGAATATCTATCTGGCGCCGGAAGTGCTGCCGCTGGAGTTTGTGAACATGCCTGAAGGAGAGCTGAACGGGTTGATTTCAGATTTTGAGCGGGTGGTGGCACAGTATATCGACGACCACCGCATGTTTTTCGACAGCCGTTTCCGTCCACAGAAACGTTATTTCGACAGTCTGGAGGCGGTGGTTGCCACGCAGTGTCCCGACACGAAGAATGAGTTTTTCAACCGCTACAAGCGCTACCAGCTGGCCAGCATGAAGTATAGCATGCATTTCGACACGCGCCGGGGAATGGTGAACCGCTATGTGAAGAACCAGCCTGTGTTGTATTACGACGATAATTATATGTCGTTCTTTGCCACACTGTTTGCCCATTCGGTGTCGAAAGGCACGAAGAAGTTGCCGGCATGGTTGCTGGGCAATTGGGTGAACAAGCTGGATGTGAAGGTGTTTCTTGATTCGTTGGGAACGGACACTCTGTTGCGCAATGAGCGCGTGAGGGAACTGGTGGGGTTGCAGGCCTTGCAGGAGGCTTACTATATGCCCCGCTACTATGAGGCCGACAAGGTGGTGAGGATGATTGAGTTGGTGGGGGCAGGAAGTAAGTTCCCAGAACACAAGGTGTTGGCCGATAGGCTGGTGAAGAGCTTCAGGCAGAAGGAGGAGGGCGCGGAGGTGCCTGTGTTTGAATTGCCTGATGTGGAGAAGCGGATGGTGTCGCTGGAGGGGATGAAGGGCAAGTGGGTGTACCTCTCGTTTGTGCGAGTGGGGGACCCGAACAGTTTGCGGGAGATGGAGACGCTGGCCCACTTCAAGGACAGTATCTATGCCAAAAGCAAGAATGTGGAGTTTGTGACGATTTGTTGTGACCGGGAGTTCCAGAAGATGTACCATTTGCTGAAAAACACCAGAAAAGGGCAGCGCTACAACTGGACATGGCTGCATTTCAATGGCAACTATAAGTTGCTGGAGCGATATGGGGTGGTGTCGTATCCGTGGTTTATCTTGATCAACCCTGAGGGTGAATTGCAGTATTCGGTCACCCCGTCGCCCGCCAGCGGTTTTCTGCTCCATGCCCCATGGCAGCCCAAGCCTCTGCAGGAGGAGAAGCCTTTCTTTTTGCGGTAGTGCCGGGCTGAGGGCGAGGTGGTTGAGTTCCGGTTCGGGAATTGTGTAAAAGTCAGTGCGTAAGGCCTGATTGAGAGCATTAACACTGCCTTGTTGAAAAAAGGCGGACAGGGGAGACGCGTAGATAATTTATAATTAGTATCTTTACTTTTTGAAATAAGTAATCCTATTTGTATGCAACGTATTAAAGCATTGTTAGTTATTGTTGCCGTGGCATTGGCTGTGCAGCCAGTTTTTGCCCAAAAATCGTCGTCGGACGAGGCGGTGCGCCGTCTATACAGGCAGGCGGTGGATTTGTACCAGAAGGAAAAATTTGCCTCGGCGCAGAATTTGTTTGACAAGTTGACGGCCGATGCGTCGGGAGTGGATGCCGAGATGGCCAGCGAGGCCATGTTTTTCGGGGCTGTGTGTGCCGAGAAACTGGGCAACCGCGATGCCGACTTCAGGCTGACAGAGTTTCTGCGACTCTATCCACAGAACAAGCATACGGTGATGGCCAACTTTTATTTGGGCAATTACCATTACGCCGCTGGCGACTATGCCAAGGCATTGAAGTATTACAAGAAGGTGCCGGCCCGCGAGGTGGAGTATGGCCACCGCAGCGAGTATAATTTCAAGGTGGGCTACTGCCATTTTGTCGACGAGGACTATGCCGAAGCAAAGAAGTTCTTTGCGCAGGATATTAACGGCCGCACCAAGTATACCAACGCCTCGCTGTATTATTATGCCCACCTGCAGTATATGGAGGGTAAGTACGACTTGGCACTCCGCAACTTCGAGAAGCTGCAGTCGGACAATAAGTTTGCCAAAATTGTGCCTTCGTATGTGGCTCGCATCTATTACTATCTGGGCAAGAACGACGAGCTGTTGCAGATGGCGCCCACGCTGTTGCTGGAGGATGATGTGTTCAAGAAGAACGAGATCCGCCAGATGGTGGCCGAGGTTTATTTCAACCGCGGCGAGTATAAGAACGCGCTGGACTATTACAAGGCCGCCATGCGCAACCGCGACCCGCAGGAGACGGCCGCCGTGCCGGACGTGGCACCCGCCACGGGCAAAGGCAAGAAAGGGCAGGCCCCGGCGGTGTGCAGCCCGCAGGACAGCTACTACCAGATTGGCTATTGCCATTATATGCTCAACGAGTATGATTCGGCCCAGTTCTATCTGTCGAAAAAGACGGCGTGCGACGACAGTGTGGCTCAGAGCGCCCTGTATGTGTTGGGCGATGTGGACATCAAGCTGGGTCGCAAAAACGAGGCGCGGAGCATGTTCCTCCAGGCTTCGAAGATGGACTATGACCCCAAGATAAAGGAGGACGCCTTGTTCAATTATGCCAAGCTGTCGTATGAGCTGAACGCCAACCCCTACAACGAGTCTATCCGCTCGTTCGAGGACTATCTGACCCAATATCCCAAAAGCACGCACAAGGCTGAGGTGCAGGAGATTCTGAGCTCGCTGTATTTCTCGACGCGAAACTATAAGGACGCCCTCACGCTGATAGAGAAAATACCCGACCGTAGCCCCCTGATGAATCAGGCCTATCAGCGCATCGTCATCAATCGTGGCATTGAGGTGTTCAACACCGGCAATATGAAAACGGCCGCCACCTATTTCCAGAAAGCAGCCAAAATCAATGCCCTGCCCAAGTATACCACCGATGCCTATTACCTCTATGCCGAGGCGCGCTACAGACTGGGCGACTACGACGCAGCCGGCAAGACACTCGACCGCTTCATGCTGAGTACCCACGCCACCTCGTCACCCTATTATAAACAGGCTCTCTACACCCATGGTTACCTCTGCATGAAGAGGAACAACATTGCCGATGCCTCCGACGATTTCAAGATGTTTCTCCGTCTGGCCGACAAGGGTATCGACCCCCATCAGATAAATGATGTCAACAACCGTCTGGGCGACTGCTTCTATCTGGAGAGCAAGTATGCCGACGCCATAAAATATTACGACCGAGTGATTGATGCCGGGGACGCCGATGCCGACTATGCCACCTATCAGAAAGCCCTGTCGTATGGCGCGATGGGCAAGTATAACGACAAGATGACCTACTTGAACCAGATTTTCGAACGGTTCAACCAGTCGCCTCTGGCAGCCAAGTCGCTTTTCGAAATTGGCAACACTTATCTTGTGTGCGACAATAACCCGATGGCATTGCTCTATTTCAACAACTTCCGCACCCGCTATCCCCAAAACAGCCTCGTCAAGACGGCCTTGCTGAACATGGGTCTGATATACTATAACACCGACCGCAATAATGAGGCCCTCGAAGTGTTCGACGAGCTGCTGACCAACTACGCCGGCACCGACGAGGCCCGCGATGCCCTGAGCACGGTGAAAAACATCTATGTCAGCCAGAACCGCGTGGACGAATACTTCAGCTATGTGAAACGCACCACCAAGACCAATGTGTCGACAGTGGAACAGGACAGCACCCTGTATATGAGCGCGGAGAATCTTTACATGAACGGCGACTGCGAGAGTTCGGTGAAGAGCTTTGAGAACTATCTGAACAAGTTCCCCGAAGGACTGTTCCATCTACAGGCCCACTACTACGCAGCCGACTGCCTGTTCCGCAGCGGGCAGAACGAGCAGGCCTTGCCCCATTTTGAGGCCGTGGCCGCCGCTCCCGTCAACAGCTTCACCGAACGCGCCCTTCACAATGCCGCCAATATAGCCTACAACCTGAACAACTTCACCAAAGCCCTCGACCTCTACTGGCAGCTGGTGTCGGTTGCCGAGAGCGACAACAACCGCATAGCGGGCAGGGTAGGGTATATGCGCAGTTGGGTACACTTGGCTCAGCGTGACAGCATCGTATCGGCTGCCCGTCAGTTGCTGGCCGAGCCCAAGATAACCGATGCTTTGAGAGACGAAGCCCTCATCAGCATGGCCCGCAGCTATTACGAGACACCCGCCACCTATAGGCAGGCCGACAGCATCTATGCCCTTCTGTCCACCTCCACCAACGGCGACTACAGCGGCGAGGCCTCCTACCGCCAGGCCGAGATGCGCTACCTGCAGGCCGACTACGACGGCGCCGAGCGCGTGATAGAGTCCATCACCGCCGCTCCCGTCAGCGACTACTGGCTGGCCAAGAGCTTCATCCTTTGGGCCGACATCTTCCATGCCCGCGGCAACAACCTCCAGGCCAAACAGACCCTGCAAAGCATTATCGACAACTACGACGGTGATGACCTCGTGCAGCTGGCCCTCCAGAAACGCAACGCCATACTCGAAGAAGAGAAGCCCCAGCAAGAACCCGAGGAAGAAGAGATAATCATCGAACTGGAAAAAGAACCCGAAACAGATAATCAATAGCCATGAAAGCAAACAGCATATCCGCACTATTATGTGTCGTCGGCCTGCTGGCCGTCGCGCCCATGTGCCATGCACAATCCGACAGCAACGTCTACAACGAGCGGGTGGTGGTCACCAGCCGCTACAAACCCGTCGTAGAGGAGAGCCAGAAAGTGAATGTGGCACCCGTCATTACAGACACCGTGGCCACCATGCCCAAGAACCTCACCTACGACATCACCACCCGCCGCCTCACATCGCTCTACCAGCCGTCGCGCATCAAAGCAGCCCGAATCATCGGCGAACCCGCCACCCGCCTCTACAACAACTACCTCCGGCTGGGCATGGGCAACTATTGGTCGCCCTTGGCAGAGTTCTACTACAACTCTTTGCGCAGCCACGACCGCTCCTTTGGCGTCCGCGCCACCCACCGCTCGTCGTGGGGTACCATAGGCCACGCTGTGGATACCATCTTTTCGCCCGACCACTATGGCCAGGCCCCGTTCTCCTATACCGACATAACTGCCTTTGGCAAGATTATCACCTCCAAGCACTTGCAGCTGAGTGCCGATGTAGGATATCAGAATGATTTCTCCCGCTACTATGGTTTTTCCGACAGCACACTGCATGCCGTCCTCGCCCTGCCGCGCGACAGTATTGCCCGTTCGCAATACCGCATAGCCTACAACACCGCCACCGTCAATCTGGGTGTAAAGACCCTCAACACAGACGTCAACGCCTTGGGCTACGAGGCCAACGTGCGCGCCACCGACCTTTTTGCCACCTACGGGCAAAACGAGTTCAACATCAATGTGGACGGAAATATCCACTACGGCTTCACCATAGCCCAAAAGCATAAAGCCGTGGCCTACCTCCACCTCACCTACGACGGGTATGCCAACAGTTTCAACCCCACCGCACTTCCCCTCGGCTACGACAGCACCCTGGCCGCAGGCCTGGCCGACACTGCCAACGGCCGCAGCGCATTGAGCGAGAGCAAATACCGTCGCCTGTACAACGTCAACCCCTATATCGACTTCATCTTCTCCGGCTTCCAAATCCATGCCGGAGCCGTGGTGGCCCTCGACGGCTACAACATCCCCGAAATCGAGCCCCGAATCTATCCCGACGCAGTGGTCAGCAAGTCCTTCTTCAACGACTTGATCAACGTGTCGCTCGCCGCCCGGGGCAACATCGAAGCCCAGAGTTGGAACAGACTGCGCCTGGTCAACCCCTACATCGACCCCAACAGCCCCGTCCGTGCCACCAGCCACTACGACTTTGGTGCCAACGTGCGTCTCAACCTCAGCAAAAAGATTGATTTCAACCTCCATGGCACCTACAGCTATCTGAACGACGACCTCTCCTTCATGCTCAATGAGCAGTACACCCTGCACAATGTGTCCACCCCCGTCTACGACAGCCTCACCCGCATCAAAGTGGGCGGAAGCTTTGTCTTCATCAACGACGAGATGCTCCGCCTTGAGCTCAAGGGAAACTACTACCTATATAAAAACAAGAAGACCAAACGTGTGGGCGACGATATAGTCGAGCTGCCGCTCTACTACCGGCCCGACTTCGATGCCGCCCTGGCCGCCACCATCAACTACAACGACAAAATCATGGGACGTCTGGAATTCCAGATGCTCGGCAAGATGCCCTACGCCACCGTCACCGATGCCACCGGCGCCGACAGCACCCTCACCCTCCCCATGCGCTTCGGCCTCAACCTCGAAGTGGAATACCGCTACAACAAAGCCCTCAGCTTCTTCTTCAAGTTCGACAACATCCTCCTGCAACGCTACTTCTATTGGCAGAACTACCCCTCATACAAAGGCCTTGTGATGGCGGGCGTCACCTACACCATCCCCAAGTAACAACCCCTCCAAACCTCCCCAGCTCCAGCCACATCCACCCATCCACACCCCAAAACAGCGCAACAATGACCTACCAGGACACATTAGACTATCTTTACAACAGCCTCCCGATGTACCACCGTGTTGGAGCGGCGGCCTATAAAGCCGACATCGCCAACACCGTCAGCCTCATGGATCACCTCGACCACCCCGAGCGCAAGTTCCGCTCCATCCATGTGGCGGGCACCAACGGCAAAGGTTCCGTCTCCCACCTTCTGGCCTCCATCCTCATGCAAGCGGGCTACCGCGTGGGGCTCTACACCTCGCCCCATCTGGTCGACTTCCGCGAGCGCATCCGCATCAATGGCGCCATGATACCCCCCGAGCGGGTCACCGCCTTTGTCCAGCAACACAAAGAATACATGCAGTCGCTGGGCCTCAGCTTTTTCGAAATGACCGTAGGGTTGGCCTTCGACTACTTTTCCGCCCAAAAGGTCGACATCGCCGTTGTCGAAGTGGGCATGGGCGGACGTCTGGACAGCACCAACGTCATCACCCCGCTCATCAGCGTCATCACCAACATCGGCTTTGACCACACCCAGTTTCTGGGCCACACCCTCGCTGCCATCGCGGGCGAGAAAGCCGGCATCATAAAGCAAGGCATCCCCGTGGTCATCGGGCAGACACACCCCGAAACCAGCCCCGTCTTCCGCCAGAAAGCCGAGACCATGGGCGCGCCCATCTATTTCGCCGACCAGCACTACCGCATCGAACCCCTCCCCACTGCCCATTCGGCGTCCACACTGGAAGATAACGATTACCTCAACCTCCGTTTCAAGGTGCGCGCGCTCGACTCCCAAGCCACTCCCTACCCCTCAACCTACACCTCGCCCCTCAGCGGCAGCTACCAGCTCCACAACCTCGCCACCCTCTTCCAGGTGCTTCAGCTCCTGCCCCAAGTGGGGTTCGGCGTGTCGGAGACTGACATAGCCAACGGCATAGCCCGTGTGGTGGCCGACACCGGACTCCATGGCCGCTGGGAGCGGTTGGACAGCAAACCCCTCACCATCTGCGAGACCGCCCACAACGCCGACGGTGTCGAAGCCATGCTGGCCAAGCTCGACCAAATTCCCTACCGCCGTCTGCACCTCATCTACGGCTGTGTGAACGACAAAGATTATATGCACATCCTCCGCATGATCCCCACCGCCGCCACCACCTTCTACTACACCCAGCCCTCTGTGCCCCGGGGGCTGCCTGTCCAGCAGTTGGCAGAGGCTGCCGCCTCTTGCGACATGGCAGGCGAGGCCTTCCCCACTGTGGCCGACGCCATCCGTGCCGCGCGTGCCGCCGCCCAACCTGACCACGACCTCGTCCTTGTCACTGGCAGCATCTTCCTCGTGGCCGACGCCGTGGAGTACTATTCCCACCTCCAACCTTGACACAAGCGGCCTCACCGTTTTTCCTCTATATTATTTCTGTTTATATTCTGTTTATACTCTATTTTGTTTCTGGATAAGAGACAAAATAGAATCAAACTATAATAAACAAAGGATGCAATAACACATGTCAGAGCCCCCCTGACACGAAACAACCCCCAAGGCTGTGCAGTCTTGGGGGTTGTTTTTTGGCTGTGGGCTCTGGCGGAATCAGTTGGCCTGCGTGGAGCCGAGGGCTTGCAGCAGCTGGATGATGGCTGTGGCTGTGCCCACGTTGTTCGACACCGTGGCCGCGTTGACGTTGAGACCCGTAAGGCTGTTCATGGTGTTGATGATGCTGTCGACGTTGGCAGCGGTAATCAGGCCCGAGCCAGCGGAGACCATGCCTGCGGCAAAAGCTTTCTTATACTCGGCGTTCTCGCGGTTGGAGCGCATGTTGGTGTAGCCCGTGGCCACCATGAGGGCAGCGGTGAGGTCGGTGGGGTTGCTCAGGCTGACGGTGCCTGTGTTGCGGTAGGAGTTGTAGAGGGTAATGATGGCATTAGCGGTGTTGCGGCCAGCCGTCTTGGCGGCGCTGTCGACACTTGTGCTGCCCAGGCCGCTGCAGGACACGAAGGCTGTTGCCACAAGGCATAATAAAATGATTCTTAATCTCTTCATGTTTGTATTTGTTGAGTTTGAACTGTTATTTTTACAATGCAAAGATACATTTTTTTTTGCACATCCGATTATTTTCTGTATATTTGCAAAATCTTTTTGGAACGTTAATTGTTAAATCCTATTATTAAAATCTTATGAACAACACCATTATCACATTCCCGAAACCCGAGAACGAACCCGTGCTCGGCTACAAACCTGGCAGCCCCGAACGTAAGGAAATCCGCAAGGCGCTGGACGAATTGTACAGGAAAACCACCACCATCTGCCCCATCATCGGAGGCAAGGAGGTAAAAACTGCCGAGATGGGCGAGATTGTGATGCCCACGGAGAACAAGCATGTGCTGGCCAAATACTACAAAGTTGGCGAGAAAGAGGTGCGCGACGCCATAGCCGCCTCGATGAAAGCGCATGAGGAGTGGGCCAACACGCCATGGATTGAACGCGCCAGCGTGATGCTGAAAATTGCCACTTTGATCAGCGGCAAGTATCGCTATCTGATCAATGCCGCCACCATGCTGGGACAAGGCAAGACGACCATGCAGGCTGAAATCGACTCGGCATGTGAGTTGGTGGACTTTTTGCGCTACAATGCCTTCTACGCCTCGCAGATATACAGCGACCAGCCTTGCAGCGACAAGGGCACGCTGAACTATGTCACCTATCGCCCGCTGGAGGGTTTCGTGTTTGCCATCACCCCGTTCAACTTCACTTCCATTGCCAGCAATCTGTGCCTCTCGCCGGTGCTGATGGGCAATGTGTGCATCTGGAAGCCCAGCACCACGGCCATGCTTTCCAACTATCTGCTGATGAAGATTTACAAGGAGGCTGGCTTGCCCGACGGAGTTGTGAACTTCCTGCCCGGCAGCGGCTCGCTTATCGGCAAGGTGGCTTTTGCCGACGAGAATCTGGCCGGTGTCCATTTCACCGGTTCCACCGGCACTTTCAACAGCTTCTGGAAGTCGATCGGCGATAATATCGCCAACTATCGCACTTACCCGAAAATCGTTGGCGAGACGGGCGGCAAGGACTTCATCTTTGTCCACAAGTCGGCCAATCCTGAGCAGGTGGCCACGGCCATTGTGCGCGGTGCCTTCGAGTTCCAGGGTCAGAAGTGCTCGGCAGCCTCGAGAGCTTACGTTCCCAAGAGCATGTGGCCGAAGGTGGAGAAAATCATCGGCAAGATGCTTGATGAGATTAAGGTGGGCGATGTGCGCGACTTCAGCGCCTTTGTGAACGCCGTGATTGACGAGGCCTCGTTCGACAACTGCATGCGCTACATCAACCACGCCAAGGAGAGCAAGGATGCCGAGATCGTGTTTGGTGGCACGGGCGACAAGAGCCAGGGATGGTTTATCCAGCCCACGGTGATTCTGGCCAAGGACCCCAAATACAAATCGATGTGCGAAGAGATTTTTGGACCCATCATCACGGTCTATGTCTACGAGGACGGCAAGTATGAGGAAACCCTGCGCCTCTGCAACGAGACTTCGCCCTACGCTCTGACGGGCGCCATATTCGCCACCGACCGCAAGGCGCTGAGACGCGGTGCCGAGCTGTTGAAATATGCGGCGGGCAACATCTACTATAACGACAAGCCCACAGGGGCCGTGGTCGGACAGCAGCCCTTCGGCGGAGCACGCGCCAGCGGCACCAACGACAAGGCGGGGTCGTACCTCAACCTGATACGCTGGACATCGCCCCAGGCCATCAAGGAGACTTTCGACGCAGCCTACGATTACAAATACCCCTTCATCAGCGATGCTGAATAATAAAGTCACAATAGTGGAGCCCTGCCCTGGCGAGGGTAGGGCTTTTCACTTAAACTCAAAAAAATGAAAAAACTAATTGTATCTCTGCTTTTAGCAATGGCAATGGGCAGTGCGGCCTTTGCCCAGGATGGTATCTCTGCCGATACCACGGGCGGCAAGAAGGCCCCGTTGCAGACGTTTAATCACAAGTGGTCAGTCGGTGTGGCCGTGAGCGGCAACATCAACATCATGACAACAGGTACGGCCTATATGTCGACGGTGACCTACTACCCCTTCTTAGGCACCGGAATAGGCATCAATGCCAACTACCGTCTTTTCAAGTGGCTCTCCTTCCGCGTCGGAGCCATGTCGTTGATGAAAAGTCATAGATGGGAAAATGCCATTACCATTGATGGCAACACTGCCTCTACGTCGTCGGTCTATGAGAACCGTTTTGTAAATATCCCGGTTCTTGCTGACTTCTCCATAGGCAAGAAGACGCGCTTCCATCTTTTCCTTGGCGGCTATCTGGGCTACTGGACCAATGGACACATCATTGGTTCTGAGATTCCTTTCCTCTCCCTCAACGATGAAGGTGTGAACAATGACTATGAGTTCGACAGCCGTCGTGACAACCGATTTGAGGCCGGTCTGGCCTACGGTCTGGGTCTGGCCATTCCGTTGTCCAACAGGTTAGAGATGGATATTGACCTCATCACCCACTATGGGCTGACCGATATGCAGAAGAAATATATGCGTCAGCAAAATCCCCGCTACAACACCACTACCATGCTCCAACTCGGGTTGGCCTATAATTTTTAGTACCAAAGAACATCAACTTACGTAACAGAAAACTTGTGAATATGAAACATTATAATCCGTTCCGTTTTATAGCCTGTGTCATGGCTGTAACAACGCTCTTTGTTGCCTGCCGCAAGGAGCCTCTCGAACTCCAAAACCCCAATACGCGCCGCTGCTCCACCTATTTCGAGCAGTTCGAGGCCGTGTGGGAGGGCATTGACCACACCTATGTCCTTTGGTCGCGCGACACCGTGGACTGGGATGCCCGCTATGAGAAGTTCAAACCTATCTTTGAGTCGTTTGATGCCCGTGGCACAGTGGATGTTGAAGAGTGGAGCCAAGCCTGGGAAGATTTTACCTACGGGCTGCTGGACCACCACATGTACATCAGGCTGTACAACCCCAAGTCAGAAGTAACCTTAGGCCTCAAACCTGCCAAGAACGACTACGAGCATAAGACCGATATCAGTGCGCAGATCGCCATCCTAAAGCAGCAACCCGGCGTGACCAACTATGTCGAATACTGGGACAGCAAAAACCCCTACACCAACAGTGTAGCTTGTCTGCTTCCCGGTAAGACCACTGGTAAGTATATCGCATATCTCCGTCTGGGGGAATTTGCGATCTCTACCTTATACAAAGATGACACCCTTGCCAACAAGGCCGCTATCGAAGCCCCTCTCCGTGCTTTCTATGGCGATGATTATTCCAATGGTATCAGCAATGGTTTGGCTGCTCGCGAGGACGTGGAGTCCATCATCATTGACCTCCGTGGCAACCCTGGTGGCAATGTGGCCGACCTCAGCCCGGCAATCGGTTCGTTGATGCAGACAGGTTGCGAGTATGGCTATTCCCGTTACAAACAAGGTACCGGCCGTCTGGACTACAGCGGATGGATGCCCGCCGGCATTCCCCTGCCATTGCACCATCTCACGAAGGCCAAACCGGTTGTTGCACTTACTGATATTAACTCCGTGAGTTGTGCTGAGCTGAGCACCCAGATCATCAAAACCATGCCTCAGGGGAAAGTCATTGGCGAGCGTACCTATGGTGGCACTTGTGCCTTGAATCCCTATACTGATGTATGGTTCAATATCTATTACACCGGATGCTTCGGTGACCAAAAACTGTTTCCGCAGCCAGGCGTTGGCGATGGCAAGCCCACTCATCCCGAAGATTTTGCCTACTATGTCTACAGCGGGACTTTCGATATAGTCACCAAGGACTATAAGAGCCTTGAGGGTGTCGGTGTGCAGCCTGACATCAAGGTGCTGTATGATGCTGAGGCACTGGCAGCCGGCAGAGATACTCAGCTTGATGCAGCCCTCAGTTATTTGCGTTCCAATCAGTAATAGTCGGTAGCAATGAAATTGTTTTATTCAGCTTTGCTGCTGATGTGTATGGTAGGAATCGGCATGCAGCCGCTCGCAGCTCAGGAAGAGCCTGCTGCCGATTCCTCTCCCCGTGTGCGCCACTGGGTGTTCGGTCTCAACGCCGGTTTGGACCGCAATTACCATTCGGTCGACATGGTGTATATGACTGACATGCGTTTCGACAAGTACCGTGAGGGCAGTGTGTTCGGCTTCCGTATCGGTTATGCCCCGACCAAGTGGCTTTCCATCAATACGGGTGCCGTGCTGATCCAGAAGAACTACCACATGGACCATGTGTTCCAGTACTATAATCTGCGATATTCCCTCCCGACGACCACTACCAACCAATATGTGAACGTGCCGTTGGAACTGCGGCTGTCGGTTGGGAACACCGTGAAAATCCACGCCTTTGGAGGAGTCTTTGGCGGCTACTGGCTCAGCAGTCACCGAAGTGGCACCACCTATTCTTTCTCCAACGACCGGAATTATGAATTCGACGAAGACTGGGAATTCAACGATAAGCGCGACAACCGCTTGGAGACAGGCTTTACCTGGGGCGCAGGCATAAGTGGTATGATTATAGGCCGGATTGAAGTCGGAGCCGACATACGATGGTATTACAGCACCTCCGACATCCAGAAGCCATATATGGTGAATCTGAATCCACGCTACAATACGGCTTTTGCCATCCAGGCCGGAGTGAGCTACTGGCTATAAATTATCTGAGTATCATCAACAGACTCTACTGCCAAAAGTATTATTATGAGACATTTAAAGTTTTATTGCATTGTATTGGCTTCGGTTGCTCTCTTACTGGCGTCTTGCCGCAAGGAACCGTTGGAGAACAATGGGAACCCCAACCATATCCTCTGCCGTACCTACACCCAGCAGTTTGAAACCATCTGGGCTGGCATGGACCAAGGGTATGTCTTTTGGGACCGTGACACCGTGGATTGGGACAAGCGCTATGAGCAGTTCAAGCCTATTTTTGCTGCATTCGATTCCCGTCCTGCCAATAATCCCGTCACCTATCGTGAGTTTGCCGAAGCCTATTATGGCCTGTTCCAGGGTCTGCTGGACCACCACCTCACGGCCCGTATCTACACCCCCAAGGGGACACCCCGTGGCGCATGTGAGGTCATCATACAGCCTGGCGAGAACGATTATGTACATCCCACCTATCCCGACCAAGAACGCAACCTTCAGCTCAAAGCCTTACGCAAAAAGGCCATCCCCGGTACGATGAAGGAGTACAACCCTAATACTACCTATGGTATTCCGGGTTCATATTTCTGTCTCATCAAGGGAGCCAATGAAGGCGAGCTGATTGCCTACTTCCGTTTCACCGGTTTCTCAATGGTGCAGATGCATCAAATGTATGAGTATGGCTCGTCCGCTTTCCCCGATGCAGTGAAGGCCCAGGCTCCGGCCAAGGCTTTCTATGGCCCCCGCTACCATGAGGGCATCAACATGGAGGGCGCTGGCTATGCCAATAACGATTCGGTGGTGGGCATCATCTTCGATGTGCGAGGCAATGGGGGTGGCAGTGTCGCCGACCTTTCTCCCATTGTGGGTTCCTTGGGTCAAAGTCCCACGCTGGTGGGCTACACACGCGTCAAAGAGGGCTATGGCCGCCTCGACTACAGCGCCTGGTCCGAGAGCTGGGTGGCCAGTCCTGCCAACGCGCACCTCAAAAAGGCTAAACCCATCGTTGTGCTGGCGGATATCAACTCTGTCAGCTGTGCCGAGTTGGCCACTATGTTGATCAAGGCGCTCCCCAATGGCACCTTTATTGGTGAGCGGACCTACGGCGCTATCGGTGGTCTGTATTCAGGCAACGCGACCAATATCTATCATGATTTGTTCTATGACGGTTGCTTTGGCGATTACGACTATTTCGAGAACGGGCCCGACCCCTACAAGGATATTTTCTCCTTCTACATTTACACCAGCACTTTCCACATGGTCGACAACAACTATGGCGATGTTGAGGGCGTAGGTGTGCAGCCCGATATCGAAATAAAGTACAATTACAAGTTATTGGAACAAGGGACAGACAACCAGCTCGACCGAGCCATCCGTTTCCTTCGTGTCGGGCATTGATTCCACTGTCTGAAAATGGTCTAAAAAAAGGGAGGCTCTTACTGGCCTCCCTTTTTGTTCATTCTCTCATTTAGGAATTGAATGGCTTGTAGGTTGCGGGGCACTTGCAAATCTATTGTCCCGCTCTCAATGGCTATCACCCGTCCTTCCTTTACGGCTTTCAGACGGTTGTAGGGTGTGGTGCGGCAGAAAGTGGCCGAGTCTTCCCTCCGGATGATGATGTAGTCCGGATCTTGCTCCATCAAAGCCTCCAGGCTATAGCTCCAACCCTTTATGCCAGCGGCTATATTGCGCCCTCCTGCCATGGTGATAATGTCGTTGATAAACGACTGCCCTCCGGCAGTGAAATTGCCCGATGGGCCAAACCCTACCACATAGTATACTCCCGGACGGTGGCTGCTGTCGGTATGGGGCTCCATCTTTAAGGCCGCCACCTGCTCCTTCATCAGGGCCGTCAGGCTGTCGGCTTCGTGCGTATGGCCTGTTAGCTTTCCTATTTTCAGGATATTGTCATACAGCCCGTCAAATTGCTGCTTTTCTATGACACAGACTAACGGGATTCCCATCTGCTCTAATTGTAGCGAGCTTTTCTGTGGTATCATCGAGCCGCTGATGACAAGGTCTGGTTTGAGCGATGCAATCTTCTCTACATTCAGATTGCTGATTCCGCCTATTGTGGTGATGTTCTTAGCCTCCGGTGGATAAATGCAATAGTCGGTCCGGCCTATCAGCAGGTTTTCTGCCTTCAAGGCATATATGATTTCGGTCACAGCCGGCGAGGTGCTGACAATTCGCTTAGGGCTGACGGGTACCATAGCGGTGTGTTGGTAGTCGTCGGTGTATTCAACCGTTTGGGCGGTATTGTTGCTGCCAGCGGGGTTGCACGCCGCTAACGCCAATACCATAACCAATACAGCCACGCCGGTCATCACCACCGATGGCAGCCCATGCTTGGCAATCTGTTTCATCTTTTTTTGCTTGAGTTTAGGCATCTTCCATTCCTCCGCACAGGTGCATCACGTCGCCCGTGTTATAGCTTCCCAGTTCCGAGGCGTAGTAGAGGCATGCGTTGGCCACTTCCTGGGGCGTTCCCGGACGCCGGAGGGGAATGCGGGTCTGCCAATAGGTCTTCAACTGCTCAGGTATGTCGCCGGTCATCTCCGTTACGATAAAACCCGGCGCCACAACGTTCATTCGGATATTCCGTGCTCCCAGCTCCTTGACAGCCGACTTCGTAAAGCCTATGATTCCGGCCTTGGCCGCCGCATAGTTGGCTTGGCCGGTGTTGCCGCCAATGCCCACCACCGAGCTTATGTTGACAATGCTTCCAAACCCCTGCTTCCACATCGTCGGCTGCACAGCCTGTGTCATCAGGAAAACCGATTTCAGGTCATTGTTTATCACATTGTCCCACTGGGCCTCTGTCATTCGTTTTATCGCCGCGTCGTCGGTGATACCGGCATTGTTGATCAGTATGTCCAAATGGCCGAAGTCTTTCAGCGTGTCGGCTACAAATTGTTTGGTACTCTCCATGTCGGCCACGTTGACGGCATAGCCCTTGGCCCGAACGCCAAGTGCGGTCAGCTCTTGTTCCACGGCTTCCATCTGGGCGTTGCGGCTGCGGCCGCAGAATGCGATGTCGCAGCCCTCTTCGGCAAAGCGGATGGCTATGGCTCGTCCTATACCTCGTGTGGCTCCTGTTATAATGGCCACTTTGTCTTTTAATAGCATGTCGGTTAGTGTTTTTGGTTTGTCGTGTCCCCGAAATCTGGACACTAAAAAGGGGAGTTGAAAGCCTCTTGTCGCTCCCAACTCCCGTTTGTTTTTAAGTTATTGTCTCATCACGCTGTGTGATGCTTTTCTGGGTTTAGAGCAGAGTGGCCAGCTTGGCAGCGAGGTCGCCCACGCGGGTGCTGTAGCCTTTCTCGTTGTCATACCAGCTCACCACCTTCACGAAGTTGCCGTCCATCACCTGGGTCAGCAGGCTGTCGAAGATGGAGCTGTTGGTGTTGTCGATAATGTCGACGCTCACAACGGGATCTTCGCAGTATTGCAGCACACCCTTCATAGCGCCCTCGGCGGCCTCCTTGATGGCGGCGTTGATCTCTTCCTTGGTGACGGTGCAGTTCAGCTCGGCAGTGAGGTCAACCACAGAACCGTCGGGAGTGGGAACGCGCATGGCGAAACCGTCCAGCTTACCTTTCAGTTCGGGGATTACCAGGCCAACAGCCTTGGCAGCACCGCTGGAGGTGGGAATGATCGACACGGCGGCGGCACGGGCACGGCGCAGGTCGCTGTGGGGCTGGTCCAGAATCTTCTGGTCGTTGGTGTAACTGTGAATGGTGTTCATCAAACCGCGCTTGATACCGAATTTGTCATTCAGCACTTTGGCCACGGGAGCCAAGCAGTTGGTGGTGCAGCTTGCATTCGACACCAGTTGCATCTCTTTGGTCAGCACGTTGTCGTTCACGCCCATCACCACGGTGGCGTCCACATCCTCAGCCTTGCTGGCGGGAACGGTCAGAATCACCTTCTTGGCGCCGGCAATGATATGTTTCATCATCTGCTCGCGTTTCTTGAACAGTCCGGTCGACTCGACAACGATGTCCACGCCCAGCTCTTTCCAGGGGAGGTTCTGGGGGTCGCGCTCGGCATAGATCTTCACCTTTTTGCCGTTCACCACGATGCAGTCTCCTTCAGCGTGTACTTCGCCTTCAAAGTTGTCGTGCACTGAGTCGTATTTGAACAGGTAAGCGAGGGTGTCTGCACTTGTCAAATCATTTACTGCCACGATGTCCAATTCGGGATGGTCCAGCATGGCGCGGAATGACATTCTTCCGATACGGCCGAAACCGTTGATTGCTACTTTTACCATATTGTTTTGTGTTTTAGGTGTTTGTGTGATATGTTGTTTCAATTTTCTTTTTACAAATATACATTTTTTTCTCTAATCCACAAAAAAATAGTACTTTTGCAGCCATTTTTTAAGAAATGAAATGCCCTGCCGGGTGGGCTACCTGCGGGTGGGCAACCCTTTCCCAAGGTGTCCAAGCCCCTCCCCAAGGCCTTTCATCAATCACTGATAATAAACAGTAATACACTTCTAAAAAACAATGGTTTCTGCTTATGGCCAAAAAAAAGAATAAAACCAAACGCCACAAAGGTCTGAAACGGTGGCGCCAGCTCTCTTTCCTCGGCAAAGTGTGGCGTTTTTGCTGGGTGGCGGTGCTTGCGCTCGTCGGCTTCTCCCTCTTCCAAGTCCTGTTCTGCTCCGTTTTCAATCCCCCGCTCACGCCCCTCATGGCCAAACGTTTCGTCGAGCAGGTGAAAGACCCCGACCGCCCCGTCCACTTCGAGCGCCATTATGTCTCGCTCGACAATATCTCCCCCCATCTTATCAACGCTGTGGCAGTCTCCGAGGATGGAGGCCTTTACATGTATCACCACGGTTTCTTCATCCATCGGATGAAGGAGGTGTATCTCAAAAACCTCCGTGGCGGCAAACAGGCCGGGGCCAGCACCATCAGCCAGCAGACTGCCAAGAACTGTTTCCTCCCCCATTCCCGCCACATGTGGCGCAAGGCCGTCGAGGCCTACTATACCGTCCTTATCGAGAAAATCTGGGGCAAACGACGCATCATGGAGTGCTACCTCAACATCATCGAGTTCGGCGACGGCATCTACGGCTGTGAAGCCGCCGCACAACACTATTTCCACCACTCCGCCAAGGAGCTCTCCCGTCGCGAGGCCTCCCTGCTGGCCGCCTGCCTTCCCCATCCCTTGCGCTCCAATCCTGCCCGTCCCTCAGGCTATCTCTCCCGCCGGGGCTCCACCATCCAGAGTCGCATGTCTACCTATGGCTCGGTGGCCAAACTCCAGGAGGGGAAAATCGTCATGGTCGAGGGCAAGAACAAGAAGTATATCAACATGGTCGAGAAGGAGAACCTGTTCGATTTCGCCCTCTGGCTGTTGGAACAGAAGATGAAATGAAATATCTGACCAGTGAATTGACAAGTCACCATCAGCCATTCGCCCAGTAATTCACACCCGACTCGCCCCATTCAGATTCCAATTCCCGCAGCATGTCTTGGCAGGATTATATAACCGATTTCGAAACCCATCTCAGGCTGGAGCGCAACCTGTCCGACAATACTGTCCAGGCCTATCTCAGCGACCTCTCCCACCTGCGCCGTTGGGCCGAGCCCCTCGGGGTCCAGCCCACCGCTGTCACCCCCTCCCACTTGCGCCATATCCTGGCCCAGCTGGCCGACATCCATGTGGCGCAGTCCACACAGTGCCGCGTCATCTCCGGCTGGCGCTCGTTTTTCCACATGCTGGTGGCCGACAATATTATCGCCGACAACCCCGCCGACTATCTCGAAATGCCGTCCCGCCCCAAGCACCTTCCCGACGTGCTGTCCGACAGCGACATCCAAGCCATGCAAGCCACCTTCGACCTCAGCCTCCCCGGCCCCGCGCGCAACAATGTCATTGTCGAGGTGCTATACGGCTGCGGCCTGCGCGTCTCCGAACTGGTAAACCTCAAACTCTCCAACATCTATGCCGACGAGCAGATGCTGCAAGTGATAGGCAAGGGCGACAAAGAGCGCTGGGTCCCCATCAACCCCCGTGCCCTCGACCTCCTCATGCAATACATCACCTACAACCGCAGCCAGCTCCCCATCCAGCGCGGGCAGGAGCTTTATGTGTTCCTCAACCTCAGGGGTCACCAGCTCTCGCGCATAGCCGTTTTCCAGTTCATCAAAGAGGCCGCCGCCAAGGCGGGCATCACCAAGAACGTCTCGCCCCACAGCCTGCGCCACAGCTTCGCCACCGAACTCGTGCAGAACGGAGCCGACCTCCGCGCCGTGCAGGAAATGCTCGGCCACGAAAACCTCGCCACCACCGAAATCTACACCCACCTCTCCCGCCAATACCTCCGCGACACCATCAGCACCTACCACCCCCACTACAGGAAACACTAAAACCGACCGCTCCCAAACCTACGGCATGTACTCCGTCTCGTCCAAACTACGGCATAGTGTAAGTACCCTGCCTCCGACACAAAGGGCCGACCGACAGACAAACCCCACACTGAACGACAGCAGTGTGGGGTTAATAGAATGCAGTGCATCCGGCACAGGCAGCTAACAACAACCGGAGGCTGCTTTACTTAGATGTAGGCCTCAACCAAGTGAAAGTGACTCCGCTGGTAGGTAGTTCTGTGCCATCTTCCAATTCCGCCTGCACCGCCGCCGGGCAGGTAATGGTGCAAGCACGAGAAGTGGTGGCGAGTCCACCGCACATCTCTGTCTTAACAGTAATACTGCTCATGTCAAAGTGTGAGAGGTTCAAGCTCGTCAGGCTGCTGCAACCCTCAAACATCCAGCCCATATACGTCACATTGGCGGTGTTGAAGTTGGAGAGGTTCAGGCTCGTCAGGCTGCTACACCATCCAAACATCCCGCTCATATTCGTCACATTCTCGGTGTTGAAGCTGGAAAGGTTGATGTTTGTCAGGCTGGCACAGCTGTCAAACATCGAGTACATATCCGTCACATTCTCGGTGTTGAAACTGGAGAGGTTGATGTTTGTCAAGCTGCCGCAGGCATAAAACATATAGCTCATATTCGTCACATTCTCGGTGTTGAAGTTGGAGAGGTCAAGGCTTGTCA
>DEKU01000012.1 GCA_002354035.1 Bacteroidales bacterium UBA2714
TGGCATTCGCTGCACACGTAATGGCCTTCGGTGCAACGGGTTTTGCTCAACTCGCGTTTGTGGCACAGCACACACTCCATCACGGTGTCGTGCTCCAAATACTCAAGCGGTGCGCCGCAAATCAGACACTCTTCGTTCATCGCTGTTCGGTTTGTTTGTTCAACATCTTTTTTCCCACAGCAGGCCGCTGCCAGCAGGGCTGCCAACAGAGCCAAGCTCGTGAATCGTATCATTTTAATCATGCTATCAAATACTTATACCTAAATAATCGCATTCGGCAAAAGAATGGAACCTCTCATTGTCTTCTATCCCGAGTCTGTTTGCTCGTTCGCTCTAACTCCACTCGCTGTTACACATTCTTTAATTCCGTCAAAAGTATTTATCGTTTAAAAAAGGAAGAAATATTAGAGAAATATTAGAGAACTGAGGAAGAAGGAGCGAAGGTAGGGCGAGCCGAGGCCGCAACATCAAGGCAGTAGGGCAGCCACCTCTTCGAGGAAATGGCGGTCGGCGTGGTCGAAATGGGCGAGGTGCTGGCTGTCGATGTCGAGGACTGCCACGATGTCGGTGCCGCGGCGGAGGGGGACTACAATCTCGCTGCGGGAAGCGGCGCTACAGGCTATATGGCCGGGGAACTGCTCCACGTCCGGCACGAGGAGTGTGCGGGCCTCTTTCCAAGCCGAGCCGCAGACCCCTTTGCCGAAAGCGATGTGCATGCAAGCCACGGGGCCTTGGAAGGGGCCGAGCAGCAGCTCGCCTTCCACGACGCGGTAGAAGCCCGTCCACCAGAAGCGGAAGGTGTCGTGCAGCAGGGCGGCGGCGTTGGCCATGCAGGCGGTGGGGTCGGTCTCGCCCTCGAGGAGGGCGCGGAGCTGGTTGAGCACGAGGCGGTATTTCTCGGCTTTCTGGAGAGTTTCGAGGTCGCGGGCCTCGCGGGCGTAGTCGAAGAGAGCCACGGGCAGATGGCAGTAGCCGTCGGGGTTGACGTCGAGGTAGTTCTGGTGGTAGTCCTCGGCGCGGTAGAAGACGGCGAGGGGTTCGACCTCCACTTGGAGGGGTTTGGAGTGGCGGGCGGCCTCCAAGGCCATGGCGTGGCGGATGAAGGGGAGGTCGTCGGGGTTGGTGTAGTAGATGCCGGTGCGGTAGCGGGTGCCGCGGTCCTCGCCTTGCTGGTTGAGACTGGTGGGGTCGATGGCCTTGAAGTACATCTGCAGCAGGAAGAGGAGGCTGATGCGGAGCGGGTCGAAGCATATATGGACCGTCTCGGCATAGCCGGTGGTGTCGGTATAGACCTGTTGGTAGGTGGGGTTGTCGGTGTGGCCGTTGGCGAAGCCCACCTCGGTGCTCAGCACGCCGTCCATCTGTTTGAAGAAGTGTTCGGCGCCCCAGAAGCAGCCTGCTGCCAAGTAGATGTGTTGTTCCATGATGGTTTTAACTTATTGATATGTTTTTATTTTCGTGCAGTGGGGAGGGGTGTGGCCCGTCCCGCTTAGGTTTTGCAAAGGTACGCAAAATAATCCAATCGGCGCGATGGATGTTCGGGTAGTTGCGGGGAGGGGGCAAAGCCGGTGGCGTCCAGTGCGGAAGGGGGCTGGCCTACCGAGGGGGGTCAGTGGTTGGGGAGAGAGGGGTCGGGCTGTGGGAAGAAGTGGTTGCATTTGGCCTCGGCTTTGGCTTTGATTTCGGGGGTGATGCAGTCGTGCAGCGCTTTGACGACGTAGAGGAGAGCCAGGAGGTCGTCGACGAAGCCGGTGCCGGGCAGGATGTCGGGGATGAGGTCGATGGGAAGGATGAAGTAGCCCAGCACACCGACGATGAGGCGTTTGTGTTTGAGGGGGATGTGGGCGTCGGTGAGCATGTAGTAGAGCAGCAGCACATGGTAGATGACTTTGCGGCCGGCTTTGGCGGCCACGGCTTTGATTTTGGAGAAGAGGGAGTGGTCGTCGTAGTGGCGGCCATAGCTCTCTATATCAGTGGGGACGAGTGCGTTTTGCGACATGGGGTTTGCATGTTTTGGGGGTTGGTGACGTGAGGGAGAGGCAGGGGTGGGCAGCGGAGGGAGGGAGTGGGGTAATTATGAACAGGTGTAATAACTGAAAAAAGGATGTTTTAGTATGTGGGAGTGGTGGAGGTGTTGAGAAAAAAGGGCTGCGGGGCGGAATGGAGGGGGCGGAAATCGGGGAAAAAGTCGTATCTTTGCAGCCGTTTTCGGTCGCCGAAACAGGCGCCAAGAGGGAACCGGGTGCGAGTCCCGGACAGTCCCGCTGCTGTGAGTTCCGCAACTGAGCCTCAGACGGATGCCCACTGTTTGCCGCAACAGGCAAATGGGAAGGGCGAGGACGAGGGGAACGAGTCAGAAGACCTGCCGAAAAACGATATTGCATGGTAACTTTCGAGGAAAAGGCGACCGGCAAACCATCAGTTTACCGCTGCAAGGCGGCAATCTTGTCGGTTGTCTGTTTCCCCATATTATTAACTAACAAAAACTGACAATCGATGAGAAAGATTCTCAAGACACTAATTTTCCTGTCGCTGACGGCGATAGGGAGTATGGCCCAAGGGCAGCGCACAGTAGGATTAGACGTGTATGGCCTGGGCAGCGACATCAACACCTATCCGGCATTGAGCAGCCGAGGTGGCACGGCCTGGGACACCGCGGCGCAGCACTCGGGCATGGCGGCCATAGCCATGCCGTTCGACATGGCCTTCGGCGCGGACACCATAGCGCAGGGCACTACACTTTATGTGTGGGCCGCCAAGGGCATGGCCCTGACGGCGGGCGGCTGCATTTTTGCCCCGCTGTCGCAGCTGTCGGGCGGCGACGAATACAGCGGCATAGACTCGGCGACGGTGGTGTGGCGCGTGGTGGCGGACACGGTGGAGATAGAGTGGAACAACCTGCACCACGGCGCCAACCGCTATACGTTCCAGCTGATGCTGGCTTCGAGCGGCGACATAGAGTTCCGCTACGGAGCGCTGACGGTGACGGAGTATAAGTCCGTGGCAGTGGGGTTAGCCAATACGGGCACCGGCGAGAGCTCGTCGCTGGGAGGGTATACCTGGACCAACCCGTCGGTGTATCACAACGGGCTCAGCACCCGCAACATAAGCTCGTACAGCAAACCGGAGACTGGACGGACCTACCATTTCACGCGCCCTGTGTGCAACACCATAACGGTGAGCGGCAGCCAGCCCTACGAAGAGGGGTTTGAGGATATATGGTGCGACGGGGGACTGCCTACGGCCTGCTGGCAGACGGCCCACCTGAACGAGGGGGGCAGCCAGCAGTGGAGCAAGGGCTACAGCCACCACGGAGGCCTGGGTTGCGCCAAGCTGGCCTACACTTATGGGCGCACCACACCCAACCGCGTGACGCTGGTGAGCCCGCTGATTGACATACCCGCAGCCAACGCCTACGCGGTGAGCCTGTGGGTGAGGCGAGTGAACAGCAGCAGTGTGCGCACTGAGGCCGGAGTGAGGGTGTTTGCCAACACGACGCCCGACACGGTGGGCGGCACACTGCTGTTCTTCGCACCGCAGCATGTGTCGGTGGCTCCCGCCGTGGGGGCTGAGGACTGGTACCTGTTTGAGGGGACACTGCCCACGGCCGGAGCACAATATATAGTGATTTGCGGAGTGGATGAGGGCATGAGTGATGTGATGGTGGATGATTTGAAGGTGAGCGCGATACCCAACTGCTCGCATCCCACGGGACTGGCGTGGACGGGGAGCGCGGTGACCTGGGCCGCCGGTACGGCCACGCAATGGCAGGTGCAGGACGGCGAATACAGCGAGGTGGTGTATACCAACAGCTACACGAACAGCAGCTGGCAGCCAGCATCGAGCCACACGGTATACGTGCGCTCGATATGCGGAGCGGGCGACACCTTGGAGTGGCGAGGTCCCATCAGCTTCACCCTGCCGTGCGACGCGGTGGTGCTGGACGGCACCACGGCTTTTGTCGAGACCTTCGACGGCCTGACCACTTCGGGCACGATACCTACCTGCTGGAGCACCGCGCACGTGAGCGGCCCCGGCACCAGCCTATGGGGCAGCTACAGCGGCACGGCCCACAGCGGCAACCGGATGATGCGGCTGCCCGACATGCAGAGCACCACGAAGACGGACCTGGTGTCGCCCCTGTTCTTTATCAACCAGGCCGACAGCTACCAGGTGAGCCTGTGGGTGAAACGCGACGGGAACGGGACCGGCAAACCCAACGAGGGAGTGAAGGTGTGGGCCAACAACAGCCCAGACACCACGGGAGGGACCATGCTGTTCCATGCCCACCGGTACACGGGCTATGAGCCTGTGGTGAGCAGCACAGGATGGTACGAATACACGGCCACTATCCCCCTGAGCGGGACGGTGTACATCATCATGCAGGGCATAAGTGAGTACGGCAACGCGACATACATTGACGATTTCGGCATGAGCCGCGCCCCATCGTGCAGCAACCCGACGGGTTTTGCCTTCGACGACAGCACGCTGGCAGTGACCTGGCAGGGCGGCAACGCCTATATGTGGGAAGTGGAGGAGGACAGCACCCGGACGGTGGTGTACGACAGCGCCTACAGCAATGCCGCCTGGCTGCCCAACAGCGAGTATGCCATCCGCGTGCGCTCCATCTGCGGCGCGGGCGACACCAACGAGTGGCAGCCGCTGTTCGGTTTCCGCACTCCCCGCGCGGCATGCGGCAGCTATCAGACACTGCCCTACATGATAGACTTTGGAGGATATGACTATACGGGGAGTCCGAATAACGCCGAAGCCCCCCTACCCGACTGCTGGCAAATCCTGAGCAACGGACGCTACAGCCGCGACACAACCCCCTCGGCGGCGATATACTACAGCGGCATCGGTCAGGCCTCGAGCACGAACAACTACGGCTGTGTGACGGCCAACAATCCTTATCTGGCCCTGATAGCTTACGGCCACTATGACGGCACCTACGAAAGTTATACCAACAACATGCTGAACTTCGGGACACGGAAGTATGCCGTGCTGCCGGAGTTCGACTACCCGCTGGACCAGGTGGTGCTGAGCATGGACTACCGCATGTCGGCCCGCAGCGGTGCCGCCTTGCTGATAGGCTATATCGTGAATGACACGGCGGACTTTACGGCGCTGGACAGCATCGCCACCGACTACAGGGTGCTGCATCATTTAGACAGCATGGACTTTGCCACACTGGCCGACAATATCCCGGCTAACGCACGGCTGACGCTGTGCTGGAAAAGCACGGACACGACGCATACGGGCAACGCCCCGGCCAACTATTTCTGCGGCATCGACAACGTGGTGGTGGAGGTGGCACCCAGCTGCAAGTACCCGCGCGAGGTGGAGGCCCTGCGGATTGGCTACCACGAGGTGACGCTGGGATGGCGCGAGGTGTCTACCACTCCGGCCACGGAATGGGAAGTGATGTATGGCACCACCGGTTTCGACCCAGAAACGGAGGGCCTGTCGGTGACCAGCCAGAGCGACTCGCTGACGATAACAGGGCTGGCGATGGATGTGGACTATGACTTCTATGTGCGTTCCCTGTGCGGAGCTGGTCAGTACAGCCGCTGGAGCGAGGTGCTGACGGTGCGCACGGATTGCCCTTCGGGCGGCAACGTGGTGCTGGGCAACATGCACGGCCTGAACCAATATACGGTTGCGGTGAGTAATTACGGCAACACGTTGGCTCAGAGCATCTATACCGCCGAGGAGCTGGCAACACGTATGCAGCCGGGCGACACGATAGACAATGTGGTGTATGAATGGATTGCCGGAAGCAACCCGATGGCCAAGCAGTTCACTATCTATATGGGACATACGGCGGTGAGGGCATTCCCCGAGAGCGCCACGGCATCGGACTGGATTGCCATCGCCGGACAGATAAAGGTGTACGATTCGGCTTTCGCCAACACGACGACGGGCGTGACACGATATGAGCTGGACAGTGTGTTTGTGTGGAACGGTACGGACGGCATCGTGGTCACTACATTTTTGAACCAGCCCGATGGGGCAGACCACACGGGAACAGGGTTTATGGCGGAATGCAGCTCGGTGGGCGAACGGAGATGTCTCTTTGCCCGCAAGGACCACTCGGCATACAGCGTGGCAGACCTCGGCACGGTGGCGCCCACATCGAATCTTTATCGCGCCAATATCGTGATCGAACGCGCTTGTGTGGAGATGGAGGTGCCCGCAGAGCCGGACACGGTGGTGGTGGACACCGCGCTGTGCGACGGCATGAGTCTGGCTTTCTTCGACACGTTGCTCTCTACGGCTGGAACTTATAGCCATTGGATGGGTGACGACACGCTGGTGGTGTGGAACGTGAGGGTGAACCCCACGTATGATGACACCTTGGACGTTACGGCCATGGGCAGCTACTTGTGGCAGGACAGCCTGCTGACCGAAAGCGGGAGTTATACGGTGGTGCTCAGCACTGTGGCAGGGTGCGACAGCGTGGTGACGCTGAACCTGACTGTCGAGGTGCCTGTCCAACCCGACACGGTGGTAGTGGACACCGCATTGTGCGACGGCATGAGCCTTTCTTTCTTCGACACGTTGCTCACTACGGCTGGTATTTACAGCCATTGGCTGAACGAGGATACGCTGGTGGTGTGGAACGTGAGGGTGAACCCTTCGTATCATGACACCGTGGCCGTTACGGCTACGGGCAGCTACTTGTGGCAGGACAGCCTGCTGACTGAAAGCGGGAGTTATACGGTGGTGCTCAGCACTGTGGCCGGATGCGACAGCGTGGTGACGCTGAACCTGACTATCGAGCATGTGGGCATCCGGACGCCCGAATATGAAGGGGTTTGCACGCTCTTCCCCAACCCGACCGCAGACTGGATTGAGGTGAGGGGGATAGCAGGTGTGGCTACGGCCCAGCTGTTCAACATCGTGGGCAAGCCCGTGGGAGAGCCTTTCCGAATCAAATCGGGTGAGCGCATAAATGTGAGCTACCTGCGGCCCGGTCAGTACTTCCTGCGTCTGGTCTCAGCCGACGGCGTCACCACACTGAAACTGGAAAAGGCTATCACAAAATAGCATAGGATATACTCTAATTGAAATCAAGCGGAGACCCACTCTTGCCACTCCGCACTTGATGAGAAACGGCGTACAAGATTGTGCGCCGTTTTCTTTAAACCTCTATGAATCACCCCTTCGGGGTGAGATTTCCATAACACCGTACAAGCCGTAGGCGCGGTGCGGTGATTATAAAGTATAACGGGATGCGTCCCGACAGGGACGCGACAAAAGAACCCATCTTCTCTCGGGCGACACCCTGCGGCTTGACGGCCCCGTGGGGCTTCTTCTTAGTTGACGCTGGTCGATAGGCCTTCACCCATACCCGTAGGGGGGCGGAGCCTGATGAGACAGAGTGTGCGGCGAGACGGTCCTGTAGGGGTTTTCTCTATTGTCGCGTCCCTTCGGGACGCAGTGGTCGTGTTGGCGTGCGGCACCGCACTGCGCCTGCGGCTTGTACGGTGTTATTGATGGTCTCACCTCTTCGAGGTGAATGCCAGCAGCTAACTCTGGTCAAGGCGTTCATCTCTATGTCACTCTGGAACTCACTTTAGCGTAACACTCTGTGGCATGACTGCTCGTAGGGGTTTTCTCTCGATTCTCACCTTCATCTCTCTGCAAATTCGTCATCCCCTACGGGGAATCTTTCTNNTTTCTTCTTTTTCGCTCTTATCTATTGAGAGCCATCCCCTCCGGGGAATCCGGTCGCTACATGATAGCCCGTAGGGCTTTGCTCTTAATAGCAACTCCCCTCCCTACCTTCTGAATACCCTGTAGGGGTTTCCACTCAATCCTCACCTTCATCTCTCTGCAAATTCGTCATCCCCTACGGGGAATCTTTCTTCTTTTTCGCTCTTATCT
>DEKU01000021.1:0-11733 GCA_002354035.1 Bacteroidales bacterium UBA2714
GCGATGGTGCCGGTCTTGACGATCTCCTGGGGCTCGACGATGACGGTGTCGGCGGCGGTGGCCATCATGGGGCAGAAGTTCTGGCTGGTGCCTTTGTAGACCAGGTTGCCGCTCTCGTCGCAGATGTTGGCTCCGATGATGGCCACATCGGCGCGGATGGGCTTCTCGAGGAGGTATTCTTTGCCGTCGACGGTGACTTTCTGCTTGCCGTTCTCTACCACGGTGCCGAGGCCGGTGGTGGTGAGCACTCCGCCAAGGCCTGCGCCTGCGGCACGGATCTGCTCGGCCAGGGTGCCCTGGGGCTGGAGGGTGACGTGCAGCTCGCCAGCGTTCATCTGGTCAATAGTGTTGTTGTTGGTGCCGATATGGGTGGCTATGAGGTTTTTGACCTGGTGGTTAGTGATAAGTTTGCCCACGCCCACTTCGGGATAGGCGGTATCATTGCAGATGATGGTGAGGTCTTTGACTCCTTTCTCAACAAGGGCGTCGATGAGCGCGATGGGATTGCCTACGCCGAGGAATCCGCCAACCATTACAGTCATGCCGTCGTGAATCTTGTCGGCAGCTTCTTTTACTGTTACGAATTTATTCATGATACTATGTTATTAGTTTTTTTATTTTTGTATTCTCACTGATTTGTTGACCGTCGTGGGGCGATGGCTGGCAGCTCATTTTGGAGATGAGGAAGCCAGTTTTGGCTCTTGTTATTGTCTGTTTATTAAACTGTTCTACCGCAAAAGAGAGTCTCGTATCCCATTCGGTATCAAATTGCAAATATAAGAATTTTTTCTGACACCGAAAAAAATTTTGTCTATTTTGCAAAATCTGTGTACTTTTGCAACGATTTTTGAGTTATTAGACGATGACGAAAAGAACGTTTATTTTGGCATTAAATCTATCGTAGGAATATGAAAAGAACAGCAATGATATTGGCTTTGACCATGGCGGTGTGCGGCATGGCCAAGGCTCAGGACTATGTGGTTCCGGTGGAGACTTGGGACTATGAAGAGATTAACGGCAGCAACTATCACGGCTACAACTTCCATGAGAGCTGGGATGTAGACTTCACTGTCGAGAACCAGGATGGCCGCTATACCCCCACCGAGGAGGATATCGCCGAGGCCGAGCGCCTGATTCAGAAACGTATAGCATACGTCAACCGCTACCACATCAACCAAGAGGGCGACTGCCCGGTGGTCGACGAACACATGCGCCGCTATGAGCGCCAGTATGTGGGATTCACTGACCTCAACGGCTGCCACATAGTGTGGGTGAACTTCGTGTGGGACGAGAGCGCCGCCGAGCGCCTCACCAAAGACATCGTGCTGACCGAGGGCGGCTGTGGCCATTACTGGCACATCAAGGTGAACCTCACCACTGGCAAGGTTTCGGCTCCCGAGGTGAATGCCGCGGGCGATGTGAAGTACCTGCCCCGTGCCAAGAAACCGGCCCACCGCATCAGCCGTCCCAAGAAGCCGCAACCCGCAGGCAAGATTCGCAAGACTGGTATCCCTCACAACCCCCAAGAGGCTCGCTTCTAACATACTTGCATCCCCGATGACAGACCAGACTATGGGTGTGCGGTTGCGGGAACTGGTGCTGAAGTTCCTCAAGTTCGGTGTGGTGGGTGCCAGCGGAATGGCTGTCCACGGCGGCCTACTCTTCCTGCTGAAGGAAGTGGTGAATCTCAACCCTTTCGTGGCCAACACCATTGGCTTCATAGCTGCTGCATCGAGCAACTATTTCCTCAACCGTATATGGACATTCCGCAGCAAAGAGAAACAGGTGGGGGTCGAGTACGTGAAATTCATCATCGTTTCCGTCATAGGCTTGGGCATCAACACCGGGAGCCTAGGGCTGTTGAACACCCTGCTGCCCCAGTGGGCGGCCGACTGGCGGTTCTACATCCTCTGGGTCGTAGCCGTGGGCATCACCACCCTGTGGAACTTCTTCGGCAACCTGCTTTTCACTTTCCGAAACAAGAAAACAGAGTAACATGATGAAACCCATCGCTTCCTTTTTCCTTCTGTGCCTCGTTGCGCTGACCGCCCAGGCCCAGCAACCCCGTCCCGATGCTTTTCCGCCTGTGGAGGAAAGCATAGATTCAAAGTCCCTCTCCATGGCCACCACCCTCGACGAGATGCGCCAGTGGAACCGCTACCCCACCTACAGCGTCTATGTCGAAATGATGAACCATTTTGTTGAGTCCTATCCCGACTTGTGCCATCTCGACACCATAGGCACCTCTGTCCGCGGACGGCTCATCCTCTCCCTTGTCATCACCGGCTCAGAACCCAACGACCTCCACCGTCCCGAATTCTTCTACTCCTCCACCATCCATGGCGACGAGCTGACCGGCTTCTATTTCATGTTGCGCCTGTGCGACACCCTACTGAGCAGCTATGGCTCCTCGGCCGACATTACCAACCTCCTCAACCGTGTGGTGATATACATCAACCCCTTAGCCAACCCCGACGGCACCTATTTTGGAGGCGACAACACAGTGGCATATTCCCAGCGCTACAACGCCAACTCTGTCGACCTCAACCGCAACTACCCCAACCCCTTTGGTGCCGACCCTCTGGACGACATACAGCCTGAGAACATCGCCATGATGAATTATGCCGAGCAGCACCACTTTGTCATGAGTGCCAACCTGCACGGAGGCAGCGAAGTGATGAACTACCCCTGGGATAGCTTCACCTCCGACGAGCGCACCCACCCCCAGTCCGAATGGTGGCAAGCCGTGTGCAAACGCTATGTCGACACATGCCGTCTTTATTCCTCGCGCAGCTTTACCGCCGTCAACCGAGCAGGCTATATTGCCGGAGGCGACTGGTACGTCATCTACAACGGCCGCCAAGACTATTTCAACCACCACTTCAACACCCTCGAACTCACCATGGAGGTTTCCAACACCAAAAAGCTGCCCGCAGAACAGCTTACGCGCTATTGGTACATCCAGTCCCACTCGCTCATCAACTACATCAAAGAAGTGCTCAATGCGCCGCAATCCCAGCCCCAAGGAGTCCATCCCGTCCAAGCCGAATACCTCCGCGTCTACCCCAATCCCACCCTTGGCCCCGTACACATCGACACCCCTGCCGGCACACGCTCGCTCGACCTCTCCGACCGCCCGGCCGGTCTCCATATCATCAATGTCGATGGCCATCCCGTCAAGATAATAAAACTCTGACCGCTCATCCATGCCTCGCTACCGCCATATTTCTGTGGCCGTGCCAGTGCTGGCCGAGAGCGAAAACCTGCCTCAGCTCCTTTCCCAACTGCGAGGACAAACATTCCGCCATTTCACCCTCTACATCTGCGTCAACAATGAAGAGGGCGGATTCGGATTCGACGACAACCAAGCCTGCCTCCGCCTGCTGCAACAGGTCCACGACCTGCCGCTGGTTGTGATTGACCGCAGCTCGGTGGGCAAAGGCTGGACAGGCAAGAAGAAAGGAGTGGGATGGGCCCGCAAACTCCTTTTCGAACGCATCATGAGCGAACACGACCCCGACGAGCTGGTAGTGAGCCTTGATGCCGACACCGCCATCGATGCCGACTATCTGGAGAGCGTACTCCACACCATGAACACCCATCCCGCAAGCAGTGCCTTCGCCGTGCCATACTACCACCCCTTGTGCGGGTCAGACCAGATGGACCGCCCCATGCTCCGCTACGAATGCTACATGCGCCACTACCTGATAAACCTATTGCTCATCCACAACCCCTACGCTTTCACCGCCCTGGGCAGCGCCATCGTGTTCCCCCTCTGGGCCTATCGCCGTGTGGGAGGAATCACCCCTTTGCAGGGAGGCGAAGACTTCTACCTGTTGCAGAAATTTGCCAAAACCGGTGTCGTCGAACTGGCTCACGCCCATCCCTCCCACAGCCTTTCCACCGTCAAACCCCAAGGCCGGTCCTCCCACCGTGTGCCTTTCGGCACCGGCCCAGCCGTGGCTGGAGGCTTAGACCTTATGGCTGACCGCTACCCGTTCTACTCTCCCCAAGGCTTTGCCGCCGTCAAAGCCACCTACGACTCCTTCCCCGCCCTCTATCTTCACGACTGCCCTACTCCCATGACCGCCTTTCTTCAGCAACAACTGTGCACCGACGACCTGTGGCAACCCCTCCGCCGCAATTTCCATACCGCCGACCGTTTCATCCATGCCTGCACCGAACGTGTCGACGGACTCCGCATACTCCAGTTCCTCAAAAGCAACCCCGCTTTCCGGCTACCCGAAACAGCCCTGCCCGTCAACTTCCTCACCGACCCTCTGCCCACCCTTCAAGCCTACCGCAACCAGCTTTTCGACCGCGAGATGCAGCTCCGCCAGCAGGCCCATTCATAAAGCCCCCTCAGCTGTTTGGGGCATCCGCCACCTCACAACCGAGAAAAAACATCGCCACATCCAACCGCCACCATAATAAATTCACCCTTTTGGCGTTAATCAAAACATGGAAGAAAAGAACCTCATCGAAATCAAAAATAAACGTGCCGAATACGAGTACTTTCTGCTCGACGACTATACCGCCGGCCTCGTCCTCACGGGCACCGAAATCAAATCCATCCGCGACGGGAAAGCCAACCTCACCGATGCCTACTGCACCTTTATCGGAGGCGAACTCTTCGTGCGCCAAATGCACATATCCGAATACCGCTTCGGCTCCTACCTCAACCATGCCGCCAAGCGCGACCGCAAACTCCTCCTCAACAAGCGTGAGCTCCGTAAACTGCAAAACAAAATCAAAGAGCGCGGCTTCACCATCATCCCCGTCAAACTCTTCGTCAACCCCCAGGGACGAGCCAAACTCCTCATCTCCTTGGCGCGCGGCAAGAAATTCTACGACAAGCGCGAAAGCATCAAAGAAAAAGACACCCGCCGCGACCTTCAGCGTCAGCTTCGCTAACCCACTAACACCCCTCCATCACCGATGAAAGTATTCAAATTCGGAGGAGCCTCCGTCAACAGTGCCGCAGCTGTGCGCAACATGGCCTCCATCGTGGCTCACCAGCACGACGGCCCCCTCGTGGTCGTCGTCTCCGCCATGGGCAAAACCACCAACCTCCTCGAGCAGCTGGTGCCTGGCGTGCGTCCCGCGGCCGACCATCCAGCCCTCCTCGACCAGAACCGCCAATACCACCTCTCCATTGTCCGCGACCTCTTCCCCGACCTCTCCCATCCCGTCTACGCTAAGTTGGACACTCTCTTTGCCCAACTCGAACAGCAAAGCGCCCTCGCCCCCACCACCTACAATTTCGACTACAGCCAAACCGTCTGTTTCGGCGAACTCATCTCCACTACCATCATCAGCCACTTCCTCAACTCCATCGGCCTCACAAACCAGTGGGTAGATATCCGCCAAGTCATAGCCACCGACAACCAATATCGCGAAGGCATCGTCGACTTTGCCACCACCCAGCGCAACACCGACCGCCTCATCCTGCCCCTCGCCCAACACTCCATCGTCGTCACCCAAGGCTTCATTGCCGGCAGCGCCGATGGCCACACCTCCACCCTCGGCCGCGAAGGCAGCGACTACAGCGCCTCCATCCTGTCCTACTGCCTCAACGCCGAAAGCATGACCATCTGGAAAGACGTCCCCGGATTCCTCAACGCCGACCCCAAATACTTTCCCGACACAGTCAAAATAGAGCAAATCCCCTACAACGAAGCCATCGAACTGGCCTACTACGGTGCCAGCGTCATCCATCCCAAAACCGTCAAACCCATCCAGAACAAAAACATCCAGCTCCACATCCGCTCTTTCCTCAACCCCCATGCCCCCGGCTCCGTCATCGGTCCCTTCCCCACCATCAGTCCCCTCACACCCCTCTACATCTTCAAGCGCAACCAAACCCTTCTCTCCATCCTGCCCAAAGACTTCAGCTTCATTGCCGAAGACAACCTCCAGACCATCTTTGCCGCTCTCGCGCGTCTCAACATCCGCGTCAACCTCATGCAAAACACCGCCCTCAGCTTCTCCCTCTGCATCGACGACAATCCCCTGCTCCTCGACCAGCTGCGTGACCAACTGCAACACCAGTTCCACCTGCGCTACAACCAAGGTCTCCAGCTCATCACCATCCGCTACTACACCCAGCACATCATCGACCACATCGTCGGCTCACGCACCATCCTCCTCCAGCAGCGCACCCGCACCACCACCCAGCTCATCATACAATGAAACGCTCGTTCTTCATCCTGTTCCTGTTGCTCCCCCTGCTCTCGTGGGGGCAAAAGGAATATTCGCTCAAAGGCACCGATTTCTGGGTCACTGTCCCCAACGGCATTGGCATCGACAGCATACTTCTCCAAGTCTGCTCAACCGACACATGCACAGCCATCTTCGCCTATGGCCAGACCATCCTCTCACTTCCACTCGAACGCCGACCCATCGACTCGGTTGAAATCAATTCCTACTACAACAACTACCGCATTAACGGCTACAACTACTACGGGAGCGATACCCTCCACTACCCCATCGCATCACTCAAGCTGCCCGCCCGCCATGCCCACACCGATTTGACCGACACCATCCTCAGCAAAAGCATCCACATCATCACCACCGACAGCGCCTACGTCCATCTCTATGCTTTCGGCACCAACGGTGGTGCCACCTCCGTCATCCCCACCCATGCCCTACAGCCCGAATACATCGTGCAAACCTGGCCCGACGCCAGTCGGGGAGCCTTCGTCATCCTTGCAACAGAAGACAACACCGAGGTCGACATCGTCCTCACCAACCCCTCCACCGACGCGCTCCCAGTCAACCGCCACCATCGCATAACCCTCAATGCGGGCAACACCTATCAGCTCATCTCCCAAGGGACTTTCACCGACCACAAAAGCTCTTTTACCGGCACACAAATCACAGCACTCCATAACAAAAAAATAGCCGTGTTCCAAAGCAACCGAAACTTGGAAAAAATTGGAGAGCTCGACACAACGCCCGTTTACGACTACACCCTCAACCAAGCTGTACCCATAGCCTATGCAGGCAGAGTCTACAGATCTTCTCACGGCAACCACATCGGCTCCATAATCACCTCCACCCGCGACAGCTGCATTGTGTATCTCCGCAACCAACCCGTCGATACACTCAATGCCTCGGAGTCTTGTTACTTGCTTCTGCCACCCACCATTTACAGCAATAGCTTAGAGACATCACAGCCCAGCATCGTATGCCAATATGACCAGTACGCCTATGGCAGACCCTCCTGCATCTATTTACCCCCTATCGGATCAGGAGGCTACGAAGGCTTCGTATCTCACGACTACAAATTCGAAAACAAAAAGAATGCTCCCCCTCCGCCATCTACTACGCTGAGTTACCCTCTCGACATCCTTACAGCTTACCTTGACTCACCGCAAACACAGCCATACGACTCTATCTTTTATTCCGACTTTTTTTTCGTCCACGGACACTCATGGATGACTCTCAATTGCCTTGATTGGTCCAGGGTACACTCCAATCACTATCGTTTCTCCGCCTACCGAACCGGAACTTTTATCACCTTTGCTGTTGATCCCGATTGGACTAATACCATTTACACCCACTACCATGGCGGAGCCTACTCCTACAACGTCTGCTACAACATGATTTTCCAAACCAAGATATTCTATGCCGACGGCATACCCAACAACTCCCTCGCCTCCACCTCCTTCTGCCTGGGCCACGAAATCCTCTTCAACACCAACTGCGACACCAACCAAACCTACTTCCATTGGGATTTCGGCGACGGCCACACCGCCCTCGGTCCCGTAGTGCGCCACACCTATGCCGCTCCCGGCTCCTACATCGTGCAGACCATCATCGACTATGCCAACACCCCCCTCAGCGACCACTCCCGCGACACCATCTATGGCACCGTCAACATCTCACCCATCGACACCATCACATCCTTCGACAGCTGCTGCACTTTCCCCTACCATTGGCATGATACACTCATCACCGCACCGGGCACCTATTTCCACCCCAACCCTTCCATTGGCAACTGCCTCCCCATCGACCGTCTCATCCTCTCCCTCGACACCTCCTCCGTCACCACCTCGTTCTTCGACACCATCTGCCAGGACGACAGCCTCACCTGGCGGCGGCATACCTGCGCCGCTCCAGGCATCTACACCGACACCCTCTCTCAAATCAACGGCTGCGACAGCATCCTGCTTCTCAACCTCTCCGTCTGGCCCCTCCCCGATGTCAACATCCAGCGACTCACCCCCGAAGGCCAAATCCCCATCCAACTACAAGGCTCTGTTGCCGACAACTCTTACAGTCCCTGCCGCCTCACATGGCAGTCGTCGCCCACCGACCTCTCGCTGGCCGGACAGGAACACTCGCCCCTCATCTCCGTATCCCCCGCCGAAAGCACCGTCTACACCCTCGCCGCCGAATACGATTCGCTGCCCGGCTGCGTCGGAAGTGGTTTTCACCGGGTATCCATCACCACCGACAACGTCCTGTGGGTACCTAACATCTTCACCCCCGGTCGCGAACCCAACGCCCTCTTCACAGTCACCGCTTCACAACTGTCGCAATATCGCATCTCCATCTTCAATCGTCAGGGGTTCCTCGTCTTCCAATCCGACGACATCACCCAGCCCTGGGACGGCACCTGCGACGGCACCCCCTGCCAAACCGGTACTTACGCCTACACCATCATCTACGCCTTTGCCGACAGTCCCGACCAGCAACTCCGCCACACCGGCACCGTCACCCTCATCCGTTAATCATCCTCATCCATGAAAACCATCCTCCCCTCCCGCACATCATCCCTCAGCCGCCTCAACCGCATGCTCTCGGCCAAGGCATTCGACAACGCCCGTTTCTTCATCCTCGTCGATGAGAATACTTACACCCACTGCCTCCCCACCCTCATCACCAAAGTCCAGCCGCTACAGCAAGCCGAATTCATGGAAGTGCCTGTAGGCGAAGACTGCAAAGACATTGCCATCGCCACCCAGTTGTGGCAGACCCTGCTCGAATCCGGAGCCGACCGTAACACTGTCCTTGTCAATCTGGGCGGTGGTTGCATAACCGACCTCGGAGGCTTCGTCGCCGCAGGCTACAAACGCGGCATCCGCCACATCAACATCCCCACCTCCCTCATCGGCATGGCCGACGCCGCCATCGGCGGCAAGACTGCCCTCAACCTCGACAACAGCAAAAACCAGATAGGCTTCTTCCACCAGCCCGCCATCGTCTGCATCGACCCCCAGTTCCTCGATACACTCCCCGATGGGGAAATGTTCAACGGCCTATTCGAGATGCTCAAAACCTTCATGGTCGGCAGCCAGCAGCACTACCAACAACTGTGCGACATGATTCTGCAAGGCACGCTCCAAATCAGCGCCGACCTCCTCGCCTCCTGTGCCGAAATCAAGACCGCCATAGTCAAACAGGACCCCCACGACCTCGGCATCCGACGCATCCTCAACCTCGGCCACACCTTCGGCCACGCCATCGAGGCATACAGCCACCACGACGGGCAGTCACCCCTCGCCCATGGCTTTGCCGTCGGCGCAGGCCTTGTCTGCGCCCTCTACCTCTCCGTCCGCAAACTGGGCCTCGACCCCGCCATCCTCGACCGCTACCGCGCCGTCGCCGCCAAACTCTTTGCACTGCCCCACTACACCCTCCGCGACACCGAAGGCATTCTCACCTATATGCGCCAAGACAAGAAAAACGCCAACGGCGACATACTCTGTGTATTGTTGCAAGACCTCTCCGCACCCGTCATCGACCTCCCCGTCGCCGAAAACGAGATCCGCGACGCATTGCTGAAACTGTCATAACATGAAATTCCTTCGCCCAATCCTCCTCACCCTCTGTCTCGCGGCCGCATTCACCTCGTGCCAGCAGCACTATCCCCCGCTGCCCCCAACCAACCAGTTCTTTGCCATGTGCGACTTCAGCACAGGCAACCTCATCTTCATCCACGACACCACTGGCATGGGCCATGCCATCCAGTCCGCCACCGCGCTCGACATCCACCAATCCGCCTTCACCCATGTGGCCATCACCGAATGCACCGACAGCGGAGTCTTCGTCATCGACGCCACCCCGGCCTTAGGTGTCGCCCGCCGACCCCTCAACGACTTCATTGCCGCAGTCTACGACACCAACGCCGACTACAGCTTCACCAGTATGGCACAATACTATTACGTCGATGTCCCCTACGACACGGCAACCCTCCTCGCCCGTCTGCACGCCCTCGTCGGGCTGCCCTACGACCCCTATTTCCTGCCCCACAACGGCCGCCTGTACTGTAGCGAACTGGTGCAGGAATGTTTCCTCGACCCTGAAGGGAACCCACTTTTCCCATCCAAACCCATGAATTTCCTTGCCTCAGACGGCACCCTGCCCCCCTACTGGCAACACCACTTCGACAGTCTCGGCACTGCCGTACCCCAAGGCACACCCGGCACCAACCCCAACGACATGTCGCGCTCACCCATCCTTCACCCTTTCAAAATACAGTAGCCATGCAGCTCGAACTTCTCTCCCCCGCCAAAAACCTTGACCAAGGCCGCGAAGCCATCAACCACGGCGCCGACGCCGTCTACATCGGTGCCCCAGCTTTCGGTGCCCGCGAAGCCGCCGGCAACACCCTCTCCGACATCGAGCGTCTGGCCCGCTACGCCCACATCTACCATGCACGCGTCTTCGCCACCGTCAACACACTCCTGTTCGACAATGAGATAGACGATGCCGTGCGCCTCCTCCATCAGCTCTACGAAGCCGGAGTCGATGCCGCCATCATCCAGGACCTCGGCCTG
Organism: Bacteroidales bacterium UBA2714; assembly: GCA_002354035.1. Lineage (GTDB taxonomy): Bacteria > Bacteroidota > Bacteroidia > Bacteroidales > P3 > Colimorpha. Next base: position 10,788 of record DEKU01000021.1, read on the forward strand.
CTGGAGTGCGACCTCCCGCCCATCGAACTCCACGCCAGCACCCAAACCCACAATCTCTCCCTCCAGCGCGTCCAGTTCCTCGAAAGCGTTGGCTTCCGTCGCGTCATCCTGGCCCGCGAAACCTCGCTCCAGCAAATGCAGCACCTCCGCCGCCACACCTCCGTCGAGCTCGAATCCTTTGTCCACGGAGCCCTCTGCGTCTGCTACAGCGGCCAGTGCTACCTCAGCCAATATCTCACCGGCCGCAGCGGCAATAGGGGTGCCTGCGCGCAGCCCTGCCGCTCCGCCTACGACCTCTTCGACGCCCACGGCAACCCCCTCCGCAAAGACCAGCACCTCCTCTCGCTGCGCGACTTCTCCGCCGCCAACCATTTGCAGGACATGATTGCCGCCGGCATTACCTCCTTCAAAATCGAAGGCCGCCTCAAGGACATGGACTACGTCAAAAACACCACCGCCTACTACCGCCAGCTGCTCGACCGCATCATCGAAGGCCAACCCCACCTCAGCGCCGCCTCCTCTGGCTCCTGCCGTTTCTTCTTCACCCCCGACCCCGAGCGTACTTTCAACCGTGGCTTCACCGACTACTTCCTCCGCCAGCGCCAGCCCATGGCCAACTTCGCCACCCCCAAATCGCTCGGCAAGCGCATCGGCACCGTCGCCGCCCTCGGCCGCGACACCATCACCCTCCGCACCTCTCTCCCCCTCACCCCCGGCGACGGCCTCTGCTTCCTCAACCCCCACGGCCAGCTCGAAGGCTTCCTGGTCAACAATGTGCAGGGCGCCACCATCCGCCCCAACCGCATGCCCGACAGTCTCAAACCGGGCACCCCCATTTGGCGCAACAACGATCAGGCTTTCTCGCGCCAGCTGCAAGGCCGCACCGCCGAGCGCACCATCCCCCTCAGCATCACCCTCGCCGACACCCCTGCCGGGCTCTCCCTCA
>DEKU01000021.1:11822-11953 GCA_002354035.1 Bacteroidales bacterium UBA2714
GCCACCATCGCCTGTCCCAAAGAACCCGCCCGCGACCCCCTTCGCGCCGCCGAGCAAATGCAACGCCAACTCTCCAAACTGGGCGACACCCCTTTCCGCGCCCACACCTTCGCCAACCACTGCGCCCAGCC
>DEKU01000021.1:12055-12292 GCA_002354035.1 Bacteroidales bacterium UBA2714
GCCCCACACTCGCACAGCGCCAGACCGACACTACCCCTTATTTCGAAACTTCGCTCGACTACCGAGCCAACATCGTCAACACCTCCGCCGAACGCTTCTACCGCCAACATGGAGTTCAGCAACTCGAATACGGCCTCGAAAAGACCCACCACTACGACGGCGCGGCCCTCATGACAACGCAATACTGCCTACGCTATGAACTGGGCATCTGCCTCAAGCGCAACCCCTCAGCCCCAA
>DEKU01000070.1:0-12434 GCA_002354035.1 Bacteroidales bacterium UBA2714
CCTCCACCATCCCCAGCCGCACTCCCGTCACCGCTTCAGGCCCAAAAGGTTCTTCATGACGAGGATTGGCCTCCCAGCCTTCTTGTGGCCGCACAATAGGCTGGAAACAGTATGCTTTATCTATAACCCCAAAAAAACATATCATAGGGGTATATTGTGTAGGGTACCTGCTCTCCGGGAAAGGCCTCATCTGCAAAAACGACACACTGTCTGCTGGTCCGAAAGTAACAGGTCTGATGCCAATAGGGGTAATATACCGGGCTTCCGGATGATAATGGTCGGGATCCGGGTCATCCTTCAATACCTGACTCCAAGCATTAAATGATGAATGACCGATTCCGACAAAATAGTATTCACCCGAGTCTATGGAACACGGCTCATCGAAATAAAAATCACACATCTGAGTTCTAACCACATCGGTATGGCGTCCCCTCGACGTAAACACCTCTTCAGCCTGCGCCACTGGCGCATTTTCAATAAAACTATATAGACACTCCCTCTCCACATAGAATGTGTACCGCGGACAGGTGTCTTGAACTTTAACATTGAATCCATACGAGTGCACCCTTGCCTTCAACAAGTACACCCAAAGGTACGGAAACTTGCCAATGTTCCCCATTGGCACCGACACCCCATAAACAATCGTGTCATGATAGGCATGGAAGCCCGACCCGTTGAACCCTCCAACCGTAGGCTTTCCAGATAAAATAGTATTGATATACCAGATATCCGAAGTATCGCACCACGGAGAATACAAATACCCGGGATCCCCACAGTTTCGCACCGGCAGCTGCCCCATCGCCACGCCAACACACGCCAAAAACATCATTATAAAAACCGTCTTTTTCATATCTTTCATCTTTTGTATTTATATGTTTTTATACCTGCTGAATCAATTGCAAAAAACTCCCTCGATACTGTGCCCGCATCGTTGATGTATACAATACACTAAGTGCCATTGCTATAAACAAAATAACATATCTCATAATCTCATGGTTTTCATTTGCAAATATACTAAAAAAAAACATCATACAAATTATTTTTCAAAAAATGTCTCTTTATTTTTCATCTCAACAACCCATGACTGTAGCATACCGGCAATACCGCTGCGGGCTATTCCACCACCAGACGCTGGCGGCTGGTGGTCTTGTCGTTGCAGGTCAGCGTCACCACATACGTCCCTGCCGCAAGTCCTGTCAGATCCACACGCACTGCCCCTGTGTCTCTCAGCTCTACCCTTCTCACCTCGCGCCCCTGCATGTCCGTCAGCGTCAGCACTGCCGGCAGCCGCTCCGCTCCTGCGTTCAGCCTTACGATCACCTCCCCACGCGCCGGGTTCGGCACCAGCTCGAACAGCCCTTCGCCCTCGACGGTCTCCGCGCCCATCCGCTCGCCCGGAGCCGTCACACGCAGTATCTCGCTCCATGCGCTCCACATCACCGTGTCGTGGATATAGCACCGGTGTTCGCATTTGGCTCGCACCCGCACCCTGTATTCCATGCCCGGCTCCACACCCTCCGGCAATGTCCACTGCTGCCGCCTCACCCTCTCCCGGCTCCACGCGGCACGGTCCAGACCATACTCCACCTCATACTCCGTGTGCCCCGTGCACCGCTCCCACGAAAAGTGAGGCCTTCCCCCTCGCTCTCCGTCCACACGGAAGTCACCCACCGCACCGCATGCCAGCGGCACCGTGTCCGGATACTGCGTCCCCACATAAAAATATCCATCCGCGCTCCACGGACCCCACACCAACGTGTCATGGATGTCGCACCTGTGATGGCTCCTGGCACGGCAACGCGCCTTGTAATACTTCGTACTGTCCAGCTCCTCGGCAATCACCGCCCACGGCTCCGTCGAGTGCACCGTGTTCCTCTCGTCATACTCCGTGCCATACTCGGCATACTGCAGCTCGTACATGTCCACATTCACCCCCACGGGACCCCACTCGCTCCGTGCCGCGCTGTCCCACACCAGGACAGCATGTCCGCCCTCCACCATCCCCAGCCGCACTTACGATGCAGAGCCGCTCATTCTCATCCGCTTATTTCACATTTGGCTGCCATTTTGATTCTATTTAGATTCTATTTTGTTTCTATTTTGTTTCTTGACAAGAAAGAATATACGGGACAAGATGGGGTTATGTCGGGACAAAGGAGCGAGGGCCTGGACACTGCGGGGCAACGGGGCTGCCGAGGCGAGGCCATGGCGGGGCGGACGGGAATGGACAAAAGAAAAGCCCGAACCCCTGGCGGCGGCGAAGCCGCAGCGGGGTTCGGGCTTGTGGCATAGGGGTTGGTTACTGCTGTTTGGCCAGGGCGGCACCGGCGTTCCAAGCCTTTCCTACCTGTTCGCCCGTGACGTAGTAGCCATTCTGGAACTGGTCAAAGATGAGAGCGTTGAGCTTTGTGGGGTTCACTTTGCCGTTGGGATCCAGCACCTTCTCGTCGGCGGCCACATTGACGATTTTGCCCACAATGCAGTGGAGGTTGGGGGTGTTGACCTCTTCGGCCAGCTCGCACTCCATGACCACGGGGAACTCGTCGACGATGGGGGCGTTGACATGAGCGCTGCGCAGGGCATGATAACCTGTGCGGTCGAACTTGTCGGGGGTTTTGTTGCCTGTGGCAATACCGAAATAGTCGGCCACATCCATGTGCTCACGGTCGGCGATGCTGACGGTGAAGGCCTTGGTGGCCAGGATATTTTTGGTGGTTTTATGGCCTTCGCTGATGAAGAGAGCCACTTTGTCGGGGGCGCTGATCATGCCCCAGGCGGCGTTCATTACATTGACTTGGCCGTTTTCGTCGTAGGCGGCCACCATAAGCACCGGCATGGGATAGACGGCCGGGATGATTCCAAGATCTTTTTTCATGTTGTTTGTTAGTATTGGGTTGATGTTTAAAGCTGATTGTTGGCGGCAAAGGGAGTGGTGCCGGGAGCGTGGAGTGGCTACAGGCTTTGGCGCAGGATGCTGACCACCTCGTCGCGGGTGAGGGTGCGGTAGCCCACGGGCAGGATGAGGACGGCGTCGGCTATGGCGGGTATGTTCTCCTCGGTGACGCCCAGCTCGCGGCTGTGGGTGACGAGACCGATTTCCTTCATCCAGCTTTCGAGGCAGGCGAGGCCTTCGGTGGCCACCTGCTCGTCGGTCTTGCCGTCGGGACGGACGTTCCACACGTTCTGGGCAAAGCGCACAAACTGGTGGAGCCCGTCGTGCATGACGAGGCGGTAGTAGGGCAGTGATACGGAGGCGAGGGTCATGCCGTGGGTGGCGTCGGTCACGAGGCCGATGGCGTGGCCTATCTGGTGGACTTCCCAGTCGCCGCCCTTGCCGCATTTGAGGAGGGTGTTCAAGGCCCAGGTGGCGGTCCACATGATGTTGGCGCGGGCTTCATAGTCCTGCGGGTTCTGTGCCGCGATGCGAGAGGAGTGGACGAGCGAGCGCATCAAGCCTTCGATGAGGTAGTCGGTGGTGCAGTCGGCATTGCCTGCGAAGTATTGTTCCATGAGGTGGCTCATGATGTCGAAGAAACCGGCCACCATCTGGTATTGGGGCACGGTCATGGTGAAGCGGGGGTTGAGGATGGTGAACTTGGGGAAGAGGTCGGGGCCGAACACTTTGCCCAGCTTGAAGCCGGCTTTGCGGTTGGTGATGACGCTGCCGCCGTTCATCTCGCTGCCGGTGCCCACCATGGTGAGGACGGCGCCTATGGGCACCACGGGGCATGAGGGCCAGCCTTGGTGCACCCAGTATTTGTCCCAGGGGTCTTCCTGGCAGAAGGCGGAGGCGCTGACGGCTTTGGCATAGTCGATGGTGGAGCCGCCGCCCACAGCGAGGATGAGGTCGACATGGTGCTGGCGCACCAGACCGCAGCCCTCAAGCACTTTCTCGTAGGTGGGGTTGGGCATCACGCCGGGGTTTTCCACTACGGTTTTTCCGGCCTCCTTGAGGGCTGCGAGCACCGCATCGTAGATGCCGTTGCGCTTGATGGAGCCGCCGCCATAGCTCAGCATGACGGTGGGGCCGTAGTTTTTCAGTTCGTTGCTTAAATGGCTAATTGCCTCCTCGCCGAAGTAGAGTTTCGTGGGATTGTGATAGGTGAAATTTCCTTGCATGGTATGGGGTGTTGTTTGTTGTTTTTGATTGGTTTGATTGGAAGTGCGGGAGGGCTTGGAGCGCTCCCGCACTGACGCTTTTGCATCTTTGTCCCGGCGGTGGGCCGACGGGGTGGGCTACACTTCGGCTTTCACCTGCTCGGCCAGTTGGTTGGCGCGGGCTTCGGTGTGGGCCTCGCTGTAGATGCGGATGATGGGTTCGGTGTTGCTTTTGCGCAGGTGCACCCATCCGTCCTCGAAGTCGATTTTGACGCCGTCGATGGTGGTCACTTTGCAGCCGGGGGTGGCGTTGTATTTGTCGGCCAGGCGTTTCAGGAGGCCGTCGACGTCCATGTCCTTGGTGAGGTCGATGCGATTTTTGGAGATGATGTACTCGGGATAGGTTTTGCGGAGTTGGCTCATCTTCATGCCGCGTTTGGCCAGGAGGGTGAGGAAGAGGGCCACGCCCACGAGGGCATCGCGGCCGTAGTGGAGTTCGGGGTAGATGACGCCGCCGTTGCCTTCGCCGCCGATGACGGCGTTGGTGCTACGCATGAGGGTGGTGACGTTCACTTCGCCCACAGCGGCGGCATTGTATTGGCAGCCGTCGTAGCGATGGGTGACATCGCGCAGGGCGCGGGAAGAGGAGAGGTTGGAGACGGTGTTGCCGGGGGTGTGTTGCAGCACATAGTCGGCCACACTGACCAGGGTGTATTCCTCGCCAAACATCTCGCCGTCTTCGCACACGAGGGCCAGGCGGTCCACATCGGGGTCGACCACCACGCCGAGGTCGCAATGGTTTTCGCGGACCACGCGTGAGATGTCGGTTAGGTTGGCGGGGATGGGTTCGGGGTTGTGGGCAAAATGGCCGGTGGGCTGGCAGTTCAGTTCCACCACATCGTCGACGCCTAAGGCGCGCAGCAGACGCGGGATGGCAATGCCGCCGGTGGAGTTGACGGCATCGACGGCCACACGGAAGCCGGCCTTGCGGATGGCTTCGGTGTCGACCAGTTTCAGTTTCAGCACCAGTTCGATATGGCGGTCGATGGTGTTTGGGTCATCGGTCACCTGGCCCAGGTTGTCGACCTCGGCATAGTTCAGCTCATCGCTTTCGGCCAGGCGCAGCACTTCGGCGCCTTCGGTGGCGTCGATAAACTCGCCACGGGCGTTGAGGAGTTTGAGGGCGTTCCAATGTTTGGGGTTGTGGCTGGCGGTGATGATGATGCCGCCGTCGGCTTTGCGGTCGATGACGGTCATTTCGGTGGTGGGGGTGGTGGAGAGGCCTGTTTCGATAACATCGATGCCCATGCCTTGGAGGGTGCCGACCACAAGGCGGTCCACCATGGCGCCGGAGAGACGGGCGTCGCGGCCCACCACGAGGGTGAGGCGTTTGCCGTCAGCACGGCGTTGCAGGAAAGTGGCAAAAGCCGAGGTGAATTTGACCACATCGAGGGGGCTGAGACCCTCGCCGGGGCAGCCTCCTATGGTGCCGCGGATGCCGGAGATGGATTTGATTAAGCTCATGATAGTGTATGTTTTATTATTTATTTTCCATGTCGGATGTATGAGGTTTATAACGCAGTCCGGAGCATATTATTGCATCGGCCAAAGGCTTTTTTCGCACCATGCAACAGGGGTTTCGCCCACTTGGACGAGACTGAGGGGGCTACTGCTCCTTGCACTGCAAGATTTCCTCGAGCTTAGGGCGGAACCCTTCGCCCCAGTCGCGCAGCTGTTGGATGATGGGGATGAGGCTACGGCCAAGGTCGGTGAGGGAATAGTCGGTGTGTTTGCAGACGGGGTCTACCACCCTACGCTCCACCACGCCGTATTCCACCAGCTCTTTGAGCTGCTGCGACAGTACCCGCTCGCTGGCGTCGGGCGGCATGGCCCGCATCAGCTGGCCGGGACGGCGGGGACCGTCTAAAAGTTCGTAGATGATGTAGGGCTTCCATTTGCCGCCAATCACTTCGAGGGCCACGCGGAAACCGCAGGAGGTGTCGATGGGGATTTTTTTGTTGTACATAGCCAGGGGGGGGGTGGGATGTTTGGATATTCAGACTTTTGGGATTGAGGACCTCCGGTTTTGGGGAATTGGTGATTCGATGCTTTCCGAATGCAAAGATACAACTTTTTTGGCATACTGCTAAAATTATCACCCCATGGTGATAAAATTATCGGCACTGGAGCTGTCGGGGGGATTGCGTACTTTTGCAACCGTTATGAAGAACTTGAAAATAGAAACACGACGGGGCATACTGCTTGACGGTGTGCTTTTTGGAACAGGCCATGCCAACACGCTCATGATTGCCATAACGGGCATTCACGGCAATTTTTACAGTAACCCGTTCTACTATAACATCGGCGACACCCTCAGCGCGGAGGGTGTGGACTTTGTGTATGGGCAGACGTGCGATGCCTTTGGGCAGATGCCCACGCTGAACGTCCGCACGGGACGGGAGGAGATGGTGGTGTGTCATGAACTTGCGGAGGTAAGCCTCAGGCCAAGGATTCGGCATGCTGGCATGTCCCACCGTGGCAGGACACTGCCGCCACCCGCCGTGCCTCACCCCGGCGGGCGGCGGCTTACTTTTTTTCGTAGCAGCATGTCGACAATTCAATATTTTTTGCTATCTTTGCAGCCTAATCTAAACATCACTCAACATGAAGAAAGCACTCATAATCTGTGGCAGTCCGCGCAAAGACGGCAACAGCGACCTCCTGGCCGCCCAGTTTGCCCGTGGGGCTGCCGAAAGTGGACACCAGGTGGAAACCATCTATCTCCGCGACTTGAAAATCAATTATTGCATCGGCTGTCTGGCATGTCAGCGCACTGGGCGATGCTTTCAGCAGGACGATGCCAACAGTATGCTCGCCAAAATGATGGAGGCCGATGTGGTGTGTTTCGCCTGCCCAGTATATTACTACTCCGTCAGCGGGCAGATGAAAGTGTTCCTTGACCGCATGAACCCCCTCTATGGCCACATGGCCCACAAGGACTTCTACTACATGGTCACCGCCCAGGACGAGGATCATGCCCAACTGGACCGCGCCATTGACGCCTTAGAGGGTTTTGCCGACTGTTTCGACGACATACGGCGTTGCGGCCGCGTCTATGGCGGTGGCGCCGTGGACAAAGGCGACATCCTCAAGCTGCCCGCTTATCAGGAAGCTTACCAAATGGGGCGCAACATCTGACCATGCGGCCGCAGAACATACTGCCTTTCGACCGCAGGCATCAGTTCCGCCAATGGCTTGCCGAGCACGGCACCACCCAGCCCGAATGCTGGGTGGTGCTGCGCCGTGGCCGTCCGACCGACGACTGCCACCTCTGGTATCTCGATGCCGTTGAGGAGGCACTCTGTTTCGGCTGGATCGACAGCACCTTTGCCACAGTGGACGGAGTGAGGATGCAGCGCTTCTCTCCCCGTCGCAAAGGCAGCCCGTGGTCAGAGCTGAACAAGGAGCGGGTGCGGCGGCTGGAACGGCTCGGCCTCATGACCGACGCGGGCCGCGCCGTGCTGCCACCCATGGAACCACGCAGCTTTGTGTTCGACCCCGACTTCGTGGCCGCGCTCAAAGCCCAGCGTGTGTGGTCGGCATTCCGCAGTTTCCCTCCCCTCTATCAGCGCGTGCGTGCCTACAACGTGACCTTCTATAAGCAGCGCGACCCCGACACCTACCGCAAAGCCTTGGAGCACCTGATTGCCGAAACCCGGCAAGGTCGCCTGTTCGGACAGTGGGACGACTATGGCCGCCTGTCGGAATAGCCACCCTCCTTCCCTCCCCCACTGGTGTAACCCTGTTGATAAACTGAAAACTTAACACTCACAAAAACCACAATATGAGCAATACCAAACCCACTGGAAAAGACTATGTAGGCAGCGACAGCCTGTACGACGACGTGCAACGCACCATGCGGCTGGCCGCCGAGATGAACACCGGATGGCACACCGACGACGAGGTGCGCCACTATATGAGCCAGATAACTGGCCGTGCGGTGCCGGACACCCTCCGCATCTTCACTCCTTTCCATATCAACTACGGCCTCAGCACCTCATTCGGGGCCGACAGTTTTGTCAACTTCGGCTGCACCTTCCTGGCCCTGGGTGGCATCACCATCGAGGAGGGTGTGTTTATCGGTCCGCACTGTGTGCTGGCCACAGAGTATCATCCTGAAGACCCGGCCCGCCGCCATACGCTGCTGACCAAACCCATCGTGGTGAAACGCAACGCCTGGCTGGGAGCCGACGTGAAGGTGCTGGCCGGCGTCACCATCGGGGAGAACGCCATCGTGGCCGCCGGAAGCGTGGTGACGAAGGATGTGCCAGACAATATGGTGGTGGCCGGAAGCCCGGCACGCATTATCCGCGAGATAGACGCCTCCCGCAACTGACCCTGCCCCCCCATCCACACCATGACAACGAGCGACAATTTCATCGACAAGATAAAAGGGAAAGACCATGCGGAGCTGTGCCACGAGGTGCTGGCCATCAGCGACATGATGGATGTGCTACGCGCCAAATGGACGGTGGAAATCCTGACGGCCATCGTGTGCGGCAACGAGCATTTTGGCGAGATACTGGATGCCATCCCCGCCCTGAGCGACAAGGTGCTGGCCGACCGGCTGCGGCAGCTGACCGCCGACCGCATAGTAAGCCGCTGCGAACTGCCCTCGCCCCACTACAGCCTCACCGAACACGGACGCGACCTGTTTGCTGTGGTCTACCGCATGGCCGACTGGGGGCTGCAACACCGCCGCCTGCTGCTGGGCAGCCACTAACCAAACGGTAAGCAGCAGCCCCCGGTCGGAAAAAGAGCCGTATCTTTGCATCCAAAAAAGAAAGGAAACAAAGACATGCATCTGACTGAACCTGTTTATCGTAATCCCTATTGGCCCACATTTCCCCTCATCCAAATCACGCAGGGCTGCACCCACAACAGCTGCAAATTCTGCACCATGTATCGCGACGTGCCGTTCCGCATGATGCCGCTGGAATGGATTGAGGAGGACCTGAAGGAAATCCGCGCCGTGGCGCCCGAGGCCAAGACCATCCAGCTGCTGAGCGCCAACCCGATGGCACTCTCCTACGACCGCCTGATGCCCCGGCTGGAGCTGATACGCAAGTATCTGCCAAAACTGGAGCACATGTACGCCTGCACACGCGTCACCGACATCGCCAACAAGAGCGTCGACCAGCTGCGAGCCTTGCGCGAGGTGGGACTCAACGAAATCTCGCTCGGCGTGGAAAGCGGCGACGACTGGACACTGCAACGCATCAACAAAGGCTACACCGCACAGGACATCCTGGTCCAATGCCACAAGCTGGAGGAGGCCGGCATAGCCTACTGGGTCACCTTCCTCAACGGAGTGGCGGGACGCGAACACAGCCACGACCATGCCGTGCACAGCGCCGAGGTGTTCAACCAATGCCACCCCATGCTGGTGGGCACCGGAGGCCTCACCCTCTTCCCCGGCACGCCCTTGCTGGACGAGGCTCAGCGAGGCGAGTTTGCACCGCTCACCGAGCGCGAGATGATAGAGGAGCTGCTCACTTTTGTGCAAACGCTCTCCTGCGACTGCCTTTTCACCACCCACCACACCTCGTCGCTCAATCTTACAGGCCCTTTCCTGCCCCGCAAGCAGCAGATTATCGAGGCGCTGCAACACGCCATCGACCATGCCGATATGGATGTCTTGGCCGCCCGTCGCGCCAGCAAGCGGGGACTGTAATCGAGCTTTGACACCAGAGCGCAGTCCTATCGTGTATTATTGGTGTCCGGAAAATCTTTTTGGACAAAAAGGAAAGAAAGGGCTGGCATCTTCATTGTCGGCCCTTTGGTTTATTACGGATGCCTCCATTGGAGTGACAACCCGCACCACTCGGGGTTATAATAATGCAGGAGGCCGCCCTCGAGGGGTGGCCTCCTGCAAATGGGTGGCTCCGCTGAACGCGGCAAGAGGGGGTCAAGGTTGCAGCCGGTTTTCTTCGGGGGCCGCTATCCACACTATCAGATAAGCCCAGAACCCAAAACCTCCAAAAAACAACGCCAGCAGGAATAGGATACGGATGACCGTTACATCGACATTCAAATAATTGGCCAGACCGCCGCAGACACCGGCAATCCTGCGGTCGGACATGCTACGGGTCAGTTTTCGGATATTGTTTTCCATGACTATATTAAATAAGGCCGCGGTCCTTCAGTAACGGGGTGACACTGGGTTGCTGTCCACGGAATTCCACATACATCTGCATGGGGTCGATGGTGTTTCCGCTCTCAAGGATATGACGGAACTTCTTGGCCAGAACGGGGTTGTACAGGTCGCCGCTCTCGACAAAAGCCGCAAAGGCATCGTGGTCGAGGATGGCAGTCCAGGTGTAGCTGTAATAACCAGCGTCATAGCCCGTGGTGAAGATATGCTGGAAATAGGTGCTCTTGTAGCGGCTGATGATTTCAGGTATCAGGCCTATGCCGTTCAGATAGTTGGCCTCAAAAGCATTGGGGTCGATATGCTGTTTTGTGCTGATGCCGTGGTAAGCCATGTCTAACAGCGAAGCGGCCAGCAGCTCGGTGTTGATAAAGCCCTGCCCATAGGTCTGGGCGGCGGCTATCTTTGCAATCAGCTCGTCGGTGATAGGCTCACCCGTCTGGTAGTGCTTGGCATAGGTCTTCATCACCTGCGGGTTGCGGCACCAGTTCTCCATAATCTGCGAAGGCAGCTCCACGAAGTCGCGCGGCACATTGGTGCCTGCCAGCGAGGGGTAGTGGCACTTGCTCAGCAGTCCGTGCAAGGCATGTCCAAACTCGTGGAAGAGGGTCTCGCTCTCGTCGAAATTCAGCAGCGACGGCTTGTCGGCTGTCGGCTTGGTGAAGTTGCACACCACCTGAATGATGGGAATCACATTGTTGCCCTCGCGGTCCACTTTCTGTCCGCGGAACTCCGTCATCCAGGCGCCGCTGCGCTTGCTGGCACGGGGGAAGAAGTCCATATAAAGGATGCCGATGACCTGGTCGCCGTCCAGCACCTCATAGGCATGCGCCTCTTTATTATAAGTGGGCAGCGCGCTGTTCTCGCGGAAGGTGATGCCATACAGCTTGTTGGCTGTGGCGAAAGCGCCCTCACGCACATTGTCCAACGAGAAATAGGGACGCACCACATCGTCGTCCAGGTCGTATTTGGCCTTGCGCAGTTTCTCACTGTAATAGCGCCAGTCCCAAGGCTCCAGCTTGGCGGTGGGGTCGTCGGCCTTGATCATCTTCTGGTATTCTGCACATTCCTGCTTAGCCTTGGCTAATGCGGGAGTCCAGATCTGCATCAGGCACTCGTTGACAGCCTGCGGGGTTTTGGCCAGACAGTCATCTAACACATAGTCGGCATGGGTGTTGAAACCAAGAATATTGGCACGCTCCAAACGGAGATTCACCAAGGTGTCGATGATTTTGGTGTTGTCATACTCGCCACCGTTGCAACGCGAGGCATAGGCCTGCCACATCTGATGGCGCAGTTCGCGGTTGGAGCAGTTCTGCATAAAAGGTTCCCAGCTGGGCAGGTTGAGCTTGAAAACCAGCTTGCCCTTGGTGGCCGAGTCGGCGTCGGCAGCCTCCTTGGCGGCGGCAATCTGGTCGGGGGTGACGCCGGCCGGAGCGGTGTCGAGCACCAGCTGATAGGCGTTGGTGGCTTTCAGCACATTCTGCGCAAAACGCAGGGTGAGGGAGGCTATCTGCTCGTTCAACTCGCGGAAACGTGCCTGCTTCTCGGCGGGAACATTGGCACCCCTGCGCACAAAGCCTTTATATGTCTCCTCCAGCAGACGCAGCTGCTCGGGGTTGAGACCCAGCGACTCGCGCTGGTCGTAGACTGTCTTGATACGCTCAAAAAGTTTGGCGTTCAGCGCTATATTGTCGCCGTGGGCGGAGAGCTTGGGAGTCACCTCCTCGGCTATTGCTTCCATCTCGTCACTGTTCTCGCACTCGCTGAGATTGAAGAACACACCCGACACGGAGTTCAGCAGCTGGCCGCTGTACTCATAGGCCTCCACGGTGTTCTCAAAAGTGGGCGCCTCGGGATTGTTCACGATGGCGTCAATCTCGGCCATCTGCTGTTTCATACCCTCCTCGAAGGCGGGCATATAATGCTCGGTTTTAATCTTCCCGAAATCGGGGATTTCATAGGGAGTGCCCCATGAAGAGAAGAACGGATTGTCCATAGTCTTTTTGCATCCTGTTGATAGCAGGGTGGCAGCCGCCAAACCTGCAATTAATACGGTTTTTTTCATGATGGGTGATATTGGTGATAATTGATTTCTTCGGAGTGTGGTGGCCCCGCCGTTATC
>DEKU01000070.1:12468-16286 GCA_002354035.1 Bacteroidales bacterium UBA2714
GCCGCCACAAAGACCCTATTGCTGGCCACAGATGGCCGTAATCACCTTCTCGATGCTCTCCTCTCCCAGCTTCTTGGCCTGAATCACATTGTTCTCATCTATCAAGTATATCTGTGGCGTCGTAGTGATGTCATACACATCGTGCCAGTCCACATTCGCCTCGCCGCCATCCAGACTGAGCCACGCCGGGCTGTTCATCCCGTTCTCGGCCAGAAACTTGCGCCATTCGACACGCGTCTTGTCGTCCGGGTCGCTCAAAATGGTGAACGCACCGATGTCATATTGCTGGCTGTACTTCGCAAACGCCTTGTACACCGCCGGTATGATATGCTTGCAGTGGCCGCAGTTGGGCGACCAGAACACCAGCAGCTTCCACTTGTGCGGAAAAGCATGCAGCGAATGGGGCACATTGACCGTGTCGAAAAGTATCAGCTCCGGCGCCACCTTCCCCACCAGCAGCCGTTCCCATTTCGTGGCGCGCTGCACCTCCTTGTCTATCGAGCTGGGCGACGACCAGAAATTATCGCCCGACGCATAATACTTCTGCACCAGATGCACATACACCTCGTCATACACCATCACATTGCTTTGCAGATACTTCTGTGTGAGCGTCATGACCAGATACATGAACACATCGGGCGCCCCTTTGGAGCGCTCTAACATCGGGTCCATATAACGGATGATGACCTCCGGCGGCGAGAATTTCAGCACATTGTCGTAGAAATTCATCACCCGGTTGTAGAACACATCCTTCGGTGTGCGCACAATGGCATTGTCGTTCAGCATCATGTTGTCGAAATAATGCTCCAAGTAATAGTCGCGCCGCTGCTCGAACGTGAGGCTGTCCCCCTTCTCGTCCACCACCGGAGGCTCCACCTCCTTCGTGGCCAGCATCATCTTGGAGAGGAACATATCGGGATGCTTCTCGATCATATCCATCTTAATGCTGTCTAACTCCAACAGCTTGCCGTAGCGGTAGCGGGCAAACTGCGCCGAGTCCATCTTGCCGCTCTTCTCGTCAAGATCCTTGGCAAAGGCCACATCGATATGGTGGAAGTCGTAGAAAAACTCATTCTGCTTGCTCCCCTTCACCTTCATGTCGCCCGTCCAGTCGCGCTGCTTGGTCTCGAACGTAAAGAACGGCTTCTCCTTATACACCACAAACTCTACATACATGCCCCTTGGGTTGGCAAAGAAATACAAGCCGTTGGGCAGTGTGTCGGCGCCGCTGAACACAAAGCGGCCCTTCTTGTCGCGGTAGCTTGTGTCCACCACCGTATTGCCCTTGGCATAGTAATGGCCCATATACATCACCGTGTCCGCGCCGCCTTGAATCGTCAGCGTGATTTCATACTTGTTCTTCTTTCTGGCCTGAGCGGGCAGTGCCACCAGCACCGCCAGCATGGCAAAGACAGCCATCTTGGCAACTCTGTTCATTTTCATGCTTTCAATAACGGACTGCAACCAATAATATTGTCCACTCGCAAAAAATAAAGCGCCTGTAGATTCAACCTCGAAGTGCGGCACTGTTGTGCAAAGTTTTTGTTTCGACGAAGAGATGTTCAGAAGTCTTCTCGGCAAGAGGTTGATTTCAGTTTGGACGTAAAGGATGTAACCGACAGAAAGGGAGGAGAGACGGTGTTTTTGGGGGATGTAGTGACGAATGTTCTTGTTTGTGTTTTCGATGAGGCCTTTCTCCCAGGAAGAGTATGGGTGTGCGCAATAGACCTTGGTGTGCAGCATTTTTGCGATGTACTTGCGTTCGGCGAACTCGGTTCCGTTGTCGGTGGAGATGGAGAGGACATGGTGTTCGAAAGGGCGCAGCATCTGTACGACAAGCCGTGCCACAGCCTTGGCATTCTTGCCTTTTTTGGGGATTTGGCCATAAGCATCTTCTTGGTGGCGCGTTCGGCAATGGTGACGATGGCACCCTTGCCGTCCTTCCCGACGATGGTGTCCATCGCCCAGTCACCGAAGCGTGCCTTGTCGTCCACCACGACAGCAGATTATTCGACAAGCTAATCAGTCTAACCAGCAAAAATCCGCCAAGCGATTTCAGGAAAACACAACCCCTTGTTTACCCAACCGATGTCTGCTGCTTCGATGGTAGTTCCCCGTTATTTCTTCGATAATTAACGAAGAAGTAACGGGGAACGGTCGTTTTTCAACGGGAGGAGGATTGGGCAACGGCCTAGAGCAGTTCGTCGTACCATTCTTGCCCGAAACGGCGGATAAGGGGGTTCGCGTAGATAGTAGATATTGGTAGAGCGGCACCCCGCACTCGTTGCCTTTGACCACGGCAGCCAAATTCACCAACAAAAATCGGCCAAATTCACCAACAAAAAACAGCCAAATTCCCCAACAAAAATCAGCCAAATTACACAATAAACAACCCATAACAGCGTTATACACCTCAAAAACATGACACTATGAACACCTATAAGCCCCGCATTGCTGACGTTCTGCTCCGTGACCGACTCCTCTCAGCAGGAGCTGTTCTCATTCAAGGCCCCAAATGGTGCGGCAAGACCACTACAGCCGAACAGATTGCATCCAGCACCCTCTATCTCGACGACCCCGACACCATCAGCGAGAACCTACAGATGGCCTCCACCGCTGCCCGCAGACTACTTGTCGGCCCTGCACCCCGCCTCATTGACGAATGGCAACTCGCCCCTCAGCTATGGGATGCTGTGCGCTTCGAAGTCGACCACCGCGACAACCACCTTGGCCAATTCATCCTCACAGGCTCCGCCGTCCCGCCCGACCCCGCCCAGCTCAGGCACACCGGAACCGGCCGTTTCGCCTGGCTCACCATGCGCACCATGTCGCTCTGGGAGTCCGGCGACTCGTCGGGCGAAGTCTCGCTGGCCGCACTCTTCAATGGAGCCGAAGCCCAAGGGGGCGGCACGAAAATGGAAATAGAGCAACTGGCACACCTTATCTGCCGGGGTGGGTGGCCCGGCGCACTCGGCTTGCCCACTGCCGCCGCCCTACAGCAGGCCTACAACTACCTTGACGCCGTGGCCGAGAGTGACATCTCGCGCGTCGACGGCACCCGCCGCAACCCCGCCTTCGCCATGCGCCTGATGCGCAGCTACGCCCGCCACCAAGGCAGCCAGGCCTCCATCAACACCATCATTGACGACATGTCCGCCCACGGCTCAGCCCTCAGCCCCGGCACCACCGACTCCTACATCCGAGCTTTGCAGATGATTTTTGTCACCGACGACCTCCCAGCTTGGAACCCCAACCTGCGGAGCAAGACCGCCATCCGCACCTCTGACACCCGCTACTTCACCGACCCCTCTATCGCCGCCGCCGCTCTCGGCCTCGGCCCCGACGACCTCCTCGACGACCTCAACACCATGGGGCTACTCTTCGAGACCATGGCCATCCGCGACCTGCGAACCTATGCCGACGCCCTCAACGGCCACCTCTTCCACTACCGCGACAAGACAGGCCTCGAATGCGATGCCGTCATCCACCTGCGCAACGGACGGTATGGCCTCATCGAAATCAAGCTGGGAGGCGACCACTTGATTGAAGAAGGGGCACGCACCCTCTGCACACTCGAAAACAAGATTGACCCCACCAAGATGCCCGCGCCAGCCTTCAAGATGGTACTGGTTGGTGTCGGCCACTATGTCTATCGCCGCCCCGACGGCGTCGTCGTCGTCCCCCTTTCTTGCCTGAAAGACTGAGATAAATCCGCAATTGATACATGCGTGATGCCGCGTCTCTCGTTTTTTTCATACCCCCGTACCCCTTTCTTTTCATACCCCCGGCCCCTTTCTTTCATACCCCCCGGCTTCGCC
>DEKU01000048.1:0-12215 GCA_002354035.1 Bacteroidales bacterium UBA2714
GAGGAGACGTTGACGGAGGTGCCTGTGCCTTGGTCGAAGCCGCGGAAGCCGTACTCAATGGTCCAGCTTTGGGCCATGGGGTCGGCGGTCCAGGTGAGGGTGACGCTGTTGGTGGTCACGTTGCTGGTGGAGAGGCCTGTGACGTCGGGGCAGGTGGCGGTGGCGAAGGTGACAGTGTCGCCCCATTCACCCTCGAGGAGGTTGACACCGCAGAGGGGACGGATGGAGGCGTTGTAGGTGAGGCCAGCCGCGAAGCCGCCGATGGTGGCGGGACGGGAGGTGACACGGTAGACGCTGTCGAGGCCGCCGGTGAACCAGACGTGGATGTCCCAGGTGGATTCGTTGCCGACGACGTTCCAGTCGAAGGTGGCGGTGGCGTTGGTGACGGCGATGGCGCGCAGGCTGTCGGGAGCCAGGCAGGGCAGGCTGTCGGTCAGGAAGGATCCGATCACCCAGTCGGAGTAGCCGAGAGTGTCGGCTGTGCAGTCTTGACGTACACGGAAGGTGTAGTAGGTTGAGGGCTGCAGGCCGGTAAATGTATAGGTGTTGCCAGTGACAGAGATGTCAGTGGAAGGCCAGTTGGCGGCGTTGGTCTCCTTGATATTGACTTGATAGTTGGTGCCTGCGCCTGTCCAGGTGACGGTGGCCGAATTGTAGTTGTTGGTGACAGCAGCTATTATCGGTTCGCGGCAAGTGGGTGTGGAAGGACAAGAAATCAACTTCAGGTCGCCCACTATGTTCAGGGCTGTGCCGCCCGTGACAGAGCTGATGTTGTAGGGGCTGCCATCGTTGTAGACGTAGCGGGTCTTGGCGGTGGAAGTGGAGTGGGCATAGAATGAAGCGCCGCTCTGGTATGTGCCGTGGCGACGGTTGACCGTGACGAGGATGTTGCTGTGGCCATCCCATGCAAATGCATTGTCGAAGTTGAAGGTGACCCATCCGCCATCAGTGTAGGACAGGTTGGCATCGTTGGTAACCTGTACAAACTGGTGGGTGGCATTGGGGGCGATGAAGCCGGACGAGAGGTTGCTCTCCGGCACATTGGCCAGATAGATGTCCATGTGGTTGTAGTAGTTGCCTTGGTTGCCATCCACTGGATTGAACGCCATGGCAGTAATCGAGTCGGTGAGGCCGGCAAGCTGGGCACTGTCAATGATGGTCTGTACATAGCCATAGTTGTAGAAGCTGTAGCCCATGGGTGCATAGGTGCTGGTGGTCGACGGCCAGGCCGAATTGAAACTGTAGCGAGTCTGCACATCCTCACAAATCTCTGTCTGGAAAACGCAACCGTCGCTGAACAGGCTGGAGTCGTTTCCACAGATTTTCTGAACCCACACCACATAGGTCTCCAGCGGAGTGAGACCGGTGAGGGTCACGCTGTTGGTGGAGGTGTTGACATAGGTGTTGGTGCTGGCGGAAGCCCCACGCACACGCCATGCCACGCGATACTGTGCCGCAGCGGGGCCGTCCCAGGTGAGAGTGGCCGAGGTGTTGGTGAGCAGAGAGGTGTCCAGATTGACGGGACGCGGGCAGGAGCTGTAGTCGATGTGGATGTTGTCGACAGCGGCGGGTCCGGCAATGAAGGGGTGAGACGAAGCCGTGTTCTGGTTGAACCAGAAGAAAGCCACACGGTGCACACCGCTGATGGTGTCGAACGAAGCACGGTAGGTGCGCCAGGTGGTGTCGACACGTACCGAGGCTATGCGGTAGAGGTCGTTGACATTGCCCCACGGCGAAGTGATATTGGCTGTTGAGGCAACGACTGCCTCAGCCGGGTCGACAAGGAATACCATGAGACCATCGTAGCTGTTGTCGGTCGAACCACCCATGCGGGCACGGAAGGTGAGCGTGAAGCTGCTGTCGATGGTGCCGAAGTCGATGTCGCGATACACTGCGGCATTGACCAGCGAGGTGAAGTCGGCGTTGCCATAAGTGACGCCGTTGTCGGGCGAGATGTACATCGAATAACTGCCCGAATCGACCATGGCTGTGCCACGTGCCCAGTTGATGGTGCTGTTGGAGTTGGACTGCCAAGCCATCCACTCGGTCACATTCTCGAAGTCGCAGTGGTAGGGGATGGTGGCAGGCAGCTGTGCGGTGTTGAACATGCAGGGCTCGCGGTTGTAGAAGGAGGTGTCGCCGCCGCCGCACATGCTGCGGACATAATACTCGCCAATATAGCTGGAGGGCAGACCCGTCAGCACATGGGGGTTGGAGCTGGTGGTGACCACCGTGCCGGTGCCGGGCTGGAAGCCTATAGGACCGTATTCAATCACCCATGTGGTGGCATAGTCGGGCTCATGCCAAGCCAGGGTCACGGAGTTGGCTGTGGCGCCATAGGCGGTCAGCGAGTCGGGACGCGGGCAGGGCGAGATGGGCTCGATATAAAAGTCGTCGAGGTAGGCGGTCCAGATGCTGCCAGACATGGCGTAGGCAGCACGCAGAGCCAGACGGTTGCCATGGCCGGTGTAGTTGCTGAAGGGGAACTCGAACAGGTTCCAATCCGTAACACCGTTGATGGTCAGTGTGTCGATGGGAGTGAAGGTGGCGGGGTTTTCGTCAATCATGGCACCAATCTCTATCATGGGAGTGTAGGAAGTGCTGCTGGATTTGGCCCAGAATGAGAGGTTCAGTGTGTTCAGGGTGAGAGTGGTGGTGTCCATCAGGGGCAGAGCCGCAATTTGGTAGGTGCCATAGGAGGTGGTGGAGGTGACATACCAGTACAGGCCCTTAGAACCACCGGTGGTGTGGTTGTAGGTGGTGCTGTTGCCAAGGTAGGGATAGAAGTAGGAGGTGGCGTCGGATAGGCGGCTCCAGCAGGGGAGGCCGAAATCCATGGATGACGAGGTGCCGCCATTGTAGCTCTCAAAGTCGTCGTGCCAAGGCAGCGAGGCTATGATAGCACATTCGGTGCGGACGTCGAGGGAGGTGTAGTCGCTGGTGTCGCCAGGACCGCAGATGGCGCGGACGTTGATGTCGTAGGGAGTGTTGGGCGTGAGGCCTGTGAGGGTGAGGCTGGTGTCGAAAACTATGGTGTCGATGTTGCCGCAGGTGACTGCCCACTGGGTTTCGCTGCCAGAGGGTATCCAGCTGAAGGCTATGGCGTCGATGGCAGTGCTGTCGACCACCACTTCGAGCGGAGCCGGGCAGTGGGGCATGGTGTCGAGCATGATTTCATCGACGTATGCATACCAGGTGCCAGTGGAACGGAGGGAACGGATGGCCACACGGTTGCCGAGACCTTGGTAGCGGCCCAGGGGTACGGTGTACTGCTCCCAGATGGTGCTGTTGCCCACTTCGATGGTACGCATGCGGGTGAAGTTGGTGTCGATGTCGTTGCTCATCACGCCCACTTCGAGTACGGGGAAGTAGGAGGTGCTGCTGCTCTTGGCCCAGAAGGAGATTTGCAGGGTGTTGACCGGCAGGGTGGTGGTGTCGACGGGCGGGAGGATAACGTACATGTAGTCGCCATAGGAACCGGTGGTGGTGGAGTTGTACCAGTAGAGGCCTTTGTTACCACCGTTGTGACTATAGGAGGTGGAGGAGCTTACGTAGGGGTAGCCATAGTAAGAGGTGCCATTGTTGATATGGCCCCAGCAAGGCACAAAGTCGCGAGAGGTGGAGGAACCGGCATCCACGCCTTCGAAGTTCTCGAAGAAGGGAAGGCTGTCGATGAGGCCACACTCGGTGCGGAAACGCACAAGCATGGACCACTCGCTGGTGTCGGGGTAGCAGTAGGCACGGATATAGAGGTCGTAGGAGGTGCTGTGCTGCAAGCCGGTGAGGGTGTAGGTGCTGTCGCCGTAGATGTGGGTGGGGCTGACGGCATCGGGTGAGTTGCCGGACGGGACGCACACGAGGTCGAAGTCGGAGACATCGTGGGCAAGCCAGCTGACGTCAGCGCTGTGGAGGGTGACATTGCTCACGGTTATGCCTTGCACTCGACGGCAGTCGGGGATGAGGTCGATGGTGAGGTCGTCGAGGTAGGGATAGCTGTATTGGCCATTGGGGGAGAGGAAGGTTATATACTGGCCGTTGCCGGTATAGTTTTCGAAGTAGACTTCATATTCTTCCCACTGGCTGAGCTGGCGGGGGGTGACGGAGGTCACTTCGGTGTAGGTGGATATGTCGGAGGGATCGGTCATGACGCCGATGGAGAGAGTGTGGGGGTAGGATGTGTTGCTCTTGTAGAGCCAGAAGGTGGCCATCAGGCTGTCCACCGAGCTTGCGAAGATGGGGAGGGTGATGTAGCTGTAGGAGCTGGAGGTGGAATACATGTACATGGAGGTGGAGCCGCTGTGGGCATAGGATGAGGAGGCATAGGGGTAGGCAGAGGATGTGTTGTAGTTGGAAGCACGTGTCCAGCAGCTGGGCATCGGTGAAGTGAGAGAGCTGGAGGGGAATCCCTCGAAGCTGGTGGTGAAGGGGAGAGGAGTTGCAACACACGGGGTGGTGACGGTCAGAGTGGTGGATACTGAGGTGTCGCCACAGAGAGCGGTGACGCGGATGTCGTAAGACTGGTTGGCGTCGAGGTCAACGAAGAGGTAGCCGGGTATGTTGACTGTTGCTTCGGAGGTCCAGCTTGTGGCTCCGGTTTCGCGGTAGTCAATGTCCCAGGCGGTCTCCTGATAACCAGCCGTCCAGTTGATGGCTATGAAATCAGTCCCGAAAGAGTCGACTACAACCAAGGGCTGAGCACAGGTGCCTGTTTCGGAGCATCCGTCGGTGATGAAGGAGACGCTGGGAATATAGGTACTGGTGCTGCTGCTGCCGGTGGACAGGCAGTCGGCATTGGTGAAGGGGTTGCTGTCCTTATAGCGGTAGGCGGTGGCGCCAGTGCGTGAGGTGGCGGTGCTGTAGGCATAGAAACCAGAGGAGGTCTGCGAAGTGCTGTGTTGGTTCATGAAGGTGGAGAGGATGATGTTGCTGGTGCCGTCCCAGGGGAACGGGGTGTCGAAGGTGTAGTAGACCCAGCCAGAGTTGGCACTGGTGGCCGTGCGGACCTGCGGTCCGTACACACGGGTCAACTGAGAAGAGTCGACCATGTTGGAGGCAGAGCTAAAAGAGCTCATGGTAGTGGAGCCCAGGCTGATGGTCAACTCCTTGTCGTAGGAGCCAGCGGCCGAATAGCCCACACGGATTCCTTTGATCTGTCCGGCGTGGACTCCGGCATCTCTCAGCTCTTCGGCAGTATAGATGGACTGGCAGAAGGTGTTGCCCCACGACGAGTTGACAAACACGCCAGTGGTGTTGGCCATGCCGTCAGCAAAGAGGATGGTGTCGTTGAGGGTGGTGTCGTAGGCTATGCAGGGCAGATTGGAGGTGCGGAACAATGTGCTGTCGGCCTGCCCGTATTCACCGGCACCACAGTTGGGACGCACGCGGACACGATAGTTGGTCGAGGGCTGCAGGCCGGATACCAGAATAGAGTTGCTGGTGGCGGTGAAGGTGGCAATGGGGGTGCTGCCTGTGGAGCTGAACACATCCACTGCACAGGTAGAGGGTATGCCCACAAAACCGTCCTGATAGTTCCAGGAGACATGTGCACCGGTGGTGCCAGTCTGATTGACGGCGAGGTCGATGATGCCGGGGCATACGGGTGCGAAGTCGAGCGTGATGTCGTCCACGTAGGCAGTCCAGCTGCTGCGCAGGGCACGGATGGCCACATACTGGCCCGAACCGCTATAGGAGGCCAGACCTGTAGTGAACTCTTCCCACAGGGTGCTGTTGCTCACCTGCACAGAGCCCACCTGATGGAAGCTGGCGGGGTCGTTGGGGTCAGTCATCACACCCACTTGGAAGGTGGGCGAGTAGCTGGACGAACTGGATCTGGCCCAGAATGACAGCTGCAAAGTGTTGAGGGGATGTATGGTGACATCGATGCCAGGCAGGACCACAATCTGGTAGTCGCCGTAGGTGCCGGTCGTGGTGGTGTTATACCAGTATAGACCACGGCTGCCGGTATGGGCGTATGTGGAGCTGCTGCCCACGTAGGGGTAGCCGAAGTTGGACGTGCCGTTATTCAACCGGTGCCAGCACTCAACAAAAGTGGTCGAGGTGGAGGAACCAGTGCTGGGCACACCATCCGAGGTCTCGAAACTCATGGTCAGCGGTATTGACGAGGTGGGCAAGCACTCCGTGCGGAATGTGGCCATGGTCGATGCTGTTGTGCCGGAGCAGACAGGAGTGACGTACACATCATATTCCGTGTTGGCGCTGAGGCCACTGATGGTGAACGGACGGGAGGTGGCCGAAACCGATGTTCCGGTGCCGGGGGTGAAGCCGTGCAGGCCGTATTCCACCGACCAGCCCGTGGCCGAGCCGTGCTCTATCCAGTTCAGCTCGGTTGAGGAGGCGGTGGTGTTCTGTGCAACGATATGGCTCACCTCCTGACAGTCGGGCATAGGCTCCAGGGTGATGTCGTCGACGTATGCATACCACGATGAAGAGGGGCGCACAGCACGCAGCGCCACATAGTTGCCACTGCCTGTATAGCTGCCCAGGTTGACAATATACTTGTCCCATGCGGTGCTGTTGCTCACATTGACCGAACTCACTGCCTGGAAAGTGCTGTTGTCGCCCGGGTCGGTCATCACGCCCACCTGGAACACGGGATAATAGGATGCTCCCGAGCTCTTGGCCCAGAAGGTGAGGCGGAGCGTATTGATGTCGAAGAGGTCGGTGTCGAAAGCGGGCAGAACCACCGTCTGGTAGTCGCCGTAGGTGCTCGTCGTTGTGGTGTTGTACCAGTAGAGGCCACGGCTGCCCGTATGGGCGTAGGTGGTGCTGCTGGACACGTAGGGATAACCGAAATAGTCGGTGCCGTTGTTCAGTCGGTGCCAGCACTCGACAAACACGGTCGAAGTGCTGGTGCCAGTCGCGGCAACGCCGTCCGTTGTCTCAAAACTCATGCTGTAGGGCAGTGTAACCATCGGCACACACTCTGTGCGGAAAGTGAACACCGTCGTGGCCGCAATGCCATAGCAGTCGGGAGTGATGCGCACATCGTATTCCGTGTTCGGCTGCAGGTCGGTGATGGTGTAGGGCAGCGATGTGACCGACTCATACGTGCCGGTGCCCACCTCGAAGCCGTGCACACCATATTCAATGCCCCATTCGTCGGCCTCGCCGGTCTCAGTCCAGTTCAGTTCGGCCTGCTCGGTGGTGATATGTGTTGCCGTGACGTTCGTCACCTCGGGGCAGTCGGGTATCAGGTCGATTGTGATATCGTCCACAGCGGCATACCATGTCGAAGTGGGCCGCAACGCCCGGATGGCGATATACGAGCCATACCCCGTGTATTGGTCAAACTCCACGGTGAACTTGTTCCACGAAGTGCTGCTGCCCGGGTTGACGTTCACATTGCTCACATTGGTATAGGTGTTCACATCCTCCGGGTCCGTCATCAAGCCCACGTTGAGCACAGGGTGATAGCTCGTGCTGGTGGCCTTGGCCCAGAAACTGACGCGCAGCGTGTTGAGGGCAACCACATCCGTGTCGATGGCGGGCAACACCACATAATAGTAGTCGCCGTATGTGCCAGAGGTGGTTGAGGCATACCAGTACAGACCCTTGCCGCCGTTGGGCGAATGGTTGTACGTGGACGAACTCGAAATATAAGGCCAGCCAAAATACTGCGTGGCATTGTTCAGGTGGTGCCAGCATCTGATAAAGTTATCGTTGGCCGTAGTGGCCGAAGTCGTCGTCTCATCCTCGAAATCCTCAAAGAACGGGAACATAGTCAGCGCACCGCACTCGGTAGTCACCGACAGGCTTGCGGCCATACTTGTGTCGAAGTCCGAGCACACCGCACGCACCGTGAAGTTATACGGCGTGTTGGGTTGGAGACCCATGAAAGTGTAGGTGTTGTTGTAGGTATAGTCTTCGGTGTAACCGTCACTCACAATCCATTGGCTTTCATTGTTTCCAGCCAACCAGCTCAGCGTCACGCTGCTCGCAGTCACATCCGAGGCCGCCAAAGCCGTGGGCGTAGGGCATGTGTTGCGCACCAACTGCACATTGTCGATAGCTGCGGGAGGCTGAGTGCCGCTGCTGCCGTCATTGCGCCACATGAAAACCCATTTGTACGACCCCGGAGTGGTCAGATGGAAAGTGCCAGTGTGTGTCTGCCACGTCGACTGAAGATTCAGTCTTCCTGGACCGTCCAAGGCGATGCCGCCAGCCGGAACCGCAGTGCTGTTGTTGAAACCGCTGTAATCGCCAGGCGTCAACACAGTGTTGGCCGGAACCAGCGCCGTGCGGATAAAGTCATACGACGTCTCGCCGTACGCCCGCCAGTCGAAACTGTAGCCATATTCGCCTGTGTCCGTCAGGTTGAAATCACGCTCCGCAAACACATACGCCGTGGTGGTGTTGGTAAAAGTGTTCGTCAAGCCCTCATCGTTCGAGATATACAGGCTGCGTCCGCCACCATTGCTCGCAGCACCCCCCACATACCATTTGTTCACCTGCGAACCATTCAGCAGATTCCAGCCGTTGGTGCCGCTGCCCTCAAAAGTGCACAAGTAAGGCACCGTGGCGGGCAAGCCGTGCAGCGTGGTGAAGGTGAGGGATTCGTATGTGCTGGTGTCGCCGGCGCAGTCGGCGCGGAGATAGACATAATAGGTCGTGCCTGTGTCCAGATTGGTCAGCAAAGCAGTCGTGTCGTACAGAATCTCGGTGAATGTGGCGTTGCCAGTGCCGGGCACGAAGTCGACATTGTCGTACTCCATCACCCAACTATTGGCAGTCCCAGCCTCGCTCCAGCTGATGGCTGCCCAGTCCACACTCAGGCTGTCCACACTCAAGTTGGTCACGTGCGGACAGGCGGGAATCTCATACACCGTGATATCGTCGATATAGATGTAGTTCGACGACGACGACCCCGCCTCAATCATAATCGTAATATAGCCCGAACCCGTGGCGCCGCTCATCGGCACATCAAAACGGTTCCAGGTAGTGGTGTTGTCCGTAAAGAGGGTATGCACCGTTTGGAAGGTAGTGTAGTCCGTCGGGTCGGTCATCACTCCCACCTTTATCTGTCCGGAATACGACGTGCCACTCTTTCTGCCCCAGAACATCAGTTGCAGGGTGTTGATGCTGTCCTCAAACTCCGGCAGACACAGCCAGCTGCATGTCGTGGAGATAGAGCTGTAGAAATACAGCGACCGTGTCCCGCTATGAGGTGTCGTGGACGAGGGATACGGATAGCTGGATGGATTGTATGAGCTATTGTAATATCCTTTGTTCCAGCATACGCCCAAAGGTGTGCTGGATGAAGTGCTCGTCAGGTCCTCGAAACCATACACAAACGGAAGATCGCTGTGGGCAATCGGTGCACAATCCGTTGTGGCCTCAATGATTGAAGCATACGTGATGTCGTCGCAATAGTGCGAAACCCGGAACTCGTATTTCGTGGCAGGATTCAAATCTGTAATGGTATAGGTAGTGCCTGTAAAGGAGGAAGTGGCCGAAGTCCATGCGGTTGAGCCCAACTGGCGATAGTCCACATCCCAGGCAGTCTCCTGTGCACCAGGCAACCAGCTGATGGTGGCCTCCTGGGTTCCCATACTGTCAACCCACACA
Organism: Bacteroidales bacterium UBA2714; assembly: GCA_002354035.1. GTDB lineage: Bacteria > Bacteroidota > Bacteroidia > Bacteroidales > P3 > Colimorpha. Next base: position 9,586 of record DEKU01000048.1, read on the forward strand.
CTGGGGACCCCACAAGCGGACCTCTCTGTGCATCCGGCGGTATAGAAATGTACACTGGCGTGCGAACTGTACACCGCACCATACGACGCAGTAGTATAGTTGGCAAGGGTAAACTGTGTGTTGTCCATATAGCGGCACAGGCTTCTTTTCTCCGTGCAGGGAGTGGAGTAGCCACTGAAGCTGCTGCTGGACTGTGAGGTGCCGGTGGGCTGGTTCATGAACGTGCAAACTATTATGTTGTTCGTGCCGTCCCACACAAATGGCTGGCTGAAGTTGTAGTGCTGCCAGCCCGATGTATTTAAGGGGTGAGCCGTCGGGCCATACACTTGTTGCAGTGTGCCGGGGTTGACATAGTCTGACGCCGAACTGAACGAACTGCGTGAAGTGTTGCCCATAAAGATGGTGAATTCCTTGGCATAGGAACTGTTGTTGGAGAAACCAAAGTCAACACCCACTATGCCGCCGGCTCTCAGCCCTGCGGCCGTCAGCTCCGCTGCGGTATAGATGGCCTGATACATCGTGTTGCCATAGGAGCTATATACCAGTGTGCCGGAGGCTGTGCTGGAGATATTGCTGAATATCAAAGTGTCGCCTGCAATGGAGGTGTCTATTGCAGCGCATGGCATCGAGGCTGAGAAGAATGTGGTCGAATCCCATGCCCCAAAGCCGTCCGAACCGCAGTTGGCCCTGACGCGCACTTTGTAGTTGGTCTGTGGGGTCAGACCTGTAAGGATAATTGAAGGAAGGGTGGCGGTGGTGGCGCTGAGGGTGCTGTCCACCTGGCCATATTCAATTTCGTAGCCGATGGGAGTCCCAGCGTCTTCGGTGTTGTAGGCCCATTCGATGTTGGCCGAGTTGGCCGTCACGGCTATCATCGAGATGGCATTCACCGAAGGACAGCTGGAAGGTGGCTGAGGAGTGAGGGTATAGTAGCGTCCCACGCCGGGCCACGCACTGAATGAAGTCGAGGTGCCGGTGGTGAAAGTGGAGTGTGTCGAAGGATTAATCATCAGAATATCGGTGGCCGTGGCGGCTATACCGATTTGGTAACTGTCGTAGTCATAGGGGGCGGCATCGGAGGTCCCGTATACCAGTCTTATCCGGCTGCTGTCCTCCAGCAGCTGGATTTGGTAACGCACCAAGTCCCCATCCTCGTCGTACCACGACGGGGTGCAGTACTCGATGACCAACATGCGGTTGGGAGCAGTACCCAACAGCTCATATTTCACATACGAGCCTGTGGCACCCAATGTGTTGTCCATGCCGAACGCTGTGATGAACGGCAAGTCGTTGTCCGACGTGCTCGTCAGCGTAGTGAACGGCATTTGGTAGGCTCCGGAACAGCTTGTCCCGAGCCTGACCCGTCCATTGGAACTGCACGAGAATTGTGTGTAGCTCGTGCCTGCAAACGAAAAGGTGAAGCCGATGTTGAGGAGCTCTGAGCCTTCATCGTCTTCGCCTTCAATGGATAAGACATGCGTTGCGGAACTGGTCAGCGGGGCAAACAATGTTGTGTCCACGCCAGTTTCCATGCGGTAGTCTCTCGCATTTTGAGCTTGCGTCACCCACGGTGCGGCAATTATTGCCGCAAGGAGCAACCATTTTAATACTCTACTTTTCATGGCGATAATTGTTAATTAATATTAAGGTTTATTTATAGTTATTTCTCTAATTTTCAATGGTTACCAATAATATTTTTTTGAATCATTCCGTCTGCAAATATACTCCTTTTTCTAATCAAAACAAAATTTTTTCATCCTTGTTTTTGTTTCATGCTGATTTTAAAACTTTTACATATATCACTTTTAACATTTCCCTTTCCCGGAGCTTTTCGAATGGAATTAAGACTTTTTGAGGCCGGAATCTGGCATGCCTCAGGCCCCCCTCTGTCGCTTCGCTTTTGTTTCCATATTGTCGGTAGTTTGTCTCTTGTGAAGAGATAATAAAGAAATAAAATAGTGTGTAAATAGAATGTAAATAAAAACATAATCGGGTAGAAGCGTTTGGGGCTGTGCGATGCCGGGGCTTGTGGGGCGGTCGGGTGCTGGGGAGTGGTGCGGGCGTTGGGTTGGGGACAAAAAGAGCGGGCGGCTCTTGCGAGTCGCCCGCCGAAGTAGTGATTTATGACTGATGAAGTCGAGTCGTCACATTAGCGCACTATCAGTTTGCGAACCATGTTGAGGTTGTCCGAGGTGATGCGGACGAAGTAGGCGCCCTGTGCCAGGCCGTCGACGTCGATGGTCTTGGCGCAGTCGGAGCTGCATTCCATGGTTTCGGAGGTGAGAGTGCGTCCGTTCATGTCGACCACCTCAATCTTGACCCGTCCGTTGACGCCGCTGACGCTGATGGTGGTGGCGTTGCTGGTGGGGTTGGGATAGATGGCGCAGGAGGCGGAGGAGGCATTGTCGATGCCCTGGCCGCCGGTGGTGCGGAAGGTGGTGGACACGTAGGAGGAGAAGTTGCCGTCGCCACAGACGGTGCGGACCTTGACGGAGTAGTTGGTGCCCGGTGTGAGGCCAGCGATGTCGTAGCTGCTCTCGTCGCGGATGACGTCGACGATGTCAGCGCCCTGGGGGTCGGTGACGACCACTTGCCAGCTGTCGGAGCCTTCGGCAGGAGTCCAGCTGACG
>DEKU01000048.1:12292-12714 GCA_002354035.1 Bacteroidales bacterium UBA2714
CCGGTGGTGGCGGTGGCCATGGTGCTCCAGTTGCTGAAGGTGTTCAGGTCGCAGATGGCGCGGACGTAGATGTCGTACTGGGTTTCGTAGTCGAGGTTGGCCAGCGTGGCGGGCGAGGATGTGGCGTTGGTAGTGGTGCCGCTTCCGTGGGTGAAGCCGTGGGGGCCGTACTCGATTTCGAAGCTGATGTTGCCTTCGCCGGCGGTCCAGTTGACGGAGATGGAGTTGTCGGCCACGGAGGTGCTGACCCCGGTGGGAGCGTCGCAGATCACTTCGCCGATTTGGGTTGTGGCGGTGGTGCGTGCGAGGTTCTCGCTGACCCAGTCGGTGCCGCAGACGGCGCGGACGTAGAACTCGTACTCGGTGTCGTCGAGGAGACCGGTGACGGTGTAGGAGTTGGAGGAGACGTTGACGGAGGTGCC
>DEKU01000039.1:0-8776 GCA_002354035.1 Bacteroidales bacterium UBA2714
AGAAAACTCCTACGGAGTATTGAGAGGGTGGAATAAGGGGCTGCTATTAAGAGCAAAGCCCTACGGGCTATCTTGTAGCGACCAGATTCCCCAGAGGGGATGGCACTCAATAGGTCAGCTGCTGGTATTCACCTCGGAGAGGTGAGACTATTAATAACACCGTACAAGCCGAAGGCGCAGTGCGGTGCCGCACGGCAACACATCCTCTGCGTCCCGAAGGGACGCGACAATAGAGAAAACTCCTACGGAGTATTGACAGGGTTGAATAAGGGTGAGTCGCTATTAAGAGCAAAGCCCTACGGGCTATCTTGTAGCGATTGGATTCCCCGGAGGGGATGGCTCTCAATAGAAAAGAGTACAAAGCGAGATCGGTTCCCCAGAGGGGATGACGCTTGTGGGGAGGTTTGTTGTCTGGCACTTTGTCCATTGCCCCACAGTGGCCACCCATCAGAGGGCAATATCTCTGCACCTGCGTCTCCGGCACCAAGAGGAACAGGCGGGGAGCGCGCCAAGTAGAAAACCACGAAGCTATTGGGACAATTGCAGAAAAAATGCGCAGCACAAAGTGATGACAGTCGGTCATCACCAAGCGGCGGCGTATTTTTGCCATCGGGAAAAAGGAAATAGGAAACTGATAAAATCGTGTAAACAAATATTTTAATCATTCAATCCCATCGCGTTCCCCGTTCCTTCTTCGATAAATGAACGAAGAAGGAACGGGGAACGAGGGGGAAAAAAGCAAGGGAGGAAAGAAAAATGGCACAAATGAAAAAAAAGGGCATCACGGTCAGCGGAAGCCTAAAAAAGGACAATGTGACGATGTACACCCGCTGTGGCAAAATCATCATGCGGACTTCCACGAGCGACATGCCGCTGCAACGAACACGCAGCCAGTTTGTAAACCGGCAGCGCGTAGCGCACAGCACGAACCTATGGAAAGCCCTGCGGGCAAGCGGCAACCCCCTGTTTGCGGGCAGCCGGACAGCCTACGCGCGCTTCAACTCGCTGATGTGCAAGATGCCCAGGGTGTTTATGACCAAGGAGGAGTATCGCAACTATGGCGCATTGCTGCTGCCAGGCATGCCGGTGAGCGACGGCATATTGCCGGACATCGGCTACACCTGGGGAGAGGCCGGGGGTCTTCCGGCATTGGTCACCACCGTCAGGGTGTGGAGGCCGCTGCCGACCGCTGCCTGTGGAACAGACATGGTACGTGCACTTTGCTATCCGAACGAGGACTGGCGAGAGGGCGACGGACTGAGACTATACACATTGGTGCAAAAGGTTGAGAACATGGTACCTAAAGTGTATGTGACGATGGAGGAGGCGTGGCTCAACCATGGGGACTCCGAATGGGGCTTTGCCGAGCTGGCACCCCGGAGGGTGGGGAACCAATTGGCCTTGGCCGGCAGTGCGATTGACGACCCCACGCGGGGTTGGGCGCTGGTGCACACTCGGGGGGAGAGCAGTTCAAGCCAAGGGGTGTTGACCCGCAGCACGCTGTATGAACAATACATGACGGAGGAGGCCCTGCTGCGCGCGGCCGAGAGCTACGGCGGCCTGACAGAAGCCCCTTTCATCACACCCGGATAAGGCTGAAAACATGAGCTTTAAGGGGCGAAGGTGGCGCAATAGTCAACTGGCGAAGAAGGCTCCCTTGATGGCGAAAACAAGGAGGAAGAGCACGGCGATGAGCTGCCAACGACGGGCGCGGACAGGCCGACGGGTGCGGCCCAGCATGATGCCCAAGTAGGACAATAGGAACAGGACCACGACCATGGGGATGGCAGCCCGCCAGATGTCGGTGGACAGCTCCACGCGGAAACCCAAACCGAGACCGACAAAGAGGGCGTTGGTGCCGGTGGCGAGGCCGAGCAGAAGGACGGTGAGCCAGCGCGATATATCGTAGGCCGGAAGCTCCTTCTCCTTTTTGCGGAAGGCGGGGAAGAACATGCGGAGGGCCACCGCAACAAGCAAACCGAGATAGATGAGGCTATCGTATTCGGGCAGGTTGAAACGGAGCAGGTTACCCATATAAAGTCCTGCAAGCAAGAGCAGTGTGTGGACAACGGCGATGAGGAGCGAGACGGCCAGACCGTGGGTGAGACGGACAGGGTTTTGGAGTGCGCAGGCACGCATGGAGAGCATGACCGGGACTGAAAGAGCAAAGGCAAGGATGATGTATTCTAAAACTGACATAGCGTTATGATAATGATTGAGTAATTGTTATGAAGTCGCTGACGGAAAGTTGCTCGGCGCGGAGAGAGAGGAACCGCTCGGGCACGGCGTCGAGTGGGGTGTCGAGCTGCCGCAGGGCATTGCGGAGGGTTTTGCGCCGCTGGTTGAAGCCAGTCTTGACCACTCTGACAAAGAGGTTCTCGTCGCATTCCAAGGCAGTTACGGCGTTGCGGCGCAGCCGGATGACGGCGGATTTGACTTTGGGCGGGGGGTTGAAGACATGCTCATGGACAGTGAAGAGATATTCGATGTCGTAAAAGGCTGAGAGCAAGACACTCAAGATGCCGTAAGTTTTGCTGCCCGGCTGTGCAGCCACGCGCTCGGCCACCTCCTTCTGGAACATGCCGACGACCTCTGGCACACGGTTGCGGTTGTCGAAAACTTTGAAAAGGATTTGGGAGGAGATGTTGTAGGGGAAATTGCCTATGACGGCGAAGGGCTGGGCGAAGAGTGCGGAGGGGTCGAGCGCCAGGAAGTCGCCTTCGATGACATGGAGGCCGGGATAATGAGCATGGAGATAGTCCACCGACTCGTGGTCGATCTCGATGGCGTGGAAGTCGATGCCCTCTTTGCTGTAGAGGTATTTGGTGAGGACGCCCATGCCGGGGCCAATCTCCAACACGTGGGGTGTGAGTCCGGTGAGAGCGTCGACGATGCGGAGGGCGATGGACTCGTCGGTGAGGAAATGCTGGCCGAGTGCTTTCTTGGCTCTGACGGAGCCGTCGGCGGCGGGACGGCGGGATGGGGAGTGGGTGCGTGTATGTTCCATAGAATGAGTTATATTAACGGAGCAGGACAACGGTGCCTTTGGCGGTCTGGTAGCCTCTGGGCGACTCGGCCAGGCGATAGCGGCAGAGATAGACATAGGCGGCTTGGCGGCAGGGGATGCCCTGAGAGGTGCCGTCCCAGCCTTCGGACATGTCGGTGCTGTGGTAGACTTTGGCTCCCTGGCGGTCGAAAATCCATATCTCGTATTCGAGGATGCCACGGCCGATGGCAACGAAGCGATTGTTGATGTCTGCTCCGGGGGTGAAGACGTTGGGGAAATAGATGGAGCTGTTGAGGAGGGAGATGGACTGGGTGAGGGTATCGGCACACAAGTCGTTGGAGATGATGAGCGTGACGAGGATGGAGTCGGTTTCGTCATCGGCATAGTAGATTAGGCGCGAGGAGTGGTTGTCGGAGAGCTGGCCGTCGACGAACCAGGTTTGGGAGGTGAAGCCTGTGCTGTTGTTGATGATTTCGACTTGCTGGGTGCTTTTGTTGATTTCCCAATCGATGTGGAGGGGTACGATGGGCTGGAGGAGGAGGCTGTCGGTGGCGGCGCAGCGGGAGGTGCCTTCATGGCTGATGGTGAGGAGATAGGTGGTGGGGACGGTGGGGTTGACCTGTATTTGGCTGAGGTGCTGCTGGATGGGGAGGGAGGGGTCGGCAGGGTCGGAGGACCACTGGTAACGCCAGCGGGAGGAGGTGTCGGAGGAGATGAGATAGTGGGCCGGGGAGAGGCAGGTGTGGTCCCAGGAGAGCTGGATATGGATGGTGTCGAACACTTGGAGGTGGAGGTTGATGATGCTGTCGCACTGGTTGAGGGCGGTGAGGGTGTCGGCATAGAGGCCAGGGAGAGTGAGTTGCTGATTGCCAAAAGAGTAGGACTGGCCTTGGCAGATGGTGTCGTAGTGCTGAAGAGAGAAGAAGGGAAGGGTGTGGAGGGAGGAGATGATGATGCTGTCGGCACCGTTTTGGCAGGTGAGGGTGTCGACGAAGGTGGCGCTGTCGGAGAAGAGATGGCCGTGCCAGGTGAGTGGCAAGTGGTTGAGACAGACGGTGGTGTCGAAATGGGTGAAGACGTTGCGGAGGACGTGGAGGCTGTAGACGATGACGCTGTCGCAGAGGGAGTCGGAGGGAACGAGGACGGGGACGGCGGTGATGTCGGTGTAGAAGATGGAGTCGCGGAAGTGTCGGGGGAGCTGGTTCTCGGTGCAGGTGTCGAAGAAAGAGGTTGTTGGTGAAGTATTTACGGTGAGGTTGATAATGACGGTGCTGTCGCATCCGAAGGCGTTGGGGGTGGTGCTGAGGACGGTGTCGACCACGGAATGGCGATAGATGGTGCCTTGCCAGCTGAGGCTGTCGCAGGCGCTGAGATCAATATAGCCGATGGAGGTGGGATGGACGGTGAGGTGGAGGGTGGTGGAGCTGTCGCACTGGGGGTTGGAGACGGTGTGGCCGGAGTAGGAATAGGAGCCGGATGAGGAAAGGAGGGTGTCGTTGAAGGGATAGGTCTGACCTTGGCAGATGGTGTCGAAGAGGGTGAGGCTGTAGGAGGGCAGAACGGTGAGCGTGAGCGACATGATGCTGTCGGCCCCGTTGGCGTTGGGGATGGTGTCGCGGTAGGCACCGGCGGCAGTGAGGGGTGTGTCGTTCCAGAGGTAAGGGAGCTGGTCGGCGCAGATGGTGACGAACTGGGTGGAGCGGGAGTTGCGGAGGACGTGGAGGTTGTAGACAATGAGGCTGTCGCAGCCGTGGCTGTTGGGGCTGGAGAAGAGGTGGTTGGACACGTCGGAGGTGAAAGACTGCCCACGGACGGTGCGGGGGAGATTATTCTCTAAGACGGTGTCGAAGATGGTATCGTTATAGGCTGCGAAGAAGGTGATGGAGAAGGAGGTGTCGTGGCGGCAGCCGTTGCTGTCGAAGATATGGAGGAGGTAGGTGACGGTGGTGTCGGCGAGGAGGGAAGTGGGGGCATGGATGCAGAAGGAGGTGTCGGAGCGGCGCTCCTGCCAGGGGCCGAGGAGGTCGGCCGACTGGACGGTGGGGGTATACTCGTAGCGGGAGAGGCGTTCGGGGTTGAGGGCGAGGGTCCAGCCGAAGATGTAGCCGTTGTCGCCAGTCCAGCCGTCGATGACTTCGATGAACCATGTGCCGTTCATGGGACAGCCGACAAGGGCGGCGAGGGACTCGTCGGGGTGATAGAACTGTGTGCCTAAGGCCACGTTGGAGGAGTCGAAGCTGGAGGAATGGACATTGCCTGAACGGTAGATGAGGCCGTCGCCGGGGGCATAGGTGTAGCCGGCGTCGGTGGCATTGGACCAGCAGTAGCGCCATCCGGTGCCGGGACGGTTGCTGTAGGCGGTGGAGTCGCATTCATTGACGGCTTCGCCGGGAACGGGATTGCCAAAGTTGGTGGAGGTATGGGCGTTGTTGCCCGACTGCCAGCCCCGGCTGGAGTCGGCGATGGAGCTGTTGCAGTTGGAGGTGCCTGTGCCGCCGTAGCGCAGGATGTCGGCTTTCTGGGCGTTGGGGCAGGTGATGTTGATGTAGATGTCGCCGGCGTAGGAGTGCTCGATTTGGAGCATGACGTAGCGGATGTCGTTGACATCGGTGATGCGGGCATCGTGGGGGAAGTCGGAGAATTCGAGTTCGGAACGGTAGGCACAGCCAAAGGGAGGGCAGTAGACGCCGTCGGGGAGGAAGATGCGTTCGGCCTCGGAGAGGACGTTCTGGCCGAGGTTGACCCGGACGGGTGCATCGTGGCCAAAGCCCACCCAGATGTTGGCGGAGTCGCCGGGACAGAGGGAGGAGGGGATGTTGGTGACGAGGTCCATGCGGCGTTCGTGGATGGTGACTTGGTCGGTGTCGGTGCAACCGCTGCTGGAACCGACAATGAGGGAGTAGACGCCCGGCTGGGTGACGGATATGGAGCGAGAGGTGTGGCCGGTGGACCAGAGGTAGGAGTCGGCGCTGTCGGCAGTGAGGAGGATGGTGTCGTTGTCGCAAATGGGCTGTGCGCCACGGATGAAGGCGTTAAAGCAAGGGGTATGGACGGTGAGATGGCGGAGGCAGTCGGTGGTGGCGGTGTCGGAGGCGGCGGAGAGGGTGAAAGTGTAGTCGGTGTTGGGGGAGAGGTTGGAGAGGGTGCAATAGTTGCCAGTGATGAGGGTGTCGGGCAGAGAGCCGGAGAGGAGGAAGGAAGAGGTGTCGTTATGGGCTATCCAGGAGAGGGTCAGGGAGGTGGCGGTGAGGTCGGTGTAGGAGAAGTGGGCGATAAAGTTCTGGCAGGGAGAGGGATGGATGGTGTAGAGGAGTTGGAAGCCAGAGCGGGAGGTGAAGGCGTCGGAGGAGAAATAGAGGGTCATGACGCCAGTGACGGAGATGCAATGGAGGCTGCCGGAGCCGCTGTAGGAGCCGAGGGTGGTGCCTGTGCGGCCGTTGCCGTTGTAGACATAGAGATAGTCGTTCATCCACTCGGTGGCGTAGTTGCCGGACAGTTCGATGGTGTCGCCCAGGCGGGCAGTGATTATTACCATTCCGGCAAACTGGTTGGAGTAGTTGGCCGAGGGGCCACCGTTGTCGAAGATGTAGCCTGAGAGGCTGGTGGTGCCGTCGACATAGACGGTGGAGGCATTGTCGAAAAGGACGGTGTCCTGCGCCTGGCAGGGGGTGAGGGACAACAAGGCCAAGAAGGACAGGAGGAATGAGAGTCGGGGTAATTTCATAATGGTATGGTTTATTTATATATTTTTTTATTACATGATGGTGAACATATAGTTAGGTGCATCCAAGAGGGTATAAATAACTTGTGGGGGTGGAAAAGAGTGCAGCATGGGGATAGGGGGGTTATTGGACGGATGGGGGCGGGAGGGTGTCGGAGAGGAGGCGATAGCGTTTGCGCGCTTGGTCGATGTAGAGGCTGGCGGGATAGTCGAGGATGAGTTTTTCGTAGCATTCGCGGGCACGCTGGGGGTTGTTGAGGCGGTCTTCGTTGAGTTGGGCGAGGAGGTGGAGCGCATCGTCGGCCAAGAGGTCGTTGGGATAGAAGTCGACGAGCTGCTGGAGGAGGGAGTCGGCTTCGGCGTAGCGCTGCTGGCGGATGCGGATGCGCGCTTTCTGGTAGAGTACTTCGTCGAAAAGGGGATGGGAGAGTGCGCTGTGGGCGATGTCGTCGAAGGCATGCCAGGCGGAGTCGAGGAGGTTGCGGTAGAGCAGGAGGTCGGCAGCGGCATAGCGGGCAAGCATGTCGAAGGTGCTGTCGTCCTCCATGTTGTCGCTGATGAGGAGGGAGAGCTCCATGGCGTCGTTGGCGATGAGTTTGGAGGTGGAGGCGCGGAGGACGTCGAGCTGGGTTTTGGCCCAGAGGAAGTCGTTGTTGTAGTAGGAGAGTTTGGCATTCTTGAATTTGGCAAGGGAACCCAGGATGTCGTTTTTGTTGGCTTTTTCGACTTGCATGTAGAGGAGGGAGGCATCCCAGACTTCGCCAGCAAAGAGGAGGAGATCGGCCAGGGCGAGTTTGGTCTCGTCGCGGTGTTTGGGGGAGAGTTTGGGGAGGTCGAGGATGTCGTAAAGGATGTCGGCGGCGGCCTGGACACTGTCGGCATGGTAGGCAAGGAGGTCGGCGTAGTTGCGCATGAGCTGGACGGTGCTGGTGGTTTTGCCCAGCTCGACCAAGGCGGCACGGTAGTCGCGAAGGAGCCGGGAGAGGAGCTGGTTTTCGATGGGGAAATGGCGGTTTAGGCGCTCGAAAGCCACTTCGAGGCCCCCTACCCTTGCGGCGAAGTAATTGGGGCCATCAGGGCCCTTGCGGACGACGAGGGAGTAGCATTGCTCGGCTATGTCGTAGGCCTGGTTGGAGCGGGCGATGGAGGCGACACGCATGAGTGGCTCGCCACCGAGGTCGGGGAAACGGGCGTCGATGGCTTTGGCCTGCACCATGGCAAACTGGAAGTCTTTCTGCTGCAGGGAGAACCAGAGCATCATCTCGATGTACTGCTTGTTGTCGGGGTGCTGCTGGACACGCTGGATGAGGGCCTGACGGAGGCCGTCGACGAGCTTGGGGTTGGAGGTTTCGTTGAGGATGCGCTGGAGGGAGATCTGGATGGAACCAAGCATGTTGGGGGATTTGTCGAGGAGGTCGAAGTATTCCTGCATCATGGCTTGGTAGTCGCCGACCCGTTGGTAGAGGGTGGCCAGCTCGTTGACGAAGAGGAATTCGTTGTTGGCTTTCTTACGAGCGAGGAGGTAGACCTGGATGGCGTATTCGGGATGGCCTACGGATTCGAATGCTTGTGTGAGCTCGCTGATTTGCTTGGAGTCGTAGCCGATTTTCTGGATGGCGGCTTCGTAGGTGCGGGAGGCTTTGCGACGCTCGGAGCGCAGCTCGTGGAGGTGGCCTAAGTCGACATGGAGATAGAGGTCGTTGGGGTATTGCTTGATGCGTTTTTCGACAAGGCGCTGGGCTTCTTTGTACTCCTTGAGTTCGACGAAGGAACGGAAGAGCATCTGGTAATAAAACTTGTTGGGCGCACGCGCGTAGAGGGCTTCGTAGCACTCGGCAGCCTGTTCGAACTGACCGCTGGAATAATAGTGCGCGGCCAACTGTTCCTGCGTCTGCTGTGCACGGCAGGGAGCGAGGGAACAGAGCACGAAGGCCAAGCATAGCAACCATCGCTTATGAATCAGGACCGTTGTCATGTGCATAACTTATAAAAAACACCGGAAAGGGGGTTCCCGGTGTTGCGTGAGTGACTAAGCTGGGATTCGAACC
>DEKU01000039.1:8869-34290 GCA_002354035.1 Bacteroidales bacterium UBA2714
CTACCTGCTGAGCTACTTAGTCGCCTCAAATTTGAGTTTGCAAAAGTACAACTTTTTTCTCTTTCAGCAAAAAGTTTTTGCTTTCAAAAATCTCATTGTAATCACAATGTACTGCAATACAGAAGAATAAAAGGTAGAATATTTTTTTTAAGAATTAAATATTTGGCCAATCAACAAATAATTCGTAACTTTGTTTTCTCAAATTACCGCAAAAAAATGAACTCAGAGATTAAAATAAAGCAAGGTTACGGGGATATAAAATTTGATATGCCCATAGAAGAGGTGGTGGCTGTATTAGGCGAGCCCAATGGGGTGGAGACTATAGAAAATGCCGCTGACGAAACTACTACTGTACTTCGATATGAAGATACGTTGACACTCTTTTTCGAGGGGGACTGCCCTACCCTATCGTGTATTGATATAGCAGATGAGGAGGCAACGCTGTTCGGCCAAAAGATATTTGAGATGGGCGAAAAGGAGATTGTGAAGCTAATGGTTGATAACCAATATTTTGAACAGGATGTGGACAATGAGGAATGGGGAGAGCGGCGCGTGACATTTGGTGAGGGGAACATTGATTTCTATTTCGAGGATGACGAATTGCTGTCCGCTATCATAGGAAAATAAACTATATGACATCAGCAGCGCCTCTGCTTTCGACTGCTTATCTGCCATCGATCCATTATATGTCGTGTCTTGCGGCACATGAGAGGGTGGTGATAGAGCAGCATGAGACTTTTCCGAAACAGACTTTCCGCAACAGGGCCGAAATAGCAACCGGCAATGGGGTGTTGATGTTGAATGTGCCTGTTTCGAAACCGGATGGGAACCACACCCGCACGGGTGATATTATAATCAGCTACCACGAACCTTGGAACAAACGGCACTGGAGGGCCATAGAATCGGCCTATAACGCGGCGCCTTACTTTTTATACTATAGGGATGGGCTGGAGAGGATCATCATGACAAGATACGACCGACTGGTTGATTTGAACGATGACTTGATGCAGTATTTGCTTTCTAAGCTGAAAATAACGTGCCACACGGAATATAGCCAAGATTACTTGCCCGCGAATGGGGAACCGATGGACTTACGCTATTCGCTGTCTTCAAAAAAGAAGAACGACTCGGTGATGGCATCGCTCCCACCCTATAGCCAAGTGTTCGACAGTCGCTATGGGTTTAAGCCTAATCTCAGCGTGATCGATTTATTGTTTAATTTGGGCCCCGAGGCCCATACTTACTTGTGCGGTTTGACCCAATTGGAAATCTGAAACTGTCTGGTTTCAAGTTAAGCCTGAGGACCAAAAAGAGTGCCAGCAATCTTGCTTGGAAGGGATGGCAGATTGCGGTCATGTGGGCAATTCTGTTTCGTATCAGTGATAAAACACCTCCGTAGGCCATAGAGAGAAATAGGCGGCTATGAGGCCACTATTGGGCTTCATTGGAGCACGGCCTGGACGGTAGATTGCAACGGGTGTAAGCAAAAGATGGCAGGTGCTTTTAGCGGACTCTGGTTTCTCTACCGAAAGGCATAAAACGCATGGAACATGATGTTTAAACTGTCGGTTTCTCGTGAAACGAGACGCTAATTAGCATGTTGAAGATAGATTAGAAGAACCGATATATCGGCGGGGGAAACGCCACTGATGCGGGAAGCTTGACCGAGGGTGTGGGGTTGTTGCTTGCTTAGTTTTTCGCGGGCTTCATAGGAGAGCGATGTGATGGAGAAGTAATCGAAGTTGGCCGGCAATAGGATGTCTTCGAATTTTAAGATTCGGTCGGCTACGTCTTTTTCTTTTTCTATATAACGCTGGTACTTGAGAAATATCTCAGCATCGTTTGCAACCATCTCTTTTAAATATGTGGGGATGGCATCAACAACTGCTTTTAGATGGGGGGAGATGGTCAAAAGGTTGTCGAGTGTAATTTCAGGGCGTAAAAGCAGATTGACGAGTTTTACCCGCTGTTGAATGGACGGGGTGTTCAGTGATTCCAAAAGGGCGTTGGCTTCGCTGGGTAAAACTGGCGTGTCTTGTATTTCTCGCACCAGCTGGGCTGAGTACTGGGACTTCTCCCCTACCCTCTTCATCCTCTCATCAGAGGCCAGCCCTATGGCATGTGAGAGCGGCGTGAGACGAATGTCAGCATTGTCCTGCCGGAGCAAAATTCTATATTCGGCCCGTGATGTAAACATTCTATAGGGCTCGTCGACCCCTTTAGTAATCAGGTCGTCGATAAGCACGCCTATATATGCTTGCGTTCGATTAAGGATAAAGGGGCTCTTTCCTTTGAGTTTTAACGCCGCATTGATACCAGCCATCAAACCTTGACATGCAGCCTCTTCATATCCGGTAGTTCCGTTGATTTGGCCGGCGAAATAGAGATTATCGATTTGCTTGGTTTCAAGTGTGTATTTGAGCTGCATCGGCGGAAAAAAATCGTACTCTATGGCATAGCCGGGTTTGATGATTTGAGCGTGTTCAAAGCCCTGTATGGAGTGGAGCGCCTGCAACTGCACATCGAGCGGAAGAGAGGAGGAGAAACCATTAAGATAGTATGAATTTGTATTCCACCCCTCGGGTTCGACAAAGAGTTGGTGTTTGTCTTTACCGGCAAATCTGACTATCTTGTCTTCGATGGAGGGACAATAGCGAGGTCCATGGCCTTGGATAATCCCAGTATAAAGAGGAGAGCGGTCGAAACCAGTTCGAAGGATCTGATGTGTATGCTCGTTAGTGTATGCGAGATAACAGCTGCGCTGGGACTCCAAGCGTTTGCCTTCAAGAAAAGAAAAAGACTGGGGATGGTCGTCGCCTGGTTGAACTGTCAGTTTTTCGAAATTGATGGTCCTACCATCTATACGCACTGGGGTACCGGTCTTGAGCCTCTCGACAGAAAAACCATAATCGCGGAGAAAATCGGAAAGGCCGACTGAGGACCTCTCCCCTATCCTACCACCATCCCATGAACCCTGACCAATAAAGATACTCCCGTTGAGAAAGGTTCCATTTGTCAATATTACAGCACGGGCATTAATATCAAGACCCAGCCGGGTCTTAACTCCGCAAACTACTCCTTCCTTAATAAGAAGACCCACTACCTCATCTTGCCATATAGAAAGATTGGGGATGTTTTCTAAAACATGTCGCCAATTGAGCGAGAACTGCATTTTGTCGCACTGGGCTCTGGGACTCCACATGGCAGGTCCTTTGGACAGATTGAGCATTCTGAATTGGATCATCGAAGAATCTGTCACGATACCAGAATAGCCCCCTAAAGCATCAATCTCACGGACGATTTGCCCTTTGGCCACTCCTCCCATGGCCGGGTTGCATGACATTTGACATATTGTGTCAACATTCATTGTTACCAGCAAAGTCTTAGCACCGAGATTGGCAGAGGCCGCAGAAGCCTCGGCACCGGCATGGCCACCGCCTACGACCACAATATCAAAAGAGGAGTTTTCCATTTATATATATATATTTAATATGAGAGAGGATAAAGACTGCAGGTTATGTTTCGCAAGGAACCAACCCGTTAAACTATTGTATCCCATAGAGCTAATGCGTCGTCTTCACGTTTTCTCATTTGCAAAGCTTCTGAATCTGTCTTGTCCCCCTGACCTAATAAATGGAGGATACCATGTATGATTACCCTTCTAAGTTCATAACTGAAGGGGACAGCGAAAGTGGAGGCATTCTCTTTTACACGATCTATGCTAATCATAATATCTCCCGATATAATGTCACCCTCGACATAATCAAACGTAATAATATCAGTATAGGTGTCATGATTTAGGAATGACTGGTTATTGTGCAAAATGTATTCATCGTTGCAAAATAAATAAGATATCACTCCGACTTCCTTATGGTGATTATGGATGACTAAAGAAATCCATTGTTTTATTTTTGCTTCATCTTCCAACAGGAAGTCTACATCATGTAAATAAAAAGAAATTGCCATCTGAGAGATAATAAAAGTGTTGTAACTATTTTTTAGAGCCGAACAACTGTTTAGTGAGAAAGGGGAATAAATGTCAGTTTATCAAAACGTTATTCCATTATCGTATCAATTATTGCCTTATTTCCTTGGCTTAAATGAA
This sequence comes from Bacteroidales bacterium UBA2714, assembly GCA_002354035.1. Classification (GTDB taxonomy): domain Bacteria; phylum Bacteroidota; class Bacteroidia; order Bacteroidales; family P3; genus Colimorpha. Next base: position 12,975 of record DEKU01000039.1, read on the forward strand.
TCGGTACTGATAAGTTGGCCTAAGCGAGGAAATCTCGTAAACTTAAAAAAGGCATTTATACTTGGACAAGGGACATTTTATTATCAAAAGATGCTATGACCTGTTTACGCCTCTTGGATTCGACCATTGGTATGCCTCGGAGATAAAAGAGAAACTGGATAGTCTTTCCTTCATCGTGAATGGAAACTTCATCAGCCAAAAGATGTGCTAAAGAAAAAGAGTCTGAAAATAGGGTAGGGGAGGGCTCGGAATCGATGGAGCATGTATTTAAAAGATCGTATCCACTTGTGATATTAAAAAAAAGCCCTTTACGACATAATCCACTACTAATTGTAAGAGTATCATCTTGCTTAAATTTTAAATCAGCAAGTAAGGTTTGTACCATTTGCATAACGGGAACTGAAATGGTTGCATGATAATTATCAAGATGATTTTCATAGCACAAAGCGGCAATGAAATCTTCGACATGATTCAATGCCAAACCATCATTCTGAATAACAATCTTTTCCATCTATAATACGTATGATAACACCTTGCAAAGATACGAAAAAAACTTAATATGTTTATAGGCTATAAAAATAGTCCTGCACTTTGTTCCTATAATAGGGAGAAAGCGAGGGTGGTATTGTTCGGAATAAATCGCTATTTTCTTTTTGAAAACGCTTATACTTATCTATCTCATCTTGTGAAGGGTTGTGGGGCATATCTTTGCCTTCCTTGCTTTCGCGACGCTCTTCTTTTTCGCGCTGCATCTCTGCTTTCTCATGTTCCAACAAACGAGTAAGTATCTGCTGTTGCCTATTGATAGTTTGCTGAGATATTACCCGATTAACAAGATCTGTTTCAGTCTGTTCCATCTGTTTTAAAAGTCTATCTATCTCTCTGGACAGTTTTGCATCACCAGCAGCGCCTTGTTTAAGCTCCTGACCATATTGTTGCATCATTCGGCGAATCATTTCTTGTTGAGCCGCCATACGTGCAAACTCTTCACTCATTTGCATGCTTGACCGATCCCCAATCTTTTTCCTTCCATTACTTTTATCTTTTCCCTGCTTATCGAGCTGTTTCTTGAGAGCTTCCATCTGCTTATTCAACTCTTGTTGCAGTTGTTTTATCGACTTTGCAGATGGTTTCCCCTTCCCAGGATTGCTGCAATTACCTTTCATTTTCATACCCGGGTTTTTACAGCTACCATTATTTTTCTTCTGTTGATTCTGACGCATCTGGTTCTGCATCTGATCAAGAGACTCTGCCATGACTAAAGCAAGATTATTAAAGGAAGTCATAGCATATTGCATTGATTGTGAAGACTGGACATTTTTATAAGATCCATAGAAAGTCTGATTCATGTCCAGCAGACCAGACAACGAGCGTGACAGATTATGATTGATTTCACTAATCCCTTTATTCAGAACTTTGGCAACTGCCACTTGACGTTTCGCAATAGCTCGGAGAGAGTCCTCAACACTCTTAAAATCATCTTTGATTCTGTTTTGGGATGTGATGATACCCTGGTATTTAGGGTCTTGTATATAAACCGAATTAACCTGTTGGATTAAAGACTCCTGATTAAATGACAAGCGCACCAGATTCTTCAAAAGCTTACGTATGGACTCCGAATCTTCAGCCAAGTCCTGCTGTTCGATATCCTGAGCGGCGGATGCCAACTGTTCTGACAATTCATCTAACTGATCAGCTGCATCTTTCTGCTGTTTTGACGCCTCTTTATTGTTCCCTTTATTTAGATTATCTTCGGCTCCTTGTTGATTCTGTTTGATATTATTCAACTGTTTATCATCAACTTTAAAATCAAGCTTTTCCTCAAGGTTTTTGTATCGAGATTGAATGTCTTTTATATCCTGTTTCAACTGATCAAATTGACGGGATAATTTCTGTTGTGCTTCAACTGCTTTTTCCTTATCCTCTTTCTTTTTAGATTGGCTATTTTGTTCGGACAATTCGCGCTGCTTTTGAGCAAGCTCCTCTGTTTTTCTTATAGCGTCTTCTACATCTTTCTCCAGCTCAAGGCGCTTCATCAATTCAATGTTTTGATCTAATTGTTTTTCAAGACTTTCATTATCAGTTTTAATCTTTTCAAGTTGCTCTTGGACTTTTTTCTTATCCACCTCATTCATCAATTTTTCCATCTCCTCAATCATTTCCTTCATCTCATCATTCAAGACTTCATTTAGCAACCTATCCAGTTCACGCTGTTTTTCCAACAAATGCTCACTTTGATCCTTGTACCTTTGTTCAAGTTGCTTATTCTCGCGCAGCTGCTTCTGCATCTGCTGCATCATCTGCTTTATGCTTTCTTGCTTTTTTACAAGCTCTTGAAAATCTTTCTTATCCTGCCAGTCCAACTCTTTTTTATCGACCAATTTACGCATGAGATTATTAATATCTTCCTGCATTTGTCTGAGTTCGGAAATGGACTTCTGCATATTATGCTGTGCCTCAGTGGAGTTATAATCAATCATGTTCTCCAATTCCTTTTCGGTAGGAATAGACACTTCAAATCGTTGGGAAGTAGCTGATTTGGGGCCATGGATCGCATCGTTATCCCATATTTCGAAATAATAAACCAGCTTTTCACCGGGCTGTAAATTCAATTCAGACAAATCGGCCGTATAATAAAAATCCTGAACAGGTTCTTTCAAGATGCCTATCTCAGTTGTCGTTGTCGACTTGATAGATGTATCTTGTTCATTGGTTTTTATTGTATTAAACACCAATTTGGTGAATCCATAATCGTCCTTGATTCGTCCTTGGAAAAAGAATCTATCATCAATCATTGAATCACGTGTCTCCACAACTGATATGACAGGATGCCCATCACTGATTGTTGATACTGAATATTTTAAAGAGTCCGAGTGAGCTTTGAAACCACTGACACCGAAAAAGCTATAACTAAACGAGCGCATAGCCCTGTGGGAGATGGTAGACCTATTGTTGGCGGCAGGGATAATAGAACTGACTGCATTGTCAAGTTCAAAATAAAGGGTATCAATATTTTGAGTATTGAGAATCCACTTCACAACACTACCTTCAGGCACTACCAAATCGCCTTCATTTGCAAAAGTTTCCGAAGGTTTTTGGATATAAGAAGGATAAGTGACAACTGCCTGAAAGTCGACAATAGACGGCTTTGGCTTTACCAGCAACTCATAATCAGTAGAACGAACATCGGCTCCTTGTAAATAGAAAGAGCACGTGCGCTGTAATGATTTGAAAATGTATGAGTACTGACTTTTATTCACCTGGCGCATCTTAAACCGATTACCGTCAATAACAATGAAAGCCTCCGAAGGTACAGAAGAACCCTGGACTGAAACCATCAACTCAAAGTCTTCATATTGTACAGCTTGAAGTTGAGGATTCTCAATCTTAAAAAAGAAAGGTGCTGGTCTTTCGAAATAGGTATTATAGTGGGTAATACGATGCGAAGAGGAGAGAAGTAGGGTAGGGGAGACCACCAGAAGTATCAATATGACAAGCGTTGGCACCAAAGCAAACTTCACATACTTCCGGTTCGACTTCAAGTTCACGGCATTATGAAAAGGGATAGGACTGAGCTGAGCGGTTTTTTGGGCGATGGCAGATGCCAATAAACTATCTTCACCTGCCTTCTCAAGAGCTTGTAGTTGCAACAGATTTAATAACTTGTCTTTTATTTCGGGGAAATGGTCTCCGACAATCTTCGCAGCATCTTCATACGACATAACCTTCCCCAGCCTAAACATCTTAGCCAAAGGAACAACCACATAGTATCCCAATACAACAATAGCTGCAACTAAATAAGACCAAAAAAGGATAGCTCTCACTACACTGCCAAAGTACCCAAAATATTCAAGCAATGAAACCAAAATAAACAATGACAAGAGCAGCGTGAGGGAATACAATAATCCTTTTATCATCCTGTTTTTATAATACTTACGGATGAAGCTATTTAGATTATCAATTATTGATCCCATATTTCACACAGAATAAAAATAACTTGCAAAGATACAAAAAAAAAATTGTATATCGCCAATTCAATAAAAAATCGTACTTTTGCACATCAATAACAATTATCATGAACAAAGTAATCATTATAACAGGAGCATCATCCGGCTTTGGAAAAGTGATAGCCGAACGTCTTGCTACAAAAGGTCATACCGTGTATGGTATCTGCCGTCGCGAAATGAGCAATCCAACCATTCATTACAAGCAGTGCGACATACGGAATGCCGAACGGGTAAAACAGATTGTTGATGAGGTAATAGCAGCCGAAAAGCGAATCGACGTACTCATCAACAATGCCGGCATGGGCATAGGAGGTTCGTTAGAAATGGCATCGCTCGATGAAATACAAACCCAGATGGGCGTCAACTTCATGGGGTGTGTGAACATGTGCCAGCAGATTCTTCCCCACATGCGCCGTCAGCGCGATGGAAAAATCATAAATTTGAGCTCTATTGGCGGCATTATGGGTTTGCCCTACCAAGGGTATTACTCGGCCTCGAAATTCGCTATAGAGGGCTTTTCCGAGGCTCTGAGCGCCGAAGTGAAGGGGTTCGGAATCACTGTCTCTATGGTCGAGCCTGGCGACTTCGCAACCAATTTCACTGCCAGCCGTCGCAACTCCGAAGCCACGTTGAGCGACCCCGACTATGGCCCTATATTCAAACGCACTCTGTCACTGATTGAAAAAGAAGAAAATGGAGGGCTCAAACCCGAAGTCCTTGCCCGCAAAATAGAGAAAATTGTCGACTCCAAACACCCCCGACTCCGCTACGTTGTGGCCAATCTCGAACAATGGTTCTCCGTCGTGCTCAAACGAATCCTGCCTGGAAACTGGTTTGTCGACATTCTGGTCGGCTATTATAAAACCAAGCCTTGAACAAAAAACGGGGGTTGTAAGTAGTTTACAACCTCCGTTTTCATTATTGTTCGCTCCAAACAAATTAGATACTCTTCTTAAAGATTGCTCTTTTGATGATGGGCGTTGACTTATAGGTCGTATCCCATATTCTCTGAGCCTCATTACCAATGATTTGAGGATTGGAGTAAGCCCATTGGACATTGTGCTTGATGGCATTGGTATTCATTTCAGCGTAGTATATAGAGTGTACGCCGCGTTTCTGCCAATCGGGATGTACACCGTTCAGCAATAAATCGATATCCTTGAATTTATGCAAGGCTTTGAGCAGATGATACCAGCCAAACGGGAACAAATGACCATTGGCCTTCTTATAAGCTGCATTAAGATCGGGGATGCTCAAACCAAAAGCGACGAGATTATCATCCTGGTCCACCACAAAGGTGGCAAAATCAAGATTAATGAAAGGAAAATACTCGCTTATATATGTATCAATCTCCTTCTCTGTAAGCGGCACAAAATCATATAAATCCTTAAATGCAGCATTGATAGTGTAGAAGAACTTGCGCGCATAAGGGTAAACCTCTTTGCGCGACTTGAACTTCAACAACTTCAAATTATATTTTTGGATGATAAGTTGATTGATACGGGCCACTTTATCGGGTATAGGTTGTGACGCATGGATTTGATATTGCGCCCACTGGCATGGAATGTCATAACCGGCCTTTTGGATAAAGTCTATATAATACTTTGGATTATACAGAGTGCTAAGATTCTGTCTCTGATCGAAACCTTCTATCACCCAACACTCTTTGTCCATATCGGTGAAACCAAAAGGACCCTCAACCTCGGTCATACCCTTCTCACGGCCATAGGCCACCACCGTATCAAGCAGCTTCGTGAATACATCATAATCTTCTATGAAGTCAAACCAACCGAAACGCACAGCTTTCTTATTCCAAACTTCATTTACTGAGTGGTTTATAATACCCGCAACACGGCCTACGATAGTTTTGCCGCGATAGGCAAGCCACAGTCGCCGCTCACAATGTTCCAATGATGGATTCTTCTCGCTCAACAATCCTATCTCATCGTTCATCAGAGGGGGAATATAAGTAGGTACCTCCTTAAACAGTATGTTCGGGAACTTGATGAAAGCACGTAACTCAGAACGGCTTGAAACTTCTTTAATTACGATAGATTCCATAACAGACAAAAATATTACAACACAGACACTTGTTTAAAGCATTTGTAGATTTTTTCGACTGCAAAATCAATTTGTTGATGTGTATGGGTGGCCATGAGGGCAAAACGTATCAGGGTGTCCTCGGAAGGAACAGCCGGAGGGATGACCGGTGTCACAAACACACCCTCCTCGAAAATCATGTGCGTGAGGATGAACGTCTTCTCCGCGTCGCGGATAAACAAAGGAATAATAGGAGTTTGCGTATGACCTATTTCAAATCCCAAATTCCTGAAAGCCTTCATCGCGTAGTTCGTATTGTCCCACAGCGCGGCATTGCGTTCGGGCTCTGTGCGCATAATATGCAGAGCGGCAAGCACTGACGCAGTGGATGCAGGCGAAATCGACGCGGTGAAAATATAAGGACGGACGTTATGTTTCATGTAGTTGATAGTCTCCTTGTCGGCGGCAATGAAACCACCGATCGAAGCCAACGATTTCGAGAACGTACCCATCACAATCTCCACATCATCCAGCTTGCCGAAGTGGTCGCAAGTACCACGTCCTTCGCGTCCAAACACACCCAGACCATGGGCCTCGTCAACCATCAACGTGGCCTGGTACTTATTGCACAAATCAACCAACTTATCGATAGGTGCCACATCTCCTTCCATGGAGAAAACACCGTCTGTGACAACAAGTTTGCTGGCCTCGATAGGACACTTCTGCAACTGGCGCTCAAGATCATCCATATTGCAATGCTTATATTTCATGGTGGTGGCAAAGGTTATCTGCTTGCCTTCCATGATAGAAGCATGGTCCAACTCGTCGAAAAGGACATAGTCGCTGCGTCCTGTGACGCAGGGAATTGTGCCAGAATTAGCCTGGAACCCAGCCGAGAAAAGCATCACGCCATCCTTGCCCAAAAATTCTGCCAACTCATCCTGCAACTGAATATGAATATCAAGTGTTCCGTTGAGGAAAGGCGACCCGGCACATCCAGTGCCATACTTATCAATTGCGGCCTTTGCTGCCTCCTTGATTTTAGGGTGGTTGGTAAGACCAAGATAAGAATTAGATCCAAACATTAAAACCTTCTTGTCTTGGACAAGAACTTCGGTATCCTGTTCGGACGAAATAGGGGTAAAATAAGGATAAATACCCTTAGCCTTAGCTTCTTGTGGAGCTGTGTAACGAGCCAGTTTCTTTTGTAAAGGTTTCATCTAACGTATCTAACTATAAAAATGCAAAGTAACAAAAAAAAATTCATATCACAAAATTCCGCTCTGTTAAAAAAGAAAAGAGTCTTTCCGTCAGTCGGCTTGCTCCGATTCTAAAAAATTGGTTTTTAATTTCTTTTTTTCCGAACAAACGCACATACAGGTCGTAATATTTTAACACTTCTTCGGGGGTCGAAATGCCGCCGGCGGCTTTAAATCCGACCAGTTTTCCAGAAATATTGTAATGTTGTTTTATAGCGTTTAACATCACCTCCGACGCCTCCGGCGTGGCCGAAACGCCAATCTTGCCTGTGGACGTCTTGATAAAGTCCACACCCGCCTCGATAGCCAATTCCGAAGCCTTCGCAATATTCTGCGCCGTCTGCAACTCACCCGTTTCGAGGATGACCTTCAGTGTGCGACCCTTCGACTCATTTCTAATAGCTGCAATCTCGTCAAACACCCTGTTATAATCACCTTCGAGCAAAGCCCCTCGTGATATAACAGTATCAATCTCATCGGCTCCCTCATCCAAAGCATATCTCACCTCCTGCAACCGGAGGGGTAGGGGAGACTGTCCCGACGGAAAAGCTCCAGCCACCGAAGCCACCTTTATGCCACTTCCACGCAACAACCCCGATGCCTGACGCACAAACACAGGGTATACACACACAGCGGCAACATGACCGATGCCTTTGCTCTCATCAACCATCTGCAACGACCTGCAACACAGTTTATCAATCTTTTCGCGGTTGTCCGAACCCTCGAGCGTCGTGTTGTCGATGCACGAAAAAACCTGCCGCAATCCTTCCCATTCCTCAGCCGAAATGCTATCGGACATCATAATCAACCAGCCTATTTCTTTATCAACTGATTAATCTTCTCAACACGGCGCTGATGACGGCCGCCTTCAAAAGGAGTGTCTAAAAACTCATCAACAATCTGCAAAGCGAGCTCCTGAGGAATAAAACGTGCCGGAAGCGAAACCACATTGCAATCATTATGCTGCCGGCCAAGATGGGCAATCTCCACATTCCAGCACAAAGCGCAACGCACATTGGGATATTTATTCACAGTCATCTGAACCCCGTTGCCACTGCCGCAAATCACAATGCCACGACGATACTGGCCACAGTCGATGGCATATCCCAACTGATGCGCATAATCTGGATAATCAACACTTTCACTACTGTTGGTGCCGAAATCCTTCACCTCAAAACCTCTTTCTTCAAGGTGTTTTTTAACCACTTCTTTCAACTCATATCCTGCGTGGTCGCAAGCTATAGGAATAATTTCTTTCATATCAAAGGATGTTTAAAACTTTTTCAGAATGCAAAGATACCACAAAAAACGTAATCTTCTGACACCAAAGGCCATTTAATTATACACAACTTTTTAACCACCGCTGCACATCCAAGAAAATCAACCACATATTAAATATCAACATCATTTGTTCACAATCGGCTGACAACCCTGTCAATAAAAGTTGATAGAAAAACCGCAGCCCTGAAACTGTTGAAAAGAACAAATATATTCATCACTTTTCAACATCGACCATCGCCCCTAACTTCATTTTCCTCTTTCAACAACATGCTGTTCACACCACTTTCAACAACCTGTTTATAACCTCCCACAGCACTGAACTACAACTATAACCATGTTGGCGCAGTGTTGAAAATATGTTCACCTCGAAACAACCAAACAAACCAGATAATTACTTTTCAACAAAACCGACAAACATATTATAAAAAATAAGATATAAAACCTATTATAAAGATATATTTAAGCCCATTAGTCGACCTTCCCCGCCCGCAACATCATTGTAGCCAAGAAGCAAGATCGCACCATGTCCGATATTTAGTTTATTGTTTATTTATCTTTGATTATCTTTAGAGGGTATAACGAGTGACAAACGATACTTTTTGAAGGAGAGAAAGAGCGAACCTTTAGCGAAGGTAGAGCGAAGGCAGGGCGAAGCTGTTGTTTGCCATTAATTACCCGTTTCATTCCCACAATATATCTTGCAAATATTAAGATGCCTACAATAAAAAAAATTCGTATATTTGCAAAGTGCAACCACACCCGTTTCAACAACTGGAGTGTTTGAAAATTACTTAAATACAGCCTTTATGGACAACGAATTTTATAAAAACGAGATTGCTCGGCTCAAAAAAGAAAAAAACGCCGTCATTTTGGGTCATTATTATCAGCGCGACGAGATTCAGGACCTGTCGGACTATATAGGCGACAGTTTGGCATTGGCCCAAAAAGCACAACAGTGCGACAATGACATCATTGTCTTTTGTGGTGTGCATTTCATGGCTGAGACAGCCAAGATACTCAATCCTTCGCGTAAAGTGCTCCTGCCCGACTTGACGGCCAGCTGCTCGTTGGCCGAATCGTGTCCTGGTGCCGATTTTGCCCGTTTCAAAGCCGAGCATCCAGACCACATGGTCATTTCATACGTCAACTGCACAGCCGAAATCAAGGCTATGAGCGATTTGATTTGTACCTCGGGCAATGCCGAGAAGCTGGTACGCTCGTTGCCGGAGGAGCAAAAGATTATTTTTGCGCCCGACAAGAATCTCGGAGGTTATATCAACAGTGTCACCGGCCGGAACATGTTGCTGTGGGACGGTGTTTGCATGGTGCATGATGCCATGCGGGCTGAAACCGTGATGCAGCTCAAGATGCAGCACCCGGATGCAGCCGTGATAGCCCACCCAGAGTGCAATTCGGCATTGTTGCAAGTGGCAGACTTTGTGGGTAGTACCAAGGCCATGCTCAGTTATATCGAAAAGTCCGGTCACAAGAAGTTTATCGTCGCCACCGAAACAGGTATCCTTTACGAGATGAAGAAGAACAATCCCGACAAGGAGTTCATCACCGTCTCGGCTAAGGAGGGGTGTAATTGCGCCGACTGCTCATACATGAAGCAAAACACGCTGGAAAAATTATATCTGTGTATGCGTGATGAGACCCCCGAAATTGAGTTGAGCAACGAAATCATTGAGGCCGCGGCCCGCCCCATCGTGCGTATGCTCGAAATGTCGAAACAGTTGGGCATAATAAAATGAGAGGTCAGCAGCAGGTATACGACTGTTTAAAGCAGCTGGGCATAGCGTTCGATTATTATGAGCACCCCGAGGCGCCCACCATCGAAATCGCTTCGCAGTTTTATCGTGGGGAAGGCACGGTGTTGTGCAAGAATCTTTTTTTCCGCAACCATAAGGGAGATAAGCATTACCTGGTAATCATGGATGCCCGCCACAACATGAATATACACGACATAGAGCATCGGCTGCACCAAGGAAAACTGTCGTTTGCGTCGGCCGAAAGGATGATGCGCTATTTGGGGGTGAAACCTGGCTCGGTGTCGCTTTTCACGTTGGTGAACGATGTGAACCACGATGTGATTTTGTTTGTCGATGACAAGTTGCTGCAAGCTGAGAAGGTGAGCTTTCATCCCAACGATAATACTGCCTCGTTGGTAATAAGCCGCGAGGACATGGTGAAGTTCATCGAGCAGATAGGGAACAGGTATGAATATTTGGATTTATATTGACCTTTCGAGCGAGCGGCAAAGGGTAGGGGAGAGGCTGTTGATAAGTTGAAAAATATTGTTGATAACCCAAAATAAATGTTTCACGTGAAACACGTAGAATATAAGGTTGAAGCGGCTTGTGGCTTGCTCGAGTTTCTTGAACAGAAGATGCCCGACAGCAGCCGGACAAAGTTGAAAGATATACTTGCCCACAATGTCTTTGTGGATGGAAGAAGGAACAGCCAGTTTAATTTCCAGCTGCAACCAGGCATGAATGTGTCGATAGAGAAAGTGGGCTTCAGGGAGAAGTACCGTCCCCGCGAGCTGGATATTGTGTATGAGGATGCATATCTGTTGGTGGTTAATAAGCATGAGGGACTGCTGTCGTACAGTAAAAATGTGAGCGACAACACTGTGATTACGGTGTTGAACAAGTATTTGTATCTTACTCATCAGCGGAGCCATGCGCATATCGTGCATCGGCTGGACCGCGACACATCGGGCTTGATGGTTGTGTCGAAATCGAAGCAGGTATCGCAGCAGTTCGAGGCGGATTGGAAGGGCATTGTCTACGACCGGGCTTATGTTGCCGTGGCGTGGGGCAAGGTGGAGCCGACTGAGGGAACCATAAGGTCGTGGCTGACGGATGGGGAGTATTGTGTGCTGTCGTCGCCGACTGACAATGGCGGCAAGTTGGCCGTGACCCACTACAAAGTGGTGAAGCGGAGCCGCCGGTATTCGTTGTTGGAGTTGCGGTTGGAGACTGGCCGACGGAACCAAATCAGAGTGCATCTGCGCGAGGAGAAGCACCCTGTGGTGCACGACCCAATGTATGGCTATAAGGATGATGTTTCGCCCATAGGCCGCTTGGCTCTCCATGCTTTCAAATTGGGTTTCTTACATCCTGTTACGGGCAAGCGGATGGAGTTTAAGACTCCCTATCCAGCGTCGTTTTTGAAATTAATGGAGTTGTAAGCACAATAAAATAAGTTCGCGTGCGTTGTTATTGTATTTAAAGAAAAAGTGCGATGAAAAGTTTTAGATACATAGTGCTGTTGGTCGGGGTGTTGATGGTCCATCAGGCCCGGGCGCAGTTCTTGCCGTCGATGACGGCAGGCAACGACAGTGTTCAGCCGCCCAAGTGTGAGCCTCACCTGTCGGTGACTTCTGGTTTCTGGGGTTCGTCGAACGGCGACAACCGTCTTTTCACATCAGTGGCGCCGTCGTTGACGTACCGGCCCAGCGACAAGTGGACGGTGAATGCGGGATTCCGCATCACGTCCGACATGGGTCTCAACCCAAACTTTACGCTTTCCAAACCGGAGAAAAGTTTGATTCCGTATAAGCGTAATGGGGGCACGGGTCTTGCTTCGGCACATGTGGAAGCTGTGTATCGCGCCGGGCAGAATGTGTGGTTGGGTGCCGCGCTGTATCATGTGGGCGGCAGCTATGCCCCGTTCTATGGATTTGCCAATGGCGATGTACTGAATGTTTCGGCCACGGCCATATCGGCTGCGGCGGCGTTCCGGTTCAACGACGAGAGTTTTCTGCACCTTTCGTTCACGGTGGTTCGCGACCATTACGGCACCCTGCCCTATATGTATCACGACACATGGATGCACGGAGGTTTCGGCCCGTGGGGCATGTATGCTTCCCCAACGGATTACTACCGCATGGCCATGCCGTTCAATCCCTACTATATGGGCGATTTTTTTTAAAGCAATAAACGTTTCTGCGATAAACAAGAATAGTAATTATAAAAGACATAATGGAATACAACACCCAACGTACAAAGTTAAAAATAAGCGATTACGGGCGTAATATATACAAGCTGATACAGTACACCAAGACCGTTGAGGATCGCGAAAAACGCAATTCGATGGCGTCGGCCATAGTGGACATCATGGCCCAGAACAGCCCCGACGCCAAGGATGCGGAAGATTATAAACGCAAGTTTTGGGTTCATTTGATGATTTTGGCCAACTGGGAGTTGGATGTGGATGTGCCTTACGAAATCACTCAGGAGGAGACAGTGGAATTTGAGCCACACACGGTGGAGTACCATCATGAGAAGTTCCATTTCCGTCATTACGGTTCGATAATGGAGAAGATGATAAAACGAGTGGCCGAGTATCCGGAAGGGGATGAGCGTGACGAGCTGGTGAGGCTGATGGCCCACGCCATGAAGCGCGACTATCTGCTTTGGAACAGCGACACGGTCGAGGACGATGTAATCAAGCAGCAGCTCGAGAGTCTGTCCGACCAGCAGCTGCACCTGCCCAGCGATTTCCAGTTTAAAGATTTCCGCGAGTATCTGAAAGGCACCGACGAGGAGCGCCGGGCCAACGGCACCCGTAAGAAAAAGAAGAAAAAGAAATAACACAAACCCCTGCCAGTCATGTCTTCATTCGAAATAACAGGCGGCTATAAGCTGCATGGCACCATCTATCCACAGGGCGCTAAGAACGAGGCCTTGCAGGTGATATGTGCCGTCCTGTTGACGAGCGATGTTGTTGTTATTGATAATGTTCCCGATATTCGCGATGTCAACAAGCTTATCGGTCTTCTCCAGTTGCTGGGAGTGAAGGTGCGCCGCCTTAACGACGACAGTGAGCTGCTCACGCAAGGCCGCAGCTACGAGTTTCAGGCCGATGAAGTGAATTTGGATGTGTTGGAGAGCGAAGATTTTGCCCAACAGGCAGCGGCTCTCCGTGGGTCAATCATGATTGTGGGGCCTTTGCTGGCGCGCTATGGCAAGGCGGTGGTGCCCCAGCCGGGAGGCGACAAGATTGGGCGCCGTAGGCTGGACACTCATTTCCTCGGAATGGAAAAGCTGGGGGCCACGGTGACGTATCGGCGTGGGGGCTATCGTGTAGAGGCCAAGAGTTTGCAGGGCTGCTATATGCTGCTGGACGAGGCGTCGGTGACCGGCACGGCCAATATCATCATGGCGTCGGTCATGGCACAGGGTACCACAACCATAATGAATGCAGCCTGCGAGCCTTATGTTTACCAGCTTTGCTCAATGCTCAACCGCATGGGGGCTGACATCAGCGGTGTGGGGTCCAACCTGCTCACCATTCACGGTGTGTCGGAGCTGAAAGGATGTAAGCACCGTCTCTTGCCCGATATGATTGAGGTGGGCTCATTCATAGGCATGGCCGCCATGACGCAGAGCGACATCACCATCCCCAATGTGGGAATTGAGCATCTCGGACTGATACCTAAAGTGTTCCGCCGGTTGGGAATAGAAGTGTGGCAGCGAGGGGACGACCTCTTCGTGCCATCGCAGGAGCACTATGAGATTGAGCGTTTCATGGATGGCTCGATTATGACTATTGCCGATGCTCCCTGGCCGGGTTTCACCCCCGACCTCATCAGTATTGCGCTGGTGGTGGCCACCCAGGCGCGCGGCAGTGTGTTGATACACCAAAAAATGTTTGAGAGCAGACTTTTCTTTGTCGATAAACTGATTGATATGGGGGCACAGATTATCCTGTGCGATCCCCACCGCGCAACGGTTATCGGACTGGATCAGCAGCACAGGCTCCGTGGGGTCCGCATGTCGTCGCCCGACATCCGGGCTGGCGTGGCGCTGCTCATTGCTGCCCTCTCGGCCGACGGGAAAAGCCGTATCGACAACATAGAACAGATAGATCGTGGCTACCAGCACATAGACCAGCGTCTGCGTTTGCTGGGGGCAGAAATAACCCGTATAGATTAGTAAAATTCCGTAATACAAGATATTATATGTTTGATTTTTTAAAACCTAAGCCCAAAACCGCGCTTCCTACTTTCGCCCCGCTGGGCATTGACATCCATTGTCACATGTTGCCCGGAGTGGACGACGGCTCCAAAAGCAATGAGGAGTCGTTGGCCTGTATGAAGGTGATGCACGATGCCGGTTTTGAACGCATGATATGTACCCCCCACTACCAGTATCCCCGGTTCCCCAATATCGAGGAAGATATTATTCAGCGCTATGAGAACATGAAGCTCGACTTTGTCAGCGCCAACGCCCATGGCATTCCCCAACTCAAGGGTGTGGCTGGCGAGTACCGAGTTGACAGCGGTTTTGCCGACCGCGTCAAGCAGAACAAGTTTCTGCTGGTCGGGGGCAAATACCTTCTCACAGAGTTCTCGCTCCACCAGCAGGTCATAGGGCTCGACCAAGTCATGTTCGACCTCCAGATGAAGAACTACGAAATCATCCTTGCCCACCCTGAGCGGTACCCGTATTACAGCAGTGCGTCGTCCAAGCTCCAGCACCTCAAAGACATGGGAGTCTATTTCCAAGTCAACATACTCTCGTTGATAGGTTTCTATGGCGAAGGCCCCAAACGGAAAGCCTTTGAGATGATAGAGAAGGGGTGGGTGGAGTTTTTAGGAACAGATATGCATAACACCCTTTATGCCCAGGCACTGATTGATGCTTCCCACGACCGCAAAATCATCAAACTTATGGAGAAGCAGAAGTTTTTAAACAACCAAGTTGACAGTTTAGAGCCTATTAAAACCAATAAAATTTGATATGAATAGTCTTAATGCCATCTCCCCGATCGACGGTCGCTACCGCAGCAAAGTGGAGCCGTTGGCCGCCTATTTCTCAGAGGGAGCTTTGATATGCTACCGTGTCCGCATTGAAATAGAATATTTCATCGCCCTGGGCAGTCTCTCACAGTTGCCCATGCAGTCTCTTTTTGCCCAAAAGCCCGAACTTCAAGAACAGCTGCGCAATATCTATCGCAATTTTTCCGAGCAGGACGCCCTTGAGGTGAAGGAGATAGAGAAAACCACCAACCATGACGTAAAGGCAGTGGAATATTTCATCAAACGCCGGTTCGACGCCCTGGGCTTGGAGCAATATAAAGAGTTTATACATTTCGGTCTCACCTCGCAGGACATCAACAACACTTCGGTCCCCCTGTTGCTGAAGGAGTGCCACGAACAGGTGCTCAAACCCCGTTATCAGGCCATCCTCTCTCTGCTGGAGGAGCGGGCCAGACAATGGGCAGACATCCCCATGCTGGCCCATACTCACGGCCAGCCGGCATCGCCCACCTCCCTGGGCAAGGAAATCATGGTTTTCGCCTACCGCATGCAGCGGCAGATGGAACAATTCCAGCACATCCCCTTCTCTGCCAAATTCGGCGGAGCCACGGGCAATTTCAATGCCCATTTGGTGGCCTACCCTGACGTTGATTGGCGCGAGTTCGGCAACCGGTTTGTGGCTCAGCATTTAGGATTGGAACGCCTTCAGTACACCACCCAGATTGAGAACTACGACAACATGGCGGCCTATTTCGACAACTGCAAACGCATCAATGTTATCCTCATTGATCTCTGTCGCGATATGTGGACCTACATCTCCATGGAGTATTTCAAACAGCAAATCAAGGCAGGCGAGGTGGGGTCGTCGGCCATGCCCCACAAGGTGAACCCCATCGATTTCGAGAATGCCGAAGGCAACCTCGGTCTGGCCAATGCCATCTTCGAACACCTCAGCCATAAACTCCCCATCTCCCGTCTGCAACGCGACCTCACCGACTCCACGGTCAGCCGCAACATAGGTGTCCCCGTAGCCCACACCCTCATTTCCCTTGCCTCACTCGAAAAGGGCATGGGCAAACTGCTCCTCAACGAGCAAGCCATCTATAACGACCTGGAGAACAACTGGGCTGTCGTGGCCGAAGCCATTCAGACCATCCTTCGTTCCGTTGGTTACCCCAACCCCTACGAAACCCTCAAGCAGCTCACCCGCACCAATCAGAAAGTGACCGCACAGACGATAGCCGACTTTGTCGAGACGCTCAATGTCGAGCCGGCTGTCAAAGAAAGGATCCGCAATATCACCCCCCACAACTACATAGGCTATAAACTGAGTTAAACTCTTTGCTGGCCCATGTCGTTCACTCTTCACCATGCACGCCCCTATGCCGCCCGACTGGTGGCATACGGGTTGCTTGTGGTGCTCTCGGTGCTGTTCACCATGGCCACAGCCCTCTCCGTGGCCGATTTCGTCAAAATCCTCTTTCCTCCGGCCTCTGCGGCCCCCGTCGGTTCGGCGGCCGGCGCCTCCTTGCTCTCTCAGGCCTTGCAAGCCCTCTACGACAGACTGATAGTCTTCGGTCCCAAGCATGCCCTGGTCTATTTCTCCTTGTTGCTGCTGGGTCTCTATGCTTTTAAAAACATCTTCAACTACCTCTCCCTGGTCCAGATCTCCATCGTCCGGGCCAACATAGTGCGCGACCTCCGCAACAGCCTTTTCCGCAAAGTCCTCAAACTCCCCATCTCCTATTTCGGCACCCACCGGCGGGGCGACATCCTCGCCCGTTTTGCTGGCGACACCACCGAATACGACCAAAGCACCCTCGGCTCGCTCCAGCAGCTGCTGGCATCTGTCGTGAGCCTGGTTCTCTACATTGTCATGCTTTTTTACATCAGCGTGAAACTCACGCTTTTTGTCATGTGCATGTTTCCCATAGTGGCCTTTGTCATTTCGGGCATCTCCCACCGCCTTCGACGCGAGTCGGCCGAACTCCAGCAGCGCAACTCCTTCCTCATGTCGCTCATGGAAGAAACCATCGTCGGCCTCAAAGTAATCAAGGCATACACTGCCATCGACTTCTCCAACCGCCGTTTCCGCCAGGCCTCCGCCCTCCACACCCGGCTCCGCACCCGCGTGTTCCGCCGTGTCGACCTCGCCTCGCCCGTCAGCGACTTCCTCGGCAACTGTGTTGTAATCGGCATCCTCCTTTTTGGCTCCTCCCTGGTCATCAAAGGCGATGTAGGCATCACCCCCGACCTTTTTGTCTCCTACATTATGCTGTTCGTCCTCATGATTCCCCCCGCCAAGGAACTCACCACGGCCATCTCCCAAATCAAAAAAGGCCGTGCCTGCACTGAAAGGATTGCCCACTTCCTCCGATTGCCCGAAGCACAGCCCGACTGCAGCGGGGCAAAACCCTTCACCGGCCTGAACCATCAGATAGAGATACGCCACCTCCACTTCGGCTACGAGCCGGACAAAGAAGTCCTCTCCGACATCAACCTCACCATCCCCAAAGGGTCCACCGTGGCCCTGGTGGGCAGTTCGGGCTCAGGCAAAACCACCCTCGCCAGTTTGCTCCTGCGCTTCTACGAGCCCACCTCAGGCCAGATACTCATTGATGGCCAGCCCATTCAGTCTTTTACCACACACTCTCTGCGCCAGCATATAGGGGTGGTCGACCAGCACACCTTCCTCTTCAACGACACCGTCCGCAACAATATTGCCTACGGAGCCCCCAGTGCCTCCCGCCAGCAAGTAGTCCAGGCCGCCAGTGTGGCCCAAGCACATGATTTCATACAGCAGTTGCCCCAGGCCTACGACACCCCCGTCGGCGACAGCGGCACCCTCCTCAGCGGCGGCCAGCGCCAGCGCATCAGCATCGCCCGCGCACTCCTGCTCCAGCCCGACCTCCTCATACTCGACGAAGCCACCAGCGCCCTCGACACCGAAAGCGAAGCCCTCGTCCGCCAGTCGTTGCAGTCCCTCCTTTCCGGTCGCACAGCCCTGGTCATTGCCCACCGCCTCTCCACCGTGGCGGCGGCTCAGCAAATCGTGGTACTCGAAAAAGGCCGTATTGTCGAGACGGGCACCCATGCCCAGCTCATGCAGCTCCAAGGGCGCTATGCTCAGCTTGTCAAGAACTCCGCTCTCCTAACCGACAGCCCATCAACTTTGCCCGCTTGAAAACCCCGCGCCCACATATTGCCCCCCTGTTGCCCCCCATCCCCAGGCCCCTGACCCTGCTCCTGCTCTGCCTGGCTGCGGCCCTGCTGCCCTGTGGCGCCCATGCCCAGCCTGTCCCCTCGCCCCGCTTCACCGATGTTGCCGTAGTGGACCACCATGTGGGCCGCCTCAGCTGGGACAGCGTCCCCCAGGCCCTGCACTACCAAGTGCAGCGCCGTTATCCGGGACAAGAGGCCTTTGCCCCCCTTGCCACACTCCTCGCCACCCACTATTTCGACACCCTCCGCCGTGTCATCTGTGCCGACACCGTCAGCTACCGTGTGCTTGCCCAACTCCCCGACACCCTCCTCACCTCCGACACCGCCGGCCTCTTCTTCCAGGACAATATCCCCACCGCCGCCTGCCGTCTCCGCCTTTGCACCGTCGACACCCTCCTTCGCCGCCTCCGTCTCAGCTGGTACCCCAGCCCCGACACCGACGTCATGGGCTACTGCATCTGCATGGGCTCCCCCTGCCTCTCGCTCGACACCGTGTGGGGAAGGCTCAACACCTCCTACCTCTGTCCCGCCACCCTCGCCGTCGATTCGGGCCAGCACTACGACTTCCGCGTCTTCGCCTTCGACAGCTGTCTCCAGGCCAGCCCCCTCACCCCCTATTTCCACAACCCCGCCCTCCGCCTTTCCGCGCCCCACTGTTCGCGCCAGCTCTCCTGCTCGTGGAACAACTACGTCAACATGCCCGACAGCGTGGCGCGCTACGTGCTCCACTACCGCGTAGGCCCCGACACCCTCTGGCGCACCCACACCGTCGGCCCCCAAGGCCCCTTCCAGTTCGACACCCTTTTTGCCGACCTCTCCATCTCCCGCATCACCGCCTATCTCTCAGTCCACAACCGCTCCGACAGCCTGGCTGCCCTCTCCTCGGTCGTTGCCTTCGCCTTCCCTCAGCCCGACACCCCCCAGTTCGTCAGCATTCTGGCTGCCCACTATGTCGACTCCCTCTCCGCCGTCGACCTCTCTTTCCAAGTCGACCCCGCCTTCCTTGTCGACAGCTGCAGCCTTCTCCGCGCCACCGCCATGCCCTCACCCTCTTCCCCCTCCTCACTCCAGTGGTTGCCTTTCCAGCACATCGCCACCCTCCATCCCTCCAGCTTCCCCGACCCCCAACAGCTATTCCACCATACCGACCACGACATCAGCCGCAGCGCCGAAGCCTATTCCTATCGGCTTTCTGTCCCCGACCGTTGCGCTCAGCGCCACCTCCTGTCCGACACCGCTGTTGTGTTCCTCCCGCCCTCCGTCGAGCCCGCCGTCTGGATACCCAACATCTTCAGGCCGGGCGACCCCTCGGTGGGCCTCTTTTGCCTCTCGTCCCCGACTCTGTTGGCCCAGGACTTCTGCCTCGAAATCTACACCCGCTGGGGGCAGCGGGTGTTCATCACCCACAGCCTCGGCCACTGCTGGGACGGCACCGACTCCCACCACCGCCCCCTGCCCCAAGGCGTTTATGCCTACCGGGCCACCTGCCGCCATACCGACGGCACACTCAAAACCTATGCCGGCACAGTAACCCTCCTCCGGTAACACCGCCCAGCCACCAAACATGTAATCATCATCCCCATGAACATAGCACTTTACATCCGCCACATCGACCATCAATACCAGCATTCGCTCCAGCGCCTTATCACCCTCCTCAACAGCCGGGGTGTGCAAACCCACATTGTCCAAGACCAGCTGCCCCAATGCCAGCTCGACTTTCTCCTCTCCATAGGTGGCGATGGCACCCTCCTCAGTTCCGTCCACCTCATTGCCGACCGCGACATCCCCGTCCTGGGAGTCAATTTCGGCCACCTCGGTTTCCTCACCACCGCCGGGCGCGACAACATCGACAGCCTCGTCTCCGACCTCCTGGCCGGCCGCTACACCCTCGAGTCCCGTTCGCTCCTCCACGTCGTAGCCACCGCCGCAAGCGGCAGCTTCGCCACCTTTGCACTCAACGAAGTGAGTCTCCATCGTTTTGTCGAGCAGCCCCTGCTCCGCACCGACCTTTATGTCTCCGGCGACTTTGTGGCCACCTATGCCGGCGACGGTATCATCGTGGCCACCCCTACTGGCTCCACGGCCTACTCCCTCAGTTGCGGAGGCCCCATCCTCACCCCCGACAGCGGCTGTCTGGTCATCACGCCCATCGGGGTGCATAACCTCACCCTCCGCCCCATCATAGTCCCCGACACGGCCCAGCTGCGACTCGTCACCCATGCCCAGCCCCAGCAGTTCAGCCTCGGCATG
Organism: Bacteroidales bacterium UBA2714; assembly: GCA_002354035.1. Taxonomy (GTDB): domain Bacteria; phylum Bacteroidota; class Bacteroidia; order Bacteroidales; family P3; genus Colimorpha. The sequence continues at coordinate 33,806 of DEKU01000039.1, forward strand.
GACTCCCGTCGGCAGCCCTTGCCCCACGGCGCCGAGGTCACCCTCTCGCGCGAAAAATTCTCCATCCGCCTTGTACGACTGGGCGACCAAAGTTTTTTCAGCGCCATTCATCAAAAACTGGGCTGGGGAGGCCTGCCTCCCCGCAGTTGACGCCACCCGTCTGTCCCCATCCTTTTAGCACAGGATTTTTTACATGTTGTCTCTATTTTGTTTATCCTACATAGACAAAGTAGAAAATAAATGGAATATAAATAGAGTATATATAGAGGAAGCCTCTGTACTCCCCTGAGGAGATGGATTTCAGCAACACCGCGCCATCCGAAAGGGCGGAGCGGAGATTAAGAGGCAAAAGGAAGCCACCCCGAAGGGGTGGGATTTCAGCAACGATAGACCTTCCCCTTACAATGGATTTGGCCTACCAGCCGTTCCGGGGTCGAGGCCGGGAGGCGGATGGGGGAAACGGGAGCGCCGCCGCCTTGTGAGCA
>DEKU01000071.1:0-67675 GCA_002354035.1 Bacteroidales bacterium UBA2714
ACTCTAATCTACATAGTGGCAACCATGCCGTGCGGGGAGGTGCGCAGCCCCGGCGGCATCGGGCGGTTAGTCGAAGTCGCTGCCGCCGTGCACCTCGCCACTACTGATGAGGTTCTCGTTGCTGCCTGTGGGGAGCAGCTCGGTGCCGCTGGCCTGGAAGCCGCGCTCCACGCGGGCAGCAAGCACTTCGACCGTGGGGGTGGTGTACTCTTGTTTGTTGTTTTGTGTCATAGTATTTAATTTTTTTGTTTGTGCCTACTCTTTAAAAACAGTTTTCGGCTTCCCTGCCTGAGCTGGAAAGCCGATATTCTCTGAATAAGGGGCATGAAGAAAGGCGTGAGTCTTTCGTTGAAACTGCTTATTTCTATTGCGGGTGTCTGGTAATACCCGTGTGGTAAATAAGTAATACGAAAATCCACGCCCCATGGCGTGAACCCTCCACAATCTTATTCTCACCACAATTAGTTTACCAGACTGATGCAAAAGGAGAACAAGAGCGTCAAGCTCAGTTATTTATGTCTTATATCTTGTATCGTTTACATGTCGTTGAGTGTATTGTTTTACGAGTGCAAAGATACACTTTTTTTTCTATTCTGCGTTTTTTTATTACCGTAGTGAGAAAACTTGCGGTGCGGCTCAGGTCCGCTCCATATACACTACTGGGCTGGCCTTCGGAGCGCCCGTTGCACTGGGCGGAGGGATAGACGAAGAACGATCGGAGGGAGGCTGTGTGAGGCTGCTGTGCAGCGGGTCACACCTTGCTTTGGCGGACGGCAAAGAGGACGGCGAGGGTGCTGAGAGCCATCACCAAGAGGGTGGTGAGGAGGAAATCGGCCGGACGCATCGCCACCGGGAAGGCGGAGACAACGAAGTTGCTGCCCATCTTGATGATACCCCACTGCTGCTGCACAAAGCAGACCACGAAGCCTACCACAAGGCCCGCAGCCACTCCCATCGAGGCGATAAGCACCCCCTCGATGCGGAAAATGCGGCGCACCTGGCGCCGGGGCATACCCATGGCGCGGAGGGTGGCGATGTCGTGCCGCTTGTCCATCATCAGGAGCGAGAGGGAGGCCATCAGGTTGAGGGTGGATATGAGTACGATGAGGGAAAGGATGAGATAGATGCCCAACCGCTCGGAACGGAACACCTTGTAATAGATAGGCTGCTGCTCGAAACGGTCCAGCACACGGAAACCGTCGCCCACCAACTGGCGAACCTCGCTCTTCACACGGGCCGTGTTGGCCCCCGGGCTGAGCGCCAAGCAGAGCTGCGTGCACTCGTCGGGACCGTAGTCCATAAGCTGACGGACAAGGTGGATGGGAGCCACCACATAGCGGTTGTCGATATCCTGCTGGATATAGAAATTGCCACCCGGCAGAGCGTATGCCGTGTTGAAAGCCTGCTGCATGGTGAGTCCGAGAGCCGTGCCGCGTTTGGGAATATGGATAGCCACGGGGAGGTTCGACACATCGCGCACACCGAGATTATAGTATACTTCCGCGCCCATAAGCAGATAGTTGACCAGCGTCGTGTCGCCCGCAGGGTCGGCAAGCGTGTCGGCAAGGCGGTAGATGCCCTCATGCAGCAGCGTGTCGAGACCCGTGACGCGGTGATAAGCCTCGTCCACCCCGCGGAGGGTGACGATAGCCTGATTGTGGCGATAAGTCATCCAAGCGTTCTCCTCCACCGTCTGGGACACAGTGGCCACACCCTCCATGCGGGCAAGGGCGTCGAGATTGATTTGCGAAGTGTGGAACGTCTTGCCCTCAGCGGGCTGGACCACCAGCGGAGCGTCGAACGAGTTGAACAGCGTCTGCGTCACCTGGCCGATACCGTTATAGACGCTGAGCACCACGATGAGGGCAGCCGTGCTGACAGCTATCCCCACCAGCGAAATCCAGGAGATAACATTGATCACCGTGCGTTGCTTGCGCGAGAAAAAGTAGCGCCGTGCTATGTACAGCGTAGTGCGCATCAACCTTTCAGCAGCGAGTCGATACGCTCGGCATAGTCGAGCGAGTCATCCAAGAAATAATCCAGCTGCGGGATAATGCGAAGCTGCTTGCCCTCGCGCAGACCGAGGCGTCGGCGAATGTCAGCGCTGTGCGTCAGGATAGCGTCGATGACGCCCTGCTTTGTGGCGGGTTCCGCCGGCCGGTTGCCGTAAGCGGGGATAGTGCCTATAGGCATAATGCTCACATGCACGCGGGCGATGGAAAGGTCGGGCGTCACGCGCACACCCGTCACAGTGACCAGCGAGTTGCCAAGCACCGGTTTCATTTCACGGAGAAAGATGTCGCCCAAGTCCTGCTGGATCAGGCGCGATATTTTGTTTTGTCGGGTTGTCTGCATAGGTTGAAGATAAACGTAAAAGGGATGGAGTAAAAAACCAAAAGGGCGAGCCGACGCAGCGCTGAGCTTTATCGTTTTCAACCTTTCGGCAAAAGGCAAGGCTATGCCGCCCCTCCGAAAACGGGTCGGAGGCACCCACTACCAGCGCCAGCCCACCCTCAGCGGGATGAACACCGTGCCCTGCACCAGCTGCACACCCGTCTCCACAAACAGGCTGTGGTAATTGCGGTCCATCTGCTGGAGAGCGTGGTCGTAGAACCAGTTCAGGCCGCCATACACCTCCGCAAACGGAGTGAACGTGTTGCCGTAATTGTTCGGATTCATCAGATAGCTGCCGCCCACACGGGCACCCACCATCGGAGCCCACGTGTCGCCCACCGGACGGAAATCCATGTCGACAAAAGCAAGAATCATGTTGCTGCTCTTGTCGAAGCTCACCGGACGCATCGGGGCGCAGAGGCTGTAGCCCACGCCACCGCCGAGGAAGAAATCCTGGCTGATATTGATGCCCGCCATCGCGTTCAGACCCATAGCCTCCTCGCGGAAATTCAGATTATAGCCCGTCCCCACGATGTCGGGCGACGTAGCCTCCACCGTCGGCTGGCCGTAGTTGCCCACATTGTGGAGATAGCCGGCTTCGACCTTGAACATAAATTCCACATTGGGTTTGTCCTGCACATACTGGGCCTGAGCCGCGCTCGCGGCCATGACCGTAACTATCAGTAAAACTGCTTTAATATTTTTCATTGTACTATAATTTGCGATTGCAAAGATATGAAATTATTTTGGATTAACACAACATACGCGCCGGCAGGGAGATTGGGGTGGATTGTGTCACCGCTGTTTAAATTGTGCATTTCCAGCACCTTTCGGCCTGAATTATCAAAGAACAAGAGGTTGAATTTTTTGTCATAGCCCCCGAGGTCGACGCAGAAAAAGCCCGTGGAGGGATTGGGATAGAAGCGAGGGGAAGGCAGTTGGGCGGGGTGGTCGATATGCATGAGGGGCATGTCGGGTTCGCACACGGCAAGAGTGTACTGCCCCGGAAAGAGGTGAGCAGAGAAATAGCCGTCGGAGGGACTGCTCGAAGCCGTGCGCGAACGGGAGATAATCTGCCACGGCTCGTTGCCATTCGGGCGGTACAGAAGACAGAGAGAGTCCAGCGTCGCAACCTGGTCGTAAAAGCCGTAGTCGATGAAAGCTGCCCCGGCCGTATTGCTCGTGCCGCAATTGTAGAGGAAAAGACCGTTGGCACCGTGGAACGAATGGCCCGACACCTGCCAGTAGCGGTCGGCCATACGCACTATGCCGGCCACAGTGTCGCCGTCGGGGTGGGCGAAATGATGGCCCACATGCACCCAAGGCCACGAACCCTGAGGATTGTCGGCCAGCCTGATTTTGCAATAAGCATGCTCCAACGGATAAGTACCCTTGCGGCCGATACGGATCGTGTCGTCCGTGCAAGCATCCGAAAGCTCATGGTCAAAATCCACAACCGCAAACGAAGCCTCGAACGGCAGGGAGACCGTAAAGTGTGACACCGAGTCGTCGACCGTCAGCCACACCTTGTGGCGCTGCCCACCCCCCTGCGAAAAGAACGTCACCGGCACCCGGCAGCCCCGCGCATAGCGGTCCGTGCCCCGCAGCAGCTGACGGATGTCAACGTGGCAGTCGTTGCCCTCCGTGTCCAAACCCACCAGCGAGTAATCCACAAAACCGGGGTTGAACACATGGAAGTCGAAGAAACCGTCCAGATCCACACCGCTGTAAAAGCTCAGACTGTCGCGCAAAGCGGCGGCACCGATATTGCCGAAAGCACACGAAGAGAAAAGCCGCTGCATGCAGCGGGCGAAGACACTGTCCGACAGCAGCCCCCGGATGGAGTGCCACACCAGAGCCCCCTTCTTGTAAGTCGTCGTGCCGTAAGTGCGCCGTTCGGGCATGGGAGAGAGCGCATAATAACCCCGGTCGTCGAAATGGGCCGTCAGGATCACCGAGGCCAGATTCCTCTGGTAATAGTCGTCCGCCCACCGCTCGCCGTACAGCGCCTCCGCCGCCACCTCCTCGCAAAACGAAGCACCCCCCTCGTTAATCCACATATCCCCCGCGTCGGCGCACGTCACCAGATTGCCAAACCAGGCGTGGCCCAGCTCGTGGCAAGTCGTGAGGCGGCAGGCCGACTCCGTCGAACCCATGCACTGCGACACCAGGCCGATATTCGACACATGCTCCATCGAGCCCAGCGGAGTGCTGATATACCCTATGCGGTCCCACCGGTACGGGCCGAAAGCCCGCTCAAAAGCCGGCACCACCGTGTCCAGCATATCGAAAAAATGGTAAATGCCCACCGAGTCGTTCGAGCCGAAACCAATCAGTGCAGGATACGAGCCATAAAGGCCCGTGAACCGTCGTTCCACCACGCGCCAGTCCGCCGCCGAAACCGATACCAAATACGTAGGCGTAGGCTGGGCGATAGTCCACACACTTGTCGTCTTGCCGTCGGGAGCCGTCGTCTCGCTCTGCCTCAACCCGCTGCACATCGCGCGCCAGCCCGGCTTCACCGTCACCGTCAGCCTGTACGACGCCTTGTCATAAAAATTGTCGCGGCACGGGAACCACGCACGCCCAAACACATGCGGATACTCCTGGAACGCCACACCCAGATTGTAATGAATACTGTTGTCCAAATGCAGACCGCCCCAACCGTAACCCTCCACATAACCGTTCGACACGTAGGGGATGGACACTGTGTGCGTGTCGCCTGCCTGACCACCCGAGATATTGATGCGCAACAGCTTGCCGTCGGAATCGTAGCTGAAACCACGGACCACCGTGCCGTCGAGCGACACCGGGCGCAACGAGTCGCAGATAAGGTCGAAGGTTACCGATGTGCAGGGCTTGGTGAGGACAAACGTGATATCGGCCACGCCCCTTAGCTGCTTCGACACCGAGGCACCGAGGTCGACAGAGAGATCATAATGCAGCACATCTACGGAATCAGTTGCAGCATCCTGCGCCGAGACGGGATTAAGAGCCACGCAAAGCAGCGCAAGAAGTAATATGGCAGAATTTTTTTTCATAAGTGTATGATATTAAATGTCAATACATAATATGGGGTTTAACACACCCAAAGTGCAAAGATACAAAAAAAATATTTTGTGTGAATAAAAAAATGTCTGTATCTTTGCAAAGTGATATCAAAATAATATCACATTCGGAACAACTTAATACTTAAACATTAAACAATTAAATCGTATGGAATCGAAAGAATTCAACCGACCGATGAAAGCCTGTAACAATGGCTTCTTGCACCTGTTTATCAATCTGGCGATGTTGATTGCCATCGTGCCGCTGACAATGCTGATAGTGGAAGGGAACGAGGGCTTGGGCATCTTGTTCTGCATTGTGGCCAGCATCTGCTATGTGCTGCACCTTATCGGCTTTATGATTATCCAGCCCAACATAGCACGGGTACTCATTTTCTTTGGCAAGTATCGCGGAACGGTGACGGACAACGGCTTCTTCTGGGTGAACCCCTTCTATGGCACACGAAAGCTGTCGCTGCGCGCCCGCAACATGGATGTGCCTCCCATCAAGGTGAACGACAAGAACGGCAACCCCATCATGATTGGACTGGTGCTGGTGTGGAAGATAAAGGACACGTACAAGGCCTGTTTCGACATTGAGGTGGGCAGCACCACCACCGTGGACAAGGACGGCAACAAGACCACCCAGAGCAACGGCTACGACAACTTCGTCAACGTGCAGAGCGACGCAGCCCTACGCAAGGTGGCAGGTCTCTATGCCTACGACAATATCGACAACCACAGCGAGGAGATGACCCTTCGCAGCGGCGGCGAGGAAATCAACGACCGCTTAGAGAATGAACTCCGCAGCCGTCTGGAGATTGCCGGTATAGAGGTGGTGGAAGCCCGTATCAACTATCTGGCCTACGCAGCCGAGATTGCCAGCGTGATGCTGCGCCGCCAACAGGCCGATGCCATCATCTCCGCCCGCGAGAAGATTGTGGAGGGAGCCGTAAGCATGGTCGACTTGGCCCTGAAGAAACTCTCCGCCGACGGGATTGTGGAGCTGGACGAAGAGCGCAAGGCCGCCATGGTGAGCAATCTGCTGGTGGTACTCTGCGCTGACGAGAGCGCCAGCCCAGTAATCAACACAGGTACACTGTATAATTGATAAAGCATCAACATTACTACACCGACTCCTCACACTTGGAAGTTTTATGCCTTGATAGCATTGTTGGATTTCGTGTGCATCTTCGTGCTGGATATTATTGTCGAAGGCGGCTACTCCCATCGCATACTTGTTCACGACATTATTGTCGCTGTGATCTTTACTGTTATCTTCTGGCTTTTTGACCGGAAACCTTTTAAAAAGAAAAAATGAAGAAAAGTTTTGCACTGAGGGTTGATGCCGAGGTCTACGAGGCTATCGAGAAGTGGGCTGCCGACGAGTTCCGCAGCACCAACGGGCAGATAGAATGGATTCTGTCCGATGCCCTCAAACGTGCCAAACGCACCCCACGGAGAACCTCCGCTGGTGATAACGACGAAATGATGAAATCTAATAAGAAGCCTAAATCATGAAAAGTATTAAGAAACTGGCATTAATGGCTGCCTTGCTCATTGCCAACCAAGGGCTGACGGCCCAGCATCTGTTTGAGGGCGTAGCCACCTTCAGCTCGGCGGCCACTATGGCCAACGGTACAACCCCGTCGGCAACAGTCAGCACCTACTACTATCGGGGGCACGACCTCTACGTCGACATGCCGCAGAACAAGCTGCGTACCCTCTACCTTGCCAAGGAGAAGAAGCAGTATACCATCAACTCCATGATGGGCAAGCCCATCCTGATGTCCCACGGCATCGACCCCGACACGATGGAAGTGCCCCTGTTCGACATTGCCGACGAGCCGGAAATGGTGGACGGCCACAACTGCCTGAAGGTGCAGTATGAGAACGAAACCGAATCCGCCACCATCAGCTCCATCGTTTGGTTGGACACCACCTACCACATCCCCTTCCACTACAGCCTGAACGAGGAACTGCCATGGGGTCTGCCCGTGCGGGAAGAGATGACCATGACGATGAAGGGCATGCAGCCCATGCGGATAGTGAACAGACTGGTCTCAGTGACTGCCGGCAAAGTGGACGACTCCTTTTTCTCCATCCCCGACGAGCAAGGCATGGTGAGCCTCAGCATGGGGGCCGACGGGCAACCCGTTATCAGTGGCGACACCACCGGTCTGATGCAGAAGCCCACCACAACGCTGGAAGAGGTAGACTCTGCCGGGTTCCGCAGTGCCATCGCACACGGGAAAACCGTCTGCATGATGACAGCCACCTGGTGCGGCCCCTGCCGACTGATGTACCCCCGGTTGGAAAACGTCAGCAAGCAGGTGGGCAACTCTTACCGTTTCATTAAAGTCGACATCGACAAGTGCCGCTCCATCGCCAAGGAGTACAACACCCTTACCATCCCCGTCGTCATCCTCTTCGAGAACGGGAAAGAGCTGCGCCGCATCACCTCGGCAGCATATAGCGAGGAGGACATCTTGAAGTTTGTCACAGAATAGTAATAATAATCATGGAACGTCGTAGAATCATAGGAATTGTATTGCTGGCACTGGCAGGAGCGGCCTGCTTGATGTCGGTTGTTTGGAACCTCATCAGAATGCCGGAAGGCGCAGATGCCCGAATCCGCATAGTAGTCTTTATGCTGGCGGAAGTGGCACTATTGGTCCCGTCGGTATGGGCTTTTACCCATCCCGACTCCAAGCCGCTATTGAAAGGGAAGAATCAGGCAACCACGCAGAGTCTCATCGACCCCGCAGGCTACCGCTACATTACGCTGGGCGTGGCAGCACTGACCTTAGTCTTAATAATCAACATCGAAGTTCTCAAAAACACAGGATGGGACCCGTTTGGAAGCATGACTTCCACCATTGCCATCCTCGCATTCTGTATAGTCGCGATAGTGGTGATGTTTTGGTCGATGTATAAGAGTATTCAGAAATAGGCATTATGGAGCAACGCAGAACCATAGGATACATCTTGCTGGCATTGGCCGCCGTCATCTGCCTGGCATCGAATGTGTGGTTCATTGTCAAGATGCCGATGGGAGGTGAGAAGGTATCGCACTTGATATTCAGGACACTGCCCGAGGTGATTGCATTGTTGGCAGTGGTGTATATCTTTGTCCGTCAGGGGAAGAGCATGAATCTGAAACTGGACATTCGCGAGCGTCGGCTGAAACTGAACGAGCAACACGCCATCGACCCTTACGGCTACAGCTACATCATGCTGGGGGCCATGAGCGTGTGTATAATATTAATCTTTGCCGTTGACATCATGGATAAACTTGGTGTACCCCTGTTCGACAGGATTTCCGCTGGATGGTGTATCGTTGTATTGAGTGTCTTGACGGTTGCATTGGTGCTGTGGTTGTCGGTGAAAATAGAAATGGCTAAAAGGCGTGACAATAACAATAATAGTTAACCAACCATGAAAGAGAGAAACAAATCCATCTTCCGCATATTGCTTTTTGCCTCAGTGGGCATACTTCTGGCGCAAACGGTGCTGCTGGTGGTATTGGGAGATGATGCTGAGGTGCGCATCGTGCTGCCGGTGATAATCTTCTTCTCGGAACTGATAACGGGAGGCTTAATTGTCTTCTTTACCCTCAATCCACAATATAACAGGAACTATACTATTCACCGGCGTGACGGTCGCTGGCGTTGGGAGCGTGTCACCTATGGTCCCGACCCTGACGGGATGCGTTATATATCTGCTGGGGTTGGTGCGCTGATGATAGCCCTGCTCTTTGCGGTTATCTCATTCGCTGTGCTGTGTCCCCACGTAGTAAATGAAACAGTGTTAGTCATCGCAGTTGTCGTTCTATTATTAGCCTTCTGTGTCATTTACTGCATAATAGAAAACAAACTACGCAAACAACTATGAATAGAAAACATTTCCTCGACAACATCCGCTGGGTGACAGTGCTTTTGGTGCTACTTTACCATGTGGTCTATTTCTACAACAACAAGGGGGTCTTCGGCGGCATCGGGGGCTGGGTGGACGACCCCAAGGCCCAGCCGCAGGATGTGGTGATGTTTCTCCTCTATCCTTGGTTTATGATGCTGCTATTCCTGGTGGCAGGCATCAGCAGCCGCTATGCCCTTCAGAAATCCACAAAAGGACAATGGTTCAAGAAACGCACCCGCCAGCTGCTTGTCCCTGCCACGATAGGCCTGTTTGTCTTCCAATGGATGACGGGCTATTTCAACACCCAGATAGCGGGTGTGGCGCAGGGCATCCCCAATCAGATTGCCTCCATCCCCGCCGGTCCTATCCGTTATATGGCATGTGCTTTTTCAGGCATCGGCCCGCTGTGGTTTATTCAGGAGCTGTGGGTGTTCTGCTTGCTGCTGATTATTATCGTCGCCATTGAGCGAGACCGCCTGTACAATGCTGTCGGCCGTCTGCTGCAGTCCACGCGAGACTGGTCCAAGCCCTGCCGTTTGGCTCTCCTGTTGGTGGGCGGATTCCTCCTTATCTGGGCAGGGGCACAGGGCTCTATCCCCCACCCCGACGAGCACAGTGCCCAGGGCCTATGGAACCTCTACCGCCCGGCTGCCTACCTCGTCCCCTTCCTCATGGGCTATTATCTCTTCTCGCGCGACAACGTGCAGCGTTTCCTGTCACGCTATGCTTACTGGCTGCTTGTGCCGGCGGTTGCTGCGGGTGTGGCACTAACCCTTGCCACTTGGGGTGAGGACAATACCGCATCGCTCTACCTGATGCACTGGAGCACCAACCTCTTTGCCTGGCTGGCCATCCTTGCCATGCTGGCCTGCTTCAAGGCTTGGGCGGACCGCACCACGCCTTTTGCCACCTACATGACCCGCAGCAGCTATGGCATCTACATTGTCCACTACCTCATCATTGCCGCCCTCGGCTATATGCTCAAGCTCTACACCTCCCTGCCGCCTGTGGCCGACTATCTCATATTGCTGGTGGCAGTCTTCACCCTCTCCCCCGCCCTATACGAGCTGCTGCGCCGCATCCCGCTGGTCCGCTGGGCAGTCTTAGGCATAGGCAAATCCAATCAGAGTACTCGGAATACTCTGAGTACTCCGACAAATCAGCAATAAATAAAAACAAACAATATCATGTCAGAAATCCTACGCATCGAAGGCCTGAGCAAGACCTTCACCCTGTCGCGCAAGCAGCAACGTCTGGAGCGCACAAACCAACGCCGCAAGGTGGCGGTAGACAACCTGACCCTCACTGCCAACCGAGGCGAGATATTCGGCCTCCTCGGCCCCAACGGAGCCGGCAAGACCACCACCCTCCGCATGCTGGCCACACTCATCAAGCCGGACAGCGGCGACGCCTGGATCGACGGCTCCAGCATAGTCAGCCAGCCCGAAGCCGTGCGCGGCAAGATTGCCTTCCTTACCAGCGAGCTGAAACTCGAAGACTTCTTCACCCCCAACTACCTCTTCGACTTCTTCAGCGAGCTCCACGGCGTCAATCCCGCCACCGCCCAAAGCCGCAAACGGGCCCTCTTCGCCCGCTTCGGCATCGACAGGTTTGCCGAGGTCAAGGTGGCCAACCTTTCCACGGGTATGAAACAAAAGGTGAGCATTGTGATCTCGCTGGTCCACGACCCGGACATCATCATTTTCGATGAGCCTACGAACGGTCTGGATGTTATCACGGCCCGCACGGTGACGGACTATCTGCAAGAGCTCCGTTCACAGGGCAAGACTATCATCCTGTCGACCCACATTTTCAGCTTGGTAGAGCGGTTGTGCGACCGCGTGGGGATTATCATCGACGGCCGCTTGGTGGCCTGCGGCACACTCAGCGAGGTCTGCAACGGCCTCACTATCGAAGACCGCTTTTTCGAACTTTATAAAGCACAGAAAGGAGACGAAGAATGAACAAGCACAACAACACCTGGACCATAATCCGCAAAGAGTTTGCCCGTTTCTTTGGCGACCGCCAACTGGTGTTCACCACTGTCATCATGCCGGGCCTTTTGATATACCTTATCTACAGCCTCATGGGCGTAGGGATGCGCAATCTGGAGACGGAGGGCGAACAGGACTTGGTCACGCTGCGCGTGCAGAACCTGCCCCAGAGCTTGGCGCCCGTGCTGAACTTGCCTGACAGCTGCATCGCGCTGGTGGAGCAGCCTTTTGTTCAGGCCGACATTGACGCTTTGGAGGATAAGGAGATCAACGCCGTGCTGATGCGGTTCCCGGCCGACTTCGACCAGCAAGTGGCCTCCTACCAGCCACAAAGCGGACAGCCCGCTCCCAACATCGAAATCTACTACAACTCCGCCAACAACGCCTCCAACCGCGTCTTCACGCTGCTGGAGGCCACCCTGACGGCTTATGAGAGCAGCCAGACGAATCTGTTCGACATCAACCGTGCCGACACCGAGGGGCAGACGTTCAATCTGGCCACGGACGACCAAGTGCTGGGCGACATCCTGTCGCGCCTGATGCCGATGTTGATCATCATGATGCTTTTCAGCGGTGTGATGGCGATAGCCCCCAGCTCCATCGCGGGCGAGAAGGAGCGCGGCACCATTGCCACCCTCCTTGTCACCCCCATGCGCCGCAACGAGCTGGCCTTGGGAAAGATTGTGTCGCTCAGTGCCATCGCCCTGCTGAGCGGCGTGAGCAGTTTTGTGGGCATAGTGCTTTCGCTGCCGAACATGATCAGCACGGGCAGCGAGGGTGTGGACATCCCCTTCAACTACACCACTCCCGACTATGTGGCTTTGCTGCTGGTCATCTTTGCCTCGGTGTTGATTATGGCTTCGGCGGTCAGTCTCCTTTCAGCCTTGGCCAAGGACGTGAAGAATGCCGGCACGATGATTACCCCCTTCATGCTGGTTGTCATGCTGGCAGGCCTGATGCCGATGTTCCAGTCCGGCCCCACGGAGAGTCTCGTGGCCTACTGCGTGCCTTTCTACAACTCCATCCTGGTCATGGCCGATGTGTTTGCCCACTCGCTCGACTGGACCAACGTGGCCGTCACCGTGGTGTCCGACATCATATATACCGGCATAGCCATCTGGGGCCTCACCCGCATGTTCAACAGCGAGAAGGTGATGTTTTCGAAATAACCATAATGTATAATCGGAGTACCCGGTAAGGGCTGGGTACTCCTTTTTCACCTAAAAGCAATCACGATGAAAAACATCAAACTTTACATTGCCATCGCCTACGGCCTTGTCTGGGCCATGGGCTTGGTCTTTTGGCTTTCGGGGGTGGACTATCCCTCGCCGTTGGGCAACACGCTGGCCGCCGCCTGTATGTTCATCCCGATGGTGGCCACGGTGGGGTGCCAGGCTGCCAGCCGCCAGCCCCTGCTGCGGGGCATCGGCATCAGCTGGAAGGTCAACCGCTGGTGGTTCGTCGGCTGGCTCACCATTGCCGCCGTGGCCCTGCTGACTCTTCTTTTGAACTACTGGATTGACGGCAACCATTTTTCCACTCGCAGCCCAGCCCTCCAGCTCCTTTGCGACAATATGCACCTGGGTTCTTCGGCGGCTGTGGGCGTCACTTTCCTTTCCGGCATGATGGCGGGAGCCACCATCAACGCGCTCTTTGCTTTCGGCGAGGAGAGCGGCTGGCGCGGCTATCTGCTGTCCCAGTTCAGGGGCCGACATTTTTTCGTCGCCGCCGTGGCCACGGGGCTTGTGTGGGGCTTGTGGCATGCACCCCTTATCCTTATGGGCCACAACTACCCCCAGCACCCCAATCTGGTGGGGGTTGCAGCCATGATGCTGCTGTGCATCCCGCTCAGCGCCATCCTACAGTACTTCCGGCTTAAGAGCGGGAGCGTCGTGGTGCCAGCCATCATGCACGGCACTTTCAACGCCTTGGCGGGCTTGACGATTCTCTTTATGGACGACTACAACGACCTGCTTGTAGGCAGTGCCGGCCTGGCTGGTTTTCTGGCGCTGCTGGTGGCAGTCGGCCTCCTGTTCCTCTTCGACCGCTACGTCACACGCGACCGCATCTGCACCTCGCACCTCGACCTGTAGACTTTTCCTATCGTTATCTTACATTTATTCTCTTTATTTTCTTCTTATTCTATATTTACTCTCTCCGGAAGAGACAAACACGGGTAGAAACAATGGCGAACGAGTGGGGAGCGGGCGGCCCGGCTGCCCGCCTACAGCCCGACACAATAAATACTGCTCGGCTCCGTTATTTGAGGCATGAGAAAACCGTCACGACATAACCCCAAAGCCTTGTGCGGCCTGCGGGCGTTGATTGCCGCCTTGGTGCTGGCCGGGATGATGGGCTCGTGCAGCGACAAGGGGGTGCACATGCCCAAGCACCGCAAACGCCGCAACTGCGACTGCCCCACTTTTGCCTACTCTGTCCCCTCCCCCGCCCCCACTTCCGAAACCGCTGCCGATGGAACAATCATATATTGACAGTTTCAAACGGTCGCTGGGCAAGTACGTACCGGCGTCGGCGGTGGACCCTCTGTTCGACTTTGTGGCGCAGCACAAGGTGCATCTCCACATCACCCGGGAGCGGTTCTCAAAACTGGGCGACTACCGCTGGCCGCAGCACCAGCGCCGCTACCACGAAATCAGCATCAACGGCAATCTGAACCCTTACCACTTCCTGATGGTGATGCTGCACGAGATGGCCCACCTCAACACGTGGCTGCTGCACGGCAACAGCATTCAGCCCCACGGCCACGAGTGGCAAGCCCAGTATGCAGCGCTGATTATGCAATACCGCAGCTGTTTTCCGGCCACGATACAGCCACTGCTGACGGCATACGCCGCACGCATACCGCTGAGCCGCACCCTCGACAGGCAGATCAACGCGCAGCTGCACCATTACGACGCCGACTACGACCCCGCTGCAGACATCACCCTCAACAGCCTGACGGCTGGCACACGGTTCCACATTGCCGCAAGGCCCGACCACCATTTCGAGGCCGTCGAGAAACGGCGCACACGGTGGATCTGCCGATGCATAGAGGATGGCCGCCAATATCTGGTCAACGGGACGGCACAGGTGGTGGTGGACCCTTGAAGACGACAAATAAAACACTCATGATAGACTCAATATTAGCTTTCAACAAAGAGTTTGTGGCCTCGAAGGGCTACGAAAAGTATATCACCGACAAGTATCCGGACAAGAAGTTGGCCGTGCTGTCGTGCATGGACACAAGACTCACCGAGTTGCTGCCCGCCGCCCTGGGGCTGCGCAACGGCGACGCCAAGATTATCAAGAACGCCGGCGGACTGGTCATTTCGGCTTTCGACTCGGCCATGCGCAGCCTCATTGTAGCCATCTATGAGCTGGGGGTGGAAGAGGTGATGGTGGTGGCACATTCGCACTGCGGCGCTTGCCACATGAGCTATAGCCATTTCCACGACCAGATGCTGGCGCGCGGGGTGACGGACGAGACATTAGACACGATAAGGAAATGCGGCATCGACCTGAATGCATGGCTCGAGGGGTTCCGCGACACACACGAATCGGTGCGCCACACGGTGAACACGATACAGACCCATCCGCTCGTGCCACGCGACATAGTGGTGCGCGGTTTCATCATCGACTCGGAGACGGGCTCCCTGGAAGAGGTGGAGTGACGGCGACCGGAGGGAGGGGGCTATGAGAAGTTCTTGCCCTGCAACATGGGCACAAAGTAGGCATCGCCCAGCTGCTCGTCGCGCCAGAGGTCGGGCGTGGGACCCAGCTTGGTGATGCGGTGCATGGTCTGGCTGCTTTCGGGCCCGATGGGGATGACCATGACGCCTCCCGTTTTGAGCATCTGCATCAGCCCGTCGGGCAATTGGGGCGCGCCACAGGTGACGAGGATGCGGTCGTACTGGAAGCCCTTCATCTCGGGCAGGCCGTTGAAGCAGTCGCCCAGATAGCAGCGGGCACGGTAGCCTAATGAGGCGAGGAGGGCTTTGGTTTTGCGGAACAGCACCACCTGCCGCTCGACGGTGAAGACCCGGGCCTCCATTTCGCACAGCACGGCGGTTTGGTAGCCACTGCCGGTGCCCACTTCGAGGACCGTCATGTGGGGCTGAAGGCCGAGCAACTGGGTCTGCCAGGCCACGGTGAAGGGCTTGGAGAGGGTTTGGTTGCAGTCGATCTGGATGGCGCAGTCGATGTCGTAGAGGAGTGTGTCGAGGAGTGTGTCGGGACAGAACCACTGGCGTGGCAACTTTTGCATGGCAGCCAGCAGACGGGCGTCGGATATGCCACGCTGCTGGATCTGCTCCACCATACGGCGGCGCCAGGCTTGATACTTGGGAGGGTCGGGCAGTAGAGTAGGCATCAGCTGTTTTGTGTTTTCCACCCCTGGGCGCGGAGCTCGATGGTGCTGTTCTGGGGAGTGACCATCACGGCGGGAGTGCCCTGCTCGGTGATATGGCCGATGATGTGGATTTCGTGGTTGTCCTTGATTTTCTCGTAGTCCTGCTGGCCTATGGTGAAGAGGAGCTCGTAGTCCTCGCCCCCGTTGAGAGCATTGCTGACGGGGAGCATGTTCTGGCTCATTTCGGAGCAGACGCGGGTGGTCTGGTAATCGATAGGAAGGCGCTCCTCGTAGATCTGGCAGCCGCAAAGGGACTGCTTGCAGATGTGGAGCAGCTCGCTGGCCAGGCCGTCGCTGACGTCGATCATGGCCGTGGGGACAATCTCTTTTTCGGCCAAGAGCTGGACGATGTCGGTGCGGGGTTCGGGCTTGAGGTAACGTTCCAGGACGTAGTCGTAGCTGTCGAGGTCGGGCTTGAAGTTGGGGTCGGCTTGGTAGGTTACTTTCTCGCGTTCAAGCACCAGGAGACCGCTGTAGGCACTGCCCAGGTCGCCACTGACACAGATGAGGTCGTGGAGTTTGGCGCCACTGCGATAGGTGATTTTGTCGGTATCGACCTCGCCGATGGCGGTGACGGAGATGACCATGCCGATGCGGCTGCTGGAGGTGTCGCCGCCCACCAGGTCCACATCGTAGCGCTCGCAGCAGAGGCGGATGCCGGCATAGAGCTCCTCCATGGCCTCGACCGAGAAGCGGTTGCTCACCGCCACACTCACCAGCACCTGGCGGGGTGTGGCGTTCATGGCGCAGATGTCGCTCAGGTTGATGGCAACGGCTTTGTAGCCCAAATGGCGCAGCGGGGTGTATGTCATGTCGAAATGGATGCCCTCCACCAGCATGTCGGTGGTGACAACCGTTTTCTTTTTGCCCGTTCCGAGGACGGCGCAGTCGTCGCCCACCCCTTTGACGGTGCTTTTGTTCACACGACCAAACCCCTCGGTAAGCCGCTCGATGAGGGCAAATTCGCCTAAGGACTCGAGTTCCGTGCGACCCTCCTGATATTCCAATTTCTCCATAGTCAGTAGTGTTAGAAATGAAATGCAAAGATACGAAAAAAAATCTGATTTCGAGAAATAGATTTCCCCGGCGCAGGGTGGCAGGTCTCCCCTCTTGGGAGGGGGACTGGAGTATACCTCCCCTTCGGAAAGGGGTTGGGGGTATGTCTCTGACTTTTTTTTTGTGGGGGGATGATATATTTGGCGGGGGTCACTGCACCTAATAGGGCGTATGTGAAGGGAAACGGCGAGGAGGAAATACCGTTGAAAGTAATGTTTTATTCATTGTATAAATTAATGTTTTTATGAAGAAAAAACTTTTTATTGTTCTTGGAATAGTGCTGATGCTTGGAATGGCATCGTGCAGCAAAGATGAGTTCACAACCACGAGCGACACCCAACTGGAGCGCAACAGCATCAAGGCCAACCAGTCGGAGAACTTTGCCGGTACCCATTGGGTGGCAGAGGTGGACACGACGTTTGACCTGGGCGCTATGTTTGGCGACACGAGTTCGATGTTTGCCATCCCGGTGGAGGCCACTTTCACGCTGGATTTCAACGCCACGGGCGACACCGTTATGCTGGGCATAGCCTACGACAGTGGTGAGGTGGTGTTTGTCACCTTCGAGGGACAGAGCACCACGATTCCGTTCGCCTTCAACTACGATATGACGGAGAATCTGGGCACCATGGAGGGAACCATTAACGAGGTGACAAACGGAGACCCGATTTCGGTGGTGCTGAACTTCACCTACAACGTGACCAACAACACGATGGCCGTGACGATGCCCTTTGGCGGAATGGACACGGACCCGATGAGCATGGCATTCTTGTCGCTGTTCGAGCATCTGGTATTCGAATTGGAATGATTGATCATAGAGTTGGGTATTAATCCGGCAGGGGAGACACCAGTTATTTCCCCTGCCACTTTTTGGGGGTGTAAGGCAGGAGGGGTTGCCGACAGACTGTAGGCTGAGCTGGGGTTCTGCGGAAGACTGAAGACAGGACGGGAAGGGGGGAAAGTCACACTCGGGCAACGCTAATTGTGTCATGTCAAAAAAAAGTTGTATTTTTGCAGTCGCTTACAAAAGGCACGAAAGCAGATAGCAAGAAAAGCATTGCGACAAGGTCCTTGTATTAAAATTCGCCAAATTTTGCCAGGGGACAGAGTATTGTGCTTTCGCTTAGTGTGTATGCTATATTCGTATCGGCATACCTCTCAGGCGTGAGATATCTTCCATGGGTAGCCTGAAGGCTTCCGTTCCTGGCAAGGTGTTTGGCGATACCTAATACAAAACGGACATGAGCACATAAGTCTCATGCCTTTCTTTATTGATGTGTAACACCCGTTGGAGGCTTGCAGACAGGAATGGTCAGACTATTCATTCTTTCTTTCGGATAGACTGGCAGCATTTGTTTGTGCTGGTGA
This sequence comes from Bacteroidales bacterium UBA2714, assembly GCA_002354035.1. Lineage (GTDB taxonomy): Bacteria > Bacteroidota > Bacteroidia > Bacteroidales > P3 > Colimorpha. The sequence goes on from DEKU01000071.1 coordinate 18,186, forward strand.
ATGTCTGGGTTTGAATCATGTGTGATAGGCTACAGGTTTCAGCCAAGTTATTTGTGGCAAGAGTGAACCGTACAGAATCAGAGTGGCATGAATTCAGAAACTAAAAAAAAGAATTTGAAAAATAACAGCATCTGGTAATCTCGAATAAACACCTTCGAAAATGAAACCAATCATTTAGGTGTTGACGGGTTTACGGGCAAGCGGGCGGATAAAAATGGGTGAAAGAAATGGAAGTTTTTCTTGCTATGTTGAAAAAAATGCGTATCTTTGCACCGATTAAGTGCGGGGACGTGAGTCCCCTCTTTTATTGCTTATGATAGACAAATTCAAGGTTTTAGACATTGTAAAAGATGTGCTTGAGGGAAGCGACAAGTACCTCGTAAACATGAAAATCACGCCGGACAACCGCATTTTTGTGGATCTGGACGGGGATAACGGCATCACGATTGACGATTGTATTGAGGTGAGCCGCGCGATTGAGAACGGCCTGAACCGCGACGAGGAGGACTTTGAGCTGAATGTAAGTTCGGCGGGTGCCGACTCGCCCCTGAAGCTGCCCCGCCAATATGGCCGCCATGTGGGACGCGAACTGAGTGTGGAGACTTTCGACGGCGAGCGGGTGGAAGGAAGACTGACCGAAGCAGGCGACAGCCAGTTCACGATCAGGACGGCCGGAACGAAAAAGGAGGCCCCGAAGGAGCTGACGTTTGCCTACGAGGATGTGAAGACTGCCCGGGTGCTGATAAAGTTCTGAATGGCATTTGGATTGAAGCCTATCTACAACTGAAACAAGAAAAATAATAATATAAGTCAGATGAAGACATTAGACCTGATTGATTCCTTTTCGGAATTTAAAGAATTCAAGAACATCGACCGTGAGACGCTGATGCATATTCTGGAGGAGGTGTTCCGGACGGCGCTGGCCAAGCGTTATGGGACGGAAGACAACTTCGATATTATTGTCAATATTGATAAGGGCGATTTGGAGATTTTCCGCAACCGCACGATTGTTGAGGACGGTGCGGTGAAGGATGAGAATCTGGAGATTGCGTACAGCGATGCAATCAAGATTGAGTCTGACTTTGAGGTGGGCGAGGAATTGTCGGAGCCTATCTATATGTCCGATTTCGGGCGCCGCGAGATTTTGGCCATCCGCCAGAATTTGGTGAGCAAGATTCAGGATTATGAGAAGTCACTGATTTTCCAAAAGTATAAGGAGAAAGTGGGTGAGATTATTGTGGGTGAGGTGTATCAGCCTTGGAACAAGGAGATTCTGATACTGGATGAGGAGAAAATTGAGCTGGTTCTGCCGAAGACGGAGCAGATTCCGAGCGACCGTTTCCGCAAGGGGGACACGGTGCGCGCGGTGGTGTTGAAGGTGGAAATGCGCAACAACAATCCTGTGATTGTGCTGTCGCGCACATCGCCCATCTTCTTAGAGCGCCTGCTCGAGGCCGAGGTGCCTGAGATATACGACGGCTTGATCACTATCCGCAACATTGTCCGTATTCCCGGCGAGCGCGCCAAGATTGCGGTGGAGTCGTACGACGATCGCATCGACCCTGTGGGCTCGTGCGTGGGCATCAAGGGTGCCCGCATACACGGCATTGTCCGCGAGCTGCGCAACGAGAATATTGATGTGCTGAATTATACTCCCCGCTTAGACATCATGGTGCAGCGCGCGCTGGCTCCCGCCAAGGTGGCTTCCATCAAGGTGGACGAAGAGAATAAGAAGGTGGAGGTGTTTATGGAACCCGACCAAGTGTCGTTGGCCATTGGTAAAGGTGGCTGCAATATTAAGCTTGCCAGCAAGCTGGTGGGTTATGACATCGATGTTTACAGAAAGGGTGATGAATACCCCGACGATGTCGACCTGCATGAGTTCTCAGACGAGATTGACCAGTGGATTATCGACATTCTCATCAACATTGGTTGCGACACCGCCCGCAATGTATTGGCCTTAAGCAAGGAAGACCTCCTGAGCCGTACAGACCTCGAGGAGGAGACCATCGATGAGGTGATCCGCATACTGAAAGCCGAGTTTGAAGACGAGCCGGGAGAGACAACCACTGAAAGCAAGGAGACCCCAGAAGAGGCACCCGCAGCACAGGATGCCCCTGAGGAGTCAGTCGCAGCCGAGACACCGGAGGCCGAGGCTCAGCCCCAGGAGCCAGAGGAGAAGCAGTAGTCTGCCGACCCGGCCAGGGGCATGAGGCGCTCATACCCCTTTTGATGGAGAGGCGTGTCCTCTTCACAAGAAATAATAAACAGAGAAGCTTGCGGAACTATTCCGCCAACAAATAAAAAGGAGTGCAATATGGCAGAAGAAAATAAAGGAATACGACTGAAAAAAGCAGCGACAGAGCTGAATGTCGGCATATCCACGCTGGTGGAGTTTTTGGCCAAGAAGGGTCATCAGGTTGAGTCCAACCCCAATACCCGTCTCACTGCCGAGCAGTATGACATTGTCGCTACGGCTTTCCAGGCCGAGCGTGCCGTGAAAGAACAAGCCGACAAGATTGAGATTACCCCCAGTGGCAGCAATGTTGTGGTCGAAGCCAACGCCGACGACCGAAAGGACGATGCCGAGGAGGTAATCATAAAGAATTACAATTCGTCAACAATAGAGGTGAAGAGCACCCTCAAACCCGCCGAATCTGCCGCCACTCCCGACGTTTCCGAGGTGTCCGAAGCCAAGCCTGAACCCGTCGTCGAGCCTGAACCCGAACTGCCCACACCCGAGCAGCCCGCCGAAGTTGAAGAGACTCCGGCTGCCGAGCCTCAAGCCACTGCCGACGAGTCTGCCCCATCCGAAGAGCCTCAGACCGCAACGCCGTCCGAACCTCAGCCGGAGCCCACTACCGCAGAAAGTGGACCTGCCTTCGACCCCATTACCGTCGGCGACCTGCGCATCATCAATAAGATTGATTTGGATGCCATCAATACCAAAACCCGTCCCGACAAGAAGAAAAAAAGCAAAGCCGACAAAAGCTCAAAAGCCGAGAAGTCAGCCAAGCCTGCGGCTGAGCCTAAGGGCACGAAAGCCGACACAGCAAGCAAGGAAACCAAGCCTGCCGCACCCAAACCCCAGCCCGAGCAGCCAATAGCCGAAACCCCTGCTCCCGCTCCTGTTGCTCCTGCCGCTCCCGTCAAGGAACCTGAGTTTATCGAAACCCAATATCAGAAGCTGGAAGGCCCCAAGCTGGTGGGCAAGGTAGACCTCAGCCAATTCGAAAAGCCCAAAGCCAGCAGCGAGAAACGCAAACGCAAGCGCATTAAGAACAAGGGGGTGAAAGTGAACGACGTCACTGGTCAGCCCGAGAATGCCGCTACCCCACAGACTGCCCCCTCCAAGAACACCCAAAAGAGCAAAAAGGCCGACACCAACACCAATACCGACGCCAAGAGCGAGAAGGCTGAGAAGAAAAAGAAAAAGGAGAAGAAAGTCGTAAAGGTCGAGATAGACGACTCCGAAATCGAAAAACAGATACGCGACACGCTGGCTCGCCTTAGCCCTATGGGCAAGTCCAAGACCTCGAAGCACAACCGCGAAAAACGCCAGAAAGTACACCAGCGCATAGAGGAGGAGCAGCTCAACGAGATGGAGAGCCAGAAGACGTTGCAGGTGACGGAATTCGTCACCGCCAACGAACTGGCCACCATGATGAACGTCCCTGTCACCCAGGTCATCAGCACCTGCATGTCAGTAGGCATATTCGTCAGCATCAACCAGCGTCTCGATGCCGAGACCATCAAACTCATTGCCGACGAGTTTGGGTTCGAAATCAACTTCGCCAGTGCCGACGTCATCCACGAACTCAATAAGATTGAGGAGGAAGACCGTCCCGAGGACCTCGTGCCGCGCAACCCCATCGTCACCGTCATGGGTCACGTCGACCACGGCAAAACCTCTTTGCTCGACTATATCCGCAAGACCAACGTTATCGCCGGCGAGGCAGGCGGCATCACCCAGCACATCGGTGCCTACGAGGTGACCACCGCCGATGGCCGCAAAATCACCTTCCTCGACACCCCTGGCCACGAAGCTTTCACCGCCATGCGTGCCCGTGGTGCCAAGGTGACGGACATCGCCATCATCGTCATCGCCGCCGACGACAAAATCATGCCCCAGACTGTCGAGGCCATCAACCACGCCCAGGCCGCCGGTGTCCCCATCGTGTTTGCCATCAACAAGATTGACAAACCCGGCGCCGACCCCGACCGCATCAAGACCGAGCTGGCCAACATGAACCTCCTTGTCGAGGAATGGGGTGGTAAATATCAAAGCCAGGACATCTCGGCCAAGAAAGGCATCAACGTTGAGGAACTCCTCGAAAAAGTCATCCTCCAAGCCGACATCATGGAGCTCAAGGGCAACCCCAACAAACGTGCCAAGGGCACGGTGCTCGAAAGCTCGCTCGACAAAGGTCGTGGCTACGTGGCCAAACTCCTTGTCGAGAACGGCACCATCCGCAAGGGCGACCCCATCGTTGCCGGTGCCATCAGCGGACGCGTCCGCGCCATGTACAACGAGCGCAACCAAGAAGTCATGTCCGCCGGCCCCTCGCAGCCCGTGCTGCTCCTCGGACTCACCGGTGCCTGCCAGGCTGGCGACACCTTCAACGTCACCGAGAACGAGAAAGAAGCCAAAGACATCGCCGCCAAGCGCACCCAGCTGCAACGCGAGCAAGGCCTCCGCACCCAAACCCACCTCACTCTCGACGAGATCGGCCGTCGCATAGCCCTTGGAAACTTCAAGGAACTCAACGTTATCGTCAAAGGCGACGTGGACGGCTCGGTCGAGGCCCTGTCCGACTCGCTGCTGAAACTCTCCACCGACGAGGTGCAAGTCAACGTCATCCACAAGGCCGTCGGCCAGATTACCGAGACCGACGTCATGCTGGCCGAATCGTCCGACGCCATCATCATCGGCTTCCAGGTGCGTCCCTCAGTGGGTGCCCGCAAGATGGCCGAGACCGACCATATCGACATCCGCCTCTACAGCATCATCTACGATGCCATCAACGAACTCAAGGATGCTATCGAGGGCATGCTCTCGCCCGAGACGCAGGAGAAAATTGTCGCCAACCTCGAAATCCGCGAGACCTTCAAAATCTCCAAGGTCGGCACCATTGCCGGTTGCATGTGCCTCGATGGCAAAATCACCCGCAACCACAACGTCCGCATCATCCGCGACGGCATCGTGGTCTACACTGGCAAGCTTGCCTCCCTCAAGCGGTTCAAAGACGATGTCAAGGAAGTCGTCAGCGGCCAGGATTGCGGCCTGAACATCGAAGGCTTCAACGACATCAAAGTCGGCGACATAGTCGAAGCCTACGAGGTAATAGAAATCAAACGCAAACTGTGATGAATGCGTTAACGTGTAAATTCGTTAATTCGTGAATCTTTGTAGATTATGAAGACGCAAGGCGTGTTGTATGATAAGAGCAAGCAGTTTGCATTAGGCGTTATCGCCCTATGCAATGAACTACGTGAAAAAGGAGAATACATCATGTCAAAGCAAATCCTTAAATCTGGAACAAGCATTGGTGCCAACTATTGTGAAGCTGTCTGTGCCGAAAGTCCTCAAGACTTTATCCACAAAGTGTCAATCTCAATTAAAGAAGCAAACGAAACCTATTTCTGGCTTGACCTGCTACATGAAAGCAACCACATAGACAATGATAGATTCTCACTGATGAGTAGCCAAGTAGAGGAACTTTACAAAATGCTAAACTCCTCAGCAATAACTGTCAAACAAAGACTAACAAATAAAGGACTAACGAATTAACAAATTAACACATTAACGAATTCAAAAAGCTCTGATAGTTCAATGGATAGAATAACTCTCTCCTAAAGAGTAGATCCGGGTTCGATTCCCGGTCGGAGTACAAAACAAAGATGCCATAGATGCAATTCACTTGTTTTTTTGCAAGTTCTCTTAGTTAAATCAAAACACAGTATGTCAAAGACCTCTCGGCTCAAAGAAGCGTATCCACTCCTTGGAAACCGGTTGCAAAAGTACATAAAACTCTTGCACCATTTCCCTCAATTCTCGCCTACTTTCCGATATTAACCTATATTTACCTCAAAGTAGGAATAGAAAACATCTCAGTATGACAGGATTCCTGAATTGAAGAGTGGTGCTAAGGCTGACCTCATTTACTTCATCGGATTATTGGAGTGGCGCGATACGGGCTTATGTGAGGTGTGTCTATCTGTCCGCATGACTATCAGATCATAGATCGGAACGAGCGAAGCTTCACCCTGTATATGACGTTTAAGACGATACAACCCTGCAAGGCGTACAGAAATCTGTTGTCAATACATGTGCAACACCTGTAGGGTCTATTTTTGAAAAAATAGATGGACAAGGAGTGCTTTTTATGCCGACAGGCAGGTTTGCGGGTTTTATGTAATTGTCTGGTATATATACCAATTTGTTGTTATTATTTGAAATAATGCAACTGTTTTTAAAAAAAAGTGTATATTTGCAGTCGCTTACAAGAGCAAGGTAAGCAATTTGCAAGAAAAGCATTGCGAATATCCTATCTTTGAAAGTTCGCCAAATCAACGAGGGAGGATTGAGCATTTTTGCTTTCGCTTGTCGTGTATGCTATGGGCTCACGCCTCGGCATATCCTCAGGCGTGAGAATATGTTCATAGACCCCGTTCCCTCAAAGGTGTTTGGCGATACCTCAAAGATGACGATATGAACACATAAGTCTCATGCCTTTCTTATTTGTTGTTATAACGCCCGTTGGGGACTTGGGGCAGTAACATAATACCTAAAAACATGAAAGAAAGCTATTTCAAGTGCAATTACGAATCACCCGTCGTAGAGGTGTTGAAAGCCCGCGTGGAGGCTGGGTTCCAGACTTCCAATGCTCAAAATGAAGTCAACGCCAACACGACCCGCTATGGGGCAGACAGCTGGGACACTCCCAGTGGTAACCCTAACGCACGGTACAATTAACCTTTAACCTTACTTGCCATGAAGAAGATTCTATTCATTTCTACTCTCATTGCAACCCTGCTGCTGGCCTCCAGTTGCCAGAAAGAGCAGGAATTAGTCACCCTCGGGGCAGTCATCAACCAGCCCTCCAAGACCTATATCGACAATCGCTACCCCTGTTGGAGCGAGGGTGACCAAGTGTATGTCAACAATGCCGCCTACACCGTCTCTGCCATCTCCGGCTCGTCGGCACAGATAGCCGATGTGGTGGGTGACGACAGCTACCGTGCCATCTTCCCCGCCTCGTTGGTGACACCGGGCAGCAACATCACCAACAGTGCTACCATACCTGTCACCCTGCCCGCCACACAGCGTTACCAAGTGGTGAATGGCCACCAACGCGTAGACGCTCCCATGGGAGCCTACACCGAGGGCAGCACACTGCAGTTCTATAACCTCTGCTCCATTGTGCATGTGGTAGTCAACAACAACACGGGCAGTGACATGACGCTCGGCAGCCTGAAAATAGAGGCCGCCAACGCTTATCTGAGCGGCGCGGGCACTGCCACGGTCAACGGTGCTTCGGACGACGGCATCACTCTCTCCTCCGATGCATCGCACGCCGTCTCGCTCCGCCTGTCGGGTGCCACCAACGTCACCCTTGTCGCCGGAGCCCAGTCCGCCTTCGACATCTACGTCCCCGCCTTCCCCACGGACAACGTCACTATCACCCTCACCACCACCAACGGCTACTACTACGAGCTCACCAAGAACAGCGTAGCCCTCACCCCCAACACCTACACCACCGTCACCCTCAACGTCACCTCCCTCACCCAAATCCTCGCCGCAGAGTTAGTGGACGGACCGACCTTCAATGCCGCTATCCCAGACAACGCTACAGCGGTGGTATTTGAATACAACAGTGCTGTCACCTCCGGCACACTGCTTTCCACCACAAGTTCTCCTGTACCCATTTATGGTAATTTAGACGGAACCATCTGGAGAGTATCCACACATGCTAGCATAATAAATGCAAATCCGGATTGTCAAGTTATGTTTCAGGGCAGATACAATTATAATACAAGCAGCCATGAACCTTCATTAGGAGAGATTGATTTCGGTGAGGGTTTTAACACTTCTAATGTAACGGATATGCGTGATATGTTTGTGTGGTGTGAGAATTTGACAAACCTCGACCTATCCAACTTCAACACTGGAAATGTAATACTAATGGATGGCATGTTTTGTGATTGCCACAACTTAGTAAGCCTTGATTTGTCAAACTTCAACACTGAAAATGTAACTAGTATGGCCAGCATGTTTATGAGGTGTTATGCACTAACAACACTAATTATATCTAGTTTTAATACCGATAATGTGACGGGGATGTTTGGTGTCTTTAACGACTGTCATAACTTAACAAATATAGATCTTTCGAATTTCGATACTAAAAATGTGACTGATATGAGATTTATGTTTGATGGATGTAGCGGTCTAACAAGTCTAGATCTCTCCAACTTCAACACCCAGAATGTGAAGGAGATGTCCTGGATGTTTGGTTATTGCAGCAACTTGACAAGTCTCAATCTCTCCAACTTCAACACCCAGAATGTGAAGACGATGGACTACATGTTTACTTGCTGTGAAGGGCTGGAAAATCTTGAGATATCCAACTTCAACACTGGAAAAGTGACGAATATGGAAGCAATGTTTCATGGGTGTAATAGCCTAATAAGCATAAATCTGCCTTACTTTAACACTCAAAAAGTAACAAATATGAGTTGGATGTTTAGTGAATGTAAAAAACTGACAAGCCTTGACATTTCAAGTTTTAATACCCAGAATGTGACACGTATGCACGGCATGTTTTTTGATTGCAGCAGCCTTACATGCCTTGATCTCTCCAACTTCAACACTGAGACTGTGACGTATATGTTTGAAATGTTTAGTGGATGTAGCAGCCTGACAAGCCTTGAGCTCTCCCATTTTGATATGAGCAACGTGACAGATAAGTCATCAATGTGTTCGGGTCTTTCTTCCACTTCTGGTGCTTGCACCATCACCTGTCCAGCGGCAGTACAGGCAGAATTAGAGAATGGCACAGGTCTGCCCACAAGCGGGGTTACTTTCACTTGGCTGAGACCTACATCCAAGTAATGTGGCTTGCATCCGTCCTCTTTTACTGACAGTCCGTGCCAAAGGCACGGCATCCAATTAACCCCACACTAAGCGACCACAGGGAGCGCAGTGTGGGGTTTCCTGTCTCCCCCGCCCTGCGTGTCGAAGACACGCTACAAGCACTGCATTCCCAGCAGCTTGCAAAGATTGCTCTCCCGAGAGAGCAAAAAATGAGAAATTTGCTCTCCCGGGAGAGCAATAAATATCGTCTTTCGACGTTAATGCTCTAAACTAATTGATTATGGACGTATTGGTATCACAATTTAATCGTCGGCTGACGACTATTTCGTTAGATTTGGTTAGAGAGTGCATTAACGAAGTGGCTTGGGACGAAAGGCTGTCAGCCATCATAGGGCCACGCGGTGTGGGCAAGACTACGCTGATACTCCAGTATATAAAACAGCACTATGCCAATTGCCTCTCCGAAGTGCTGTATGCCACAGCCGAAAGTCTGTACTTTGCCCAGAACACACTGGTAGACTTGGCAGAACGATTCGTGACAAACGGGGGGAAACATCTATTCTTAGACGAGATTCACCGCTATCAGAACTGGAGCCGCGAAATAAAGCTGATTTACGATACCTACCCCGAACTGAAGGTAACCATTAGCGGCTCGTCACTGCTACAGATTCTCAATTCCGAGGCCGACCTTTCGCGTCGCTGCATCTGGTATAACATGCAAGGGTTGTCCTTCCGCGAGTTCCTACAGTTTTATAAAGGAATCGACCTCCCTGTGGCATCCTTCGACGAGATACTTTTCCATACCGACGAGGTATGCCACGAGATAAACACGCGGTGCCGTCCTGTGCCGTTGTTTCACGAATACCTTCAGGTGGGGTATTTCCCTTACTATTTGGAGGGCGAGAAAAGATACTATGAACGTGTGGGGAATGTGATAGACTATGTGATTGGCACAGAACTGCCGATGGTATGCAAAGTAGAGACGGTGAACGTCCGTAAGCTACAGATGTTGCTTAATGTGGTGGCAGGGCTTGTACCCTACGAGGTTGACATCAGCAAGATTGCACTGATGCTACAGTCGTCGCGTAATACGGTGATAACGTATCTTAGGTATTTGTCTATGTCGAAGGTTATCAATTTGCTCTACTCGGACACCCAGTCGCTAAAGAAAGTACAGAAACCCGATAAGATGTATTTGGAAAACCCCAATATGTTGTATGCCCTGTGTCTGGAAAAGGCGAATATTGGGACTGCAAGAGAGACCTTTGTCGTCAACCAACTGGGTTATCAACACCGGATAGAGTACGGCAAGAAGAACGGCGATTTCAAACTTGACGGGAAATATGTATTTGAAGTAGGTGGGGCAACTAAGAACTTTGACCAAGTGGCCGACATACCCGACTCATACATCTTAGCAGACGACATAGAATGGCCTGTGGGCAACAAACTGCCGCTGTGGCTTGCCGGACTGCTATACTGATGTGAATTGTGATTAGGGATTTCTAAATTCCAATTGCAAGTGCGACATATCGTAGAAAAAGAGCAATATAATACTGTATGAATAAGTTGATGGATGCCATCACAGTACTGGCCGACGAGGCACAGGCGGCCAACCTGTCGCGGTTTTTCAAAACCGGACCGGGGCAGTATGGCGAAGGCGACCGCTTCCTGGGCGTGAAGGTGCCTGTGGTCCGGACCGTGGTGAAGGAGCACTGGCGCGACACCGACTTCGCCCAGATGGAGGAGTGCCTGGCTTCGGAGTGGCACGAAGTGCGGCTGGCTGGTCTGCTGGCCTTGGTGCAACGTTTTCACCACGCCAAGAAAGAACCCGACGAACAGCAAAAGTGTGTTGACTTCTACCTTGCCCACCTCTCGGCTGTGAACAATTGGGACCTCGTCGACCTCTCCTGTTACGAAATCCTCGGCACCTGGTTCCTCACCCACGACGCCGCTCCGCTCTACACCCTGGCCCGCGAAGGGCGCACCATCTGGGAACAACGCATCGGGATGGTGAGTACCATGATGTTCCTCCGCCACGGGCGGTTGGACGACACCTACGCCATTGCCGACATCCTGCTGCACCATCAGCACGACTTGATACACAAAGCCGTGGGTTGGCTGTTGCGCGAATCCGGCAAGCGCGACCCCCAACGCCTCCGCCAATACCTCGCGAAGCGCTGCGCCGCCATGCCCCGCACCACGCTGCGCTACGCCATCGAGAAATTCACCCCCGCCGAGCGGAAAGCCTGGCTCACCCTCCCCGCGCAACAGGACTGACCGCCCCATCCAAAGGCCGCAGACCAACTCTTTGCCCAGCAATTGCCCACAATTTGTATAGCACTTCTACACTATATTATTTCTTCGCAAGAGATAATCAAGCGAATAAATAGTGTATAAATAGAGGAAACATAGGGGACCGAGCGCAAAGGCAGAAATATGGTGCAGGAAACCTGCTGATTGGATTTTTTTTTGTAACTTTGCAAGTTGGTTTGTCCGTTAAACTATGGCGAAAAATTATACACATCGCAGTGGTATAGTGAAGATTATCTTCCTTGTGGTCGGAGTGATATTTGTGCTCCGGCTGTCGATGTTGCAGCTGTTTGACAAGGAGTATAAGGAAAAGGCGGAAAACCAGTCGCTGCGCAACATCACTCAGTATCCGGCCCGAGGGCTGATGTACGACCGCAACGGCAAGCTGCTGGTGTATAACGAGGCGGTGTACGACCTGATGGTCATTCCCCGCATGGTCAAGGACTTGGACACTGCTGCCTTCTGCCGCGCGGTGGGCATCACGCTCGACGACTTCAACGCCCGCATGGAGAAAGCCTATACCTATTCGCCCTACTCGGCTTCGATTTTCATGAAACAGATTTCGAAAGAAGACTTCGGACGATGGGAGAACGTGCTGTACAAGTTCAAGGGCTTCTATATCTCCAAGCGCACGCTGCGCATCTACGACAAGCCGATTGCGGCCCATGTGCTGGGGTATGTGGGCGAGGTGAACGAGCGCGACCTGGAGAAGAACCCCTACTACAAACGGGGCGACTATATAGGCAAAAGCGGGCTGGAGGCCTCGTACGAGGAGGAGCTGCGCGGCGTGAAAGGAAAGAAAATCATGCAGGTGGATGTGCACAACCGTGAGGTCGGCCCCTACATGCACGGGCAGCTGGACACCATGCCCATTGAGGGGATGAACCTCTACACCACCATCGACGCCGACCTGCAGGAGTATGCCGAAAAGGTGATGGCGAACAAGCGCGGTTGCATCGTGGCCATCGAGCCGTCGACAGGCGAGGTGCTGACCCTGCTCTCGGCCCCGTGCTATGACCCCAACCTGCTGGTGGGTAGGATTCGAGGCGAGAACTTCAAACGACTGAACAGCGACATATCCAAACCCCTCTTCAACCGTGCTTTGCAGGCGCAGTATCCGCCGGGCTCCATCTTCAAGGTGGCGCAGGCCATGATTGCGCTTCATCTGGGGGTCATCACCCCGCAGACGGGCTTCGTGTGCGACAAGGTGATAGGGTGCCACAATCACCCGAGCGCCCGGAATGTGCAGGAGGCCATCAAGATGTCGTGCAACCCCTATTTTTACTACACCTACCGCCGTGTGATACAGCAGGGCAAATACAAGAACATCTATAAGGACAGCCAGTATGGGCTGACGGTGTGGCACGACTACATGACGCGGTTCGGCTTCGGCTACCGGCTGCCCATCGACCTGCCCAACGTGAAGCAAGGCAATATTCCGGACACGGCATTCTACAACAAGTGGTACGGCCGCGAGCGGTGGGCCTTCACCACCATCTATTCCAACAGCATTGGGCAAGGCGAGGTGGAGGTGGTGCCGCTGCAGATGGCCAACCTGGCTTGCATTGTGGCCAACCGGGGCTATTTCTACACTCCCCATCTGGTGCGGTTCTACGGCCCCGACTCGATCCGTCCGCCAGAGTTTTACGAGAAACACGAGACGGGTATCGAACGTGAGTATTTCGACATTGCCGCACGGGGCATGTATGACGTGGTGCACGGTGCGGGAGGCACCGCCCACAAGGCCGACATACCGGACATAGACGTGTGTGGCAAGACGGGCACCGCCGAGAACTACGGCAACGACCATTCGGTGTTCATCGCCTTTGCGCCCAAGGACAAGCCGAAGATAGCGGTGGCTGTGTATGTGGAGAACGCCCAGGGCGGCGGCGGCACGTGGGCGGCGCCTATTGCCAGCTTGATTATAGAGAAATACATCCGAGGCGAAGTGAAGCGCACGGATATGGAGAAATATTATACCGAAATTAATCCCTGCCAGAAGCTGCCGCTGACCCGCAGGGTAAAGAAACCCCGCAAGAGATGATGACTGCCAACCGAATGCCTGCCACGGAGAAGAAACGCTACGACTGGGTGCCCATACTGCTGTATCTGGGCATCGTGCTGTTCGGCTGGCTGAACATCTATGCCGCTTGCTACGACGAGAGCCATGCGCAGGTGTTTGACTTTTCGCGTCAGCATGGCAAGCAGTTGCTGTGGATGGGGGTGGCTTTCGTGGTGGCAGTGTGTGTGCTGCTGATCCATCCGCGGGTGTTTTCGAACGGGTCGTACATCATCTATGGGGTTGTGCTGCTGCTGCTTGTGGCTACACTGTTTGTTGGCACGGTGACCAACGGCGGACAGTCGTGGATTGACTTCGGGGCGTTCAAGCTCCAGCCGTCGGAGTTTGCCAAGTTTGCCACGGCCTTGGCTCTGGCCAAGTATATCAGTGCCATCGACATAGACTTGAAGTTACCACGCACACGCTTGACGCTGGCGCTGCTGGCTATAGTGCCTGCGGGCCTCATTTTCTTGCAGCACGACACGGGGTCCGCCCTTGTGTTTTTGGCGTTTCTGCTTCCCTTTTTCCGCGAAGGGCTGTCGCACTACATACTGCTTATCGGGTTGCTGGCCATAGCCCTGTTTGTGTCGGCATTGCTCATCAACAAGTTCTTGCTGATGGGCATCCTGCTGGTCATCTGCCTGTTGTATCTTTTTGTGTGGCTTTCGAAACGCACGTCGAAAAACTACTGGCACACGGCTGCCTTCTGGGTGGTGTGCTGCCTGTTCACGCTGTCGGTGGACTTCACGTTCGAGAACGTGCTGGAGACCCACCAGCGCAACCGCATCTATGTGTTGCTGGGCAAGGTGGAGGACCCGCGCGGCGTGGGCTACAATGTGAACCAGGCAAAGATAGCCATCGGGTCGGGTGGTCTGGTGGGCAAAGGGTTCTTGAACGGAACCATCACCAAAGCTGATTTCGTGCCCGAACAGGAGACGGATTTCATCTTCTGCACCGTAGGCGAGGAATGGGGGTTTGTGGGGAGTGTGGCGCTGATAGCAGCCTATCTGTGGCTACTGGTGCATCTGATTACGATGGCCGAGCGGCAGCGGTCGGTCTTTTCACGATTTTATGGCTATTGTGTGGCCTCCATCCTTTTTTTCCACTTTGCGGTGAACATCGGCATGGTGTTGGGGCTGGTGCCCGTCATCGGCATACCGTTGCCCTACTTCAGCTATGGAGGCTCGTCGCTGATAGCTTTCACACTGTTGCTGTTCATCTTTATCCGTCAGGATGCCGACCGCAACGCTTTGATATAAAGAAACAACAATAACAACCAACTTAACAACCCATCAACAACTAACTATGCCCAAGAATACAACCAGCAAACGTGTTTGCTCGTTCTGCGGCCGTCCGGAGTCGCAAGCCGTCATGATGTTTTCAGGAATGGATGGCAGCTGCATCTGCGACTCGTGTGTGGAGCAAGCACATGAGATATTGGAGGAACGGCTGCACCGTTCGCCCTCGAAGGGCGGCAACCTGGCCCAGCTGGACCGCATACCCACCCCCGCAGAAATAAAGGCACATCTGGACCAATACGTAATAGGACAGGACGACGCCAAGCGAGCCCTGTCGGTGGCGGTATACAACCACTATAAGCGCATCAAATACTCCGATGCCAAGCATGAAGCCGACGAGGTGGAGATTGAAAAGTCGAACATTATCATAGTGGGCGAGACCGGAACGGGCAAAACCCTTCTGGCCAGGACGATTGCACGGGTGCTCGACGTGCCGTTCTGCATTGCCGATGCCACCACGCTCACCGAGGCGGGCTACGTGGGCGACGACGTGGAGAATGTGCTGGTGCGCCTGCTACAGGCGGCCGACTATAATGTGGAGGCAGCCGAACGGGGCATCGTGTTTATCGATGAGATAGACAAGATAGCCCGCAAGGGCGACAATCCGTCCATCACGCGCGATGTGTCGGGCGAAGGTGTGCAGCAGGCCATGCTGAAACTGCTGGAAGGTGCGGTGGTCAGTGTGCCTCCGCAGGGCGGTCGCAAGCACCCTGAGCAGCCCATGATACAGGTGAACACCCGCAACATACTGTTCATTGCCGGAGGAGCTTTCGACGGCATAGAACGCGCCATCGCATCCCGTCTGAGATCGAATGTAATCGGATATAACGGAACGAGCACCCGTCAGGAGCTGGACCGGCACAATATGCTGAAGTACATCCTGCCCATGGACTTGAAACATTTCGGCTTGATACCCGAACTGGTGGGTCGGTTCCCGATGCTCACACACCTCCAACCACTGGATTCAGAGGCGCTGCTCCGCATCCTTACGGAGCCGCGCAACGCCCTCGTAAAACAGTATCAGGCACTGTTTAAGATGGACGATATAGAGCTGGTGTTCGAACCGGAAGCCCTCCAGGCTGTTGTGGACACAGCGGTGCACTACAAATTGGGTGCCCGCGGATTGCGATCCATCATGGAAGGCATCATGACGGACTTTATGTTCTCGCTGCCAGAGCTTGCCAAAGGCACCACCCTCCGCATAACAGGAGCTCTGGCCAAGGAGAAAATCGGTCAGGCCAATATCAACACATCATTATTACAATAAATCTTACTTATTATGAAGAAATTATTTGCATTAGCCCTTGTCATCGCCCTTATGGCAGGTGGCGCACAGGCACAGAAACGCGACAACCGCAAAAGTGGCAAAACCATTCCTTCGTCGATGGTGGACGGCAAAGGCAACAAAACATTTGGCAACAGTGTGAAAGCCCCCGAAATCCGCCAGCTGCCCGAACCTGTGATAGGGATGGACATGCCGTTCAAGATGGCTCTTGAGCAACGCCGCACCATCCGCACCATAAGAGAAGATGAGCTGCCGATAGATTTAATCTCGTCACTGCTGTGGAGTGCATATGGTATCAACCGTGCCGAGGAGTCGCGCCGTGTGGTTCCGTCGGCTGTCAATGTGCAGGAATTTGACGTATACCTGTTCGACCGTCAGGGTGTATACCTTTACGATGCCCAGAAAAAAGCGCTCATTATGGTGGCAGAGGGCGACTATCGGAAAGTGATAAGCTCCCAGCCGTTCTTTGAGAAAGCACCGGTGTCGATTGTCCTGGTGGCCAATTACGACCGCATGAAGATATTCAAAGACAAGTCGGTACGCGACTTCTACGCAGCTGTCGACTGCGGATATATCAGCCAAAATATCTATCTGTTCAGTGCATCGGCCAAACTGGCAACGGTGGCCTGCGGCGGTATTAACCACGATGAGCTGGGCAAATTGCTGCGTATCACCAACGGAAAAGCCATGCTGGCACACCCCGTGGGGTTTGCTGAAGAATAGTACCCACACTTTGTTCGGGGCAGAAGTGCCAGCGCGGCCAAAGCTGAGAGTATCCGGGGCCGCCGACTCTTCTGCCCTCTTTTCAGCTGCGAAGTATATCGCATCGATATTTGTCACAACCAACTACAACAGATCCATTGTCTATGAAACTACGCCTCACCAAGCAATTTAGCTTCGAAATGGCCCATGCACTGCCCGACTATCCGGGGAAGTGCCATAATATCCATGGGCACTCTTATAAACTGTTCGTTACCGTTGAGGGGGAACCTGCCGGAACGACCGACGAAACCGGCATCCATCAACAGACTGGAGAAGCCCCCATGGGGATGGTGATTGATTTCCACCAGCTGAAAACGATTGTGGAGGAGGCTATTGTAGACCGTTTTGACCATGCCTTGGTGCTGCCCCAAAAAGAGGGCGACACCAGCCAATCACCCGATAATCTGGGAGGCTATCAGGCCAAACTGATACTGATGGACTTCCCTCCTACCACCGAGAATTTACTGATTCACTTTGCCCAATTGCTGGAAGGCCGTCTGCCCGAGGGAACAAGGCTGTATTCGATTAAACTCTACGAAACCGAGACCTCGTGTGGTGAACTGATTCTGTGACTCCCTGATCAGGGGTTACGGCTCAGTAATTGGAGATGTAGAGCAATACGCCGTCGTAGTAGGTGTTATACTGGTAGAGGGGACAAGAGGTGAGGCTGCCATCGAGCGGGAAGCCGTCGCCAAAAGTGCTGAATTGTGAGCCACAGTCAGGGCACTTCAGAACAAGATTTCCATAGTCGGGATCCATTTCCAGGCGTCCATGGTCGTGAGGGCATGTGCACTCATAAGCCACAAACGTGTCCCAGCCCGTACGGATCACAACAACACCCTGATAGCCCCCATAAATATACTCGAAACCACTCATGGTGTTCAGACCGGGATAGAGCGGCGAGTTTGGCTCGATTTGGCATGTGGCATCCCCCACAGGCACATTGCAATAATAATCCTTGCCGCAACCGCCAAGAGCGGCGACGGCAAGCATCATCACCAAGGCTTTAAGAATGCTATTGGCCTTGGCCATAGTCGCCATAAAGTGTTTTCAGAAGGACTTCGCCGACGGCCTTTAGGCTGTTCTTGTCCACATGCTCCATATTATCACCCATGGTGTGCCAATGCTCGAAGAAACTGCGTCCGGGAGTATTCTGCACAATGTCGATCATGGGTATACCGGCCAGCCGGTTGACATAGTAGTGGTCGTCGAGGATGGGGTCGGTGTTTTGGTTGACGAACATTTTGCCGTAACCAATGGCGTCGGCCACACTCCACACTTTATTCATAATACCTGAGGCATAGTTGCGGCTGACCTCCTCCTTAGTATAGCGGGGCTTCTGGGTCCCTACCATGTCGAGAAGCACGCCATAGGTGGCCGAATAAAAGGGAACATGGGGATTCCGGCTCCAATACTGGGAGCCTTTGCACCAGCTGTCGTCTTCATACTTATCGGCCCATTCGGGGATTCCTTGGTCCTCGACATCGAAAAAGATGATGTCGATGGGGACAGACAGGCGGTTGGAAGATACCGCACGGGCCAGCTCCATCAGCACACCGACACCGCTGGCGCCATCATTGGCACCGTCGAAAGGCTTATGGTGGTTAGCCTTGTCCGGATCGTGGTCGGCCCACATGCGGCTGTCCCAATGGGCGCCCAGAATCACTCTGCGGCCTTCGGGGCTTCCCTGGCGGGCGTTGATGGTGGCAATGATGTTCTTGCCACGCACCTCGGTTCCATCCCACAAGACGGCGGGGAAATCCTGCACGATAACCGTGTCGCACCAACGACGCATCTGCCCGACCAGATAGTCGGCACACTTGCGCTGGCCAGGACTATTCGGGATGCGATAGCCACATGCCACCTGTGCAGCCACAAAGCTATAGGCACTGTCGGCATCGAAGCCTGGGGTGGCCACTGTTGTGTAATCAATGGCAGGAGCGGCCGAAGCGTTCCCCTTGTCGCTGCCACCGTGGCAAGCCCCCATCAGGACAGCGAGCGTACATACAAGCAGGAATCTATTTATCTTCATTGTATTCAGAATATTGCTGGGACAGAAATCTTCTATTGGATAAAGAACAAAGGGTGCGGCTATGCAAGCCGCACCGTAACTTATTCCGAATGATTTGGGTCGAACCGTTTTATTTCAAGCGCTCGGCGTATTCGCAAGTGCGGGTATCCACCTTGATACGCTCGCCCTCTTTGATAAAGAGCGGGACACGGACCTGAACGCCGGGTTCGACGGTGGCATCCTTCATTGCGTTGGTAGCCGTGTTGCCGGCGAAACCGGGCTCGGTATAGGTGACAACAGTCTCGATGAACGGGGGCAACTCGCAAATCAGGGGAGTCTCACTATCAGCAGCCACTGTAATTTCGACATACTGCCCGTCCTTCAGGAACTGAGGAGCGTTGATGATATTCTCAGGAATATAAATCTGCTCGTAGGTTTCGGTGTGCATAAACACATGCATGTCGCCTTCCTTGTAGAGGTAGGTGTACGGACGGCGCTCGACGCGCACGACATCGATTTTGGCACCGCTGGGGAAGGTGTTCTCCAACATGCGGCCAGTCTTTACGCTGCGCATCTTGGTGCGGACAAAAGCAGCGCCTTTACCGGGTTTCACATGCAGGAACTCTACAATCGTGTAAATGTCGTTGTTGAAATTAATACAAAGGCCATTCTTAATATCAGTGGTTGTTGCCATGGGTAAAAAAAGAGATTTTATTGATTAATAATAATATTTTCAAGCATTTGTGGCGTCAGAACCTGCTTTTTTGCGAGCCTCGGCATAGAGTTGAGTCAGGCGGCGAAGGTCGTTTTTCAATTCCTCATTCTCGGCATCTGCTGCCAGACGGCGGGTGCGCTCCATCATCAGACGGCAGAAAACTGCCACAACCAGAATGCAGAGCGTAAGGTTCAGGGCACCGGATCCTTGGCTGCGCAAAACAAAATATACCACCGTGGCGGCAATAATCAGCACATACGAAATCCATTCATAAATGCGAAGCGTTCTTTGGTAATTCATAAACACAATGCAGCCAAAAGCTGCGGTATTGACATTATTATATTATTTATATATCTCGTAACCTGCAAGATATGCCTCCCATGCCGGGAACGGCACATACAAATTCCAATTTGCAAAGATACAAAAAAACTATTGTATATCACACTTTTTGCAAGAAAAAAAATAAGCATGCAGGATTCAGCTTTTCAACAAAGCCTCTGCGCAAAGCCTGATACCAAGTGGGAGAGGATGGCTGAGAACACCACCCGCACACAATACAACCTCCCGCACCACTGCCCTCACCCCACCTTCGGCCGCGACACAAGAGAAAACCGGCACCCGAAAAACCGCATTGCGACCCCCCACAACCAGCACTTCGAGCCAGACAACGACTATTAAAAAAATAGAAAAGTTTGTATATCTGAATATTTTTGCGTTATTTTGTATTGTCTTAGACGGCTCCGCCAAAGGGCGTTTAAGCGTTTATAGACACTGAGTATTAAATAAATATATAAATTCATTGTAATATGAAAAAGTGTGCAAAGGCATTCGTAGCAATGGTGCTCATAGCAGGGTTGACGGCTGTTTGCGGAGGTTTCTCCTCGTGCAGCTCTTCTCGTTCCGCCACCATGTATCCCACTAAGAAATACAAATCGAGCAAGGTGGTCAAATCGAATATTTCAGTGCGTGGCACCAATAAAAAGAATGGCTCGACATATCGCTCCTATTAGGGTCTTGGCGTTAGTTATCGGTGTGCTGCTTCCCTTGGCAAGCAGTGCACAGGGATTCGAAATAAGTGGCGAGAGCAGCCTTACAGGCACATTGACTCTCAATGTGTTCGACGGCGACTCCACCAGCCACAGCTTCACTACCAAATCCAACAAAGGCCGTTTCTATTTTTCGGGAACGGTGGAGAAGCCTGTGGTTGCCTCCATCGAGCACGCTGCCATGCAACGCCCGCTCTATTTCTTTATAGAGAACTCCCCCATCGCCATCAATGTCAACGCCACACATCCCGAAGCCTCAATCATCAAAGGCTCACGCAGCAACAGCGAATACCGCTACCTGATGGAACGCTACCGCGCAGCCTCCGACCCCAACGGTTTCCTGCGTCAGTACGTGCGTGAAAACAGCAACTCCCAATTTGCCCCCTTCATCCTTTACGACCAAATGCCCAACCTCGACGAGGCTGTGGTACGCCAGTTGGTGTCTCAGCTGACTGCCGAGGCGCGCTCCGTCTACCACTACGCCTTGTTGCGCCGTTGGATGCGCCAGACACCTGCCGTCTCCGACGGCAGCGAAATGCCCGATTTCGCATTCCTCGACGCCAAGAAAAACCGCCATACTTTCGCCCAGGAACACGACTCCACAAGCTATACACTGCTTTTCTTTACCGCCGGATGGTGCGACATTTGCAGCCGATGGCACAACCAGGCCTCCACAATGATGGAGGGAAAGAACGTGCGTCTGCTCCCCATCAATATCGACGACAACCCCAACGGCTGGGACGCCCAATACCTCAAACAACTGGACGTAGACCATCTGCCCTACATGATTCTGGTCGACCCCAAAGGTCTGGTTGTGGCAAGCGACTTGCGGATGTGGGAACTGGAGCGCCTTGCGCGCCGAATACCTGTTGAATAGCTCCCCCGTCACACCCCTTCCGTTCAATCCAACAGCAGACACCTACAATGGACAATTTATTATATCCCCTGAAATTCCTCCCCCTGTTCAAACAAAAAGTATGGGGAGGCAACAAAATCAAAAGCCTCGGCTTCGACTATGACCCCCTTCCCAACTGCGGCGAACTCTGGACCCTGTCGGGTGTGGAAGGGAACGAGTCGGTTGTGGAAAACGGCTTTCTGGCCGACAATCACATCAACGAACTAATCGAAATCTATATGGGCGAACTGGTCGGCGAGAAGAACTACGACCATTTCGGCACCGAGTTCCCCCTCCTGATCAAACTGATCGACGCCGCCGACCGCCTTTCCATCCAAGTGCACCCCGACGACACCCTCGCCAGGCGGCGCGGGTTGGACAACGGAAAGACCGAAATGTGGTACATAATCGATGCCGACAAATCATCCGAAATCGTGGACGGCTTCGAGCAGGAAGTCACCTCCGACGAGTACCGGCAATACCTCGCCGCCGGACATCTGGAACGCCTCCTCCACATCGAGCACCCCCAGCCCGGCGACACCTTCTTTATCCCCGCCGGACGAATACATGCCATTGGCAGCGGCATACTCTTGGCCGAGATACAACAAAAAAGCGACTGCACCTATCGTATCTACGACTACAATCGTCCCGACTCCGACGGCAACCTGCGGCAACTCCACACCGAGGAAGCCCTCGACGCCATCGACTTCCGACCCACCGCCAACGGCAAAACCCACTACACCTACCGCCCCAACTCCACCACCCCGCTGGCCCAATGCCCCTACTTCACCACCAACCTGCTGGTTTTCGACAAACCCCTGCACAAAGACTTCTCCTCGCTCGACTCCTTTGTGGCTTACCTCTGCGTGGAAGGCGTGGCGGCCATCCATTCATTGGGGACTGTCGTACCCATTCACGCCGGCGAATGCGTGCTCGTGCCCGCCATTGCGGACTCTGTCGACATCCACCCCGCAGGCAAAGCCCGCCTGCTCGAAGTCTACATCGACCCCAAGCAGTGGCAAGGCGAATCGCAGGGCCACTCCCACGACAACGACTGGCTTGTGGAATTCAACCCCCGCGCCGAAAGATAATGCCCCCTCTGCGCTTGCTCTGTGCGACGTTGCTGCCATGGGGAAGAATGGGGGACACTGACCGGGCTGTACAACATCTACACCAACCCCCACGACTACCCCTTCCGCTACGACAGCATCGACGGAACCCTCACCGTCTGGCTGAGCCGCGACACCGGCAACCCCGACGTCAAGCATTTTGTCTACCACCGCGATAGGTGACCGGTGGCTTTGAGGGTGGTGAGAAGCGGTTTGGTCAACCGGCAAGCCAATTCTCACCCTTTCCCCTTCCCATCAATAAAAGCGACGCCCCGCAGCTCCCACCGCATTCGCAAAAACACAGAAATCTGCAAAAAGGAACAAATACAACTAACATTCAACATCATGAAAAAAGCAACAATGCTGTTATGCATCCTGTTGGGCGCGCAGATGGCCATGGGCCAGCAGGAGCCGGAAGCTCCGAAAAACAACGTCAAAGTTGACTACAACTACCATCTTGTAAGCCTCAACCAGCAGTCCGATGTCCTCTCCAAGACCGTCGGCCGCGAAATCGGCGTCGAGTACAACCGCTCACTGTCCCAGTCCTTCGACGTCGGCGTGCGGTTCGCCGTGCGCGACGCCACCTACGCAAAGCTGAACCCCCAGACATTTCATGTCGAGACATCGGGCTCCGACCTGGCCTGCTCGTTCGGCGCCAACGCATACTACCATTTCCTCCCCGCCCTCGGCTCCGGGCGCACGGGCTGGAACGGCTATGCCGCCGCCAGGGCCGGCCTGGGCCTCGCCGACAAACTCCGTTTCGAGTACAGCCTCGGCCTCGGCACCGAGTATTACTTCACCCCCATGTGGGGCCTGTTTGTCGAGACCGGCTGGGGCAACGCCTTCTTCATGCAGACCGGCACGGCAGACAATCAAGACCACCTGCAGCTGCACGGCGGCGTCACCCTGCGCTTCTGACCGCAGCCCCACCGCGCGGCGAGCGGCGCTGCCCAAAGGCGGAACCCTCCTCCTTTGGGCGGCGCCGCCCTCTTTTCAGGGCAAGCGTCGGCCGCCCTCCGAGCCCGCCACGCGGAGGGCATCCGCCTGCCAGTGCCGACCCGGACAGGCCAGTCCCTTATTCGAAACACAAGATATGCCATACTGTTGAACATCACAATAACCTCTATTCAGAGACAAAATAGAGACAAAACAGAGACAAAACAGAGACAAAATGTACAATAAGGAGCGGACCTGGAGCGAACCTGGAGCGAACCCAGAGCGGAGGCAAGGAGGCCGCAGAACGTTTCCCGAGCGGAGGCGAAGAGGGGGGAGGACGGAACAAGAGGGGAGGCGAAGAGGGGGAAGGACGGAACAAGGGTGCGTGTGTTCGGGACAACTTTGCTGATAACTCTATCAGAAAAAGGAAACCTCTTAGGAGCAACAGCCCTTGTGCTATTTGTTTTGTTTGCTTGGAGGGCTACGCCTAATCGGCGTGATAGGGAAGGCTGAACGGGTTGAGTTTGGTGCTTCTTCCCTCTTCGGCGGTGGTTGCTAATCACTTTCCGCGCCTGTGTCCGCATCCTTATTGCGGAAAAGACGGAGGATGGTTTCAACCTTGTCGGCAAAAGGGAGGGTGCCATCCACCCAATGGATGGCGATACCTTGCCGCTCCATGCGGCGGAACCATGTCATCTGCCGCTTGGCAAAACGGCGTATGTCGGTGTAGAGGTCGCGGTACATGTCGTCGTAGCTGCACTGTCCCCGGAGATATTGGGTCACATGGCGATATTCCAGCCCGTAGCGCAGCAGGCGCTCCTCTGGCACTCCGCTGTCGAGCAGTGCTTTCACCTCCTCAATCATGCCCCCCTGTAGTCGTTCGCGCAAACGGATACCGATGCGCTCGATGACCATCTCGCGGGGAAAACGGACCCCTATCACAAGGTGCTGCATGGGCGGGATATGGGGATAGTCGTCGGGGTGCTGAAGGCGGTATTCCTGAATTTCGAGAGCGCGGAGCAGGCGGTCGCGGGTCTCGGTGTCGGTGTGGTTGTGAAGCTTGATATAACCTGCCAGCCGTTGGGTGAGTTCCTCGTCGCTGTAAGCTTCCATGCGGCTTCGGAAATCCGGATCGACCGGGGCGTCGGCCAGCTGGTAGCCCTTCACGACAGACTCGACATACATCCCCGTACCCCCACAGAGAATGGGCTGGCGGCCGCGCCGCACGATGTCGCCGAAGGCGCGGATGAAGTCGTTCATGAACTGGTAGACATTGTATTCGTAGCCTGCGTCGTGGATGTCGATAAGGTGGTAAGGGATGTCGACGCCATGGACGTGATAGTCGGCAAGGTCTTTGCCCGAGCCGATATCCATGCCGCGGAACACCTGCCTGGAGTCGGCACTGATAATCTCACCGCCGAGCTGGAAGGCCAGTTCGGCGGCGAGACTTGTTTTGCCACAAGCCGTAGGGCCTGTTATGGTGAGCAGTTTAGTCGTCGAGGAAGTAGAGTTTGCCCTGCTGTTTGTCGAACTCGTACTCGCCGAAGTCGGCCAAGGCAGCGCGGTTGATGATAAACTTGTAGTCGATACCCTTCACCACAATCACTTCGACATTATACTGGTGGTGCTGGCCAATCTGGATTTCCTTGAACACCAGTCTAGCGCGGTCCAGAATATTTCCTTCGGGATCGAAGGCGTGGTCGCGGTCGGGGAAGTCTTCTTTATTGATGCGGCGCTGATAGAGCATGTTCATGGCCTCTTCCCACGAGATGGCGATGGGTTCCTTGAAGCGTTCGTCGATCAGCATCGGAATCTGCATGCCGTTGATGATGGCCTGCACCTCACCTTTCTGAGTATTTATCATGGTGACGGGGATGGTGCCTTCGTCGTGGACGATGACGGCCACATCGCGGTAGTTGGTATCGACCGGGGCATTGACGAGGTCTATATATGTGCCGTCCTCGTTCTGTTTGACCAGGGCCGAGTCGGAGGCCATATTGTTGACAATGCGTTTCGGCACATAGTCCGAACGGAGAATCTTAAACTCGATGCGGCGATTGAGCTGATGGGCGGCTTCCTGGTGTTCGGGAGTGGGGAGGTCGGCGATGTAGTCGCAGTCGAGGGTGGTGCCGGCGGAGAAGATGAACGGTTTGCCTCCCACCTCGATGTAGACATCGCGGTCGAGGGTGCGTGGCACGCGCTCGGCGTAGCCCTTGGCCACCATTCGGTCGCGCTCGATGCCACGGCTGGCAAGATAGTCCACCACGCTCTGGGCTCTGCGCTGCGAGAGAGTGTCGTTGGTCAGACCGATGAAGGGACGGCAGTCGGTGTGGGCTCGGATTTCGACTACTATGTTGGGGTTGTTGACCATGACAAGGTAGAGGTCCATGAGGGAGTCCATAAATTCTTCTTTGAGGTCCCACTTGGAGAGGTCGTAGCGGATTTCGGGCAGTACCACAGGCTGCTGGGGCACAGGTTCCATGCGGAAATCGTGCACGATGTCCTTGTCGACGGTGTAGCCCATCGTGCTCTCCGAGCCTTCAAGGCTGAAGTAGTCGACCTTGGAGAGGTACATCTTGTACACCACCTGGCCGCGCACCTGGCTGTTGTTGAATTTATAGAAACCCTTCTTGTCGGTGTAGGTCTCGGCTTCCGAGCCGTCGGAACCCACAATCTTCACCTTACATCCCTTTATCAACTGCATGGACTTCTCGTCACGCACGGTGCCTTCGATGGTGTACAGCAGCGGGGGAAGCTCGAACTTATAGAGGTTGAGGGTGGGCAGGGGGATTTTCTTACCCTTCTTGTCGGTGTTCTTGTTCAGGGGGTCGTCGAAAGGACGGTTGCTGGAGAAGTAGCCACGCTCAAGCATCGGGTTGGCATCGCTTTCGGGATAGTAGATGATGGACATTTCGTCGTAGGAGGAGTTGATGGGCACTCCGAGGTTTTCCGGTTTGGAGCAGATGCGCTTGCCGATGCGGGTCTTGTAGATATCATAGCCGCCGATACCGGGCAGACCGTTGGAGGAGAAATAGAGGTTCGAGTCGCCGCGCAGTACGGGGAAAGCCTCACGACCCGGGGTGTTGACCACCGGACCCATGTTGACGGGCTTGCCAAAGTCGTCGGCCAAAGAGGCGCGGGTCGATTTCCAAATGTCATAGTCGCCCTCTCCGCCCGGCATGTCGGAGCAGAAATAGAGGGTCAGACCGTCGCTCGTGATGGCGGGATAGAGGTAGTTGTAGGAGGTGTCGCCCAGATTGATGGCCACGGGGGTTGCCCACTCGCCGGGAGCCACTTCCTCTTCGGGTGTCTGGTTCTCCTCTGTGTCGTCGGCTTTGTCCTTGCCCTTCTTGCCTTTGTCCTTCTTCTTGGAATCTTTGGTCTTCGATTTCTTGGCCTTGGTCTTCTTGGCGGCTTTCTTTTTGTCGGCGGCTACGGCCTTAGTCGAAGTGTAGATGGCGCAACCGTGCGACTCAAATTCCACAATCTTGCATCGCGAGAAATAAATAGTGGTGCCGTCGGGTGAGAAACAGGCCTCACCTTCGTTGCTGGAAGTGTTGATTTTTCCGCTGTTATCATAGAGGGCGGGGACATCGGTCCACTGCCCGTTGCGGTCCTTATAGACGGAGTAGAGCGACGAGAAATTCTGGCCTGTCCAGACGTCCTTGCCCTCCTCTTCGTCCGAGCCATAGCGCGACGAGGTGAAGACCAGTGTGTTGGTATCATCGCCCACAAATCGGAGCGACCAATCATTATAGTCGGTGCTCCAGTCGGCCAGCTTGGTAATTACGTGGCGGCTGCGTTCCGCTGCCCAACGGGTGACCTCGATGAGCGATTTTTTGCGCGTCAGGCACAGTTTGTCGCCAGGCACAAGCTCCAGATATTTGTCATAATAGCCGTCGGCTTCGTCGAACTTACCGTTGAAACGGCACATCTCAGCCATGTAATAGTACAGCTTGGGTTCTACAGTGTAGTAGCCCGCCTGAATAAGACGGTGGTAAGTATGCTCGGCCTTGGGATAGTTATACATAAGGCGGTAGCACTCGCCAATCTGGAAGTAGATACGGTTCTTTTCGGCCCTATTGCTCGATACGCGGTCGTAGGCCTTCTGGTAGCTTTCCAATGCAAGGATATACTGCTTGTCCGCAAACTGCTGGTCGGCCAGTGTGGCGACACTATTTTGTGCCACGGCCATACCTGACCAAAGCAGCGCTATAGCCAGTAGTGTAAAACCTTTTTTAATCGTTTTCATATATGTACTATTGTTTCTTTACTACAACGCAATTACATTAATATTAGTATCTTGTGCCGAAAAATCTTCGCACACAACACACCAAATTAATGTGCTAAATTACACTTTTTTTTTGACATGCACAAAAAAAAGTGATTCGGGCCGTCTCATCTTGCTCCAGCCTCGTCCACATCGGGGTAAATCAGGTAACGGCTGCGTACCGCCCTGAACCGTTCCAACCCCTCCTGCCACGAGGCCCGGATTTCCTCCTCCCCTGCCCCGCGCTCCAGCTGGAGGCGTAGCTCCGTAGTACCCGCTAACTTGTCGAAGAAGTTGTTTTTCAGGAAGAACATCCCCGGACGCGACAGGCTGTACATCATCCTGAGCCACGTGAGGTCGATGCACGGCAACGGTTCCACACCCCGAAGGTCAATCCCGAAGCACTTCTTGCCCCCTTGGGGAGTGAAGACCATAGCCGGGGCCTTCTGCTTGCCGAAGGTCGAACCACGGTCCCACACCGTGCTGAACGGGGTGCCTATCACCTCGAAAGGCCAGTCGGTGCCGCGGCCCACGCTCACATTCGTCCCCTCAAAAAAGCAAAGACTGGGATACAGCGCCACCGCATGGGCGTTGCGCAGATTAGGCGACGGGGCCACAGGCAACTCATAAACACTGCCGCGGTCATAACCTTGCATGGGCACCACCCCCAGCCTGCACCTCCTCCCGCCTTCCAGCCAGCCCTCGCCGTTTATCATGCGGGCATACTCGCCTATGGTCATGCCATACACAACCGGCACCGGGTGCATGCCCACAAACGACCGCAGCCGTGCCGTGTCCAGCACCGGCCCGTCGACATAATGGCCGTTGGGATTAGGCCGGTCCAGCACCAGCAGCGACACATCAGCCTCGGCGCAGGCCTCCATCACGTAATGCAACGTGCTGAGATAGGTATAGAAACGGCACCCTACATCCTGCAAATCGAAAACAACGACATCCACATCGGCCAGCTGAGCCCGCGTGGGCTTTTTGTTTTTGCCGTAGAGCGACACGATGGGAAGGCCCGACGCGGGGTCGACACCATTGTCCACATGGGCACCGGCGGCAGCTGTGCCGCGAAAGCCGTGTTCGGGACAAAATATCTTCACCACCTCGACCCCCTGGCTCAGCAGGGTGTCCACCAAATGGGTGTGGCCCACCACCGAGGTCTGGTTGCCCACCACCGCCACCCTTGCGGGTGGAAAGATGGCATAGTCGCCAGCCAGCATCACCTCGGCCCCCACACGCAACTCGTTTTCCGCGCTGGGCGCAGACTGCTGAGCGCGGCATCCCGTGGCAAACAGCAATGCCGAACAACAGGCAAACAGCATATATCTGAACAGGTTGGCTCGCATATCCTGCCTCCTTTCATTCCCCTACGGTCCGGGGACTATTTGCTGCCCGTGTGGCCGAAACCGCCCGTGCCGCGCTCGGAGTCGGTCAGTTGCTCCACTGCAACCACCTCGGCCTGCTCGTGCCGGGCAATCACCATCTGGGCAATGCGCTCACCGTCCTCAATCACAAAATCCTCGTCGCCGAGATTGATCAAGATGACACAAATCTCACCACGGTAGTCCGCGTCGATAGTCCCGGGCGAATTGAGCACGGTCACACCTTTTTTCAAAGCCAGCCCGCTGCGGGGACGCACCTGCGCCTCGTAGCCCTCGGGCAACTCCATAAACAAGCCCGTCTTGACCAGTCCGCGCTGCATGGGGCGCAGCGTGACGGGCCCTTCGGGCAGATAGGCGCGGAGGTCCATGCCCGCCGACTGGCCGGTGGCATAGCCCGGCAGGGGATGATGGCTTGTGTTGATAAACTTCACTTGCATGGCATCAAGGTTTTGTCGGGCGGGGAGGAGGGCGGCAGCGTGTGCAGTCCGCCGTCCTCCCTCGCCGCCCAGAGGGTCACTACTCGGCGGTTTTCTTGGTCAGCACCTCATCTATCATGCCGTAGGCCTTGGCCTCCTCGGCAGTGAACCAGTGGTCGCGGTCGCTGTCCTTCTCCACCTGTTCGAAAGTCTGGCCGCTGTGGTTGGCGATGATTTCGTACAGTTCCTTTTTCAGCTTCAGAATCTCGCGCACCGTGATTTCCATATCCGTGGCCTGGCCGTCGGCGCCACCCATGGGCTGGTGAATCATCACGCGGGCGTGGGGCAGGGCGCAACGCATCCCCTTCTCGCCGGCGCAGAGCAACACGCTGGCCATCGAGGCGGCCAGACCCGTGCAGATGGTGGCAATCTTGGGCTGGATATACTGCATGGTGTCGTAAATTCCCAACCCGGCATACACTGAGCCTCCGGGCGAGTTGAGGTAAATCTGGATGTCCTTCTCGCTGTCCACACTCTCCAAAAAGAGCAGCTGGGCCTGAATCACATTGGCCGTATAGTCGTCGATGGCGGTGCCGAGGAAGATGATGCGGTCCATCATCAAACGGCTGAACACATCCATCTGGGCCACATTGAGCTGGCGCTCCTCAACGATGTAAGGGGTGAGCGAATTATTGATGGCCGAAGTATACTTGGCATAGGTAGTGCTGCTGATGCCACGGTGTTTGGTGGCATATTTCTCAAATTCTGTCATTTGTTATTACTGTTTGTTATTAAGTGACCTCCTAACGCAAAAAAGGCAATAAAATTGCCCCGCCTTCCAAAAAAAGCACGGCGTGCCGTCCGCCTCCCCCTCCACCCTCCGGCCCGGCCTTGCCTCTGGTCCGTGTCCCCGCTGCCCTACCCCTGCCTCGGTTCTGCATCAGCTCATTTCACATTGCTTTATTTGCATTTCTCCATCAGTTAGACAATTGGCAATAAGAGAACGATAAACTAACAATAAACTAAATGTTGCAAATGATGAGAAGAACGGCAGCATCGGACTCTTTTCATCTTTTTAACAAGAATGCACAACTTCATATTTGCAATATTTTTCAGCAGGTTATGTTTTTCTTTACATGTTTACTTGGTTTTTGTTGACAAAAAAGGCACAAATAAGTCAGTGAATGACATTTATTTTGTAATTTTGCATCTCATTAAAATATGGTACGAATGGAGATATAAGTTACTATTTTTTTTATAATTTAATCCTAAGCAACACTCAAAAAAAATCATGAAACGTATCTACAGATTCTTAACGCTGTTTGCGCTCATGGGGTGCTTTACTGCCCAGGCGCAGATTACGACATTTCCCTACACGCAGGGGTTTGACAGCGGGATGGACGGTTGGACGGTGGTCGACCAAGATGCCGACGGCCACAACTGGTTCCGCTCCACGGGAGTTGACGAGGGCGTGCTGCCCCATGGCGGGAGCCACTATGCATCGTCGTGGTCGTACGATGCCGACCCCAGTGGGGACTATGACGCATGGTATCCCAACAACTTCCTGATCAGTCCGGCCATCACCGTGCCCACAAGCCTTACGCTCTCGTACTGGGTGATGCGCGGCTGCAACAGCTACGCGGACCGGTATGCACTCTATGTCAGTACCGACACTTCGCTGAGCGCCATTCTTGCCACAACTCCGCTGGTGAGCGAGATTCCGCCTTATGCTTGGACTGAGCGCACTTTTTCGCTTGACAGTTTTACGGGCCAGACGGTCTACATCGTGTTCCGTCATTACAACAGCGATGACAATTGCGCCATAATGGTGGACGACGTGGCTTTGCGCATGCCGGGCATGCCGGAAGTGAGCATGCCTGCCACACTCGCAGCCGGTCTGAACCAACCCCTCACCATCACCGCCAACGTAGTGGGTGCCGTCCCCATCAGCTACAGCTGGAGCTCGCTGATGCAGGGCAGCGGCGACGCCACCATGACGGCCAACAATAACGTCCTGACCATCACCTATAGCAACGATGGAGTTGACACCATCACACTTGTGGCCAGCAACTCGCATGGCTCCGACACCGCCACGACGGTGGTGAATGTGACCGACATGGCCTCAATCGACACGTATCCTTATTTCACCTCCTTTGAGCCTGGCGACGACGTAAACTGGCAGATGGTCAACGGCTCTACCAACGGCTGGGCTATCGACACGGCCACCCACAGCGGCACCGGCAGCCACTCGCTCTACATCAGCAACGACAATGGTGCCAGCTATGCCTACAACAGCGGCGTGGCCTCAGTGTCGTACGCCTATCGTGCCTTCGACTTTGACACCGGGTCGTACACCTACACCTTCGACTGGAAAGGACACGGCGACGGTTCTTATCACTATCTGCGTGCTTTCCTCGCACCTGCGACATACCAATTCACAGCCGACCAGACCCTCACAGGCCTCGACGATGCCACTGTCCCCGACGGCTGCATTGCCCTCGACAACGGTTACCTGAGCGGATCGGACACTTGGCACACTATAACCGGCACTTTCGACATATCCTCCAGCGCTACATATAATATGGTGTTTGTTTGGATCAACGACAGCTACTCCAATTCCAATAGTCCCGCCGCCATCGATAACATTGGCGTCAGCCTCATCACCTGCCCTGCCCCCACCAACCTGACCATCACGAACGCCTCGTTCGACGAGCTTACGCTGGGTTGGACCTCCCGCGGTACGGAGTCGGAGTGGGCAGTCAGCGTCAACTATGGTGAGTGGGAACCAGCGTACACCAACCCCTACACCATCAGCAACCTCACTCCTGGCACCAACTATAACATCCGTCTCCGCGCCGTTTGCGGATATGACGACACCAGCCTGGTGGCCACCATCAGCGGCACCACGGCCTGCTCAAGCATCGACAGCCTGCCGTGGTCGGAGGGCTTTGAGAGCTACGCCACCACTACTATCCAAGCCCAAGTGAACTGCTGGGACTTTGTTCGCGGTTCGAGTACCAGTTCATACATCTCCATCACCAGCACGAGCAGCCGAGTCCACACCGGCAGCCGTTCGATGCGTTTCAGCGGCTATGCCGCCACTCCCCTTATGGCCATTCTGCCTCCCTTCTCTGAACCCATCAGCGGACTGGAGCTGAGCTTCTGGTGCATGGCCGAGAACACCACCACTTCCGGCAATCTGCGCGTGGGCTATATTACCGACCCCAACGACAGCAGCACTTTCGTGCAGACCGCTTTCATCACCAATACCGGCCACACATCTTATACCCTTGAGGAGGTGACCTTTGTGGGAGCTCCCGACAGCGCCCGCATCGCCATCCAGCAGGTGCAAAACAGCAACAACAATTATTGGTGGTGGATTGATGACATTGAAGTGCATGTGGCTCCTGAATGCACTCGCCCGAACGGCGTTACCGTCAGCGATGTGACCCAAAACGGCGCCACATTCACCATCAACGATCCCGCCGCCGCCTACTATTATCATTTCTCCTTATTACAGGGCAGCGACACCCTTGTCAACGAGACTGTTTACGACACCATCGTAACCATCGACACCCTTGCACCCGGCACCACCTATACGGTTGTGGTCAGCACCATCTGCAATGACAGTACAGAGACTCAAACCGTAAGCAACCATTTCTCTACCCGTTGCACACCCATCAACTCCTTGCCTTGGTCGGATGGTTTCGAGGACTATGCCACCGCCAACCAGGCACAGATCAACTGCTGGGATATTGTCCGCGGTTCGAGCGCCAGTGCCAATGTGAGCATTGTCAGTGCCTCCACCCGTGTACACTCGGGTTCGAATTCCCTGCGGTTCAACGGCTGTGCCTCTACGCCTCTGATGGTCATCCTGCCCGAGTTTGAGGAGCCTGTCAGCAATCTCGAACTGAGTTTCTGGTGCATGGCTGAAAACACAACCACCTCTGGCAATCTCCGCGTGGGATATATCACCAACCCTGCCGACTCCAGCACCTTTGTCCAGACCGCCTTTATCACCAACACTGGCCACACCTCCTACACCCTGGAGGAGGTGACCTTCACCGGCGCCCCCGACAGCGCCCGCATCGCTATCCAGCAGGTGCAGGACGACAACAATAACTACTGGTGGTGGATTGACGACCTGGATGTGCATGTCGCTCCTGTGTGTGCCCGTCCTGTCAGTGTGACAGCTAACGACATCACCGAAAACGAAGCCACCATTGCCATCTACGACACCGCATGGGCTGGCTCATACCATTTAGTGCTGCTCAATGGCACCGACACCGTAGCGGACACCACCTTGAACGACACTTTGTTCTATATTGACACCCTCACTGCCGCTACTATATACACGGTGACTGTGAGCACCATCTGCCCCGACGGCACCGAGACCTCAACCGTCAGCACCACGTTCAACACCTTGTGTGGCGCCGTCAGCATCTTCCCCTGGCTTGAAGACTTCAACTCTGATGTCTCATGGATGTGCTGGACCGGCTACGATTTGGACAACAACACCAACACTAACTGGAGCCGCAACTCGAACGGCTATGCCACCTCGTCCTTTAACCAAGAAGGCAACGCCAACGACTGGCTCATCACTCCCGCCATCGCTGTGCCTGAAAATGCCAACGGGTTCTCACTGTCGTGGATGGCTTATGGCAATTCCTACGGCAGCTACCTCACTCACCTCACTGTGCGCATCTCCAACCAAGGCACCGACACAGCCGACTTCACAGATGTCATCTATTCCGACTACCTGCCCGACCACACCTGGACCAACTTCGTCGCGTCGCTTAGCAACTACGCGGGCGACTCAATCCATGTTGCCTTTATCCATGACAGCTATAATGACAACGGTCCCCGTATCGACAGCGTGGGTGTCAGCTACATACTGAAACCCAATGTGAGCCTTCCCACCAGTATCTCCCGCGCCGATGTGGGTATTGACCTCGGCATCCGCGCTATCCTCAACAGTGGCGACACCACCGCCCTCAACTACAGCTGGAGCAACACGCTGGCAGGATCGACCCTGACTGCCATGGGCGACAGCGTGAGCATTGCCTACACCGCCGCCGGCATCGACACCGTCACCGTTGTGGCCACCAACAGCTATGGCTCTGACACAGCAAGTGCTGTAATCAACGTGCGCAACTGCTCCACCGTTTCCACTTTCCCCTTTACAGAGGGATTTGAAAGCGGCGACCTGGGCTGCTGGAACACCATTGATGCCAACAACGACGGACACAACTGGTACTTTGGAAGCGAAGAGTACAGCCTATACCTGTCCTACGTGACTCCTCACACCGGGAATGAATGCCTCATCAGTGAATCGTACACCATGACTACCTCCACAGCCGTCACTCCCGACAACTACCTCGTTTCGCCTGCTATAGCAGTCCCCGCCACCGGCACCACTACCCTCACATGGTACGACTACTCGTATCGAATTTATCCGGCTGAACACTATTCGGTCTATGTCTCCACCACTGGCACCACCACCGCCGACTTCCTGGCCACCACAGCCGTCTTCGACACCATTTTGAGCAGCGACAGCTTATGGCACCAGCGCTCGGTAGACCTCTCTACCTATGCCGGTCAGACCATCAATATTGCTTTCCGCCACCACGACTGCTACGATGAATACTTCATGGCACTGGACGACATCTCCGTCACCCACGAGGCCTATATCCCTGCCGAGTACACCGTCACCCTGACCTCTGCCGATACCACTATGGGTACCGTAAGCCCTGCCGGCAGCACTACCGTCACCGAGGGCGACTCCATCACCGTCACCGCCATTCCCAACGAAGGCTACCACTTTGTCAACTGGACCGACCAGAACGGAACATCTGCCAACGACGCACAGAGTTTCACATTCATAGTCACGGCCGACATCAGCCTCACCGCTAACTTTGCCGCCGACAGCACTCCCCAGACCGAATGCCTGATCCCGACCGATGTGGCCGTCAGCAACATCACCGCCACCTCGGCTTCCATCAGCTGGACAGCCAATGGCAACGAACAGGCTTGGATTATTGCCTATGGCAGCCAGCAGGTTGTTGCCAACAGCAACCCCTACACCCTTGCCGACCTTGCTCCCAGCACCAGCTACACTGTTAAAGTGCAAGCCCTCTGCGGCGAGGGTATCACCAGCGATTGGAGCGACTCCATCACCTTCACCACCTTGCAGGGCGAAGGCATAGACGACGTGGCCTCCTCGGCCGTGAAACTCTATCCCAATCCCGCTACAACGGTGTTGAACATCGAAGGCCTCGAGGGCCAAACGCTTGTAGCCATCATGGACGTCAACGGACGTGTCTGCGGGCAATGGACCGTGGAGAGCGCCAACACCTCGCTCGACATCAGCCGTCTGTCTCAAGGGGCCTACTTTGTCCGCATCACCGGAGCCAAGACAAACACTATCCGCAAACTTGTGGTAAAGTAGTCTTCCCGACACATCCCCAATAGCGAGTCTCGCTGTAGACTCCCTCTACCTTCAAGCCCTGGTCCGCCACGGACCGGGGCTTGTTTCTTCCTCCCCCATCCCGCCCATCATCGTCCCATGTAGGTGCCGCAAAGGCCACAGCCAATGCCCTTCCCCAAGACTTCGCAAATTTGAAATAAGATTAAAAATGCACAATCGAGATGGCGTATTCGATTTTTTTACGTACCTTTGCACTATTATTATGAAGAAGTATATACATTATATCGTACTGATTCTGATGGTAGTTGTGCCTTTTTACTCCAATGCCCAGAATCGTCCTAACGCAAAACAGAACAAAAACAAGCCCCGCGTGTATGCCAACACCCAAGGTGGGCAGATAAAACACAACAAGCTGGTGAAAACCAGCGACCCAGACGACGAATACTCAGGTGTGCGCACCGAGCCTTATGGCCTGAAGAAACCCAAAAAGAAGGTGAACAACGACACCGTCGACATAGCCGACGACGTGGAACAGAAACCCTCCTATCAAGAACCCTATTTTTTTGAAGAAAACCCACAGGACAAAGAGCACGACATCGTAGACAAAAAGAATGCACAAAAGGAGCGACCCGGCACTCCCGAAGAGACTGTGGATGAAGAGGGCATGGGCATCGTAACGCCACACTATGCTCTCTCCCAGCAGGACGACCCCGGAACTGACAGCGAAGAAGACATCCTCATGGCAGGCGACTCCTCACTGGTTCACACGCTCAAGATGGACATCTCCGAGATGGCTCCCATCGACCTTAAACTCACCGACCCCGACCACGGCAAATTCTTTGTTTTCCCCACCCCCGACCACGCTCGCCCAACCTCCCATTTTGGTCCCCGCCGCCGTCGTTTCCACTACGGCCTCGACTTGGCCATGCCCACTGGCGAGCCCATCTATGCCGCTTTCGACGGTGTGGTGCGGTTCTCTAAATACAACCGATCCTACGGTCACCTCATCGTCATCCGGCACGACAACGGACTGGAGACCTATTATGCCCACCTCTCCAAACGCCATGTGGCCCCTGGCACCCGTGTCAAGGCCGGCGAGGAGATAGGCCTTTGCGGCAACACAGGCCGCTCACGGGGCAGCCACCTCCACTTCGAAATCCGCTACAATGGCAACGCCATGAATCCCGAAAACGTGATAAGCTGCGAAACCCGCACTCTCATCAAACCCACCCTCCACCTCACCAAAGACTCCTTCCGCAAAGTGGCCAAACGGGGCTACAGCAACCAAAGCTCCAAGTCACGCGTGGGCAACTACAGCAACGGTGGCAAAACCTACAAAATCCGCACCGGCGACACCCTCAGCCGCATAGCCAAGCGCAACGGCACCACCGTCAGTAAGCTTTGCCAGCTCAACGGCATCAGCGAAAACACCATCCTCCGTCCCGGTCGTACTATCAGACTTAGATAAATTCCTATGCGCCTCGACATTCTCACCCTTTTCCCCAACATGATGTCCATGTTTTTCGAGGAGTCCATCATCAGCCGGGCTCAGAAAAAAGGCATCGTCGAGGTCGTCTTCCACAACCTGCACGACTATTCCCTGTCGCGCTATGGCAGCGTGGACGACTATCCCTACGGTGGTGGCGCCGGCATGGTCATGGCCGTCGAACCCTTAGCCAACTGCATCGAGGAGCTGCAATCCCAACGCACCTACGACGAAATTATCTATACCGCTCCCGACGGGCAGATGCTCTCCCAGCCCTTGGCCAACACCCTCTCCTTGAAAGAGAACCTCATGATTCTCTGCGGCCACTACAAAGGTGTGGACGAGCGCATCCGTGAACACTTCATCACCATGGAAATCTCCATCGGCGACTACGTCCTGACAGGCGGCGAACTGGCAGCCGCCGTCATCTCCGACACTGTCATCCGGCTTATCCCTGGAGTGATAGGCGACGAGCAATCCGCACTAAGCGACTCGTTCCAGGACGGCCTTGTGGCTCCGCCCGAATACACACGTCCGCCCGAGTTCCGCGGCTGGCGCGTTCCCGATGTCCTCCTCAGCGGCAATCATGCCAAAATTGAACAATGGCGTATGCAGCAAGCTATCGAGCGCACACGCCAACGCCGTCCCGCACTGCTGGGCGATGACCAGACAAAGCACTAACCTCCCCCGCACCGGCACAATACAACACTCTCCTGCACCGTGACCCAATGCAGGAGAGCGAAAAGATTTCAGCCGCCCGTGTCTACAGGTCGCGCATCTCCTGTTTCAAGAACTCCAGTGCAGGAGCCGTGGGCTGTTTGCCGTCGGCCACCGAGGCGAAAATCGTGCTTGCCAAACGGGCAGGGTCGGCATCGGCCGGCACCGTGATAGCCGCCGAATTGATGACACCCACCATCTCATCTTTTGCCTTGCGGATAAGGTTCCACGCCTCAGACGAGATATAGACCTGCTGGCTGAGATTATGCTCCCACTCGTCGCGGATGTTCTTAGTCATCACACCCTGCAACAACTTGGTGTCCATACCCGGCTGATAGCAACGCAACACAAGACTCTCGGGCGAAATGCGCTCCAGAAAGAGTGCCATGCGCTCGTATGCCTGCAACTTGATGGGGGTGACCAGCTTCACAGCCTCGCGATGCTCATCCACACGCATCTGCAACATCTGCATCTTCTGCTCATTGTCAAAATACCGCTTCGTAATGCGGAAAAAAATGTACCCAGCCAATGCCAGCGTGGCCAAAACAGCCACCAGCACAACTATCGCTATAAAGAACAATCTCCAAAACATAATATTGTCTATTTAAACTATTATATTAGCCTAATCCAGTTTCAGGACGGCGAGGAAGGCACTTTGCGGCACCTCCACATTACCCACCTGGCGCATACGTTTCTTGCCCTCCTTCTGCTTTTCGAGCAGTTTGCGCTTGCGGGTGATGTCGCCACCGTAGCACTTGGCTGTCACATCCTTGCGAACTTGTCGCACCGTCTCGCGGGCAATAATCTTGCTCCCGATGGCCGCCTGTATGGCCACATCGAACTGCTGCCGGGGAATCAAATCCTTCAGCTTCTCGCACATCCGTCGCCCAATGGGGTAAGCATTGTCCACGTAGGTCAGTGTGGAGAGGGCATCCACCGGGTCGCCATTCAGCAGTATCTCCAGCTTCACCAGCTTCGAGGGCTGGAAACCGTTCAGATAATAGTCGAACGAGGCATAGCCCTTCGATATGCTCTTCAGCTTGTCGTAGAAGTCGAACACCACCTCACCCAGCGGCAAATCAAACGTTATCTCGATGCGGTCCGTGGTCAAGTAAGTCTGGTTTTTCAATATGCCGCGCTTGTCCATGCACAGCTTGATGACAGCCCCGATGAAATCGGCTTTGGTAATAATCTGAGCATGAATGAAAGGCTCATACACCTCGGCAATATTATTCGGCTCCGGCATACCCGAAGGGTTATAAACATCCTTCTCCTCGCCATTGGTCAACCTGACTTTATACTGCACGTTGGGCACAGTGGTGATCACATCCATGTTGAACTCCCTTTCGAGGCGTTCCTGCACAATCTCCATGTGCAGCAGTCCGAGGAAACCGCAACGGAAACCGAAACCTAAAGCCAGCGAGCTCTCCGGCTCGAACGTCAGCGATGCGTCGTTCAACTGCAACTTCTCCAGCGAGGCGCGCAGCTCCTCATAGTCGTCCGTGTCGACCGGATAGACACCGGCAAACACCATCGGCTTCACGGCCTCGAAGCCCTCAATGGCTTTCTCGCACGGGCGTTGCACATGCGTAATCGTGTCGCCCACACGCACCTCCTTCGAGGTCTTTATGCCGCTGATGATATAACCCACGTCGCCGGCGCGCAGCTCCTTGCGCGGCTCCATGTTGAGGCGCAGCACCCCGATCTCGTCGGCGTGGTAGTCCTTTTCCGTGCTGACAAACATCACGTGGTCGTTGGTGCGCAGCGTGCCGTTCATGATGCGGAAATAGCTTATGATGCCGCGGAATGGGTTGAACACCGAATCAAACACCAACGCCTGCAGCGGGGCGTCGGGGTCACCCTTGGGAGCTGGAAAACGGTCCACGATGGCCCGCAGAACCTCCGGCACACCCACGCCCGTCTTGGCACTGCACGAAAGTATCTCCTCCCGCTTGCAGCCCAGCAGGTCTATAATCTCGTCGGCCACCTCCTCCGGCATCGCGCTGTCGAGGTCGATTTTGTTCATCACGGGGATTATCTCCAAGTCGTTCTCCAAAGCCAGATACAAGTTTGAGATGGTCTGAGCCTGTATGCCCTGCGTGGCGTCCACCACCAGCAGCGCCCCCTCGCACGCCGCAATCGAGCGGCTCACCTCATAGCTGAAGTCCACATGGCCGGGAGTGTCAATCAGATTCAGCACAAAATCCTTGCCCGCGTTCTCCCCCTCGCCGTCGTGCCGGTAGTTCATCTGTATGGCGTGGCTCTTGATGGTGATGCCGCGCTCCTTCTCCAGGTCCATGTCGTCCAGCACCTGGTCCTGCATCTCGCGCTGCGACACTGTGGCGGTATATTCCAGCAGACGGTCGGCCAGCGTGCTCTTGCCGTGGTCGATGTGGGCTATGATGCAAAAATTGCGTATGTTGTTCATCGTGTTCTATTAGTTCATTCTTAACCCCCGCCTTGCCGCGACGTATCGCGCTGCGCAGGGCATGCTTAAACAAAAATGCAAATATACAAGTTTTTTTTGAATTATGCAGTCTCTAATGCAAAGAAACTCTTTAGTGCCTGATTTCTAACACGGCCGCACCCCGCCACCCCCTGCCCCACCCAGCCACTCCATCTGCGCTATCGGGTGGTTTTCCACCTCTCGGCCCTGCCCTTATGCTGCCTTGTCCCAGCCTGTCCCGCCGGTTGGCCTTTTGCCCTCCACTCCGCTTCCACTCCCCGCTCTCCTCCCACGCCGAAAGCACCCGTTCCCCGTTCCTTCTTCGATAAATAATCGAAGAAGGAACGGGGAACGGGCAATGAAAACTTGAAGAACAAGCATTAAATCAACAGTTTGTGTATGCCTGAAATCGCATGACGGCTTTTTTGCTGGTTGAACTGATTTGCTTGTCAGGGGGGATGAATATGACTGATAGACTTGACAAAAACCCATCTTTACCACCCTCAGCCGCCTGCCATGGCCGGAGGCCAGCCCGATGGGCCGACGGGCTTTAGTCCGGGTTCCCCTCTTTGGCAATCGACTGCAACTCCATCTTGCCGAAGCGGAGGGTGATGGAAAGACTGACGAAACGGCTGTCGGTGTGGGAAGTGCTGTAGTCGAGGAGGTAGGGGTTGGTGTTCCAGGACTGGGAGCGATTCCAATTGAAGAGGTCGGTGACGTTGAGCACCACCGAGAGGCGTTTCTGCCAGAAGTCAGCGCTGAGACCCATATCAATGGTGTAGCCGCTCTGACGTTCGACGAAGAGGGCTTGCGTGGGCGACGAGTAGTTGCCCGAGAGGTTCAGCCGCACCCGACCCGCGATGTTTGCCCAGCAGTTGAGACGGAAGCTGTAGGAGGTCATGGCGCTGCTGTAGTGCCCCGCCTTGGGGTGATTTACTTCGTAGCCCGAGCGGTAGAGGTTGGCATAGAGGCGGAAGTTGAGCCATGCCACCGGGCGATAGGTGGCGTTGCCTTCGATGCCGGTCTTGTAGCTGCTGCCCACGTTGTAGGGCATGCTGTAGCTGATGAGCCGTCCGAGGTAGGGGTCAATCTCGCTGACAGCCTCTTTACAGTAGTTGATGTCGTTGGAGGAGAGGCGGGCGTAACTCTCTATGCCCACCGAGCCGTGGGAGGCGAAGTAGCGGTTCCAGCTGAGGTCGACGCTGTGGGTGTATCCGGCCTTCAACAAGGGGTTGCCCACTTTGTAGGAGTCTTCGTCGTAGCGGCGGGCGGTGGAGAGGTTCTCCGCCGAGGGCATGGAGGTGGCGAGGGAGTAGGCAAACCGGAAGTAATGCATGCTCTTGGTGCGGTAGGTGAGCCGCAGTGAGGGTTTGAGATAGCAATAGGCGAAAGAGGTGTCGTCGGGGAAGAGTGCATCCAAAGAATAGTCGCAGTGGTTCCAATAGCCGCGCAACCCCAGGGTCATGGTGAAGGCCTTCCACTTGTGCCGCCAGCTGGCAGAGGCGGAGGCCTGCGTGGTGCGGTCGGTCTTGTCGAAACGGCGTAGATAATCAAGGCTGTCGTATGCCATCGTGGCAACGTTGAAGAAACTGGGTGACGAGTAGTTGCTGACGAGCGAGGGGACAAGCGAGAGCCCCAGTGTCAGCTCGTCGTCGACGGTGAGCGGGCGGTTGTAGTCGGCACTGAGGGTGAGGCTGTTGTTGGTCATGCCGCCGAGGTAGGTTTTGTCGAAGTCGTTCAGTTCTGACGGCAGTATGCCCTCAAGCAGGGTGTAGTCACGTCGCAGGGTACGCTCATTGTGGCTGTAGTTGAGGTTGTCATAAAGGGTTACGGACAGGTTGTGTCCTACGTTGTCGAACTTGTGTTTCCAACTCAGGTTGGCCATTCCCATCAGGTTGAAGTCCCTGCTCTCCTGACTGTTCGTATAGGTGTAGTGCAACCCTTGCGGGAGGTAATACCACTGGTCGGTGGTGGTGAGCGAATGTTTTGTTGCGGGAAAAGTCACTGCCAAGCCAAAGAAGGAGAGGTCGTTCATCGAGTCGATTTGATAACTGAGGTTATAGGCTAAGGTGCCGGTGTATCGGTTGGTGTTGTTTTCGGTGGCGGTGTTGCTGGTGGCCGTGGTGTCGAACCCTTCGGCGCCGTCCTGACGGAATATGGAACCGGACTGCTCCGTCCGGTGGGTGGGGGTGCTGCCCACACCGAGATAAACATTGGTAGAAAGCTTTTCGTTCTTCAGCACATAGCTCACCCACGGGCTGACGGAGGGGCGGTTGCTGGCACCCAGGCCAAGGGAGAGGAAATGGCTGTTGCGTATGCGGGCGCTGGTTACGATGTTGATGATGTGGCACCCTTCCTGGACCATGTATTTGGCGGAGGGGTTCTTGATGACCTCGATGCGGTCTATGGCGTCGGCGGGCAGCGATTCGAGGTAGACTTTGAGGGTGGAGCCGTTCATGTGGGTGGGGTAGCCGTTAATCCATATCTCGATGTTGGTGGAGCCGCGCATGGTGATGTTGCCTTCGATGTCTACCTCCACACTGGGGGCGTTCTGAAGGGCATCGAGGGCGGTGAGGCCTTTCACGGTGGGGTCGTCCGAGACGTTGTAGTTCACCACCTCGTCGTCCATGCTGTAGATGGGGCGCGGGGCGCGGACGGATATGGCCTCAAGGGTTTTCACCCGCTGGAGGAGCAACAGGCTGTCCTGCCCCGGCGAACCGCCGGTGGCAATCGTTTTGGTGCTGTCGGTCTTAGCGGTGTCAGTCTTGGGTGCCTGCTCGTACACAGCGGCCCGGATGGCATCCATCATTTCAGGGGGAATCTGCGCCATCCCCTTGGCGATAGGGCATAGTATGAGCCCTATGAGGAAAGCAAGTTTCTTCATAACCTATTAATTGTGAATGTTTATAGTATAAAGTTTAAAGATATCTGGGTGCGGCAGCCTACTTTTTGGTTTTTGGTTTTCCTTATTCGGCGGTGGCTTTTTTTACAGTGGTTTTCAGCACATACATCACCGACTGGGCATACACCTCGTCGTTGGGACAGTGGAACACCAGCGCGGTCATCGTGTCTTCGGAGAAGTAAATCAGATACACACCCTTGTCACCGGGCAAAGGATCGGCGGCGCGGCAGTAGATGTGCAGTATCTTTGCCTGTTTTGATGAGGCTTTTGTGCTGTCTTTTTCAACGTTTATCTTCACATCCATATTCTTCATCTGGCTTATGAAAGCGGTGGCTATCGACCCTTCGAGCGTGGAGACATGGCTGAATTCAGGCGTGCTGTCGAGTTCATGCACATAATTGCGTATTGGCTTTTTTATGCTCTGCTTCAAGGGATAATACTCGACAGTATCGTTTGTTTTCTCCGTCTTAGCCCCACTATAGGGTAATGCCCTCAGGCTCTTTTTCAAGTGAAGGAACGAGGCGGAATCGTTTGCCTCCAGCATAGTGACGGTCACCTTAAGACCATTGCCGATAGGGTAGTTCTCGATGCACGAGGCCTTGATGCCCGTGCGACCCACGTAGGTCTTGTAAAGGGTGGTCTGGGCCGAGGCATGGCTCCCGA
This sequence comes from Bacteroidales bacterium UBA2714, assembly GCA_002354035.1. GTDB lineage: Bacteria > Bacteroidota > Bacteroidia > Bacteroidales > P3 > Colimorpha. The sequence continues at coordinate 62,421 of DEKU01000071.1, forward strand.
GCAGCAATCCGGCTAATAGTATAAATGTCTGAATGTGTTTCATATTATTGTAATGTTTTGATTACTTGTTTCATTCTGTTCAACACCTCGTCGGGGTTGCAATTGTCTTCACAATAGACGCGCACACCATCGGTCGAGACCGAGTAGGCGTAGGCTGCCGGCGCCTCCTCGGCTCGGGGCACAGTGGCTTTGGCCACCTCAGTGGAAGAAGTGGCGCCGGGCCGCTGCACCAACAAGGCCACACCTACCAAGCCCACCAAAGCCACCGCCGCCGCATAGGGCCACAGGCGGCGAATAGGTCGCGGGGAAAGTCCGCGGCCCTTGCCCTCACCCTGCCGCACCAGCAGATCGCGATGCTCAAGGTGTATCTGCTCTATCAGTTGATCCAAGTCTCTCATGGGGTAATCATTTTTCTCAGTTTTGCTTTTATCCGCGCCATACGGGTTTGCACATTGGTTTCGCTTATGCCCAGCATCTCCCCTATCTCGCCCTGTTTCCAGCCGTCAAGATAGAGCTGAATGAGCTGGCGGTCCCTCTGCGGGAGACGCCCGACCAGTTCGTGCAGCCGTTCTGCTGCCTCGCGGTCGGTCAGGTCCTCGGCAAAGTCGAGCCTGTCGATTGCCGTGGTCTCCACCTGCCGCTTGCGGTGGCGCCACCACGATATGCCCGTGTTCACCGCCACACGCCACACCCAGGTGACCGCCTTGGCCTGCGGCCGATAGTGCTGCCAGCCCTGCCACAGGTTCACTATAATATCCTGCCGTAAGTCCTCGCGGTCCTCGCGGCGGTGGCAGAAGGAGCGGCACACGGCATCGATGGCTGCCGAATGCTTCTCGACCAGAGTCAGAAATGGATGCTGCGTCATACCCCTATTAAACGCCCGAAAATGAAAAAAAGCACAAAGGAGCAAAAAAAATCTGTTGCCCCGCAACCCGAAGACCGATTTCCCTCCATAGCCGAAGGGTAGAACTGACCCAAAACAGAGCTGGGTCAACTTTTGATACAGTAACGACGCGACATGTCGGGCAATCCGGACTCCACCACCTTGTACGGACCTCAGAGATGGCGAAAGGACCCGACGCTGCACGCTTTTTTCTTTATACTTATTTTATACTTACTCTCTGAAACATAAAATAAGTACAAAGGAAATGCAGAAAAAGACGAAAGCAAGCTCTGGAGAATGTGGCTGCATGGTGGGGGGGGGCTTTGGGGCTGGCCTTGCGGCACGGGGGCTGACCGCCGATGACGGGACCACACCAGCGGCAAGCCTTACCCCCGGGTCGTGCCGAGAGAGCCGGGAAGGGTGACTTCGTGGCTGGCGTGGGGTTAGAAAGGCCCGAAGGGATTGCTCCAGCCAGTGGTGTCGTAGGTGTTGAACTGGATTTCGAGATGGTGTGTGATGCCGGAAGGGATGCTGTCCAGCCCCAGCCGGGTGAGGGTGTATCGCGTGCCGTCGGTGAGCAGCTGGAGGCGGTCCTCGCCCAGATAGGGTGGGTTGAGGCCATAGCGGGTGCGGGCTTCAACCCATTCCCACACATCGGCCCGATGCTCGGCTACGCGCTGCACGAAGAGGTCGTGCGACCGCACATCGCCGCCATCGACACTGTTTCGGATTATTGGTGAGAGAAACCAGTAGAAGGAGCCACCGGTGTAGCCGTCGGGGTGGCGGCTGTACAGCTGAGTTTCATATCTCGCCATCTGTTCCTGCATCCAGGTCTGCATGGGCGAGAACAGCGAGCAGTGGAGCGACCATAGGGTGTCGTGAAGATTGTACGTCTTCAACACATAGATGCCGGTATCGTTCTGGCTGAGGTATGTTATGATTCGATAATCGCCTGAGAGACTGTCGCTCACTTGTGTGAAATGATTCGTTATCGCATACTGGCTGACGGCAGACGGCCACTGCGGCGAGTCGCGCAAGGCCCACAAGGGGAGCAGGCTGTGGTATAGGCCTTCGGATTTGCTGTTGGGGATGGGGTTCACTACCTCTTTGGTGCAAGCAACAGTGAGCATTGCGGCACTGAGGGTTACGGCAATCAGTGACTTAATAAAGATGTGTCTCATATCATGAAGCATTGTTTCGTGGATTTATCATTTGTTTATATAACGCGAAAGGGCATTGATTCTTACAAATATTAACAGACTTTAACATGCCGGGGAACTCATTGGGGCACGAGGGTGTTTGGAGGAAAATACCTGTCGCCTATCGGGTGGGCTGCAAAAAGTGTGGCCGCTGGGGGCTCGGCGATTGGTTTCACAAGGCGGAGTGAGGGTCGGGAGCTGCGGCGGGGGGCAATGGGGGATTGGTGTTGACTGGCCGAATGCATCAACAGGATATGAAAAAAGCCCCGCCGGTTGTGAGGTGCGGGGCTTGGGGGTATCAAGGTTGAGACTTGACAAGGAGGGGTTACTTCTTGATGAACTTGAAGTTTTTGCCGAGGTACTGTGCTTGGTCGCTGAGGCCTTCTTCGATGCGCATAAGCTGGTTGTATTTGCAGATACGGTCGGTGCGGCTGGCGGAACCTGTCTTGATGAGGCCGGTGTTGAGGGCGACGACGAGGTCGGCAATGGTGGTGTCCTCGGTTTCGCCGGAGCGATGGGAGATGATGGAGGTGTAGCCGTTGCGGGTGGCAAGGCTGACGGCATCGATGGTCTCGGAGAGGGTGCCGATCTGGTTGAGCTTGACGAGGATGGAGTTGGCCACTTTGCGGTCGAGACCCATCTGGAGACGCTCAACGTTGGTGACGAAAAGGTCGTCGCCAACAAGCTGGCAGCGGTCGCCGATGGCGTCGGTGAGGAGTTTCCAGCCGTCCCAGTCGTCTTCAGCCATGCCGTCTTCGATGGAGATGACGGGGTATTGGTCAACCCAGCGTTTCCAGAAGTCGACCATCTCGGTGGCTGTGTATTTCTCGCCAGTGGACCAGCGCATCTCGTAGAGGCCGGTTTCGGCATTGTAGTATTCGGATGCAGCGGCATCAAGTCCGATGAAGATGTCCTCGCCCGGACGGTAGCCAGCCTTTTCGATGGCTTGGCAGACGACCTGGATGGCTTCGTCGTTGGAGGCCAGGTTGGGGGCAAAGCCGCCCTCGTCGCCTACGTTGGTGGACATGTTGCGGGCTTTGAGGACAGTGCGGAGGTTGTGGAACACCTCGGCACCCATGCGGAGAGCCTCGGTGAAGGTGGGGGCTCCGACGGGCATGATCATGAACTCTTGGAAGTCGATGCTGTTGTCGGCATGTGAGCCACCGTTGAGGATGTTCATCATGGGGACGGGCAGCATGTAGCTTCCGCAACCGCCAAGGTAGCGGTAGAGTTGCTGGCCGGACTCCATGGCTGCCGCTTTGGCACAGGCCAGGGAGACACCAAGGATGGCATTGGCACCGAGACGGCCTTTGTTGGGGGTGCCATCGAGTTCGATCATCTTTTGGTCGATGGCGCGCTGCTCTTCGACATACATGCCGCGGAGCTCTTCGTTGAGGACGTTGTTGACGTTGTTGACGGCCTGCAGAACGCCTTTGCCAAGGTAGACGGACTTGTCGCCGTCACGGAGTTCGCAGGCTTCGTGGACACCGGTGGAGGCTCCGGAGGGGACGGCTGCGCGGCCCATGGCGCCCTGTTCGGTAAATACTTCGACTTCGACTGTGGGGTTGCCGCGAGAGTCGAGGATCTGGCGGCCCCGGATTGCTATAATCTGTGACATAGATTGATTTGTATTTAATATAAAAGGTTGTTTGCGTTGTTTGTTGGGGTGGACACCCGTTTGCCGGGGTCACGGCGCGGGGATGCCGCAAGAAAAAAGGAATGCAGAGAGTATTGTCACCCCGCATTCCTTTTGTTATTGTGTTACCCTAAGTGTCTTATTCAGCCTTGGGGGTTTCTTCGACTGCGGGAGCTTCGGCTACGGCAGGAGCTTCGGCAGTTTCAGCTTTCTTGGCACGGCTACGACGAGTGGACTTAGCTTTCTTCTCGGTGAGGGGTTTCAGCATGTTCTCGTTGTAGTCGACGAGCTCGATGATGGCCATGGCGGAGTTGTCACCGTGGCGGATGCCGGTCTTCAGGATGCGGGTGTATCCACCAGGACGGTTAGCGACTTTCTGCGAGATTTCGCGGAAAAGCTCGTTGACGGCCTCTTTGCTGTGGAGGTAGCTGAAGACAACACGGCGGTTGTTGGTGGTGTCTTCTTTGGAGCGATTGATAAGAGGCTCGACATATACTCGGAGTGCCTTGGCTTTAGCCAGCGTGGTCTCGATTCTCTTCTCCATGATGAGAGAGGTGGCCATGTTGGAGAGCATAGCAACGCGATGTGCGTGGGTTCTTGACAGATGATTTATTTTACAACCGTGTCTCATTTCTATTTATTCTTTATCTAATTTAAACTTACTAATATTCATACCGAATTCGAGGTTCTTTGAAGCTACGAGGTTCTCAAGCTCGGTGAGCGATTTCTTGCCGAAGTTTCTGAACTTCAGAAGGTCGGCCTTGTTGAAGGAGACCAAATCGCCCAAGGTCTCGACCTCGGCAGCCTTGAGGCAGTTGAGGGCACGGACGGAGAGGTCCATGTCGACCAACTTGGTCTTGAGGAGCTGACGAGTGTAGACGGTGCTTTCGTCGAACTCTTCCTGCACGGGCTTGGGTTCGGCTTCGAGGGTGATGCGCTCGTCGCTGAAAAGCATGAAGTGCTGGATGAGGATAGTGGCGGCTTCTTTTAAGGCCTCTTTCGGATGGATGGAACCGTCGGTTTGGATGTCGAAGGTCAGTTTTTCGTAGTCGGTACGCTGTTCAACGCGGTAGTCGGAGACTTCGTATTTGACGTTCTTGATAGGCGTATGAATAGAGTCGACAGCGATAACTCCAATCGGGTCGCCCGGCTTTTTGTTTTCGTCGGCGGGGACGTAGCCACGGCCTTTCTCGATGGTGAGTTCGATTTTCAGTTCGGTGGTTGTCTCCATGTGGCAGATTTCAAGCTCAGGGTTGAGGACTTGAAAGCCGTTGAGGTGGCTGTTGAGGTCGCCGGCTTTGAAGACGGGCTGGCCTACAACTACAAAGGAGACTTTCTCCGACTCGAAGTCTTCGATTTGGCGACGAAAACGGATTTGCTTCAGCTTAAGGATGATGTCGGTCATATCCTCAACAACACCAGGCAGGGAGGAGAACTCATGGTCGACACCTTCAATGCGCACGGAGGTGATTGCAAAGCCTTCGAGAGAAGAGAGCAGGACACGACGCAGCGCATTGCCGATGGTGATGCCATAGCC
>DEKU01000071.1:67739-112690 GCA_002354035.1 Bacteroidales bacterium UBA2714
TTGTCGGGTTTCTGGAAAGATAATATTGCCATTTTAATTGCTTTCTTGATAATTGGTTTCACTGACCCTGACTCTTAGATACCGACTGGATGATAAGAACAGCCAGTAACAAGCATTGGGCGACGATAACACTACTACTTGGAGTAGAGCTCGACAATGAGCTGTTCGTTGATGTTCTCGGGGATATCGGAGCGCTCGGGGTAATTCATGAATTTACCACTGAGGGTGGCTCCGTCCCATTCGAGCCAAGGATAGTTGTTGGCACGGGAAGCGAGGTTGTCGGAGACGATTTCGAGAGATTTGGAACGCTCACGAACCGAAATGACATCGCCAACACGGAGTTGGTAGGAGGGGATGTTGACAACGTTTCCGTTGACAGCTATGTGGCGGTGGGACACAAGCTGGCGGGCTTGAGCACGGCTGCAGGCAATGCCGAGACGATAGACCACGTTGTCAAGACGGGCTTCGATGAGTTTCATGAGCTCTTCACCGGTAATGCCACCACGACGGGAGGCTTCGGCATAAAGCTTACGGAATTGACGCTCAAGGATACCATAAGTATATTTGGCTTTCTGCTTCTCCTGAAGCTGGATGCCGTATTCAGAAACTTTGCCACGACGACGGTTCTGACCGTGCATACCAGGAGCATAAGGTTTCTTTTCGTAGTTCTTATCCGGACCGTAGATGGGTTCGTGGAACTTTCTTGCTATTTTGGTTTTAGGACCTGTATATCTTGCCATTATTATTTATCTGATTTGAAAATGTGTTACTGATTACTGACAGGAATGGGGCTGTTGGAGCCGATTCATTCTGAGAATTACACACGACGGCGTTTGGGAGGACGACAACCGTTGTGGGGAAGGGGTGTAACGTCGACAATTTCGGTCACCTCGATGCCACAGCCGTTGATTGCACGGATAGCAGACTCACGTCCTGAACCAGGTCCTTTAACAAAGACTTTAACTTTACGTAGGCCCAAATCATAAGCAACTTTACCGCAATCTTCCGCAGCCATTTGAGCAGCATACGGAGTGTTTTTCTTCGATCCGCGGAAGCCCATTTTTCCAGCAGACGACCAAGAAATCACTTGACCGGCATTATTAGTCAACGAAATAATCACGTTGTTGAAAGAAGCAAAAATACATGCTCTTCCGAGAGGTTCAACTTTTACGACTCTTTTTTTGGTCGGTTTAGAAGTTTTTGCCATAATTGTTTAATTGTGCTTGATTTTACTTTTATTCACCTCTGCTCCTTCATTCAAAATATAGTCCGCAGAAGGTCGCTACTCTAACTAATTACTTGGTAGCTTTTTTCTTGTTAGCGATTGTTTTTTTCTTACCCTTGCGAGTGCGAGCATTGTTCTTTGTGCTCTGTCCACGGAGAGGGAGTCCCAGACGATGGCGGATGCCACGATAACAACCGATATCCATCAGTCGTTTGATGTTCATTTGTACTTCAGAACGGAGGGCACCTTCAACCTTATACTGATCGTTGATAATGTTACGGAGGGTGTTCTGTTCATCGTCGGTCCAGTCTTGAACTTTTTTGTTCTCGTCGATTCCGGCTTTTGCCAAAATTTCGGATGCAAGACTTCTTCCAATTCCGTAGATATAGGTGAGACCTATAACTCCTCTTTTGTTTTTGGGTAAGTCAATACCTGCAATTCTTGCCATAAATTCTTCTTATTCTTTTTGTTAGTTAATCATCCTTGTCTTTGTTTGAACTTAGGATTCTTCTTGTTGATTACATAGACGACCCCATGACGGCGTACCACCTTGCATTCAGGGGATCTTTTCTTTACAGAAACTCTTACTTTCATTTTTTATTGTATTAATCGATTAATTCTTTTATCAGTTTCACTGAGGGAGCAAAAGCTATGCTATTTATGACGATAGGTAATACGACCTTTGGTAAGATCATACGGGGACATTTCAATGGAGACTTTGTCACCAGGTAGAATCTTAATGTAATGCATGCGCATCTTGCCTGAGATGTGGGCTATGATTTGATGTCCATTTTCGAGCTCGACACGAAACATTGCATTGCCCAATGATTCAGTAACAGTTCCGTCTAATTGTATGGATGATTGTTTTGCCATTACTTATCGTTATAAATTATTGTTCAATGAAATCGAATGTAGTGAGAATGTCAGGTCCATTGGCTCCAATAGCCACTGTATGCTCAAAGTGTGCGGCCGGCTTTCCGTCTTTGGTGCGACAGGTCCAACCGTCCTCACGAGAGAACACCACATTTTTGGAACCCATGCAGACCATCGGCTCTACGGCTATCACCATGCCTTCTTTGAGCAGGGGGCCTGTGCCGGGGACACCGTAGTTGGGCACATTGGGGCTTTCGTGCATTTTAAGGCCAACACCATGTCCACACAGTTCTCTGACGATAGAGAAACCGTTTTTTTCGCAATGCTGCTGCACTGCGTGCCCAATATCGCCGACACGGTTGCCGGCCTTGCACTTTTCAAGTCCTATAAAAAGTGACTCCTTGGTGACCTTTAACAGACGCTGCATTTCGGGAGAGACTTCTCCGCAAGTGAAAGTATAGGCCGAATCAGACACATAACCATTCAACTCTATAACACAATCGAGAGAAACGTTGTCGCCTTCTTTGATAAAGAGCTTATCGGAGGGAATGCCGTGAACGACAACATCGTTGACCGAAATACAGAAAGCAGCGGGGAATCCCTCGTAGCCTTTGCAGAGAGGGATACCACCGTTGTCGCGTATATATTGTTCGCCAATATTGTCGAGGAATGCTGTTGTAACACCCGGCTGGATATGACGACCCACCTCGGCAAGGGTCTTGCCGAGGAGACGGGCACTGTCACGTATCAGTTCTATTTCTTCTTTTGTCTTAAGGAGTATCATTCTGTGATTATTGAATGGTTATGCCTGAACTGACATAGAGGTACGACCTTTGATGCGGCCAGTTTTGGTAAGTCCATCATAGTGACGCATGAGGAGGTGGCTCTCGATTTGCTGAAGAGTGTCGAGAATAACACCAACCAAGATGAGTAATGAGGTTCCACCGTAGAATTGAGCGAACTGGGTGTTTACACCAAAAAGTCTAATAATAGCGGGAAGGATGGCTACGATAGCAAGAAAGATTGAACCGGGAAGGGTAATCTTGGACAAGATGCCTTCGAGGTATTCAGCGGTTTTTTTGCCAGGCTTGACGCCAGGAATAAAACCACCATTCTTTTTCATGTCTTCAGCCATTTGATTAGGGTTGATAGCAATTGCCGTGTAGAAATAGGTGAAAAGCACAACAAGAATGAAGAACACCAAGTTATACCAAAAACCATTAAAATCGGTAAAAGCCATCCAGAATTTAGAATCAGAGTTGCCTGTAAAACCCATGAAAGTGATAGGGATAAACATGATTGCTTGAGCAAAAATGATAGGCATGACACCTGCTGCATTTACTTTGATGGGAATATACTGGCGGACTCCTCCATACTGTTTATTACCAACGATACGCTTGGCATATTGCACAGGGATACGACGGGTGCCCTGCACAAGAAGAATAACGAGTAGGATGACCGCAAGCAAGGCAACAATCTCAATGAGGAACATGACAAGACCACCGCCAGCGTCGGTGAGACGGGAAACAAATTCACCAAACAGAGCAAACGGCAGACGTGCAATGATACCAATCATGATCAAGAGAGAGATACCATTACCAACACCTTTTTCAGTAATGCGTTCACCTAACCACATAACAAAGAGGGTTCCAGCAATCAGTATAACTATGCTAGACGCCCAGAAGGTCCAAGAGGGAGAGCTTCCATCAAATGGATAAATAGCGGTTGATGAAGCACCTAACTGATACATCATGTTGGTAATGTAGGCGGGAGCTTGGAAACCAGTAATAGCGACAGTAAGCAGACGGGTAATCTGGTTCATTTTACGGCGACCATTCTCACCATCATGCTGCATCTTCTGGAAGTAGGGGACTACCATGACAAACAACTGAATCACGATGGACGCAGTGATATAGGGCATGATACCCAAAGCGAAGATGGACGCATTGGAGAATGCACCACCCGAGAACATGTTTAACAGACCCATCAGACCATCAGAACCCTGATTCTGCAGATTCTGCAACTGCGTAGGATCGACACCAGGTAGGGCGACATAACAACCTATGCGGTAAACAAGAACTAAACCAAGGGTATAAAGGATTCGTTTCCGCAGGTCTTCAATCGACCAGATGTTTTTGAGTGTCTGTATTAATCTCTTCATTATTGTTTGTTATTTAAGTTTTGAAGTTGATGGAGTCATGAAGTTGATGAAGTTTAGCCAGTACAACATTAACTACATCAACTCCATAAACTTTATTCTATTACAGTTGCAACGCCGCCTTTGTCTTCGATGGCTTGTTTAGCCGAAGCAGAGAAAGCATGGGCAGAGACGTTGATGGCCTTGTTTAATTCACCACGACCAAGAATTTTGATGCGGTCTTTGCCAGAAATAAGGCCATTCTGCTTGAACACATCGATATTGAAATCGGATATATTCTTAGTCTCGGCGAGGGCGTTCAGCGTATCAATATTAATTCCGACATACTCGATGCGGTTGATATTTTTGAAACCGAACTTGGGAAGACGACGATAAATAGGCATTTGGCCGCCTTCAAAACCAACCTTTTGGTGATAGCCAGAACGAGCTTTTGCACCTTTATTACCACGGGTGGCGGTGCCGCCTTTGCCAGAACCTGCGCCGCGCCCAATGCGTTTGGAGTGCTTAATGGAACCTTTTGCGGGTTGGAGATTATTTAAACTCATAATATACAATTTTGAAATTTGGGAGACTTCGTTGAGTAAAGGCTAAACGATGACTCCATACCAATACTAATTATATTTCTTCAACAGTGATTAAGTGTTTCACCTTCTCGATCATTCCAAGAATTTGAGGGGTAGCAACCACTGTGCGTTCATGGTTGATCTTTCGAAGACCTAATGCAGCCATTGTCTGCTTTTGGCGTGCAGGATGACCAATGGTACTTCTAACCTGTTTGATTTTTAAAGTCTTATCTGCCATTATTCTATCCTCCTATGATTAACCATTAAAAACTTTGTCGAGAGTGATACCACGGAGCTCAGCAACCATGTAGGGATCCTTCATTTGCAGCAAGGCATTGATGGTAGCCTTAACCACACTGTGGGGGTTGGAAGAACCTTTACATTTGGCCAGCACATCTTTTACACCGACACTTTCCAGAACGGCACGCATGGCACCGCCGGCGATAACACCGGTACCAGGAGCAGCGGGTTTGAGAAATACGCGGGCACCGCTGTACTTGCCACATTGCTCATGGGGAATGGTACCTTTCAGAACGGGAACCTTGATAAGATTCTTCTTGGCATCATCTACACCCTTCTGGATGGCAGCCTGTACTTCCTTGGCCTTGCCCAAACCGTAACCTACAACACCATTTTCGTTACCGATAACAACAATGGCAGCGAATGTGAATGTTCTACCACCTTTGGTCACCTTGGTTACACGGTTGATTGCAACAAGACGATCCTTAAATTCGATTTCGCTCGATTTTACTCTTTTAACGTTTACTTCTGCCATGACTTTAGAATTTTAAACCACCTTCTCTGGCACCATCGGCCAACGATTTAACACGACCGTGATAGAGATAACCATTGCGGTCAAATACCACAGCATTAATACCGGCAGCGATAGCGCGCTCAGCCAGAAGTTTGCCGACTTTTGCGGACATTTCGCTTTTCGTGCCACTCTTTTCAACACCTTTCTCGCGAGAGGAAGCTGCGGCCAGTGTCACACCTTTTACATCGTCGATCAACTGTGCATAAATTTCCTTATTGCTTCTGAACACAGAAAGACGCGGCATTTCGGGAGTGCCGCTAATCTTATGACGGATGCGGAATTTAATTTTTGTTCTTCTTATATCTTTTCTTGTAGCCATAATTGATTCTATCTTTGGCGTTCTAATTTTTATTATTTAGCAGCAGCCTTACCAGCTTTCTTCCTAATCTCTTCGCCTTGGAAACGGATACCTTTGCCCTTATAAGGTTCAGGCTTGCGCAGAGAGCGGATTTTGGCTGCGGCTTGACCGAGAACTTGCTTGTCGCAGCTAGTCATCGTGATAATGGGGTTCTTACCTTTCTCGGTGACTGTCTCCACATGGATTTCAGGAGCCAGCTCAAAGAAAATCTTATGGCTGTAGCCTAAATCCATCTCGATAACGTTACCAGTGGCCTGCACTTTGTAACCAACACCGATGACTTCCTGGACACATTTGAAGCCTTCGGACACTCCTTTAACCATATTGGCGACCAAAGCACGATAAAGACCATGCATGGCCTTATGCTCTTTGCTATCCGAAGGACGCTCGAAATGAAGGACGCCATCCTCTTGTTTAACAGTAATAGAAGGGTTGACTTTCTGAGACAACTCACCTTTAGGACCTTTTACTGTAATAACGTTGTCGGAAGAAACATTTACTTCAACACCTGCAGGCAGGCTGATGGGCATTTTACCTATTCTTGACATTTCTTTACTCCTCTCTTTGATTAGCTGATATAACAAATCACTTCACCACCAACATTCAGAGTACGCGCCTCCTTGTCGGTCATCAGACCTTTAGAGGTGGAGATGATAGCGATGCCAAGGCCATTAAGGACGCGGGGCATTTCTTCGACGGATACATAACGACGCAGACCTGGGGAGCTAACTCTTTTGAGTTCAGAGATAGCAGAAATTTTGGTCACGGGATGATACTTCAGAGCTATTATGATACTCTGGTTATGCTGACCCTCATTCTCGAACTTGTAGTTAAGGATATAGCCTTTTTCAAACAGGATCTTGGTGATCTCTTTCTTTAATTTTGATGCAGGAATTTCAACAATCCGATGCTTAGCAGCAATAGCGTTGCGCATGCGGGTCAAGTAATCTGCAATAGGATCTGTTACCATATTTATATTCTTGATTTTAAGTTTTGTAGTATTGGTTATTTGCCAACTTGCAAAGCTACCAATGATTACTGATTAATATTACCAACTTGACTTTTTAACACCAGGTATCAAACCGCTTACAGCCATCTCGCGGAAGTTAATACGCGAAATACCGAACTGACGCATATAGCCCTTGGGGCGTCCGGTAAGCTGGCAACGGTTATGCATGCGGATGGGGCAAGCATTCTTGGGGAGCTTCTGAAGAGCAATGACTGCTTTCTCGACCTCCTCGGGTTCTCCAGTGCGGACTATTTCCTTCAGAGCGGCACGCTTGGCAGCATAACGAGCTACCATTTTGGCTCTTTTACGTTCTCTTGCTTTGATTGATTCTTTAGCCATTATCTATTATTTTTGTTGATTCTTGAAAGGAATACCAAACAGTTTGAGCAGCGACATGGCCTCCTTATCAGTATTAGCCGACGTGACAAAGGTGATATCCATACCCTGAATGCGGTCAATCTTGTCAATATCAATCTCAGGGAAGATTATCTGTTCGGCGATACCAAAGGTATAGTTGCCCTTACCGTCAAAGCCCTTATCATTGATTCCACGGAAATCACGGATGCGGGGAATTGAAGCAGTAATCAGACGCTCCAGAAACTCATACATGCGTTCACCGCGGAGGGTTACGCGAACACCAATAGGCATGCCGCGACGAAGCTTAAAGTTAGAGATATCTTTGCGGGATTTTGTAGCGACAGCTTTCTGTCCAGCAATAAGAGTCATTTCTTCAATACCCTTGTCAATAACTTTCTTGTCGGCTATAGCGGCTTTGCCAAGGCCTTGGTTCAAGGTAATTTTCTTCAGACGGGGAGCTTGCATGACAGTCTTGTAGCCATACTCTTTCATCAGCGCGGGAAGAATCTCCTCGTTGTACTTAGTTTTTAATGTAGGAATATATGCCATTATTTAATCTCCTCCCCTGTTTTTTTGGAATAACGAACGAGTTTACCAGTCTTCTCGCTAATCCGGCGGCCAATACGGGTGGGTGTTTTCCCATCCATAACCATGAGATTAGACAGATGTATCGGAGCCTCTTGCTCAACAATGCCACCCTGTGTATTCTTTGCATTGGGTTTGGTATGCTTCTTAACAAGATTACGTCCTTCCACAATGGCGCGATTCTTTTCGGGATAGACCTTCAGCACTTTGCCGGTCTTGCCTTTATCTTCGCCGGCAATTACCATAACGGTATCCCCTTTTTTTACGTGCAATTTCATTTCTTTCTCTTCTTTTTAATGTTTACAATACTTCGGGAGCCAATGAAACAATCTTCGTGAATTGCTTGTCACGGAGTTCGCGTGCAACGGGGCCAAAGATACGGGTGCCACGGAGCTCGTCGTTGGCAGTGAGCAGTACACATGCATTATCGTCGAAGCGGATGTAGCTACCATCATTGCGGCGAATCTCTTTCTTTGTGCGGACAACCACAGCTTTAGAAACGGTTCCCTTTTTAATGTTGCCGGAAGGAATAGCATCTTTAACGGCCACTACAATAGTGTCGCCAATGGTGGCGTAGCGCTTCTTTGTGCCGCCGAGGACGCGAATACAGAGAGCGCTCTTGGCTCCACTGTTATCGGCAACGGTCATTCTGGTTTCTTGTTGTATCATTTCTTATTAATCTTTTTGTCTTGGACGTTGTGACAATTACTTGGCTTTTTCAACGATTTCGACGAGACGCCAGCATTTATTCTTACTCAGCGGACGTGTTTCCATGATACGGACAGTGTCGCCGATAGTGCACTCGTTCTTTTCGTCATGAGCCATGAACTTAGTGGACTTTTTAACGAACTTGCCATACAGGGGGTGCTTAACCTTACGTTCCACCTTGACGACAATAGACTTGTCCATCTTGTTGCTCACAACAACGCCAATTCTTTCTTTTCTTAAATTTCTTTCCATATCTACTGTTAGTTCTGCTTCTGCTCAGCAATCTCGCGGGCGCGAAGTTCAGTGAGACAGCGGGCAATGGTTTTTCTACTTTCTTTTATTTTGTTAGGATTCTCCAGAGGCGAAACAGCATGTGTCATAAGCATCTTCTGATACATGGAGCGCTCAGTATCCAACTTTTCCTTTAACTCGGCAGTCGTGAGTTCTTTTAAAACAATTTCGTTTTTCATGACTGTATCTTCTATTTATTCTTCGATATAATCTCTTTTTACAACAAACTTGGTCGAGATCGGGAGCTTTTGGGCAGCCAGACGGAGAGCCTCTTTTGCAATATCCATGGGGACACCTTCGCACTCAAAAAGGATTGTGCCAGGCATCACACGGGCCACAAAGTACTCGGGGGCACCCTTACCTTTACCCATACGCACCTCATTAGGCTTCTTGGTAATGGGTTTGTCAGGGAATATGCGAATCCAAATCTGACCTTCACGTTTCATGTGACGTGTTACAGCTTGACGTGCAGCCTCTATTTGACGGCCTGTGATAAAACAGGTCTCCAGGGACTTGATACCAAAGGTACCGAAAGCCAACTCGTGACCACGGAAAGCATTGCCTTTAATTTTACCCTTCTGCTGCTTTCTATATCTTGTTTTCTTAGGTTGTAACATTTTCTCTTATTGTTTAGCGTTGAGTGTTTAGCGTTTTTCTATAACTCCAACCACTAACCTTTTTTATTTACTGTTGTTATTTCTGTTGTTTCCCGAACGGCGACGGGGGGCTCCATTGCCCGAACGGCGTTCACTGCCCATTGCAGGACGGTGATCCTTCTGCTGACCACCAACGGTAGAGGGGACCAGCTCACGTTTGCCATAAATAACCCCGCGGCAGATATACACCTTCACACCGATACGACCATAAGTGGTATGAGCTTCGGCATGTGCGTAATCAATGTCGGCACGGAGAGTATGCAGAGGAGTACGACCTTCTTTGTAATGTTCGCTACGAGCAATCTCGGCTCCGCCGATACGACCAGCGATAGAGACCTTGATACCTTCGGCTCCAGAACGCATAGTGGAAACAATAGCGTTCTTAATGGCACGACGGTACTGAACGCGACCTTCGATTTGCTTAGCGATATTCTGAGCAACGAGAACAGCATCCAACTCGGGGCGCTTCACCTCGGAGATATTGATCTGTACATCCTTGCCGGTAAGTTTCTTCAATTCTTCTTTAAGTTTGTCGACCTCACTGCCGGCCTTGCCGATAATCAGACCCGGACGGGCGGTGTTGATAGTCACGGTAAGGAGCTTGAGGGTTCTCTCGATATAAATCTTCGAGACGCTGGCCTTGGCGAGACGGGCATTGAGATATTTGCGGATCTTGTCGTCCTCAACGAGCTTCTGCTCGAACTTACGGCCGCCAAACCAGTTAGAATCCCATCCGCGGATGATGCCTAAACGATTTCCAATTGGGTTAGTTTTTTGTCCCATTGTTGACTTTCTTCTTATTAAATTACTTATTTGTTTTCTTCTTCAGCTTTAGGAGCCACAGGAGCCTCTTCGACACGGCTGCCGAGAATAACGGTGATGTGGTTGCTGCGCTTGCGGATTCTGTATCCACGTCCCTGGGGGGCTGTGCGCATACGTTTCATTGTGCGGCCTTCATCAACCATAATCTGCTTCACATAAAGTTGACTGTCCTCCAAACGTTTGCCCTCGTTTTTGGCCTGCCAGTTTGCTACGGCACTAAGCACCAGTTTGTAAATCTTGGGGGCGGACTCTCTGGGGCTGTACTTCAATATACCCAGAGCTTTATCAACATCAACGCCGCGTACCATATCAGCGACGAGACGAGTCTTGCGAGGCGAAGTAGGATTGTTCATCAACTTTGCCACGTAGAGAGTCTTTTTGGCTTCTTTGCGTGCTTCTGCACTATTCTTTTTTCTACGTCCCATTTCTTATTGTATCTTTCTTTTTGGACTAATTATTTCTTAGCTTTATCTTTAGATCCGGCATGGCCACGGAAGATGCGGGTGGGAGCAAATTCACCCAGCTTATGACCCACCATATTCTCGGTGACATACACAGGAATGAATTTGTTTCCATTGTGCACGGCGATTGTCTGTCCCACGAAATCGGGCGATATCATCGAGGCACGGCTCCAAGTCTTGATGGTAACTTTTTTATTAGCCTGCTGAGCCTCAATGACTCTTTTCTCCAGCTTATGGAAGATATACGGACCTTTCTTTAATGAACGACTCATTTTCTTCTTCTTTTAATAATTACTTCTTTCTTCTTTCGACAATGTACTTGCTCGACTGTTTCTTAGGAGCGCGTGTCTTGTAGCCCTTAGCTGGGATACCCTTACGGCTGCGAGGATGTCCGCCGCTCTGACGGCCCTCACCACCGCCCATCGGGTGGTCAACAGGATTCATGACTACACCACGGTTGCGCGGACGGCGACCGAGCCAACGGCTGCGGCCTGCTTTACCGCCAACCTCAAGGTTATGCTCAGGATTGGAAACAATACCAACAGTGGCACGGCAAGCCTGCAGAATCATACGCATCTCACCACTGGGCATTTTAATGATAGCATACTTGTCGTCGCGCGACATGAGCTGTGCATAAGCACCAGCGCTACGCACCATCTTGGCGCCCTGGCCAGGACGCAGCTCAATGTTGTGAATCAGTGTGCCGAAAGGAATTTCAGCAAGAGTCAAAGTGTTTCCAACTTCTGGAGCAACACCTTTACCCGACATGACAGTCTGACCAACTTTTAATCCCTGGGGAGCCAGGATATAACGCTTCTCACCATCTGCATAAAAAACCAATGCAATACGTGAACTGCGGTTGGGGTCATACTCGATAGTCTTTACAACAGCGGGAATACCGTCCTTGTCTCTCTTGAAATCGACAAAACGATATAACTGCTTATGACCACCGCCCATATAGCGCATGGTCATCTTACCTTGGTTGTTACGGCCACCGCTCTTGGCGTAGCCTCTCACCAGACTTTTTTCCGGTTTGCTGGTAGTAATGTCATCATTCGTGACAACAATCTTGTGACGCTGACCGGGAGTTGTGGGTTTAATTTTCTTTAAAGCCATTTCTGTTCTTTTAGTCTCTTATCAGTGGACTATTACTATTATTTATTATTTTTTAATATTGCCGAAGGTGAGGAAAGGTATCCTCGCCTTCGGCAGTGATTGATTAGATGTTTGCGTAGAAGTCGATGCTGTCGCCTTCGGCCAGAGTTACGATAGCTTTCTTGAAAGCATTGGTGCGTCCCACCAGATATCCAGCCTTAGTATAACGAGCCTTTACTTTGCCCGAATAGTTCATCGTGTTTACCGAAAGAACCTTCACACTGTAGAACTCCTCGACGGCTTTCTTAATCTCAATCTTATTGGCACGCTTGTCGACAACAAAACCATAACGATTCAGAACCTTCGGGGCAGGCTTGTTCTTTTCGCGCTGGATGCGGGTAAGCTGGGGAGCAGCTGCGGCCTCGGTGATTCTCGTCATCTTTTCGCTGATCAGAGGTTTTACTAAGATATTCATCGTTGTTAAACTTTCTTAAATCAATTTACTAACTACTTTATTTTGTTGCCAAAACGCGGCTAATTTCGCCGAATGAGCCTTCAGTTATAAGGATATTAGCAGCATTTACAATGTCGTATGTGTTTAATTGCGACACAGTTACCACTTTTACCCTCTGGAGGTTTCGAGCAGACAAAGATACGAAATTATTTTGATTCTCAACAACAATTAATGATTTTTTGTCGCCTAATTTAAGATTGTTGAGTATCTCAATCATCTTTTTAGTCTTCGGAGCCTCCATGTTGATGCTGTCGACAACAGTCATGGCATTCTCAGCAACCTTGGCGCTGAGGGCAGAACGACGGGCCAAACGCTTCACCTTAATATTCAGCTTGAAACGGTAGTCGCGGGGCTGGGGTCCGAATATACGACCGCCACCCACAAAGACCGGGCTCTTCAAATCACCCGAACGGGCACCACCAGTGCCTTTCTGGCGTTTAAGTTTACGGGTGCTGTGGGCATTTTCACTACGTTCTTTGGCCTTGTGAGTACCCTGACGGTTGTCTGCCAAAAACTGTTTGCAATCGAGATAGATTGCATGCTGGTTGGGCTCGATGGCGAAGATAGAATCGTCGAGAGTGATGGTTCTACCGGTTTCGCTTCCGTTGATGTTATAGACTTTTAACTCCATCTTTCAAGTTTTATTATTGATCCTTTGGGTCCCGGTACAGAACCTTTCACTAACATTAAATTCTTTTCAGGGATAATCTTGACAACCTGAAGATTCTGAATCTTCACTCGGTGGTTACCCGTCTGACCGGCCATGCGCATACCCTTGAAAATACGCGAAGGATAGGAACTTGCACCAATCGAACCGGGGGCACGCAGGCGGTCGTGCTGGCCGTGAGTCAAGTCACCGACACCGCCAAAACCATGTCTCTTGACAACGCCTTGGAAACCCTTACCTTTAGAGGTTCCGACGACGTCGACAAATTCGCCTTCCTGGAAGACATCCACTGTCAAAACTTCACCATACTTTTTCTTGTGGCCCTCCTCAAAGCGGCTGAACTCTGCGAGATAGCGTTTGGGGGTGGTGTTGGCCTTTGCAAAATGGCCTCTCATGGGCTTTGTGACGCGGCTTTCCTTCTGCTCGCCAAAAGCCAACTGAATAGCCTCATAACCATCCTTCTCGATGGTTCTTACTTGTGTGACAACACAAGGACCAGCTTCAATAACTGTGCACGGAATCTGCTTTCCGTCGGCATCAAAAAGACTGGTCATTCCAATTTTTTTACCAATTAATCCTGACATTTCTTTACTTTGGATTGTTTGTTTTTAGTTTTCAGCTTATTCTCATCATCGGGCGATGACTACTGACATTGGCTGATTTTAATTTCACACTTTGATTTCCACTTCAACACCACTGGGCAATTCCAGCTTCATCAAAGCGTCGATAGTCTTGGCACGGTCATTGATGTCAATGTCCATAAGACGCTTATAGGTGCTCAGTTCAAACTGTTCGCGGCTCTTCTTGTTGACAAATGTGGAGCGGTTCACAGTGAAAATCTTTTTGTTTGTCGGCAGCGGAATGGGACCATTCACCACTGCGCCCGTCATCTTGACGGTCTTAACGATCTTCTCAGCCGACTTGTCGACGAGATTGTGGTCGTAAGATTTCAGTTTGATTCTAATTCTTTGACTCACGGTTAATGTTATTTATTAATTATTATATTTATTCTTCAGGATGTTTTCCTGCTGGTCGCGGCTCACCTCAGCATAGTGCGAGAACTCCATTGTCGAGTTGGCACGGCCAGAAGTGATAGTACGCAGCGAGGTCACATAGCCGAACATCTGCTCCAGCGGCACCATGGCATGGATAGCCTGCACGCCCACCTTTGCGACGATATTCTCCAGCATACCACGGCGGCGGTTCAGGTCGCCCGTAACGTCACCCACGTATGCATCGGGGGTAAGAACCTCCAGCTTCATGATCGGCTCCAGCAGCACAGGCTGAGCCTTGCGGCAAGCCTCCTTGAATCCGATCTTGGCACACACCTCAAACGACAACTGGTCGCTGTCCACCGGATGAAACGAACCATCCAGCACAGTCACCTTCATGCTGTCCATCGGGTAGCCGGCCAAGACGCCATTCTGCATAGCCTCCTTGAAGCCCTTCTCGATAGCAGGAATATATTCTTTAGGAATGTTACCACCCTTCACCTCATTGACAAACTGCAGACCGGTCACTCCCTCGTCGGCGGGGCCAATCTCAAACAGAATGTCGGCAAATTTACCCCTGCCGCCTGTCTGCTTCTTGTAGATTTCGTGATGCTGAACAGTGGCAGTGATAGCCTCTTTATAAGCCACCTGCGGACGGCCCTGGTTCACCTCGACCGAGAACTCACGACGCAGACGGTCCAAAATGATGTCCAAATGCAGCTCGCCCATACCGCTGATGATGGTCTGACCCGACACCTCATCGCTCTTGACGCGGAACGTAGGATCTTCCTCCACAAGCTTAGTCAGCGCATTGGTCAACTTGTCCATGTCGCCTTGTGTCAAAGGCTCAACCGCGATACTGATTACCGGTTCGGGGAACTTCATCGACTCGAGGATAATGGGGTGCTTCTCGTCGCAGAGGGTATGCCCGGTCTTGATGTCCTTGAAACCTACTGCAGCCCCGATGTCACCAGCCTCGATGCGGTCGAGCGGGTTCTGCTTGTTGGAGTGCATCTGCATGATACGGCTGATGCGTTCCTTCTTGCCCGTATTGGCATTATAAACATACGAGCCGGATTCCAACGAGCCGCTGTAAACGCGGAAGAAACAAAGACGGCCCACATAAGGGTCGGTGGCAATCTTGAAAGCCAAAGCCGAGAAAGGAGCCTTCACATCGATAGGACGCATCTCCGGCTTTCCGGTCTTGGGATTGATGCCATCCACCTCCTTCATGTCGAGGGGGCTGGGCAGGAAAGCCGCCACAGCGTCAAGCAGGGTCTGAACACCCTTATTCTTGAAAGCGGAGCCGCACATCACGGGGACAATCTTCTTGGCCAAAGTGGCTTTTCGGATTTCGGCAATAATCTCTTCGGCAGTGATGGAGTCGGGGTCGTCGAAGAATTTCTCCAACAGCGCCTCGTTCTCCTCGGCCACTCCCTCGACGAGTTTCTGACGATACTCGGCGGCGATGTCCTTCAGGTCATCGGGCATGGGGATTTCCTCGAAACGCTGACCGTTGGACGACTCGTCCCATACCAGCGCCTTGTTCGAAATCAAATCCACAACACCCTTGTACAGATCCTCCTGACCGATAGGGATTTCAATGGGGATAGGATTGGCGCCCAAGCGCTCCTTGATTTGACTCACCACGCCGAAGAAATCGGCACCTGCGCGGTCCATCTTATTGACAAAAGCAATGCGGGGCACACCGTACTTGTCGGCCTGACGCCACACCGTCTCCGACTGAGGCTCCACGCCGCCGACAGCGCAGAAGATGGCGATAGCGCCATCGAGCACGCGCAACGAACGCTCCACCTCCACCGTAAAGTCCACGTGGCCCGGAGTGTCAATAATATTGTACTTATAACGCTGGTCATGCCAGTCCCAATATACCGTGGTGGCGGCAGAAGTGATGGTGATTCCACGTTCCTGCTCCTGCACCATCCAGTCCATTGTGGCCGAGCCTTCGTGCGTCTCTCCCAGCTTATAGTTCTTGCCGGTATAAAAAAGTATGCGCTCGGTCGTCGTCGTCTTGCCGGCGTCGATATGGGCCATGATGCCAATATTCCTTGTATATTTTAGGTCTGACATGTATTTGTGGTTTTGCTTGGGCTATCAGTTATTCCTGAATAAAGAATCTTTTTAGAACGTATTAATTAATAATTAGAAGCGGAAGTGCGAGAAAGCCTTGTTGGCCTCGGCCATACGGTGGATATCCTCTTTACGCTTGAAGGCGGCACCCTCTTCCTTGTAAGCAGCCTGAATCTCAGCGGCCAGTTTCAGAGCCATGGTCTTCTCGCTGCGCTTGCGGCTGAAGCTGATAAGGTTCTTCATGCCGATGGACTGCTTGCGCTCGGGGCGGATTTCGGTAGGCACCTGGAAAGTGGCGCCGCCGATACGACGGCTCTTCACCTCAACCGAGGGGGTGATGTTGGCCAGAGCCTTCTTCCACACTTCGATGCCGTCTTCCTTGGTGCGGTCGGCCACCACGTCGATTGCCTCATAGAAAATCTTGTAGGCAATGGTCTTCTTGCCGCCCAACATCAGGTTGTTGACAAACTTGGTAACGAGCACGTCGTTATATTTGGGATCCGGGAGGATGATACGTTTTCTGGGTTTAGCTTTTCTCATTTCTCTTATTCATTAACGAATTGTTCTCGACAATTCCTAATTCTTTGTAAATCTTAATTCTTACTTACTTAGCAGCCTGTTTCGGACGCTTGGCACCGTATTTGGAACGACGCTGGCGACGGCCGTCAACTCCGCTGGTATCCAGTGCACCACGGATGATGTGATAACGCACGCCGGGGAGGTCCTTCACACGGCCACCACGAATCATAACAATGGAGTGCTCCTGCAGGTTGTGGCCCTCACCGGGGATGTAGGCGTTGACCTCTTTCTGGTTGGTGAGACGCACACGGGCAACCTTACGCATTGCCGAGTTAGGTTTTTTCGGGGTGGTGGTGTACACACGGGTGCAGACGCCGCGACGCTGGGGGCAGCTGTCCAGAGCGGGAGATTTCGACTTATACTCCATCTGCTGGCGTCCTTTGCGAACTAATTGCTGAATTGTTGGCATTTTGTCTTTTGATGTTATATATTTAATTATTAATGTTTTCCGTCACTTTTCAAGAGCCGTTCTTGCCCTTGAAATGGAATGCAAAATTACAACTATTTTTCCACCCCACAAAATAACAGCCCGATACTTCGATGTTAAATAAACTTAAAATTCTTTGGGTGTATTATATTTCAGCGTTTTACAAAAACAAATCCGCGCATTATTCTTGCCCCCAGCCAAGAGTTATCAACAGCCACCGTCGCACCCCACAAAAAACGCCCTTCTGCGCGCGCCAAAAGTACTTCCCGCTGCCCGATGAGTCCTCCAGATTAGCCTCATCGCAGGCATATTGACCCTGTTTAGATTCTATTTTGTTTCTGCTTTGTTTCTATTTTGTCTCTGCGCAAGTGTAAAAATACAAATAAGGAGGAGGCAATCAGCTGGCAATGGAGCGGACATGGACTCAGGGTGGCGCCGGTCGGCGCCGCGCGACGGTCAGTCGCTATAGTGATACTGCCCTTTGCCACGGGTGGCGCGGCCATATTGGATGGCGTGCTGCGGGCAGTAGTGGTAGCAGGCCTCGCAGTGGGTGCAATGGCCGTGCCAGCGGGGTTTGCCGTCGACGAGGGCGATGTTCTGCAGGGGGCAGACCTCCACGCAGCGGCCGCATGAGACACACGCATCGGTGGCGCAATAGGCCTTGTCGCTCAGACTCCGGTTGAAACCGGCGCCGATGGCATACGTCTTTGTCCGGGGAAACATGCCGCGCTTCAGTTCCACCACCTTGCGACGCTCCTGGATGGATCGGGCCAACAGCGGCAGCATCTCCTCGGCACGAGCCAGCTTGCGCTGCGTCACCTCGGGCGAGTCGATATTCATGAACGACATGTTGACATACGTGTTGGGCATCGCCACCCCGAAGGCGGCGTCCAGTCTCAGCCCCTTTTGGGCCAGAGTTTTGTCCAACATGTGGTCGGCCATGCCGGCATCGTCGCCGTAGGTGCACACCATATATATATAAGCAGGGGTCCCGGCGAGGTGGAGCCGCCCCACAAAGTCCAGCACCAGCCGCGGGGGCTGCCACGAATAGATGGGGAAGACGAAACCGAGGCTCTCGCCCTCGGCCAGCGCATAATCGAATTCCCCCTGGCGGGCAGCCTGAGGGATGAAGACCAACTTTTGCTCAAGGCGGGCAGCAAGCTGCTCGGCCACATGGCGGCTGTTGCCGCAACCCGAATAGTAGAATATCATATCAAATATATTATCAATCGCATTTCATGATGGGCGACCATCCCTCTCCCCTGCCTGTCCTCACCTGGGCCAGGCAGTCTGGGGGCATCGACAAGCGTATGGAGGCTGTTCCGTCCGTGCCATACAGGAACTCGTCGGCGGGAATCATGTTGTCACCTCCCTCAAGAAACTCACACGCCAGCCAGCCGTATTGGTTCACAGCCTGTCCCGCCCACGTCTGCCACTCGCCTTTGCCATCAGCTGCCGTATACTCAAACGCTATTATAGTGTCGCACAAATATCTTACATTCAACACGCAGTCCCCCTCGTCGTCCCGATAAGTCCTATCCCAGCCCGTGGCATCCACCGTTTGTGGCGCCACAGACGCTGTTTCCTGCACAGGCGCACCACCCGTGCAGCCCCACGCCAGCAGGACCGCCATAGTTAAACCGAACCCCATAGTCACCTTGTTCATAAGCATCTTAAGCCAAGTTTACATCACTTTTGACTTTGCAAAGATACAACTATTTTCCCAATCCGCAACCCTACCGCGAAGCACATTCCCCCAAAGAGCCACCACAGTAAGCACACGCCACCCCTATTCCGAAAAAATATACCGATTTTATGGATTATAATCCACAAAAACATACCAATTTTATGGATTAGTCGTTTTTTCTTCGTATCTTTGCAGCCGGAAAATATATGAACGCATCATGGAACTACTACACAGAAGTCTTCAACAGACAATTGAAAACAAGCTGTTTAAAGGAAAAGCAATTGTACTTGTCGGTGCCAGACAGGTGGGGAAAAGCACACTATTCAGGCAGATACTCGACGGAAGGGACAGCGTTCTCACCTTGAATTGCGACAATTCTAACACAAGAGCACTACTCGAAAACGCTCAACTGAGCGACCTCCAACGTCTGGTTGGGGACAGCCGTATAGTGGTGATCGATGAAGCCCAACGCATAAAAGGCAGCGGCCTCACCATGAAACTCATAACCGACAACATGCCTCAAGTGCAACTGCTGATTACTGGCTCATCATCATTCATGCTGCAAGGCGCGCTCAACGAACCCCTCACGGGCCGCAAATATGAATACCACCTATACCCCTTTTCCACACAAGAGCTCTATAACAACTTGGGTTACCTGAACACACAAAGCATGCTCGAATCGCGATTGATATTCGGCTCCTACCCCGACATAGTCAACAATGCCGACGACAGCCGCGAACTGTTGATGAATCTATCTGGCAGCTACATGTACCAAGACCTGTTGTCGATGGAGAGTGTACGCAAACCCGTATTGATAGAAAAGCTCCTTGTGGCACTGGCCCTGCAAGTAGGCAGCGAAGTATCGTATAATGAATTGGCTCAAACCGTAGGCTCTGATGCAAAGACCATTGAGAAATATATCGACTTGCTTGAAAAATGCTATATACTCTTCCGTCTGCCCGCTTTAAGCAGAAACATGCGCTCCGAACTGAAACACGGCAAGAAGATATACTTCTACGACAACGGCATTCGCAATGCCTTGATACAAAACCTCAATCCCCTTTCACTCAGAAACGACGCTGGTGCCTTGTGGGAGAATTTCGTTATCAGTGAATTTATCAAGACCAACCATTACAACGGGCGGTACGCCAACTACTATTTCTGGCGTACCACTTCACAGCAAGAGATAGACTTTGTCGAAGAACGAGACGGACTTCTGAGACTATACGAAATGAAATGGAACCCCAAGAAAAGCACCGCCAAAGCCCCTGCCGAGTTCACTAAAGCCTACGGCCAGATGCCCTTCACCGTCGTAACCCCCGACAACTACATCGACATCCTGACGTAACTGGAACGTAGTTACAGAACTCACTTGCGACTATGGTTAGAAAGGCCGACCCTGAATTGAATCCTATTCATCGACCATATCCTCATTATTCGTCTGCGGAACAAGTTCCACTTCCAATATTGATGGCGAGATATTCAACTCCTTGAAGATATACAAAAGGACCGATTGCTTGTTCTTTGTGCTGTTGGCAGACCACACATAACAATTGTCTGCAATACGAGTAGTATATCCTTCATCTTTAATAAACAACATAGAGTTCTTGGTGGCGAGGTATAACATATCAGTAGGTTTTTCGCTGAATAGGTTCTTGCATACCTCTACAAGCATGTCCTTCCACGTGGTCACAGGATGTCGTTCGCCGCGGAAAATATACGCTGAAATAGAACGTCCCGTAAACTCAGCGTCATCGTCATTGAGTGAGACGACATCAACCGCCTTCTCTAATGGTTCGTAAGCTGTGGTAATCATGGGCCAAAGACGCTTGAAATCCCGAAGTAGTTCCTGTCCGCGTTCCACAAGTTCTTTCTCAGTCCATTGCTGGTGAGTTTTCATATAGTTGCTTAATCTGAATGGAGAATCCTTATAGCCTGTCACCACAACCTCTTTCTCTTCTTTTGTCACCTTGTCTTTCTTTTTGAATGTGTAGCCGTTCCATTTCTCAATGTACGGCCGATTGCTGTATTCGGAGTTGTAGCCTGTCAGCGTTAGGTTGGCGAAGGTGTGGAGATACTTATCTTTAACCTCATCTGCATTGGGACCGAGATCCTTCTTCCATTGAGCGTTGAGATTCTGCGGCATAATATGTTCTATCGAGATTTTCCCCTCTTCCATCTTTTGAATAATCAGACTGTCTCGTTCCTTGCTGTTCTGGTTCTCCATACGCTCTAATAGAAACGCCCTGTAGCTGGGAGGCATCTTATACACTTGCCGTTGGGGGAAGCTATCATCAACATGTCCATCGGTGGGGAACACTCCTGTGCCTTGTTTTTTCAAGATGATGTATTTCAGTATCTCAGTATAGGATACCGTCACATCAACCCCTCTCTTCTCATGAATCCTATATACGCGCATGACATCACTATGAAGTAAAGCAAAGGTCTTGGACATCACGTTGGCCGGCCATCCACAGATGATACGTCTTGCCCAATAGTTCTCTACTACGTCAAGCACCTCGTACTGGATGTTCACGCCCAATCCATTCTCATCGGCATATTTGAGAAACTGCATATAGAATGGCATGCACACATTGGAGCCTATGCTGGCCAGCTGCTTTAGTTTTATGTCAAGCTGTTCAATTCCGGTCTCGCCCTTGGCGGCCTTCCTATAATATCGTGAATAATTGAGGAGCTCATTCAGCAACTCCTCTCGTGGCATTTTCTTATCCTCATCAAACTGCTTGAAGTCAAAATACAGATCCTCTTGACTGCTGATAACTTTGTTTTTGATAGTGAGATAGTCTCGAATGAAAGCCGTCGGCTCTCCATCGGTATTCTTCTCAATCTTGCTCCAATATTGGTAATAGTATTTTTCCTGGACTTCCTTGGACTCTGACATCAGCAAGTAGTTGCGGACTTTGTCGGCTTCTTCAAGATCTTTGCCACAAGAGTTGAGACTTTCAAAAATTAGTTGAGGGTTATCCTTGGAGTCGAGGCAAATATCAATGACAATAAGTTTCTCTATAGCCTCTATCAAATCCTCGAACACCAGACTGTTGCTTGATGTTATAAGACTGTAAAAAAAGAGGTAGTTACTCGTCATCCCCGACTGGTCGGCTGGCACAAACTGCTCTTTATCATTGGAGAAGAGTGCATCATACGCCTTCAAATCGTCATCAATGGGACGCAATTTTATCTTCCTTTCCACATGCCTACGGTATTTAGCCATCAGGTATTTATCCCGGGTGTCCTCCACGAACCTCCTATTTTCGCATTTCATTTCTCCGTTATCCACGGCATTGATTGCCGCAAGGACAAGGAGTGAGATGGTAGTGATACGCTGCTGGCCATCTATAATCAGTAGGTCGTTGTCTGTCTCGCTCGCCTTGACGGAAACGATGCTTCCGAAAAAATGGCTGAACAAATGCTGTTCATGTATCTTGAGCAAGTCAGCATACAGCCTTTGGCAGTGCTTCTTCTTCCACGAGTATTTTCGCTGGTAAAGTGGTATCAGAAAGAGTGCCTTGTCATCCTTGAAGTAAATGTCCAATCTCGTAGCGTCCCGCATAGTTACATCTTTTTTGTTTATAAGTGAATTTCGTGACTTTTCTTTACAAATGAATCTCAAACAAATAAACGAAGAATCCCATGATTACTTACATGAGCAGTTGCAAAAATACAAAGAAATATTGATATAGCAGAAAAAAAGTGTGCGGCACCATACCGAGGGGCTACTTTATATCCGTCGAAGTCGGGGTGAGCAGGGGACAGAAATGGGGTAGGGATTCCCGTATCTGAGAGGGCAGGAACCGGAAGGTGGGACTTGGAGAGAACGGGAGGGGTTCTTGTACGCTTTATTACTTCTGGAAAGACTGTATGTCAGAATATTGTGCTTCGAAATTAGGGCAATGTTGATAACTCATTTCTTGCTGTTAGGAAAGTATTGTGTACTTTCGCAGTTGGGAATGAAAAAGCCCCATCGCAGTAATCATTTGTCAATGTCAAACTTATAAATATTTGCCCCTATGCAGTCCGACATGTTTTTGGATTTTGGTAATGATAATCAGCACATTAGACCCAAGACATATACTCAATATATGCCTGAGGAGATCATGAAATCGTCCATTGAATACTTTGGAGGAGACGAACTTGCAGCCAATGTGTGGATGAATAAATACGCCCTGCGCGACGACGACAAGATCTACGAGCTGAACCCGGACATGATGCACCACCGGCTGGCCTCGGAGTTTGCCCGTATTGAGCATAACTACCCCAACCCCATGTCGGAGGAGGAGATTTATGAGTTGCTGAAGGATTTCCGCTACGTGATACCGCAGGGCAGCCCCATGTCGGGCATCGGCAACGACTTCCAGGTGGTGTCGCTTTCGAACTGCTTTGTGATAGGCAACAGCGGGGCCAGCGACTCGTATGGGGGCATCATGAAGATTGACCAGGAGCAGGTGCAGCTGATGAAGCGGCGCGGTGGCGTGGGGCACGACCTGACCCATATCCGTCCGTCGGGCAGCCCCGTGAAGAACAGCGCTTTGACATCGACAGGCATCGTGCCTTTCATGGAACGCTACAGCAACACCACCCGCGAGGTGGCGCAGGGCGGCCGGCGTGGCGCACTGATGCTCAGCATCAGTATCAAACACCCCAACGCCGAGCAGTTTATCGACGCCAAGCTGGAGCAGGGCAAGATTACGGGGGCCAATGTGAGTGTGAAGATTACAGACGAGTTTATGCAATGTGTGCGCGACGGCAAACCTTTCGTGCAGCAATATCCCGTCGACTCGCCCAACCCCACCGTGCGGCAGGAGATTGACGCACGCACGCTGTGGAAAAAGATTATCCACAACGCTTGGGCTTCGGCCGAGCCGGGCGTGCTGTTTTGGGACACCATCTTGCGCGAGAGCGTGCCGGACTGCTATGCCGACTTTGGCTATCGCACCGTCTCCACCAATCCCTGCGGCGAGATTCCCCTCTGCCCCTACGACAGTTGCCGCCTGATAGCTGTGAACCTGTACAGCTATGTCGACAATCCTTTTACCGATAAGGCCACGTTCAACTTCGACAAATTCCGCAACCACATTGCCAAGGCCCAGCGCCTGATGGACGACCTGATTGACCTGGAGCTGGAGAAGGTGAACAAGATACTGGCCAAGATAGACAGCGACCCCGAGAGCGACGACATCAAGAGCGTGGAGCGCAACCTGTGGCTGAACATCAAGATGAAATGTCTCGAAGGCCGCCGCACTGGCCTTGGCATCACTGCCGAGGGCGACATGCTGGCCGCCATGGGGCTGCGCTATGGCAGCGACGAGGCCACGGACTTTGCCGTCGAGGTGCAGCGCACCCTGGCTTGCGCCGCCTATGGCTCGTCGGTGACCATGGCCAAGGAGCGCGGCAGTTTCCCCCTCTACGACGCCAACCGCGAAAAGCTGAACCCCTTCATCCAACGGCTGGCCGAGGCCGACCCGAAGCTCTACACCGAGATGGTGCAGAACGGCCGCCGCAACATAGCCCTGCTCACCATCGCACCCACTGGCACCGTGAGCATCTGCACCCAGACCACTTCGGGCATCGAACCCGTCTTTCTGGTCAGCTACAAGCGCCGCAAGAAAATCAACCCCAACGACAAGGACACCTCCAAGCACAAGATTGTCAAGGACGAGAACGGCGACTACTTTGAGGAGTACAATGTCTTGCACCCCAAATTTATCGACTGGCTGAAACTGAAAGGCTACACCAAGGAGCAGATCGACAACCTCGACGACAAAGAGATAGACCGCCTCATAGCCCAATCTCCCTACTACAAAGCCACCTCGGCCGACATCGACTGGGTGAACAAAGTGAAGATGCAGGGAGCCATCCAGAAATGGGTGGACCATTCCATCAGCGTCACCGTCAACATCCCGAAGGAAACCACGGAAGAAATAGTAAGCACCATCTATCAGACGGCATGGGAATCGGGCTGCAAGGGCTGCACCATCTATCGCGACGGCTCTCGCCACGGCGTGCTGGTCTCGAAAAGCGAAAACAAGAACTGCCACGAGTTCAACGAGAACAAAGCCCCCAAACGCCCCAAGAAACTGGAGGCCGAGGTGGTGCGCTTCAAGAACGAGAAAGAGGACTGGATTGCAGTGGTGGGCATGTACGAGCATCGCCCCTACGAGATCTTCACCGGCCGTGCCGAGAGCTTCGTGCTGCCCAAATGGGTGGAGAAAGGCTGGGTAATCCGCGTGAAAGAACCCGGCCAGGAGCATGCTCGCTACGACTTCCAGTATCTGGACCAGGACGGCTACCACGTGACCATGGAGGGCCTCTCCCGCATGTTCAAAAAGGAGTACTGGAACTATGCCAAACTCATCAGTGGCATTCTGCGCCATGGCATGCCCATCCCCAATGTGGTCGACCTGATTGGCAAACTGAACTTCGACGTGGACAGCATCACCACTTGGTCCAACGGTGTGGCCCGTGCCCTGAAACGCTACATCAAGGACGGCACCGAAACCGGTGAGACTTGTCCCGACTGCGGTGCCAAAATCATTTACACAGGCGGGTGCAAAAGCTGCCCCAACTGCGGATGGTCCAAGTGCAGTTGATGCACACCTTCTCGAAAAACTGCCCCTACAGGAAACACACCACAGGTGCAAACCAAAGGCCGAAAAGGAGCAGGACACGAAAGCATTCGTCACTGGATAACAACACTTTATTGACATTTTTGATATCTACGCAGGAGCCTTCCAACCGGAAGGCTTTCTTTTTCTACAAATCTGAATCTGCTTATATTGAAAAAAAGTTGTATTTTTGCACGGCTATTTATATATAACAACAAATCTATGCGAAACATAAACAGGTATCTTACCATCGGATTATTCATACTGTCTGCCATTGTTATTCCGGGCACTGTCCATGCCCAGCAGGACATCGTTATGCCCCATCGCGGCGTCGACACCCTCACCATCGACAGGCAACACTGCTACACCATCCTCGACCCCGGCGGCTACTCCAACTACACCAACAACGAGGACTCTTGGCTGTACATCAACTCCACCGACGGCAACTTCATCTTGCAGATGGACTATCAAACCAGTGGTGGCAACGACGACTGCAACGACTATTTCGACATCTACTACTACGCCGACAGCAACTCCGCCTATTCTCGCTTCTGCAACACGGGCCACAACAGCTGGCGCTCCTCGTCCGCGGGGACACTCATCCATTTCCACTCAAATGGCTATGCCTCCTTCCGGGGATTTGAAATCAAAGTCTTTTTCCCCAACACCATCCACAGCTGGGCCTTCCTGCCCGTCGACGACAGCACCGTCACCCTCACCTGGGACGACAACTCTTCCCAAGCCACAGCCTGGACCATCACCTATTTCTGCGACGAGGACTCGCTCCTGACCGTCACCTCCAACTCCAAGACCGCCACTATCACCGGCCTACGCAACAACACCCACTACGCCTACTACATCGAAAACAATGACATCCCCTGCATGGAGACCATCCGCCAATACTTCATAGCCAGCCATCCCGACCACATGCTCTATACCCATCCCCTTGGCTCATCCTTCTCCCTCACAAGCGGCAATTGCTACACCCTCAACGCCCCCTCAGGCCCTGGAGGCAACCACCTGCCCACCAGCTGGATCAACACCAACCTCACCACCCCCGACAGCACAGGCTTCTATGCCGACGGATGGTCATCCAACAACTACTTCGAGGCCAGCTGGAACACCGGCTATGGCTTTGGCAGCAACATCTCCTTCTGGGATGCCAACACGCAACGCCGCCGCAAACTCTATTTCCCCCATGGCACAGCCTCCCTCTCCCACACGGCCAACACCAAATTCCTCTATCACATCTCCTGGGAAAACAACCACATCGTCCGTCCATCGGTCAGCAGCCTCTCCCCCACCTCCGCCACCATCCAGTGGTCCGACACCTCCTCCTCCACCCAGTGGACTGTCCACTATGGCTCCACCGAAGGCAGCTGGACCTCTCGCACCGTCTCCACGCCTTCCATCACCATCACGGGCCTCGAACCCAGCACACAGTATATCTACACCATCGAGGGCAACGCCCCGCTCCCCTGCCTCACCCCCTTCCGCCACGCTTTCATCACTCCCGGCCTCTCCGACACCCTCGTCATGCCCTACCGCAGCTCCGACACCGCCCTGCTGCAACCCGGCCAGTGCTACACCTTGGTCGACGCCGGTGGTCACCGCAGCTACTTCCACTCCGACTATTCCACCCTTACCCTCCGCACTGCCAACGGCAAAGGCTTCCACCTGAAAGGCTGGTACAACATCCCCTCGCCCGACCGTCTCTATATCTTCTACAACGGCGTATGGCACAACTACTACGGCGACAACAGCAACCTCGAACTCTACTGCGCCGACGGCACCTGCACCATCGGCTTCACCTCCGACCCCTCCGACTGTGGCCTCGGCTTCGCCTTCAACATCATCCAACTCGACACCGCCATCACCAACCTCCAATCCACCGCCGTCACCCAAACCTCCGCCACCCTCTCCTGGACCGACCCCTCGTCCGCCCACGGCTGGGAAGTCCACTACGGCTATGCCGAAAACCTGTTTGCCACCATCCCCACCTCCACTCCCTCTCTCACACTTTCCAACCTCCAGCCCGGCACACAATACGTCTACTATGTCACCCGCCAAGGCGACGGCTCGGCATGCCAGTTCCCCGACCGCCGCGCCTTCATCACCCAAGGCCTCGACTCCCACTCCGTCATCCTTCCCTACCGCGGTTCCGACACCCTCCTCTTCACTTCGGGCCAATGCTACACCATCCTCGACCCCGGTGGCCTCAACCACGACTATTTCAACCACGACACCTGTCAACTCATCATCATCTCCACCAGTGGCGATGACTTCTTCCTGACGGGCCAATTCGAATACGACAACATCACCGACCTCCAGATCAACGGCTACGATAGCGAAGACCTCCTCCAAACGGGTGTCAACACAACCTACAACACCCAATTCGACGGCAGCTGGACCTGGTACAACGGCAACCGCATACGCATCCAGAGCCAAAACGGTTTCCTGCGTCTCCGCTGGCGCACCAACCAAGCAAATGTCCGCCACGGCTTCACCCTGCAACTGGACAGC
Source organism: Bacteroidales bacterium UBA2714 (assembly GCA_002354035.1). Taxonomy (GTDB): domain Bacteria; phylum Bacteroidota; class Bacteroidia; order Bacteroidales; family P3; genus Colimorpha. The sequence goes on from DEKU01000071.1 coordinate 95,818, forward strand.
GACACCCTTCCCATCGCCGACGTGCAAATCTCCCACGTCACCCAAACCTCCGCCCATCTCTCCTGGACCGACAATAGCGGTTACACCGGCCCCTGGTTCATCGCCTACACCGCCGACTCCGTCTGGACCTCCACCCAAAGTTCCTCCCCACAGCTCACCCTCTCCAACCTCCAGCCCGCTTCCCGCTATTCCTTCCGCATCAGCCGCTCCCCCTCCGACGGCAACTGCAACCTCCAGTCCTACTCCTTCGCCACACTCTACGCCAACGACATCGTGATGCGTTCCCATTCGCGCGACACCGTCTGGATCACACCCGGCGAGTGCTACACCGTCTACGACCCCGGCGGAATTGGCGACTACTTCTCCAGCGACACCTCCTCCCTCGTCATCCGCTCCACCTCCGGACTGGGATTCCGCATGGTGGGATTGGCCGAAGTCAGCGATCTCCTCTCCTTTGAGAGCGACGGCTCCAACCCCAGCCCCTACTGGTGGATTGTTGACAACTACTACCCCGAGGGCATTGCCCACATTACCCTCACCACCAATGAGGCCCAAAACAGCTCAGGCTTCGCCTTCAAAATCTACTTCTACCCCACCCTCCACTCCCTCGACACCCTCTGGCAGACCGACTCCACCATTGCCATCACCTGGCAGGACACCTCCGTCGCCAACCAATGGACCATCACCTACGGCACCCACATCGACTCCCTCCGCTCCCTCGTCGCCAACACCAACCAAGCCATCCTCACCGGCCTCCACCGCAACGCCCAGTGCTACCTCCAAATCGAAAGCGACTTCAGCTCCTCGCCTTGCGTCATCCCCTCCATCTACGGCATCCGCACCCGCCACAACCCCGACTTCTGGGTCACCCAATACCACAACACCCTCCTCGGAAATATCAGCCGCCACTCGCTTGTCGAAAACCCCGTCGACATCATCCCCTCCACCGAGTGCATCCACATCTACGACGTGGGCGGCCTCAACCCTCCATTCCCCGACTGCACCATGGACCACGACTTCAACACTGCCGACAACCGTGGATTCACCCTCAACGGAAACTATAACCTCGGCTCCAGCTCGCTCCATATCCACACCTCCGCCACCACCTCCGACTACAGCGGCATAGGCAACACTCATGTCTACTCACCCGACGGCTACCTCTGCCTCATTTTCCAGTCCTCCTCCGACCCCCACGGCAACGGCCAAGGCTTCGACCTCGAACTCCTCATGAGCTACGCCATCCACCATATCACCGCCTCCCATCCCTCCTGCTCCACCGCCACCCTCACCTGGACCGACTCTTCCGACGCCACCCGCTGGTGGATAGCCTACGGCCCCGACGAGCACACGCTCGACACAGTCTCCACCACCTCCCGCTCCTACAACTTCACCTCCCTCACCCCCGACTGCCAATACGTCTGCTACCTTTGGAGCAACGAAACCATCATCAGCTGCCATGCCCCCGTCAAGCACGCCTTCATCACCCCCTGCGACACTTCCCTCATCATCATGCCCCTCAACGCCGACACCACCCGCACCCTCGACATCAACAACTGCTACACCATCCTCGACCCCGGCGGTTATAACAACTACCACTTCAACAGCAACCAGACCCTCCACATCCACTCCTCCTCCGGCGACCCCATCACCCTCCGAGGCCATGCCCACATCCACCCCGACGACCACCTCACCATCTACGACGAAGGCTCATGGCAGTGGTATGTCAGCGACTGGAGCGGCGACGACGACCAATTCGAGATCCACTCCTCCACCGGCAACCTCTGCATCCAGTTCAACAGCAACGGCGACACCCTCACCAACTCCGGCTTCGAATTCCAAGTCCTCTTCAACACCATCGGCAACATCCGCGCCGAACTCATGACCGACACCTCCTGCCGCATCCGATGGGACGACCACAGCTCCGCCACCCAATGGACCTTCTGGTATGGACCCGACCGCCAACACATGGACTCCATCTCCACCTCCACCCCCTCCGTCCATCTCGACAGCCTCCTGTCCGGCTCCCTCTACCAAGTCTTCATCACAAACAACGCCATTGAATGCATCGACACCACCTGGTTCGAATTCTGCGCCGGAGGCGAACAATGCATCGACTACTCCAACCTCTACTCCTGCCACACCCTTTGCCGCTACGGCGACGTCAACGACCCCGACGCCAACCAAGGCCCCGTCGACTTCGGCCCCGACAGCATCTACTCTCGCCACACCATCATGTCCGACACCTCCCACCGCGACCCCCGCACCGGCTACCAGCTCCGCGCCGTCCCCTCCGGCTACGACCATTCCGTCCGCCTCGGCAACTGGAACATCGGCGGTGAAGCCGAAAGCATCACCTACGATTACATCGTCGACACCAACAAAGCCGACATCCTCCTGCTCCGCTATGCCGCCGTGCTCGAAAATCCCGACCACCACCCCGACGACCAGCCTCGCTTCCAATTCTCCATCGTCGACGAATACGACCAACCCATCATGCCCCAGTGCTACTCCGCCGACTTCATCTCCTCCCAAGCCCTCGGCTGGAACACCTTCCACTACGACACCTCCATCGTCCTCTGGAAAGACTGGACCGCCGTCGGCGTCGACCTCGCACCTCTCCACGGCCGACACATCTTCGTCAAACTCACCACCCGCGACTGTGCCCAAACCGGCCACTTCGGCTACGCCTACTTCACCCTCTCCTGCGACCAGAAACACATTATCGCCGCCTCCTGCGGCCAAGTCCTCTCCAACACCTTCACCGCCCCCGAAGGCTTCCGCTACCGCTGGTACAACGTCGACAGCGCCGATGTCACCCTCGACTCCTCCCAGACCTTCACCAGCTCCCAAGCCGGCACCTACCGCTGCCGCGCCTCCTTCCTCGGTAGCTCCGACGAGTACTGCTATTTCGAGAAAACCGCCGTCATCGGCAACACATACCCCTTCGCCAACTTCACCTACCAATTTATCGACACCATCGACTGCCAAGTCATGGTACGCTTCCAAAACCTCAGCCGCGTAACCTCCGATACCGCCCACACCCAACCCACCGACATGGAATGCGACTCCTACCTCTGGGACTTCGGCGACGGCGACACCAGCTACCTCCGCCATCCCACCCACATCTTCCAGCCCGGCTACACCTACGTCCACCTCACCGCCTTCCTCGGCCAGCAAGCCTGCGCCCACGACACCCTCATCCGCATCCTCATCCCCTCCCCCTGCATCCACTACGACACCCTTAGCCCATCCATCTGCGCGGGCGACACCTTCCGCTTCGCCGACACCGCACTCACCACTCCCGGCGACCACATCATCCGCCAAACCTTCGCCCCCGACAGCATCATCGAAACTCTCATCTCCCTCACCGTCCACCCCGTCTACAACTTCCACATCACCGACACCCTCTGCACCAACCAGTCCTACAACCGCTACGGCATCACCATCCCCGCTGGCTCACTGCCCGACACCACCCTCCTCTTCCAAACCTCCTACCAAACCGCCCACGCCTGCGACAGCATCTACCACCTTACACTCACCACCCACCGCACCTACATCATCCACACCGACGCCCAAGCCTGTAGCAACCACGGCTACATCCTCTTCAACGACACCATCTACCAATCCGGCCTATACATCGACAGCCTCCACTCCCAAGCCGGCTGCGACAGCACCATCCACCTCAACCTCACCGTCTACCCCGCCTACCAGTTCGACACCGCCGTCACCGTCTGCGACGGCACACCCTTCAGCTTCCACAACCAAGTCATCACTTCCCCCGGCGTCTATTCCTTCAACTACCTCACCTCCCACGGCTGCGACAGCACCTTCACCCTCACCCTCGCTTTCCACCCCCGCTACGACTTCTACGACACCATCACCCTCTGCCGCCGCCAGCCCTACTACCGCAACGGCATCCCATACTACGCCCCCTTAACCCTCACCGACACTTTCCACACCCAACTGGGATGCGACAGCCTCTACAACACCGTCCTCCACCTCAACGACTCCGCCGCCCGCGCCAGCTGGCTGATATCCGACGACACCATCCACTGGATCCCCATCGCCGACACCCTCTGGCAAGGCTGCTCACCCTACACACTCTACTTCCGCAACACCTCCCTCAACGCTTCCGCCAGCACCTGGCAGCTCGACGACAGCACCACCCGCAACCAAGGCCCCGGCCCCTACGACCGCACCCCCTACTTCGCCCACACCTACACCACCGGCCACTACCGCTTCCACCTCTCCGTCGTCGACAGCCTCGGCTGCACCGACACCCTCTTCAACCCCTCCGGCGTCCGCGTCGTCCCCTCACCCAAAGCCGACTTCTTCTGGGACACCCTCCAGCCCTCGCAGCTCCACCCCTGGACCACCTTCCACAACACCTCCATCCCGCTCGACTCCACCTGCTCCTCCCTCTGGCTGTTCGAAAAACAACCCCTCAACCCCGACGACCTCGACTCCACCCATCTCACCAACCCCGCCTACCGCTGGGACACCGCCGGCGTCCAGCTGCCCGCCTCCTACCAGGTATGGCTCATCCTCACCCAATACAACATCGGCCCCGACGGCGACACCCTCTTCTGCACCGACACCCTCACCGACACCATCCGCATCGTCCCCTCCACCCTCCAATTCCCCAACATCGTCACCCCCAACGGTGACGGCTACAACGACCGCTTCCGCATCGGCAACCTCATCGAATACCACCGCTACCCCTACAACAGCCTCTCCATCTACGACCGCTGGGGACACCTCGTCTACCAATTCTCAAACATCAGCCTCGAAGAACACTTCTGGGACCCCGAAAGCACCTCCTCCCCCGACGGCACCTACTACTACCGCTTCGTCGGCTCAGGCAGCGACGGCTCCGTCCAGCGCAACGGCGTCATCGAAGTGCTCCGCAAACCCTGACGGCCCACCGCCGCACATCAACCCACACCACAAGCCCCGACCCCACCGGCCGGGGCTTTCCTTCTGCCCGACCCCACACCCCGCCCTCTTTCCCCTTCGGGGAAAGGAGCGCTCCGCCCGCGCCCCGCCCCGAACCCCGCCCGCGCCCATATCCCAACCGCAAACCCCACCAACTCCGCCCCATCCCAATCCCTTGCTCCGCTCCGCCATCAACCAATCCGCCACGTCCCCCGCTCCCCATCCCGCCACCAACACATCGAGAGGGTGCTAAAGTAGAATTGTGTCAGTCCGATTCAATCCTCCTCTCATCCATTCCCATCGCACTGCGCTCCGCCGCTCCACCCTCGCTCCAGTTCCGCTACTTCTCCTACATTTATTTTATACTTTGTTTCTTCACAAGAGTCAAAATGCCGTCCAAAAGGAGTCAACACAGAGCGAAAGGAACGGCCCCGCCACCTATCCGGCGCAGAGGAACGAAAATCCAGCGGATCGGAAACCAAGAGCCGAGAAGCACTTGCCATTGGCTACAAAGGGTTGGAGGAGCACAAAAAAAGAGGGGCACCTGACGGGTGTCCCTCTTGGCGGAATGCGGCGGCATGGGAGCCGCCTCTATTGTGTTAGGGGAGGTTAGCGAACCACGAGTTTGCGGACTATGTTGACATTGCCGCCCACGACGCGGACAAAGTAGGCGCCCTGGGCCAGTCCCTGCAGGGTCATCTGCTTGGTGCAGCCGTTGTTGCAGGAAATCTGGTCGGCGGCCACGGTGCGTCCGTCCATGTCAACCACGGTGATGCTGACAGTGCCGTTGGCACCGGCAATGGTGATGGTGGTCTCGGTGGAAGCGGGGTTGGGGTAGATTGTGCAGGCCACTTCGCCTTCCACATTGTCGATGCCAACCGGGGCAAGGGTGGTGAAGGTCAATACACGGGACCAGAGGCTGTGGGCCAGATCGGAGCAGAGGCTGCGGACGTAGACATCATAGTCGGTTTCGGGCTGGAGGTTGTCGAGAGAAACTGAGGGTGTGGTGGTGATGAACGCAAAGCCGGTGCCTTCGTCGAAACCACGATAGCCGTAGGCCACTTCCCACTGGGTTGCATCGCCGCGCGGCGTCCAGCTGACTTCGGCACTGCGGTCGGTCACGTTGGCGATTGTCACATCTTCCACTTCCTGACAGGTGGAGGTGGTGAAGAGCACAGTCTCGCCCCAGTCGCTATAGGTGGTGGCGGAGCATTGGGCACGGACACGGACGCTGTATTCCATATTGGGATAGAGGCCCGAGATGGTGACATTGTTACTATAGACGGTGTCGTACATCTGCATGATGGTGTTGAACACGTTGACCACGTATGCCAGGGTGTGGTTGGAGGCGTCGGCAGCCCACGTGATGTTGGCGCTCTGGAAGTCGGTCGAGGCGATGGTGACGTTTTCTGGCACATAGCAGACAAGGGTGTCGGTGACGATGTTGCTGGTGGTCCAGAAGGAGAAGGAGGTGTCGTTGCACAGGCTGCGGACGCGGTAGGTGTAGTGGGTGGAGGGCTCGAGACCGTAGAAGGTGTAGGAGTGGGAGGTGACACGGGTGGCGGCAGGCCAGGTGTTGGAGTTGGCGGGCTTGATGGCGACGTCGAAGCTGGCGGCCGGACTGGTCCAGGTGGCGGTGAGCGAAGTGGAGCCCACATTGACGTTGGCGATGGTGGGACGGGTGCACGACTCGGAGCCGTAGACCACTATGCTGTCCAGCAGGATGCCCAGGCCGAAGCCGGAGTGGGCCATGAAGGCCACCTGGTAGGTGGAGGAGGTGTTGGGCAGCATGACGGTGTCGGTCTGCCAGTGGTCGATGTTTTGGTTCCAGGAGGCGAGATAGTGCCATGATGAATCGGGGCTGGTGCGATAGAGGACGGCCAGGGTGTCCTGGTCGGTGCCCCAGGCGGGCTGAGCATGGTAGAAGGTCATCATCACCTCGTCGCTGCTTTGGATGTCGAGCATGGGAGTGATGAGGTAAGTGGTGTAGTTGTTATAGCTGTTGCAGGTGAAGCGTGCGTTGTACTGGCCTGTGGCGGCGCCGGACATACCGCCGTAGGCGTTGCCTCCGCGGCCGGTGGTCCATTCGACGGTGCCGAGGGAGAAGTGCTGATCCCAGCAGGCGATGCCGTTCTCAAAGTCCTCGACCCAGGGGAATTCGGTGATGATGCTGTCGCAGCCGGTGGCGCAGGTGGTGCGGGCGGTGAAGCCGGAGTCAGATGTGCCGCAGATGGGGCGGACATAGATTTCGTAGGTGGTGGAGGGGGCCAGACCGCTGAGGGTGGCGGCGGGGGAGGTCACCGTGGCGATGGTGCCCATGCCGCGGGAGAAACCGGCAACGCCGTATTAGACAACCCAAGACGAAGCGGAACCGGCAGCCCAGCTCACATCGATGGTGCGCGACGAGGTGGCCACGGCTTGCAGCGACTCGGGCGGCGGGCAGGTGAGGATGTCGAACGAGAGGTTGTCGATGGCGGCGGCGGGGTTGGAGCCAAAGTGATTGTCGTTGGTCCATACGATGGTGAGATAATAGTTGCCAGTCGGCACACGGACGGCGTTCTCTTCGTGCATCCATGTGTTGTGGAGGTTTTTCTTGCCACCGTCGAGGGCTATCCAGGCGGTGGGCAGGGTGTTGTTGTAGCGGTTGATGGAGGTGAAGGATGTGGTGAAGTCGTAGTCCTCAGGCACGAGGGCAATGCGCATGAGGTCGTAGCTGCCTTCGCCTTGGCAACGCCAGTCGTAGCTGATGGCGTAGGAGCTGTCGAAAGGTATTTGCAGATAAGTCATGGCAAAGGAGATGGACTGGACGGTATTGGTGTAGGCATTGGAGGTGCCGCCGTCGTTGGTGACATACATGCTGCGGCTGCCGCCGTGGCTGACAGCCGAGCCGGTGAACCAGGTGTTGGAGCCGGAGCGTTGATAGACGGAGAAGAGGTTGGTGGAGTCTTCAAAGTCGTTGAAGAAGGGGAGATAGTGTGGGTCGGCGCCCAGTGTGGAGGCCGAGGCCGTGGCGGGATCGCTGAGGCCAGCGGTGCAGTTGGCATATACCCATACGTAGTAAGTGGTGAGACCCGTGAGGCCTGTGAAAGTGTAGTTGGTGGCGGAGGTGGTGTCGGTGAAGAGGGCTGCGGCGGGGTTGTTGGCGGTGCCGATCTTGACGGTGTAGTTGCCAGAGGCGGCAGTGTCGGTCCAGGAGATGGACAGACGACTCATGCCAATGGTGTCGAACACAATGTTGGAGACAGAGTCGCAGGGGTTGGGTACGTAGACCGAGAAGTCGTCGAGGAAGAGTGTGTATGAGCTACCCGTGGCACGGAAAGCGATGCGGGTGGCATTGCCACTATAATGTATGCGCACCACTTGGCGTGTGTAGTCAATGCTGTAGGTGGCGTTGACGCTGAGGGTGTCGAGCGGGAGGAAAGCAGTGTCGCCTTCCATGACGCCCACCTCAAACAGCGAAGGAGCGCTGTAGGAGTAGGCAGCGGCATAGAAGCTCACCTCGAGGCCGTCGATGGAGTCGATGGCGGGCAGAGTAAAGATTTCGGTTTCGGTGGAGGAGGTCTCCATCTCGAAATAGATGTTGCCGCTATAGGCGTTGTAGGAGTGGTTGTAGCACATGGGGAAAGTGCCGGAGCTGCTGGTGCCGGACATGAGAGCCTGCCAGCAGTTGGGCACATCGCCCGTGGTGTAGGTCTCGAAGTCCTCGGTGAGGGGCAGAGAGCTGCGGCTCATCGTGGCGCAGGCCGTGCGTGCGGTGGCAAAGCCGTAGGGGACCTCCGAGGTGGTGGCGCAAAGGCTGCCCACACGGAAGGCGTAGGCCGTGTTGGGGTAGAGACCCGAGAGGGTGTAGGACAGGGCGGTGGTGCTGGCCACTGCCACGGTCCAGGCGGTATCAGACATCAGACGGTACTCCACCGTCCAGGCGGTTTCGTTGAGACCCGGAGCCCAGCCCAGGGTGATACTGGTGGCTGTGGTGGCGCCCACCGAGACGGCAGGAGGCACACAACTTGCATCGCCACAGGGGGTCACAAACACCACGTTGGGTCGCGACGAGTTGGTGGACAGGCCGCTGAGCGCGGTGGTGGGGTCGTAGTTGGTGCCGTCGCTGTAGGCGTAGAGGGTGCTGCCGTTTTGGCCGGTAGTGGCCTGCCAGTTGGTGCTGGAGACATACGAACCCGTGTTGTCGTCGAAGGTGAGCACAAGATTGGCAGAAGTACTGGGACGCACCCAGGGAGTGGTGAAGGTGAAGGTGTTCCAGCCTTCTTGAAGTGCGGTGGAGCCGGAATAGACCACCTTGGAGCTGTCCATGACTACAAAGTCGCTGCTGCCGGTGAGCGCGGTGCGGCTGGTGGTGTCGAGATAGATGGTCAGGTCGCGCGTGGTAGCGCCCGTGGAGGCTTGATAAAGCTTCACGCCAAAAACGGTGTCGGATAGAGCGGCCACATCCGCACTGCTGTACAGTATCTGACAGACGGTGTATCTATAGTAGGTATTGATAGGATAGTTGCTCACAGTGGCGGTGCCGTCGCCCACCTGCACTTCGCCGCCCACATAGCAAGTGGTGGTGAAATAAGCGCCCACTGGGTCGCTGACATCGGTGGCGGAACAGTTGGCCGCTACGGTGACGAGATAGGTGGTGCTCTGCGTGAGGCCGCTGAGCTGATAGCTGCGCATTGTATCGGCCACAGTGTAGGTGACTGTAGAGCCCGAAGCGGTGTCGGTCAGGGCAATGGTGAAACTTTCGGGTGTTACGGCAGTGCCGTACTCCCAGCTCACCTGCGCCGAAGCACCGGCCACTTGACTCACCTCCACATTGTAGGCGGGGTTGCACGAGGCCAGAGGCTCGCAGCTGACAAGGAGTTCGTAGCCCTCGGAAGTGTAGTAGTCGCTATAGCCGGCCGAAGTGAAACGGATGGTGACAGCCCCTTCGAGCGAGAGGACATTGAGCGTGTCCTGCCCGGCGAAGCTGCCCAACACACGGCCCGTGGTACCGACACCCTCATAGAGCGTCAGCTGGCCATACATCGCGTCGGAGGAATAAGTGTGGTAACTGCCGCGGATGCGGACGGTCTGTCCTTCCTCGGAGGGACGAACCACCAGGGTGGAATTCTGGTTGTAGGCATAGTTGCCCTCCAGACCTCCGTTGTCTACAATTGTGCCGCCGCACATGCTCACGGTGTCCGTCGTGCTGGCCGTCATCACGTACAGGTTGGGTCTTGCCGTGAGGGGACCCTGCCAATAACTGTTTTCGCCTGAGCAAAGCGTGCGGACATAGAAGTCGTAAGTGATGCTGTCGGCCAGACCAGTGACCGTGACTGCATTGGAGTATACATTGACAGTATTGACTACGGCCGTATCGGGGTCCATGCCCTGGGGGCCATACACCACCTGCCAAGCCGTGCCGATGCTGTCCACCCAGGCCAGGCTCATCTGACCCGAAGCGGTGCCCGTGGAATAGAGCTGGGTGGGATAGGCGCAGGTGCTGACCGTGCGGATGGTGATGTCATCGATATAGACATTGTTGTAGCCACCCGAAAGTTTGCGATAGACCACATAGCCGGTGTCGCCTGTGGTGAGACGCGAGAAGTCGGTGGTATACTCAGCCCATGCCGTGGTGAGATTGAACGTGTCTACCCATACGGCACTGGTGGCCACCGAGTCGAGGTGAGTGACATAACCTACCACCACGCGCATACCGTCGTTGCTGGACTCGCGAGCCCAGAACTTCGTCTCCACTGTGTTGATAGGCTGCTCGATGCGGGGTGAAGCTATGGACACGTGAGTGTTGTAGGCATAGATAGAAATGCCCCAGTCGCTATGGCCGCCACTGGTGGAAACCATCGGGTAAGACCCCGACTGCTCCGTGATGCGCCAGCATGCGGGGAACTCACCGTTATAGCTGTCGAAATTCTCCACCAACGGCAGCACCGTGGTGGCGCAGGAAGTGCGGAAACTGAAATAGGTGCAGTTGCTCGTGTCGCCCGCCGAGCAGATATTGTAGAGCCTACCTGTATAGAAAGTGTTGGGCTGGAGACCGGTGATAGTGTAGGAAGTGTCGTAGACATCGTACCACGAGCTGTCCTGCTCCACATAGAGGGCATAATAGTTGCCCTCGCGGGCCGCATCCCAATGCAGATAGGCATTGTTTGAGTCAACAGCATCGACCACAGCCACGCCCGGCATGGATAGACAAGTGGGAGCCAGCGACACCTCGATATCGTCGATATAAAGCGACCCATAGTCGCCTGAATAGGAAGTCTTGCGGAACACGATATAACCATGCTGCGCCGGAGCCCCCTCGAACTGATAGAGATAATCGGCATAGTCCAGACCCGGCGTCAGTGTGTCCACCCACGTAATATTGGGCATGGAATCGAGACTGGTCGTAAAACCTATGGCAACCGATGAGGTATAGTAAGAAGACGAGCGGCGGGCCCAGAATTTCAACTGAAGCTGGTTGAGATCGGTGTAAATCAAAGGAGTGGCTATAGACTGGAACTGACCTGTGCCATACATGCGGAGGCATCCCGTACCGCTGTGGGCATAGCTGCTGTAAGCCTGGGGATAGGAACCCGAAACCTCAGTCACGTTCCAGCAAGAGGGGAGACTGCCTTCATCGAAGCCCTCGGTCAACGGCAAAGCCGTCATGCCACAGGCCGTGCGGAAGCTGAAGGGGACAGCCTCGCTGGTGTCGGCTCCGTTGCAGGTGTTGTAGACCATGCCGCTGTACTGGGTGTTGGCCTCCAGGCCGGAAAAACTGTAGCTGTTCGTAGAGGAAAAATACCAGGAGCTGTCGTTATTGAGATAGATGAAATAGCCCATCGACACCGATGGGGCACCCCATGTGAGGAGGGCACTGTTCGAGTCGACAGTGGCCGACGGCGTGCCCGGCATATAGGCACAACTCGGAGCATTGTCAATCGTCAGGTCGTCCAAGAAGAGAGTCATCTGACCCGAAGTGGTGCGGGTGGCGCGGAAAGCGATGCGGTGACCGTCGCCGGCATACTCGGCCAGATAGACCCTGTAGCGGGAATAATTGGACGAGCTGAAGGAAGAGGCCGTGGCCAGAGCCACCGTGTCCACGGGGACGAAGACACTGTCCTCCATCACACCCACCTCAAAGAGGTCGGGAGCATTGGCACCGGTTGTCACGGCATAGAAGTCTATCATCAGACTTGAAGGGTCGGCAAACTCGCAGGTGGCCACCAGCTCGGTACGGCTGGTGGAACTGGAGGAAAACTCAAACTCGTAGTAGACACTGCCCGAATGAGCATTCGGGGCATAGCCGTATGCACAAGGAAAGTTGATGCCCATATTCTGGCCCGTCTGGAGAGCCACCCAACCGGTGGGCTGGTCGCCTGTAGACAGGCCCTCGAACCCGGTGGTATAAGGAACCGACTGATAAGTCTGTCCCCACGTTGCCACAGGCAGCACAGCGACTGCCAGCAAGGCTATGATTCTAAAAATATTCTTCATACTATTAATGTGTTAATGTGATAATGAGGGATTGTGGAAATGTGTGAGTATCTGACGCGGTCAAAGGACTAACACATTCACTCATTCAAGCTCTTTTTATTGAACACTGAATTTGCAGACGATGTCGAATCTGTCGTTGTAAACACGCACCATGTATGTGCCTACGGCAAGCCCCTCCACATCAACGGCCAGCTCGCAGTCGGCCGGGCAGTCCTTGGTGAACGACTGGAGGATACGTCCGTCTACACCCATCACGGCAACCTTGACCGAACCTTCCACCCCACTGATGGCGATGGTGGCAACGCTCGTGGCGGGATTGGGGTAGACCTGCACCCGCACTTGGCCCGCGGGGCTGATACCCTGGGTTTGCCCTTGCAGCGTAGTGAAGGTGACTGTCTTAAATTCGCTGACGCGATCGTCGTCACACATCGTGCGTACCTTGGCCGTATACGTGGTGGCCGAGTCAAGACCCGTCAACATGGCTTGGGGTGTGCCCGAAACGGGAATCACGCCAATCTCTTGTCCAGCGGCGAAACCGGCCAGACCGTAATGCACCTCCCAACGGCCGGTGCTGCTGGTGCCCTCGGTCCAGTCAATCTGAGCCTCGTGCAGCGCCGGGCTGGCCACCACATTCCCTACGGGGAAACAGCTGCCGGTGGTTATCATCAAGGTGTCCGTCCACTCTGAAGTGTTCGAAGCATCGCACATGGAACGGACGCACACACGATAGTTCGTGCCATAGCTCAGACCCGTCACCGTGTAGGAATTCGAGCTGGAAGTGAACGTGCGGTCATACGTGCTGTTAAAGACATGCACCTCCCACGAAGTGGCGGCGCCGGTGGCGGTCCAGCTGAAGGTGGCAGTAGAATTTCCGATATCCGTCGACATCAAATCCTGCGGCATACGGCAACGCACCGAATCCGTGGTGAACAACAACGTGTCCGACCAATCGGACCAGCCGTTCGAGGCCACCGAACAATCCTGACGCACACGTGCCATATACTGCGTGCTGGGGGCAAAAGTGCCCAGCGTGACGCTGCGACCCGTCACAGGCACACTGACCCATGCCGTGTCTCCCACACGCTTATACTCCAAATCGGCATGGCCGGAACCATACTGGCTCCAGTCAAATGTGGCCGAACGGTCCGACACAAAGTCCACCTGGAAATTCAGCGGTGTCATGCAGTGGTCGTTGAAGTTGAACACCAGACTATCGATTGCCAGGAAGTTGACGCCCGACGACAGGAGGGGCTTGGTCAAGAAACAGAAGTAACGGCCCGTGTCGGTATAACCAGAAAAGTCCACCGTAAACCGAGCCATCGTGTCGGGCGAGCAATAGGGGATAGCCAACACCGTGTCCAGCGGGGTGAAGTTGCCCACCGGGTTGGTCGGGTTCTTGCAGATGCCGATAATCAAGTCCGAATTGAGAGAGGCATCGTTGCGCGACTTGCCCGCACTGAACGTCACCTGCAGATGGCTCACCGGCAGGGTCGTGTCGAAAGGATTCTGCAACACCGCCCAGGTCTCACCCGAGCTATAGAGGTCCAGCACACACGTAAGGTAGCCCCCGTTGATGTTGTACGAACCAATCGACGGCTCGTTCGACCCCTGGAAATGCCAGCATGCCGGCTCCGTCGGGGGGGTAGTGTTGTGGGGATAAGCCTGGAAATCCTCCCACCACGGCATAAAACTGATAGGGTCGCAGGGTTTGTCCTGCGCCTCAGTCACGGCTGGCGACATAGCCAATGCCGCCAATGCCGCCAGAAAACATACTTTTTTTCTCATAACATATTGTATTTAATAAACATTTATTTCTATACAGCCTAAAGACTGACACTTTTTCAAATGCGCTAATTCGTCGGTGTGGACAGTCATGACATGTCTATTCTCTTTTTTACGCATTCACAATTCACTCATACAGTTCTTCTCGTCAGCCAGATGGAGCAGAAGTAGAGGGAAGTTTCGGACTGGCTTGCTAAAAGTTGGTAGTTGTTGAGGGATAAGGTGAGATAGGTCATGGCCATACTGTCCGGGCCCGTACTCCCAGTCACCGTCATGCTGTCGCCTCCAGGGCGCGAAGAATAGGTACCTGCGGAGAATGCAGACACTCCCACAGGCGGACACCAGCAGCAATTGCTCAAACATCTTTGTTCTCATGTCGCGACAGTTTCTCAGTAAAGGATAATATGCTTTGAACTTGTTTTATTACTTTGGTATTTGTTCGTATCTGACTTATGTTTCTACAATCCCAGAGAAACTAAATCTCAATGTCACCGAACAAGTGCAGTGCAGTTCGGCAACATAAGATACGCTCTCCTTGCGTCACGGAGAGTGGCGTCCTTGGGTGAGTTTGATAAGAGTCAGTCATACCTGATATTAGAGTGTTTGCTTTTTTGTTCAACATCTGGCGCAACTGGCAGGGCCAATCGGCCTGCTTGGCGCCCTTAATTAACCACTGCAAAGATATGACTTTTTTTTATTTAACAAGAAATAAATCGCAACATTTCCTCCGCAGGTGGATATATATATCTAATTTCATGCCTGTTATCTCTGAAACAATTTCATGGTATCGCCAGCTTGCGGAGCAGCTCTTCGTTAAGATAAATACCCTTTTGACCGTTTTTTCATACACCGGCCTCTTTCTCCCATCCCCTGCTCCTTACCTACGTTGGATTAGCATTTTGTATAACAATTGTAGGTACCGAGCAATATGAGAGAACGTGGAGTGCGTCTGGAGGGCCACTCCCTCCTCACAGCTGCATGGGTTGGGGAAGACGATATTGAAGGATGAACCGCATCTTTTTGACGGCTGTTTTTATGCCAATTCCAGAAAAGGTTGTATCTTTGCATCCCGAAATGAGAACAGAACACCTGACAATAACACCCATGCGGAGGGTCGAAACCGCCGAATGCGCCGAACTGGCCGTGAGGGCTTTCGCGCAATATGAGTATTTCACCAACTTTTTCCCCGACGAGGAGGAGCGCCTGCATTTCATGCGGGCCACCATCCACAGCGAGTACCGCACCACTCGCCGCCGTGCCCGTTTCCTCACAGCACGCACGGGCGGCGAGCTTGCTGCCGTGGCAGACCTCTTTCCGCCCGAATGGCGGAAGCCCTCCGACCTACAGTACCTGCTGCATGGATGGATGAAGGTGCTTCGGCTCCCCCACCAGGATTTGGTCCAGGAATGGCTGGATATGGACGTCCGTGCGGGCCAGTATTGCCACTCCTTGCTGGGTGGCACCACGTGGTATATCAGCTCGCTCACCGTTGATCCGACGCATCAGGGCAAAGGCCTTGGCCGGGAGATGCTGATGGAGGGCATCATTCCCTTCGTCCGCACTGCCGGAGGCTCTCGGCTCTGCTTCTTCACCAACAGCGAGAGCAACCTGACGTTCTACCGCCATCTGGGCTTCGAGGTGACAGACTACCAAGAGCTGGACTGCCACGGCCAGAAGATGGGCAGCTGGAGTTTCGTGAAAGAGCTGTAATTCCCCCACCCGACTCCTGTTCAAAGGAGGCGTGAGACCCCAGAACACTGCAATTGACTTTGAATATACTCCGTAGGGATTCCCCATCAACGACCACCCAGCTCACCACCAGCGACAAACCTCGCACCAGTCTTCGCCCAGCAAGATTATATTACAGCCGCTATGACCAGCGCCGACAAGAACAATAAAGTGAACGACAAGACATAAATCCAAAACCATTGACAAAGATACTATTCATCTATCTGGCCGTCGTCAACGTGCTGACGTTCTGTCTCTATGGCATCGACAAAAGGAGGGCCATCCGCTCACGCTGGCGCATATCGGAGGCCACGCTGCTTTGGATGGCCGTCCTCGGCGGCAGCCTCGGAGCCTGGCTGGGCATGCGCGTCTGGCACCACAAAACACAACATAAGAAATTCCGGTACGGCATCCCGCTTATCATCATCGCCCAAATTGCCGTGGTCCTGCTGACGCTTTCCCTCTAACCAACGTAAAGACATCACAGCATCCTCCCGCCTGCCGACAACTTGCCGCGGTTCGGACAATAAAAAAAGAGACCCCTACAGGTCTCATTTCTCGTGGAGCTGGAGGGAGTCGAACCCTCGTCCAAACAAGTGACAGATGTGCTTTCTACATGCTTAGTCCGTGGTTGATTGTCGGGGCTGCTCCGGACGCGGACACCCAAGGCAGACCGTAGCCTCTAAAACTTCATCGGGGGCGCGAGGCTAACCACCGACTATCCCGTACTCGCGAGCACCTCCGGGTCACCGACCGACGGGCGGGGTCGGTGGGAGATGTCTTGTCCCTGCAACTGTTGCGGGGATTAAGCCGTACCTACTGTACTTCGGTTAGGCAGCAAGAGCGTAGTTATTTTCGCCAATTATCTTTCTGCATCGGTTTTCAAGGCTGCTGATGCGTGAGCCTGCATGCTTACAAATCCCCCTCCTTGCTGTCAAAACCGGTCAGCCCC
>DEKU01000071.1:112765-156272 GCA_002354035.1 Bacteroidales bacterium UBA2714
CGTTTGGCGGTCCGGACGAGACTCGAACTCGCGACCCCATGCGTGACAGGCATGTATTCTAACCAAACTGAACTACCGGACCGTTTACACCATGATTTAAAGACCTCTCTTTTTCTCAATTGCGGGTGCAAAAGTACGACTTTTTTCCCATTCAGCAAAGAAAAAAATGCATTTTTTCTCAAAATAATTTACAACACACTATTATATAAACAATTACAATACAAGATTTTTTTCATTCCAACCCAATAACCGACCGCAAAAACGACCAAAAAGAGACTGTTTTTTTCAAATTTCGGGGTTCTGTCGACTACCGTTGTGTCTCTCCCAAAGCTATCGCCATTTGCTCCAAGAAGATGCACGGCACCTCCCTCTCTGCGCCTTCCTTTCCTCTTTCCTCACGGGCCGAGGTTACCTTGCCGTTTCTTCATCACTTCTCTCTTCACGGGCCGAGGTTACCTCACCCCCTCTCCCTTCACTGGCTGGAGTCCCCCCTCCGTCTCCTCATCCCCTCTCCCCTCACGGGCCATAGCTCCTTCTCCTCCACTCCTGCGCCCAGCCGGGGCCACAACAAAAAAGCCGACGCTTACTGCATCGGCTTTGTATCTTTGGGGATCAGTTATTACATAGCATTGACCTTCTTCTGGAGCTTGGACTTCAGGTTAGCAGCCTTGTTCTTGTGGATAACCGAACGCTTGGCCAGCTTATCAATGATGGAGACCATCTTAGGCAATCTCTCAGTGGCTACCTGTTTGTCCTCAAGGGCGCGGAAGTCACGCAGGGCGTTGCGCATAGTCTTGGCGTAATAACGATTCTCGACTCTTCTTTTTTCGTTGGAACGGATTCTTTTTTTTGCAGAGTTGTGATGTGCCATAATTGTTGTTTATACTATTTTTATTTTGTAGTCCGTGCGGGATTCGAACCCGCGATTTTAAGAATGAAAATCTTACGTCCTAGGCCAACTAGACGAACGGACCACTTTGCTGTCTAAAAGCGGGTGCAAAAATACTAACTTTTTTTGGATTGGCAAAATATTTTTTCACTCTATTTTGTGGACAACCACTCAATTTAATCCGTATCTGCTTGAAACCTAAAGCCTAAACGCTTGCCTGTAGCCATCGATTTTTTGTCTATATCGTTCCGCATTTCACCCACCGAGACCATCTTTACTTCGTCGTATGGAGGTGTTAATAAATCAAAATTTGTAGTATACTCGATGGCCGACTCAACGATACTTTGCACCGACTCGCTGGAAATCAACGAAGTATTGAAATTATTATACAACATGCCCAATTCGCGCTTGCCCTCAATAAAGTAGTGGTTCTCACGGTTAACGAACACACGCCCAATCATATATCCCAAGTCCTGGTCGCGCTGATAGACAAAGGAATCAGCAAGGAAGTTGTATATCCTTATCACCCCACAATACGAGCGGTGAGGATCCTCGTGGATATAGGGCGACTTCATCACCTGGTGGTCACGCGAAAACTCAAACACATTGCTATGCATATAAAACACCAGCACATCGCCTCCGAACCTCACCTCAAACTCAAAATCGCCGTGGTCCTTAAACTCAAAGAAAATATCCTTGCCTTCGCTGCGGGCCTGCTGCTGGAAAAGGCCTATCAGCTCCGCCGCCGTGTGGCGGAAGAGCTCGAAAGCCTCCTTCGTGGTCTTGAACACCTGCTGCTTGAGCGAGGTCTTGTCGAAGACCAATTGCTTCAATGATTCTTTCAATTCCATCAATCTCAATTTTTTTCGGGATGCAAAAATACAACTTTTTTGCGACATGGCACCTCCCCGGCCCTCATTTTTCGGAAAAAAAATGTATCTTTGCACCATGACACACCACCCCGTGCGCCACCAAACACATTGTTTATTAATCTTTTGACACCATGCACACAAAACAAACCCTCCTCGTCCTGCTGCTGCTGGCCCTCGCCACATGGCAAGGCCATGCCTGCACCAACATCCTCGTCACCCGCGGCTGCACAGCCGACGGCAGCACCATGATTACCTACGCCGCCGACTCCCACACCCGCTACGGCCAGCTGCGTTTCCACCCCGGCGGCGCACATCCTGCCGGCCAGATGCTCAGCCTCTACAACTACGGCTCCCTCCGCCACCAAATCGACATCCCCCAAGCCCCCCTCACCTACCGCGTCGTGGGCTTCATCAACGAACACCAGTTTGCCATGGGCGAAACCACCTGGGGCGGCATCGAACCCCTCAGCAAAGGCAACCCCCAAGGCATCGACTACGGCAACCTCATCTACCTCGCCCTCCAGCGCGCCCGCAACTGCCGCGAAGCCATCCGCGTCATGGCCGACCTCGTCGAGACCTACGGCTATGCCGACGGGGGCGAAACCTTCTCGCTCTGCGACCCCAACGAGGTCTGGCTCTTCGAAATCACCAGCAAAGGCGCCGAGAAAGGCGCCGTGTGGGTGGCACGCCGTGTGCCCGAAGGCTACGTCAGCGCCCATGCCAACCAAGCCCGCATCACCACCTTCCCCCAGGAACCGTCGCGCTTCCGCAAACGCGGCCCCCACCCAGCCATCAGCAGCAAACACATGGAATACATCAACCAGCCCGAAGTGGAATGCGTCTACAGCCACGACGTCATCTCCTTTGCCCAGAAAAACGGCATTGCCGCCTACACCGGCCAACCCAAACACACCGACGCCCAATTCTCCTTCGCCGACACCTACAACCCCCTCACCTTCTCCGGCCTCCGCGCCTGCGAAGCAAGGGTCTACGCCATCTTCAACCGCATTGCCCTCGGCATGCAGCGCTACGAGGCCTACGCCATGGGCAACCCCCGCGCCGAACGCCTCCCCCTGTGGGTGAAACCGAACACCACCCTCTCCACCCACGATGTGATGGAGCTGATGCGCGACCACTTCGAAGGCACACCCATGGACATGACCCAAGACGTGGGCGCAGGCCCCTTCCACTGCCCCTACCGCTGGCGCCCCATGGAGTTTGAGGTGGACGGCAAGCGCTACATCCACGAGCGCGCCATCAGCACCCAGCAGACCGGCTTCAGCTTCGTGGCACAATGTCGCAACTGGCTGCCCAACCCCGTGGGCGGCATCCTCTGGTTCGGTGTCGACGACACCTACAGCACCTGCTACTGCCCTATGTTCTGTTGCATCGACAGCATCCCCCTCTGCTTCCGCGAGGGCAACGGCTCCATGAGCCAGTACTCGCCCACGGCCGCCTTCTGGCTCTTCAACCGCGTAAGCAACTTCTGCTACCTCCGCTACGACTCCATGATAGTGGACGTGCGCACCTGCCAGAACAACCTTGAAAAGATGTTTGCCGACCGCGTCTCCCGTCTCGACTCCACCGCCACTCCCCAGCAGCTCACCGTCCTCAGCCACCAGCTGGCCGGCATCATGATGCACGCTTGGACCGAACTGGACCATCTGCTCCTTATGCGCTATATCGACGGCAACATCAAGCACGTAAAGGACGGCCGGATAGAAACCACTCCCACGGGCGTGGTGCGTTTCCCGCAGCAGCCCCCCTACCCCGACTGGTTCTACCGCGCCATTGTCAACGACCACGGCGATGTGCTGCAAGTGAAATAACTGCCAACCCTTTCGCCTCTTGTTTCCCACTTGTTTTACATTTTAAAAGTGTAAAACAAGTGGGAAACAAGTATTACAAAGCCGTGAAAAAAAACGGGTGCAGGGAATCAGAAGCGGTAGCTCATGCCAGCGCCAAGACTGAGGAGTCCCTGACTGATATGATAGCCTTCGGGCCGCCACGGCACCAGATAACAGAGTCCCGCCTTGACGTTGAACTTGAGGCGTTCCCAGCCGAAGCGCAGCTCAACTGTGGGTTCCAGTAGAATGTTGTCGGCAAGTGTAGTGGCATAATCTGTTATCCATTCACCGTTCACTTCATAAGGAACACCCTTGCCCACCTTTATCTCGCCCTTCAGTACTCCCGTCTTGAGGCTGAAAGCGAGGTCGAGATGGCCCTTGCGGGTCATTTCGAGCCACCCGGCATCGCCTTGCACAAAGACCGACCGGAACGTTCCGCTGGGGATTGTCAAAGGCTCCCTGCCCCCAATATTAGACTGACGGCCCTTGCCCGTGCCCACGCCGACATAGATTTCCCACACAAAGTTGTTCTCCTGCGGGAAGTATAAACCGGCCATGGCCTGCGAATAAGAGCGGAAGGGGTCGATAGCGGCCTGCACAGCCAGATCGTTTGTGATGCCCCACGCCACCGAGGCACGCATGTCGAGGGGGACAGGCCATCTGGTCGTTGGCAGTAAGGCACCCTCTACCTGCACCTCGCCACGCTCGTGGATGAGGGGTATGTGTACCGTCATTGGGTTGTATACACCACAACCTGTCATCAAGGTTGCAACGGCTGCACAAAGGATGAATAACCTAGTCGTTTTCATATCTGCATGTTTTTAGTTGTTGTTTTTGATGTTTTCGATGGCAGCATCTAATTTACGGAAGGAGCGGACAATGCCCCAGGCATTGAGCGAGAGCAGCACGACGCAGAGTACAATCCACAGGTAGAGGACCCACTTGTAGCTGAAGAAGTCAAAGCCCATCGGGGGACCGAAGAGGGGACCGAGACAGACGGTGAGGGGCAGCTTGATGTAGAGGGTATAGTGGTGATTGAAACGTTGCAGGAGGGTCATGCGGTCGGCATAGGCGTTGACTTCGGCCACGGGACGTGTGGGGTCGAGGTGACGGATGGCGATGTACATCTGCACAGCTATCATCACCCGCACGATAGTGATTAGCTGCACTACGGCGTAGCAGACGAAGTAGGGCAGCGAGTGGACATAATAGGGAGCCAATGCCGCGACAACAAGCATGAGCACTATGCAGCCGGGCAAGCCCCAGTTGAGCCTCCAGCGCAGGTGGTCGTAGGCCGCGTGGGCCTTGTTGTGGGCGGAGAGGTCGTTGATATTGATTTCGCGCTGCCGCTGCGGGGGTCGGTTGAGGCGGCTGTCGCGCAGTTGGTCCAGTATATCTTCCATAACGCTTAGAATTTTAGTTTGGATAGTTTTTGTTTCACGCGGTGGATGCGGACACCCACATTGCTTTTCGATATGCCGAGAACGGAGGCCATCTCCTCCTCGGTGGCACCGTCGATGTAGAGGAACACCAACGCCTGGTCGTCTTTGGGCAGGAGGTCGATAAGCCGGTAGAGTTCACCATACATAGGGTTGGAGGGTTCGTCGGCGACGGTGTCTTCCATGAGGGGCGTTATCGGGGTGGTTTGCACCCGTTTCTTCTCCTGCCGCCAAAGCGAGATGGCGGTGTTCAACCCCACACGGTAGAGCCAGTTTTTGGGTGAGCACTGCCCGTTGTAGCGGTCGCGGGTGCGCCACAGGTTGTAGAGTATCTCCTGGTAGATGTCTTTCTCCACTTCGGCGTCGCCGCGGGCGAAGGTGACGCTGATGCTGTGCAGGAGGCGCTCGTGTTGTGAGAGCTGGGCTATGAACTCGTCGTCGGTCATGGACGCGGGCTGCTCATGTTATACAGGCTGTCGGTGACGATGAGGGTGAGCTTGCCATACTCAATGTTGCCTTTGAAGGGCGGCTCGGTATTTGCCCGTTCTTCATAGCGGTAGAGGGAGGTGGGGGTGTTGGCACTGTCGAAGCGGTAGAGGGCGTCGTGGTCTGTACTGTCGGGGTAGAAGTTGAGGGTGCGGCCGTCGTCGAAGCGGAGCTGCACGCTGTCGCCATAGGATCTACCACGCAGCTGGTAGGCGAGGCCGTCGAGCGAGGCACTACCAAGGCCCCCCGATACCCACACCACGGAGTCGGTGTGCGCCGGGGCTGTGAGGGGGTGTATGGCAGCGTAGTGGTGCTGGATGGTGTCGTAGGGCTGGAGCGACTGGATGGTGACGGCGTGGTCGGTGCGGTTGTCGATGGCAAATTCAACGCTGTAGCCGGGGTCGCAGGCCGCAAGCAGCAGCACGGCAACGAGGGGGATGAGGGTTTTTGAATTCATGGTGTTGAGTGTTTGATTGCTTATATAGACGCAGAAAAGCAGATTTTCTTACACCGGGGTGGAAAAAAATCTGCTTTGAGGGGTCGAAGGCGCGGCAGCGACACCTACAGGCGTTCTACCCAGTGCTTGATGTCCTGCTCGTCGTCGAGACGGCAGACAAGGAGGCTGTGGTCGCGCAGGGCCACAAGGCAGTGGTCCATTCCTTGGACGATGGCTTCGTAGCCGGGTTCGATGTTGACGACGCTGCGGGTGGTCTGCTCCAAGACGGCATGGCCACTGACGGCGTTTTGGGCGGAGTCGTGGGCGGCGTGCTCGTAGAGGGAGCCCCAGGTGCCGATGTCGCTCCAGCCAAAGTCGGCGGGGATGGTGTAGCGGTTGGGGGAGCGCTCCATGACGCCGTAGTCGATGCTGATGTTTTCGCACTGAGCAAACATGCCGTCGATGAAGGCTTGCTCCTGCGGGGTGCCGAAGAGGGCGCGGCCCTGGTCGAAGAGCTGCTCCATGGCGGGGAGATAGTCGTGGTAGGCACGACAGATTCCTTGCAGCGACCAGACGAAGATGCCGGCATTCCAGAGGTAGCGGCCCGAGGCGAGGTATTGCTGGGCGGTGGCCAGATTGGGTTTCTCTTTGAAGTTGACCACGGGTTTCACCTCCTGTGCGGAGTCGGCCGCGTGGTCGGGGTTCCACTCGATGTAGCCGTAGCCGGTTTCGGGACGCGAGGGCTTGATGCCGATGGTGAGGAGGGCGTCGGTGTGGGCGGGGTTTTCGACAAAGTCCATGCCCAGACGGATGATGCGCTGGAATTCGACCTCGTTGGTGACGAGGTGGTCGGCAGGGGTGACGACGATGCTGGCTTCGGGGCAGCGGGAGAGGATGCGGTAGTTGGCGTAGGCGATGCAGGGAGCGGTGTTGCGGCGCATGGGCTCGCAGAGCACTTGGTCGGGGCTGAGCTCGGGGAGGTGCTGGAGTACCAGCTCTTTGTAGGCGGCGTTGGTTACCACGAGGAAGTTCTCGGCCGGCACCACGGGGAGGAAACGCTCGAAGGTGCTGCGGATGAAGCTTTTGCCAGTTCCCAGGATGTCGAGGAACTGTTTGGGATAATTGTTCTTGCTGAGGGGCCAGAAGCGGCTGCCTATGCCGCCGGCCATGATGATGCAGTAGCGATTGCTCATGGGTTGTAGGTTTTAGGGGTGATAGACTATATAGATTAAAAGGGGTTAGTCGCGATAGCCGATGACGTGGCGAACCTCGTGGAGGGTGCGGTCGGCACTGGCGCGGGCTTTTTCCTTGCCACGGTCGATGATGCGGCGGAGGCCCTGCTCGTCGGCGCCCACTTCGAGAATGCGCTGACGGAGGGGTTCGACAAAGGCCACCATGTCTTCGGCCAGCTGCTTTTTGAGGTCGCCGTAGCGGATTTGGCAGCGGTTGTAGAGGTCCTCGAAATATTCAACGGTCTCCGGCTTGGAGACGGCGCGGAGAAGGCTGAAGAGGTTCTCAATCTCCTCGGGTTTGCGCTGGTTCATCTCGGTGGGGCCGCTGTCGCTCTTGGCTTTCATAATCTTCTTGCGGATGACGGAGGGTTCATCGGTAAGGAATATGGTGCTGGCTTCGCCTTCGCTCTTGCCCATCTTGCCGCTGCCGTTGAGGGCAGGGATTTTGACCAGGCCGCCCTCGGAGCCTACGGCCTGGGGCAGGGGGAAGACCTCGCTGCCATACATGCTGTTGAAACGCTGGGCGTAGGTGCGGGTCATCTCCAGGTGCTGTTCTTGGTCCTTGCCCACGGGGACACGCGTGGCCTTGTGGATGAGGATGTCAGCAGCCATGAGAGTGGGATAGGTGAGCAGGCCGGCATTGACGTTGTTGGGGTTCTGACGCACCTTGTCTTTGAAAGAGGTGACGCGCTCGAGCTCGCCGAGGTAGGCGTTCATGTTGAAGAAGAGATAGAGTTCGGCGGTCTGGGGGAGGTCGCTCTGGAAATAGATGGTGGAGCGTTCGGGGTCGAGCCCGGCGGCGAGGTACTGGATGAGGATTTGGCGGGCATTGAGATAGAGGTTGTCGGGGGTGGGATGGGTGGTGAGGGAGTGGTAGTCGGCCACGAAAAAGTAGCAGTCGTATTGCTCCTGGAGCTTGACGAAATTGCGCAACGCGCCGAAATAATTGCCCAGATGGAGGTTGCCCGTTGGGCGGATGCCGCTGCACACGATATCGCGCTTGTTGTTCTCAGTCATATATTTATGGTAATAGATGATGTATTAAAAAAAACTGTGTGGACACTGTCCACAAAATGCAAAGATACGAAAAAAAGCCGGAATGACAACAAAAAAAAGAGCCACCGACGGAGAGTGGGGGGCAAAAAGAAAGGAGACCGCCTTTGCAGGTGGTCTCCCACATTCTTTGGTAATGTCGAATGATTATTCGGCAACCTCGGTAGCAGCCTCGGCAACAGCCTCTTCAGCCATGGTCTCGACGGCGCTGTCAACGATGGGCTCTTCAACCATTTCTTCAACAACAGCAGCGGTGTCGATAGTTTCGGACTCAGCGGGGGTGTTGTTGCAAGCTGCAAAGGCAAACATGCCGGCGACAGCCATAAGGAACATTACTTTTTTCATCTCTTTGAATTTTTTAAAGTTATCTTTACTATTGTGTTTAAAATTGTTTTCTTTGCGTTTGATTGAGAGCAATATTTCGTGTCTCAAATCGGATGCAAAAGTACTACATTTTCCAAGAGTAGAAAGAAAAAAAATGTCAAAAAATCTTAACTCTCGCCCAAAATGTTAAAATTCAAAATGTTAAAATTCGGATTTTGGCGGTGTTCTGAACGCTTTTTTCTTGAAATTCAGACTTTTTTAAAGTCGAAAAACAGAAAATGAAGGGCATTTTGAGCAGTTTTAGGGCAGGGGAACAAGGCCATTGAAGCCCATGAAGGCCATGGCAAGGATGCCGGCGGTGACCAGAGCCACGGGGACACCTTTCATGCCTTTAGGCACACCGGTGAGCTCCATCTGCTCGCGGATGCCGGCGAAGATGACCAGTGCCAGGGTGAAGCCGACGGCAATGCTGGCGGCATAAACCATGCTCTCAAGCAGGTTCATGTTTTTCTGGACTACGAGGATGGCGACACCCAGCACAGCGCAGTTGGTGGTGATGAGGGGGAGGAAGACACCCAGCGTCTGGTACAAGGCGGGGGCAATCTTTTTGAGTACAATCTCTACCATCTGCACCAAGCCAGCGATGACGAGGATGTAAGCAATGGTTTGGAGGTAGCCCAGGTTGAGGGGAACGAGGACGTAATAATAAATAAGGTAGGTGACAAGTGTGGCAAGCAACATGACAAAGAGCACGGCGCCACCCATGCCGATAGAACTTTTGACATCTTTGGACACGCCAAGGAAAGGACAGATGCCAAGGAACTGTGCCAACACAACATTGTTGACGAAGATGGCTCCAATAATGAGCGCAAAAATACTGATACCCATAGTATTATTAAAGTTTTATTTTACAATTTTGATACTACATTCGAACTGCAAATTTACATATTTTTTTTCATTCATGCAGTTTTATTGTGCCTTTGACCGAAAAAAAATGTACCGTCATGTAATAATCCCCCCTTTTTTGCGTTTATCGCGGCAAAGATAAAATCAGCATTCATCTTATGAAGAAAGCAATTGCAACTATCCTTTTCGCGGCCATGGCCTTCACATCCGCAGCGCAACATGACAGGTGGAACTTTTATGCTGGATGGACATTGCCGCTGGGCGATTATGCCAAAGCCGACCTTGCCAGCAACAAGTGGGCACTGACGACAGGCGGCAGCCTGGCCGGCGCCGGAATGGGAGGCAACCTGGG
The DNA here is from genome assembly GCA_002354035.1 of Bacteroidales bacterium UBA2714. Lineage (GTDB taxonomy): Bacteria > Bacteroidota > Bacteroidia > Bacteroidales > P3 > Colimorpha. The sequence continues at coordinate 122,602 of DEKU01000071.1, forward strand.
AGTGGCTTACCACATTCCCACCCGCGACAGCAGCCGGATGAGCATAGCCCTCAGCACCGACTTGGTCATCAATGGGGTGAACTCCGAAATCAGGGTCAACCGCATCACTACTCTGGCCAATCTGCGCAGCAATTTTGCCACTGTGAAACTTACCCAGCCCCTTTTCCTACATATCCCCGTGCTGGCGGGCCTCCACTACGAGACCCCCATCAACCCGAAGTACAATTTCTATGTTACGGCACAGGCCGGGTTGGGCTTCAACATCATTACCAACCGCAGTGCAGATATGCTGGGCGGCGCCCAACCTATCGAGGTTGGCAACTTGCAACTATATGACTACTCTTATGTGGACCACTACAGCACTAAGGTGACGGCCGCCTGGCGGGTGGCGGTGGGACTGACAGAAAGCCGGCACTGGCTGGCCGACCTGGGATTGTGGGGCATGGGGGCCGTACTGATTGAGGGCTATGAGGACTTCAATTATCGGGCCGCTGGGGACAGGTCTCTCCAACAGGGAAGCATGGTATTTAAAGGCGACTTCATAAACCCCTTGATGTTCATAGCCCGGATAGGCTATCGCCTATAGCACGGCGGCCGTTACAGACCAAACAGAACGGTGGCCGAGGCAGATGTCACCTCGTCCACTTCGGCGATGGAGACACCTTTCAGGGCAGCAATTTTCTCGGCTATGACAAGGATGTAGGCACTCTCATTGCGTTTGCCGCGATAGGGCACGGGAGCAAGGTAGGGGGCGTCGGTCTCCAGCAGGAGACTTTGGAGGGGCACCGAAGCTACGACCTCGGCCATAGTGGCATTCTTGAAGGTCACCACGCCGCCGATACCGAGGTGGAAACCCATCTCGACGGCCTTATGGGCCTGCTGCACGCTGCCCCCGAAGCAGTGCATGACACCTTTGTAGGTGCCGAAATTGAGGTCGCGCAGAAGTCCGAACAATTCGTTATAGGCCTTGCGGACATGCAGGCAGACGGGCAAATCCAGCTGCCGTGCCCAGCGCATCTGGGTTTTCAGCACCTCGCACTGCTGTTCGTAAAAGGTCTTGTCCCAATAAAGGTCAAGCCCAATCTCCCCCACCCCAACATAATGGGCATCGGGGGAGAAAAGTTTTTGCTGGATGAGACCCAACTCGGACTGGTAGCTTTCGGTGACGGATGTGGGGTGCAGCCCCATCATCTGGCGGAACAGAGAAGGGTACTGCCGAGCCAGAGCCTCCTGCCTGTCGTGGCTGGAGCTATCAATGCCCGGCAGTAGCATGAGGCTGACACCAGCCTCTACCGCACGCTGGATGGCCTGCTGGCGGTCGGCGTCGAAAGCCTCGTCATAGAGGTGACAATGGGTGTCAACCATTCTTCAGTTTCTGGATCAGGGCGGTGAGACTGTCGTAGAGGGCAAGGGTTTCGGGATCCTTGGCCAACAGCTGACGATGGGCGTCGATGGTTTTCTGGTCTTTGCGGACGGCAGGACCCGTGAGCTGATAGCGCACATCACCCCATTGCAGTTTTTTAGCAGTGGTGAGGACAAGAGGATGCAGGATTTCGAACGGCACCTTGTGGTCACGGCATATCTGTTGCCCAATGGCGTAGAGGGCGTTGGTGAAGTTGTTGACAAAGACGGCGGAAAGATGGAGATAGAGCCGCTGCTTGAGATTGGTGCGATAGATATGGGGCGATATCATGCCGATGAATTCGGCGATGTCATCCTCGGTGGCGGCAGTGTTGCCCTCAATGCAGAAGGGCAACTGGCCATATTCGAGAGCCACATCACGCACAAAGGTTTGCGGCGACCACAACACACCGTAACGCGAGCTGCAGGACTTGAGCACATCGAGGGATGTGGCACCGGAAGTGTGCAGCACAAGGGCGTCCTTGACTTGGATATTGCTGGCCACATCGGCCAAGGCGTCGTCAGATACAGCAATAATATATACGTTGGCGTTGTCGGTGAGTTTGGATAGCTTGTTGATGGGTTTGGCTTCGACACGTGCCGCCAAGAGGTTGGCGTGGTCGATGCTGCGCGACCACACCTGCTCTATCACATGTCCACGACTGTACATGGCAAGGGCAAGATGTGTTGCCACATTGCCCGAGCCAATAAAAGATATTCTCATAGTATGTTATTAATATTCGTCTTCCTGAAAAAAGAAGTCATCTTTTGTGGGGTAATCAGGCCAGAGGTCTTCGATGCTGTCGTAAGGGTCGCCTTCGTCTTCAATTTCCATAAGGTTCTCTATAACTTCCATCGGGGCTCCTGTGCGCTGAGCATAATCTATCAGCTCGTCTTTTGTGGCAGGCCACGGGGCGTCCTCTAATTTTGTTGCCAATTCAAGTGTCCAATACATAATTTCTAACTTTTAATCTCTTTACCTTCCTAATAATAACAATTTGAACTTGTTGATGTTGACGAATTGTTTAGAGTTCGATTTGCATCAAATTATTTTGCAAAAGTACATTTTTTTTCTTTTCTCGCAAACTATTTTGGGTTTAATTAGTATTTTTTTTATTGTTCACAGGCAAATTGGTGTGTTTTGCATGTGCGACAAGCTGGATTTATTCGAAAAAGGACTCGTCGGCTCCTTGCTGCAACACCAGGTGGCGAGCAAGGACGAAGAGGTAGTCAGACAAGCGGTTGACATAGCAGGCCACAGCGCTGTCGACCGGCTGTTGCTGGTTGAGAGCCACTATACTGCGCTCGGCACGGCGGCAGACTGTGCGTGCCACGTGGCACTGGGCCGAGGCCACAGTGCCGCCAGGTATGACAAACCTGCGCAGTGGCGGCACTTCGGCCTGTACGCTGTCGATCAGATGTTCCAGACCGGCCACGGCATCGTCGGGCAACGGAGACGGCTTGTAGGCGGAATCTTCCTCCGTGGCTAAGAGGGTCTGGATGATGAAAAGGTTGCGTTGCACCTGTTTGAGGTGGGCATAGTGTGGGGTGTTGAGGGGTTTGACGAGTTCGGCCAGCAATCCAACATGGGAGTTGAGTTCGTCGACCGTTCCATAGGCCTCAACACGGGGGTGGCATTTGAGCACCCGCGTGCCTCCGACTAAGGAGGTGGTCCCTCCGTCGCCTGTTTTGGTGTAAATCATAGCGGGCAACTGGTTAGACACGTTCCACTGACTTGACTTCGGGTATGACGCGCTTGATGGCCGTCTCGATGCCTTGTTTGAGGGTTTGGAGGGCATGGGGGCAGGAGCCGCAGTGGCCCGTGAGGCGCACCATGACTACTCCCTGGTTGGTGATGTCGACATATTCCACATCGCCTCCGTCCTGCTGGAGGTAGGGGCGTATCTGTTGGAGGGCGTTCTTTACGCGGCCCTCGACTGCGATTCTTTCTTGGTCGGTCATATTCTTTATGTTTATTGTTGATGGACTGTTGTGTTGTGGCATTGGGGTTGCAAGGCTGTTGCCTGTTGTTATTTTTGCAACTTGCATATCTCCCTGATGGTGTTCTCGGCCAGCTGCATGAAGGCTGTGCTTTCGGGTGTTTCGGTCTCCGACCACAGCGAGACGGGTTTGCCGCTGTCGCCACTCTCGGCTATGCTTTGCACGAGGGGGATCTCACCCAGCAGGGGTACGTTCATTTGTTGGGCCAGGCGTTTGCAGCCCTCCTTGCCGAAGATGTAGTATTTGTGGTCGGGCAGCTCGGCGGGGGTGAAGTAAGCCATGTTCTCTACAAATCCCAGCACGGGGATGTTGAGCCCGGGGTTGCGGAAAAGCTCTACGCCGCGCACCACATCGGCGAGGGCGACCTGCTGGGGGGTGCTGACGATGATGGCTCCGGTGACGGGCAGGGTCTGCGCAAGGGTGAGCTGCACATCGCCGGTTCCCGGAGGCATGTCGACTACGAGGTAGTCTATCTCACCCCACCAGGTGTCGGTTGCAAGCTGTTTCAGGGCTCCGGAGGCCATGGGGCCACGCCAAGCGAGGGCGCGGTCGGGGTCAACGAGGAACCCGATGGACATCAGTTTGACTCCGTAGCGCTCTATGGGCAGCATATATGTTTTGCCGTCGTGCTCCTCCCCTATCACATCTTCTTGTCCGAGGTTGAACATGATGGGGATGGAGGGGCCGTAGATATCGGCATCGATGAGGCCGACGGAGGCTCCGGTTTTGGCCAGGGAGATGGCCAGATTGACGGCCACTGTGCTCTTGCCGACGCCGCCTTTGCCGGAGGCTACGGCGATGACGTTCTTCACTCCTGGCACCAAGTCGTGCGGGTCGGGCTGCTCTTGGGCGCGCGAGGTGAGGTTGACGGTCACCTCGGCGTCGGCATCGACATATTCATGGATGGCGTTGACGCAGTCGTCGGTCATGCGCTGCTTCATGGGGCAGGCGGGGGTAGTGAGCACGAGGTCGAAGGAGACCTTGTTGCCGTCGATGGCAATGTTCTCTATCATTCCCAGCTCAATCAGGCTGCGACCCAAGTCGGGGTCGTTGACATGGCTCAAGGCCATTTCTATCATTGTGGATGTTATCATAGTTTAGTGTGTTTTCTGTTGTGGCGTGGTTGGGCGGCGGGGCAGGGTGGCCACACGTTCTTTCCGGTCGCCTTTGCCCAAGGGGTTGCCATTGGGCCGTGTGTGTTTATGCCCTTTTGGGGCAGTTGCAGGTGTTGTCTTTGTTATTCGTGTGCGGGTTCTTCAACAGGTGCTTCACCCTCCTCGGGGGCGATCCATTCCTGTTCGAGAAGTTCTTGGAGTTTGTTTTCCAACTCGGCGCCGCGCAGGTTGCGGGCTACGACTTTGCCGTAGCGGTCCACCAGGACGGTGCTGGGCACGGAGGAGATGCCGTAGGTCTTTCCACCCGATGAGGTCCATCCGTTGAGGTCGCTGACGTGGTTGGGCCAGCTGAGGTGGTCGTCGTTGATGGCGCGGAGCCAGGCGTCCTTGGCCTTATCGAGCGAGACGCTGAAGATTTCAAATCCCTGGTCGTGATACTTCTCATAAAGTTTAACGACGTTGGGGTTTTCGCGGCGGCAGGGTCCGCACCAGGAAGCCCAGAAGTCTATGAGCACGACATTGCCCTTCAGGGCTGACAGGCGGCGCTCATTCCCTTCGGGGTCTTTCATGGCTATTTCGGGGGCCTGCATGCCGGGATAGACTACCCCTTCCAGCCGTTTGTCGATATGCTTGACATAGGGGTCTTGCGGATAGCGGGGCTTCAGATCATTGCGGATTTTGGAATAGAGCGACACATAGTTGTCGAAATTCCTGTCAAAGAAGGTGACCAGAAAGGCGCTCATCAGGATGTCGGAGTTCATGGCGAGCAGGCGGGAGGCCCTGTCCGGCAGCTGAGCCTGTTGTTCCGGGGTCATAGCTGCCAACAAGAGGTCGTTGAACTGGCGGTAGAGCTCGACATTGCGCGACCCTTTGCACGACTGGATGGTGAAGGCATGGCGGTCGACAAAGTATACGAGGTTTATTTTGACTTTGTCTTTCGGCTCAAGAAGTATGTGGCATAGGCCGCTGCCCTGCTCGGTGGTTTGGAGCACATAATAGGCGGGCTCGCTGTGTTTCAGCTTGATTTTGAACTCACCTTTTTTGTCTAACCGCAAGGTGTCTACGGGCTGGATGCGGTCTTTGACTATCTGCCCAACCACGATGCGCGACCCGGCGGGCACCCCTTTGAGCGACCCGCTGAGGGTGGAGGTCTGGGCTTGTGTCCCGGTCATGGCTGCCGCCATGAGGGCGATGAGAAGGATTATGCGTTTCATAATGTTAATAGGTTTTTATTTTATTACTTTCTGCAATTCGTTATCCGTCTGCAACGAGACGCGGAAGTAGGCGTTCTCGTCAAACATGGCCTCTGCCATCAACGCCTTATAGTGATTGCGGATATGTGCGGCGCAGTGCTTCAGATTGCCCTCGGTGGGTACAATACCCTTTGCCTTGGCGTTGGCGAGGATGGTGTTCCATGTGGCAGCATCCACCTGATAGTTTGCCACAAAACTGTTGGCGGTGGGGTACTGTTTAATCAGCTCCACATAATTGTCGTGCAACTGGTGATACACCACCTCATCCAGCACGCGTTTGTCCACCAGCTTGTTGTAGAAAGCCCAATTGGTGTCGAGCACATAGGGCAACATAAGATCGGGCTGGATGCCACCGCCGCCATACACCTTGCGGCCTTTCTTGGTGAGGAACCATTGCGAGGTGTCCGCCGTGGCGTTGAAAAGCGAGTCGGGCGATGTATAGTTGGAGAAAATCCGGTCTAAATAATCCATGTAGTAGGCGTCGCTCCCCTTGTCGTAGGGCCGTTGTATGCACCTGCCCGAGGGCGAGTAATACCTTGCGGTGGTCAGGAGCACCCCATCGCCCGAAGGGAGGGTGAACTGCCGTTGCACCAACCCCTTGCCGAAGCTGCACCGACCGGCTATCCTGCCCCGGTCGTTGTCCTGTATGGCACCCGACACCACCTCGCTGGCGCTGGCCGAAAACTCATTAATCAACACCGTCAGCTTCCCGGTCTCATACAGGCCGCCCGATGTGGCATACGAGTTATAGCGGCGGCTGTTGGCTCCTTGTGTGTAAACTATCAGGTCGCCCTTAGGCAGCAACTCGTCGGCCATGCTGACTGCCGACCCCAACGAGCCTCCCCCATTGCCCCGCAAATCAAGCACCAGGTGCTTCATCCCCTCGGCGTTGAGCTGCAGGAGGGCGTTGTGGAACTCCGACGCCGTGGTCTCAGCAAACCGCGACACGCGGATATATCCCGTCGTGCGGTTTATCATCACCGCGGCGGGCACAGAGGCGTGGTGTATCACATCACGCTTAATCTTCACTTTCACGGGTGTTTTGGACTCCTTGCGGGCCAGGGTGAGGGTCACAGTGCTGTATCGCGGACCCCTTATCAAGTCCACAACACTCGCCGTGCCACCCTCCATCTTCACTCCCGACACCTTCACCGTGTCCACCATCAAAATAATGTCACCCGGGCGCATGCCAGCCTTGGCCCCGGGGCTGTCGGGCTTCACAGTCGAAGCGAAAATCGTGTCGTTCAAGCTTGCCAGCGTCACCCCGATACCTTCAAAACGGCCTTGCATCATCTCGGTCTCTTTGTCCATGGCCTCGGGCACCAGGAACGTGCTGTGGGGGTCGAGCGACGACAGCAACGACTGCGCCGCTATTGTGGAGAGAGAATCCCTGTCCACCTTATCGACATAATAATAATCTATTATCTGCATGAGGGCATCCAGACGTCCGTCGCCCACCGTGCCGTACAGGCCTTCAGCCCTGCGGCCATCTCCACGCGGAGCCAGAAGCACTCCCGACAACAATCCCAATGCCGCAGCCAGCAACACCACTCCAAGCGAAAAGGTATATTTCTTCTTCTCTGTCATATCAATTCTCCATAACGGCCTTTACCTTCATTTATTGCCTCCCCATGCTGCGAGGCCGCACGGCGGCGCAGCGCGTCCTGCACAATCTCCTCATGGTCGAAAGCCAGAGGAGGCAACTCCTCAATCCGGAACCAGCGGGCCTCACGGGCGTCGTCGCCTCCCTCCACGGGAGTCTCCGCCGTCTCGGCCATAAAAGCCACGGTCACCGTCCTGCCCCTCGGGTCGCGGTCCACGCGGCTGTAACTGCCCAACTCCTCCATCGGGCCTTCCAGCACACATCCCGTCTCCTCGCCAAGCTCGCGGCGCGCACACTGCTCCAGCGTCTCGTCCATCTCCATAAACCCTCCGGGCAAAGCCCACATGCCTTTGTACGGCTCGCCGCCGCGCTTCACCAGCAACAAAGTGTAGGCACCGTCGCCGCGGGAACCGAACACCACACAGTCCGCCGTCAACATCGGCCGCGGATAACGGTAGGTGTAGCTCTTTTCCATCTCTTCCATAGCAATAAGCAGCAGCGGGCAGAATCCATGGGGCCATGTCCCTGCCCGCCGCCTCGACACTCAACTGTTAGTTCAACTCGTAGGTGGCGCCCTCTTTGCCGTCCTTCACCGTCACACCCAGCGACGAGAGCTCGTCGCGGATGCGGTCGCTCGTGGCCCAGTCCTTATTGGCCTTGGCCGTGGCGCGGGCGTCAAGTATCATCTTCATCAAGCCGTCCACCAAAGCAGTATTGTCGGTGGCCGACTCGTCGCGCAAACCCATCACCTCAAACACAAAAGTGTCCATCACACCCTTCAGCTCGTCGATATCGGCTTGGGTGAGAGTGGCCTTGCGGTCGTTCACGGTGTTGATGACTTTGGCCATGTCAAACAGATGGCTGATGACGATGGGGGTATTCAAATCGTCATTCATGGCATCGTAGCACAGCTGCCTGTAGCCGCTCACATCCACACTGCTGCTCTTCGACGGCTGCAGACGGCCCAAAGTCTTATAAGCCTGCATCAGGCGGGCGTAGCCCTTCTCAGCTGCCACCAGCGCCTCGTTGCTGAAATCCACCGTGCTGCGGTAATGAGCCTGGAGAATGAAGAACCGTATCGTCATGGGGGCGTAGGCCTGGGTCAGCAGCTCATGCTTGCCCGTAAAGAACTCGTCGAGCGTGATGAAATTACCCAGCGACTTGCCCATCTTCTGCCCGTTGATGGTAATCATGTTGTTGTGCATCCAGTAGCGGCACGGGCCGTGGCCGCACACGCTGGTCTGCTGCGCTATCTCGCTTTCGTGGTGGGGGAACATCAAGTCCATGCCTCCGCCGTGAATGTCGAACGTCTCGCCCAGATACTTGGTGCCCATGGCCGTGCACTCCGTGTGCCAACCGGGGAATCCCACACTCCAAGGCGAGTTCCAGCGCATGATATGCTCGGGCTGCGCTTTCTTCCAGAGCGCAAAGTCGCCGCTGAAACGCTTCTCTTCTTGTCCGTCCAGCTCGCGCGTGGTGGAAAGCATCTCCTCGATCACACGGCCGCTCAGCCGGCCGTAGCTCTTAAAGTCCTCGTTATACTTGCGCACGTCGAAATAGACACTGCCGTTGCTCACATAGGCATATCCCGCGTCGAGAATACGCTGCACCAGCTCTATCTGCTCCATCACATGGCCCGAGGCCAGCGGCTCGATGCTGGGACGCAGCACATTCAGCGCGTCCATGGCCGCATGGTAGCGGTTGGTGTAATACTGGGCCACCTCCATCGGCTCCAGCTGCTCCAGCCGTGCCTTCTTGGCAATCTTGTCCTCGCCCTCATCGGCGTCGTGCTCCAAGTGACCCACATCCGTGATATTGCGCACATAGCGCACCTTGTAGCCCAGATGCATCAAATAGCGATACAGCACATCGAACGTGATGGCCGGCCGGGCATGGCCCAAATGACCGTCGCCATACACCGTCGGGCCGCAGACATACATGCCCACATGGTCGGGGGTGACCGGTTTGAAAAGTTCTTTCTGATGCGAAAGAGTATTGTAAATCAACAATTGTTGCATATATCTATATTTTATTTGAATTTGCAAAGATACGAATTATTTTGCTTTCCGCTCAACCGCCACACACTTTTTGTGACCCCCTCCGCTCCGTCGGCAAGTCCCCCGTCCCGGTCCCCACAGTGCGAGCCGGCTGCGCATCACTTATACTCGTAATAGAGGGTGGTGCGCATCGTGATGCGCGACCCCTCGTCCTCCGACCCGTAAACTTTCACCTGCTGTTTCTCCATGGGCCAGTCGCCGCTGTAGGTATACACATACTGCTCCTCGCTCCGCTCCTCCAACGGCTCCTCGGGGTCGAGCAGTGTGTAGGTGGTCACTGCCTTGACAATATTATTCTGGTTGGCAAACACGATGTCCTCGCCCCCATAAATGCCGCAAATGGTAAAGACAAAATGGCGCAGCGGGTTGATCTGGTTGTCGTAGGTATACTCCACTTTGGTGCGACTGTAGTCATCCTCAGTCTCCACCGAGCTCACATTGTTGCCAATCCATTTCAGCTTCAGGACCTGCGAAACGGAAGCCTTGCGCTGGTCTGCCCGCGCGGCGACCTGCTCCACAGCACGCTGCGGCACCGCCAGCGTTTGCTGCATCATGGCCATCAGGCGGCTTTGCAGCGGGCGGACGGCACCCTTCTTCCCGGCTTCGGAGGTAATCACCTCGATGGTCGAAATCTTGCCACCATCATAGCGGAACGAGAAGGTCATATACGCGGTACCGGTGCTGACGGACTTGTCGTAGAGGTCCACCTTGTTCAGCTTGCTGCCCGAATAGGTAAACTCTATGCGCTCGTTGGTGGTCTCCACCACACTGATACGGTCCTGGTTATAGGTGAAAAAGACCGTTTTCTCACTTCCGGCAGCCTGCTCGTTGCCGTGCAGCACAATTTTCTCAAGCAAGTCCTCGTCCCACTCCCAGGACTCGACAAGCGTTTTGGGGGTCGACGAATAGTCCACCGTGTCCCACTGGCCCGTGGCGTCGTTATAACTCTCATTCACCGTGGAGGTGGAACGGTAAACCTTCTCTATCTCGCGGACGGGAACGAAGGTCCCCTCCTTCTCCTGGCAACTCCCTGCAAGGAGCAGGACTCCCGCTGCCACGGCACAAATAACTGTGTTCTTCATTTTGTTTTGTATGCGTTTGGGTGGAGTCCGCAATACTGGCATCGGGCTGCCCGCCGGGGGGACTCCTCTGGCCCGGCGGAGGCCTCGCAAATACCTAATAACTCGAAACAAGGGTTTTTATTACTACCCTGCCAAAAAAAACTTTGCAGTGCCGCCCCACCCAAGCCGCACCACGGCACCTTTGGAGCCGCCCAGCCTCCGCCCAGCCTTCGCTCTGCCTTCGCTCTACCTTCGCTCTACCTCCGCTCCTTATCCAATATTTCGTCTACATTTATTCTATATTTATTCTCTTGTTCTTATCTTGCAAGGGGATAAATAGGCGTTCAACGGAGGACGAAGTGGCGATGAAAGATTGGATACTGCCCCTTACAGGGGCAGCGCTGCGGCCGGCGCCCCTGCGGCCGCAGAGGTGGGTCGGGTGGCGGACATGCGAAAAGCCCGCCTACGGTGGCGGGCTTTGGGTATGGAGTGCCTTGGAGCTCCAACAGCCGTCGGTGCAGGACTGGGAGCCGACGGGGTTAGCGGTATTCGAAGTAGCGGGTGGTGGTGGATTGGTTGCGGTAGCCGTCGTCCTCATTGCCGTTGTCTGAGGTGGCGGTCTGGGTCAGGGGCCAGTCGCCGGAGTAGGTGTAGACAAAGGTTTCCACATCGGTTTGGGTGCCGAAGAGGGGCATGGAGACTGTCAACTCGGATTTGGTGGTGTTGTTTTGGTTGAAGAAGTCAGTGCCTATGTTGTCGGCCACGCCGGTCAGACTGAATGGGAATTTCTGGTAGGGGTTGTGCTTGTTGTCGAAGGTGAACTTGCCGTTCATGGTCATGCCCGAAAAGTTGGCAGAGATGGCGGAGACGTTGTCGCCTGTCCAGGTGAGGTTGAAGGTGATGGTCATAGCGGCTTTGGATCCGGCAGCACGGTCGGCGGCTTTGGCCAGGGCTGCCACGGCGCGGTCGGCATGGCCGACGGTGGGCAGCACGGAGCGGAAGAGCACTTTGGTCAGGTTGCGGCCTTTGCCCATGAAGTCCAACATGTCGCCGGTGATGTTGAGTTTGGTCACGCGGTTGTCGGTGCGCTCAAAGGTGATGGTGGCTATGAGCTGAGTGGTGGCGCTATCCTTTTCGAAGAGTTTGGCCTGTTTGAGTTGCTTGCCGTCGTATTCGACGGTCATGATTTGATCCTCGCCTTCGGCGCGGGTCATCTGCTTACCGTCGTAGGAGAAGTTGATGACGTCGGCGATGTCGGACTTGTGGTTGACGTTGGCGACTTCGTAGATGGTGATTTTGGTGAGTTTGTCGCCGTCCCAGGTCCAGTCCTCGGCCAGGGATTTGGGGCAGCTGACGGTGTCGTGATACCAGATGCCGGACTCGGAGTCGCGATGGCTGTCGATGTTGACGGACGATTCGTAGATGTGGGAGATTTTCTTTGAGGGGTTGTAGACGCCTTCTTTCTCGGAGCAGGAGGCGAAGAGGCCTGCCACGGCTGCGGCGGCAAGGGTCAGTGCGATGGTTTTCTTCATTGTTGTGGTGTTTGTTTGTTGTTTGTTTTGGGGGTTCGCTGTGTTGATGGTGCGCATGAGTGGCGGCGGAACCCAGTGGCTGCCCGGCTCATGGGTGTTTTTGTTTATAAAAACGCAGCAAAGGGTGATTTCTTACAGTGCTGAGTGTTAAAAAAAACAAACGCTCGCTGGCGCGGGCCTTGAGGCGGCGACGGCTGAGGGTGGAAAATATAATGCTATAGCATACAATGTATTAAAAAGGCGGTTGAAGTTTTAACTTTTCGCATTGGAGTTTTCTTTGTATCTTTGAAAATTATTTTGTGACACTTTTCTGTTGGAATAAACTAACAAACAAATACATAGATTGCATTTATGAAAATATTAGTTCTGAATTGCGGCAGCTCGTCAATCAAATATCAGCTGGTTGACATGGCAAACAACGCCGAAGTGATGGCCAAAGGCCTTTTGGAGCGTATCGGATTGGAAATGGGCGAGTTTACTCACAAGTATCACGGCGAGAAGCACTATGAGCAGCTTCCCATCCCCGACCACACGGCGGGCATCAAGATTGTGCTGAAGGCACTGGTGGACCCGCAGATGGGTGTCATCAAGGACTTTTCGGAGATTGGAGCCGTAGGCAACCGCATCGCCCATGGCGGCGAGGCGTTCGACAAGAGTGTGGTAGTGACCGACGAGGTGATTGAGACCATCAAGTCGCTCACTCATCTGGCTCCGCTGCACACCCCCGGCAATCTGGCCGGTATTTACGCCATGCGCGAGGTGCTGCCCGGCGTGCCGCAGGTGGCGGTGTTCGACACGGCTTTCCACAGCACACTGCCTCCCAAGAGTTACCTGTACGGCCTGCCCTATGAGTATTATGAGAAATACGGTGTGCGCCGTTACGGCTTCCACGGCACGAGCCACAAGTTTGTGGCCGAGAAGGCCGCCAAGATGATTGGCAAGGATTGGAAGGAGCTGAACATCATCAGCTGCCACCTGGGCAGCGGTGCCTCCATCTGCGCCATCAAGCAGGGCAAGAGTTTCGACACCACGATGGGCATGACCCCGCTGGAGGGTCTTATCATGGGTTCGCGCCCCGGCGATGTGGACCCCGGCGTCATCGAGTTCATCATCAAGAAGGAGATTACCGAGAACGGGAAGGACTGGAAGGACATCACTAAGATTCTCAACAAGCAGAGCGGCCTGGTGGGCATCAGCGGCGGCAAACAGGACATGCGCGACATCCGCGCGGGCCGCGACGCCGGCGACGAGCGCTGCACCTACGCTTTCGATATGTTCGCCCAGCGCGTGAAACGCTACATCGGTGGCTATATGGCCGAGATGGGCGGCTGCGACCTGCTGCTGTTCACCGGCGGCATTGGCGAGAACGCTTGGTTTATGCGCCGTCCCATACTGGAGGGACTGGAGTGCCTGGGCATCGATGTTGATTTCTCGAAGAACGACAACGTGATGGGCGAGGACATTATCCTCAGCACCCCCAAGTCGAAGATGGCCGTGGTGGTGGTGACTACCGACGAGGAGTATGTCATTGCAAGCGACACTTACAACCTGGTGAAATAATAGTTTCCGATAAGCCGCAAAGGGTTTCCCGCCTCGGTGTGGAAACCCTTTGTACTAATACCTCCACGTATGGAAACACCCCCCAGTGTGCCCGAACCCGAGAAGATGGACCGGACGAAAGGCCTATGGAAGAACCTGCTGTATACCTTCCTCGGCACCACCATTTCCATCATCCTCACTTTCGGCACAAGCCATTTGCTGCAGTTGCACCGCCAGGCCCAGGACCGGAAGATGTCGGCCTTGATGGTGATGGGGAACATAGAGCGGTTTGCCCGCTCGCTGGACGCTGTGGGCGAGGCACTGGCTTGGCGCGACACGCTGGCCACCATCCTGCTGTCTATACCCATGGACTCGCTCGACACCCCGGCCAACCGGGTTTATACCGATAAGGCGTTCCTCGCCACGGCGGCCACGGTGCTGAGCTACGACAAGACGGCGGAGAAGATATTCTCCAACTCGATAGAGACCTGGAAAAACATGGGTAACTTCCAGTTCATCGACAATGTGGGCGAGTGTTTCAGCTCGATGGCTGCGATAGAGACGGACTATGGCGAGTATATCAACCGGCTGAAGGAGGCACAGCTGAGGGTGGTGCTGCATCCGAACGACTATCCGGGTGGGAGCCGCCAGACCAAATGTCTGCGCGACGGGGACTTCCGCCAGGCCATAGCCACGCTGCATGTGCGCTCGGGCTACTACCGCTATCTGGCAGCCTATATCAGGTATAAGAACCGAATCAATATGGAGCTGATAAGCATCGGCGAGGAGGAGGTGATGGCGTTTGTGGACCAAAAGAGAGAGGTGAAGCCCGACGGCCTCCCCGAACCTTACCAACAGGACTACGCAACCCCAGCAGTCGACCCCAACGGCATCGAGGACATGGCAGCCTGGGTAGAAAGCCGCCATGTGTGACGGAGAGACAAGGAATCCACTCAGTAAAAACCATAACGGCTGGACTGTGCCTCCCCTTGAGGGCAAGGAGGTTGATAATTGTCAACTGCTGGGATTAGCCCAGGGGAGGGACGGAGCAGCGGCTAAGGAAACTTTGCTTCGGGAGAATCCGTGGATAGTGGAGGTGGGATTTGACCCGGACGCGATAAGGTGGTATGAGGTGGTTCATCATCATTAATCTCATCGCAAATCAGGCGGCAGAAGGCTGCTGCATGGAGGGAGAATCGAGGGAAACAGAAAGCAAATTTTTAATACGACGCTAATATGGAACAGGAACCTATTTTGAACGAACACAACAAGCAGGAGTATCCGCCGATGCATACGGCTGAGCATATCCTGAATCAGACGATGGTGCGGATGTTTGGATGCCCGCGGTCGAGGAATGCACATATCGAGCGGAAGAAGAGCAAGTGCGACTATCAGCTGCCCTCGGCCCCGACGGCGGAGCAGGTGCAGGAGATTGAGGACCGCGTGAACGAGGTGATAGGGCGACAGGTAGAGGTGACGGTGGAGTACGCCACACGCGACAAGCTGCCCGAAGGGGTGGACCTGAGCAAGTTGCCCGCCGACGCCTCGGAGACGCTGAGGCTGGTGAGGGTGGGCGACTACGACATCTGTGCCTGCGCCGGGGACCATGTGAAGAACACGCGGGAGATTCCCCGATTCAAAATCATCAGTCACGACTTCAACGATGGTACTTGGCGGGTGCGGTTCAAGCTGGTGGAAGAATAAGCGCGAGTTTTGGGCCTGAGGAGTGCGGTTATTCAAAAAAAAGTTGTATCTTTGCAAAAAAAATAAAGCGGCTTTGCGCCAATAATACTATGACGAAGAAGAGTTTACGCCTAAGGGGGTTGGCCTGTTTCCTCCTTGTTGCCTTTGTGGGGGCACTGTTGACAGGCTGCAAGAACGAAGTGCCGGAGGCACCAGCCACGGTTGCAGGATTTGCCAGTTTGGAAGACCTGGAGGGTCATTCTGTGGCAGTAATCAACAGCAGCACAAGTGACGTGTTGCTCAGCGACACGCACAATTTCTCAAACCTGGATCTCATCCGTTGCGCTACGCCCACGGAACTGTTCAAACTGGTGAAAGATGGGACAGCCGACTGCGCCATCATAGACACTGTGGTGCTTTCGACCCTCGGCATGGCCAACCATGGCATGGCCGTGGACTTCAACCTGCCGGGAGGTTTTGACGTGGCTGTGGCTTTCAACATGCAGGATGAAAAGCTTTGCCACAGTTTCAACGACTTTCTGGTACAGATAAAGTCTGACGGCACGTTGGACGACATGTTTGCCCGCTGGTGCACAGAGCGGATAGACACGGTGCAGATGCCCGTGATGGCCGAGCTGGAGGGACTGAAGGGTCACCCGATAGAGGTGGCAACACTGAGCGACAATGCTCCTTTCAGCTTTTATAAGGACAACATGTGGACGGGGTTAGAGGTGGAAATGATGATGCGGTTCAGCATTTTCGTGAAACGTCCGGTGCACTTCAGCGGCTACAGGTTCGATGAAGTGATAGACGTTCTTCGCAACCGGAAGGCCGACGCTGCGGCAGCCAATCTGTTCATCACACCTGAGCGCTCGGACCAAGTGCTTTTCTCTCACCCCTATTATCTTTGCAAAACAAGCTGTTTCTCGCCAGCAGCCCGTTAGCAGTGGGTTCGCTGCCAGTCGGCCACTAACTCTGCAATGACAGAGCGGCCGACAGCATTGGGGTGCATGCCATCGGGGGTGTAGCAGTCGTCGAGATAGTGGTGTTGCAGGAAGGCGGGGTTGATGTCAATGACCGGAAGCTGAAACTGGGCCCCGAGGCTTTGGATTTCGTCATTATACTTCTCATTCCACTGGTTGAGGGCACAAGCGTCGTCGCCCAGCCAATGGAGGATGGCCTGACGGTCGAGATTGCGGCAGACAAGGTGGAAATACCGCTGAGGCAGGAGTGTGGGGAGGGTGAGCAAAGCCACGTTGGCCCCTTTGGCGCGGGCCTTGGCAATGGCAGTGGTAAAGAACTCGCGGAACTGCCCAAAACTGAGCAACGGGAGATGGTCGATGTCGGGATGGGCTGCCACGGTAGGCCAGTCGAACTGACAATAATTGCCCCCATATTGCAGCACCACGAGATCCCCAGGACGGGTGTTTTTCAACATGCGGTCGAGCCAACGGTTGTGCCGGCCGGAATGGGTGCCGATGCGTAATATGGTGGTTTTGGGGGCTTGCTGTTTTTCTTCGTTGGCCCGGGTGGCGCTGCCCTTGGCTACTACGTGACGGTTGCTGCCAGTGGTTGACTGAATCATTCGCGACAGGATGCTGTGGTTCATAGTGTGCTCGATGTATCTAAAAAAAATGTTCGTTCTATCATTAGGCTTGGCCGGGGTGAAGACAGGCCGTCTGAGCCTATGCTTTCACCGTGCTTGCCATTAAATACGAGTGCAAAGATACGCGAAGTCGGGGGAGTGACAAAATAAACGTGACACGAGGCAAAAAAAGGGACGAAAGGCGGCATTATGGGGTGTTTCGGGGATAAAAAGCCACTTAATTGGTCTTAAAAAGAAATTTCGTCCCTCACTTTTGGTGCCGAAATGGGACGAAAAAAAAAGGCCGGAATGCCCTCTGGAACCATTTTTGACCAAGGAATCCATACCTCGTTCTCTCGACGTCTTCAGTCGAAAAAAGCATATATCAAAAAAAAGTAGTACCTTTGCAGTGCCAAAAAACGATGAAAGAAATATGTCCAGGGCTTTATTCATCCTTTTGATGCTGATGATTCCGACCTTCGTGTGGGGGCAGACGGAACATCTGTACCTGAAAGGAACAGTCAAGTGCAAGGGGAAAGGAGTGCCTTACGCCTCATTGCAGGTCAAGGGCACTTCGATAGGGGTGTCGTGCAACGATGCTGGTGAATACCTGTTCAAGGTGCCGATGGCTCATGCTGACGACACGGTGGCGATAAGGTCGGTGGGATATGAGCAGACCGAAGTGACCGTGGCAAAGCTGCGAAAGAACGGCAATGTGGAGCTAAAGTCCAGTATCGTAACGCTGAAAGAAGTGAAAATAAGCACATTCCGCTCGGCATTGGATTTGCTGAAGATTGCGTTGCTGAAAGTGAAGAAGAATTATCATCAGGATGTGACCTACTCGACTTTTTATTATCGCGACTGGCGGGCCGTGAACGGGGAGCTGTTCCTCTTCGACGAGGCGATAATGAGGGCATCCCGTCCGGGCTATTCGTCCTTCGACAACAAGAGAACCTACCAGTTCGACTATGACGAGCGCGAACTGGAAGACAACTACAGGATACTGCTGAAACACCGCCTGCTGGTGTACGACCGAGGGCTGGTGCTGCGAGAGACGGGAAACCAGTTTGGCACAGCTGAGATGATGGAGTATTCGGATAATGAGTTTTTCTTTGACCCAGTGTACACGCCCAATGCCACCCATCTTTTCCGCGACAATCGCCTGTCGTACAACAGCTATTCCACTCTCATGGAGTTTGAAGATAACGGGGAGAGATATTATCTGGTGAGGGCACGGACGGACAACGGAATGCGGTGCGAGTATGTGATACGCAGGAGAGACCATGCCATTGTGAAAATCACAACGGTGAAATCCCATGGCAAGATGCATCGGTCGCCAAACAAAGAATGGGTGAATGTATGGTATAACATGATGGTGACTGACACTGACTCGTCGATATTTGAATATGACGAGAGAGAGGGACACCTAACCCTCACCCGCTATTACAATTACACGGCGTTCCGTTTGCTGAAGTTTCACCGGAACAAGACAGAGATGCAGCAGAGTTGGCAGTTATGCAAGGACTGGGTGCTGACGGACTTCACCCTTGAGAAACCGACGGACACGGTGGGCGACACACTGGACATGCACGCAATGGAATTGGGGTGGATGTTTAAGGTGAGCGACTACACCTCCGACTATTGGGGGAAATATAACAGTGTGGCTGTGGACACACTGCCGCTGAGGCTGCTGGATGAGAAGCTGAGGAAAGCCTACAGAAAGGAGAATAAATAGATTCCCTCTGCATGGAGTACTGATGTGTGCGGGCCATGCTTGGCTCAGGACATCCCTGAATTAGACTGCCTCTGAATTGACTCAACAATGGTGATGGGCACAGTGGTCAATCTGCCCACCGACCAGCCTGAGCCGTATTTGCCAAGTGCATTCCATAGGTGAAAGGACTCATCGGAGGATATGGAACGTGTCAGCAGGTGCAACGAGCGGATGGACGCAGTGCTGTCGCCCCGCAATGAGGTCTTACGGAAACTGAAAAGAAGGCAGTCTGTATCTCGTCAGCAGCACATTAGTGCGTAATGCCGTAGCACCCTGTCGGATACTATCTCGAACATCACGGTATTTAAGGTGCATGCCGTCGTCTGAATAAAAATCCTCACGATATTGGTAGTAGTGGAACAACGGGTTGATTGCACTGACGGGCATTTGATATTGTGCCGAGAGACTGAGGATTTCTTCATTATCTTGTTTGTTCCAAGGGCTGGGGGAGCAAACGTCGACAGCACTCCTTTGTTTCAGGTTGTCGCGATTGTGAAGACTGGAGATAACTTTTTTTAAAGGGTCCCTTATAAAAAAAAGATAAAATATGGGGAAAAAGTTGTATTTTTGCAGTCTGGAAAAACATTCCTAATTACAACAGGATATGAAGAAGATTGTTGCCTCCCTACTGCTGCTTTTGCCCGCTTTGGTGTGGGGGCAGACAGATTATGTTCTTCTCAAAGGGCATGTGGTCTGCAAAGGAAAGGGCGTCCCCTATGCCACCCTGCAACTGAAAGGAACTTCGAAAGGGGTCACTTGCAACAATGCGGGTGAATATATGATGAAAGTGCCCATCGAACACCTGAACGACACGATGATGATACGCTCAGTGGGCTACCTGCCCAAGGAGGTGGCAGTGGAGAGACTGAGCAGCACCCATAAGATAGAACTTACGGAAAGCCTGGTAGTGCTGAAGGAGGTGAAGGTGTCCGACTTTAAATCGGGACGGAGCTTGTTGAAAGCGGCGATTGCAAAAATACCCCAAAACTATCACCAAGAGGCATCCCAGTCCACCTACTTCTACCGCGACTGGCGTGCAGTGGACGGAGAGTTATTCCTCTTTGACGAAGCGGTAATGCTGCTGAACCGCATAGGCTATGCCCACTTTGACGACAAGAAGACCTTCCGCTTCAGCACCGATGAGCGTGAGTTCGAGTCAGACTATAAGACCCTGCTCAAACACCGCTTGCTGGTCTATGACCGCAACTTGGTCAGAGAGAAAACGGGCTTGGAAAGCGGGGCCAACAGGATGCTGGAATATGCCGACAACGAGGAGTTTTTCGACCCCGTCTACACGCCTCAAGCCAATTACCTGCTGGCCGACCAAGTGTTGAAACGCATCCGCTTTGCCACAATCAAGGAATTTGAGGCGGGTGGCGAGGCTTTCTATCAGCTGCGTTTCGATATCCCGATGAATTCCATGCGGGGCGAATATATCATCCGCAAGAGCGATTTGGCCATTGTGAAAATCGTATCAGCAAGGGCCCCCAAGAGCCGACGGCCAAAGGCCGAGGAGGTGTGGACTAACATCTTCTACAACCGCCTAACTTTCGAAGTGGACTCGTCATTATGGAACTACGACGTGCGCGACGGGCATTACACCCTGACGCGCTATTACAATTACAGGATCTACCGTCTCGATGCGCAGAAAAGAAATCATGTCGACAAGACCCTGAGATGGCAACTGTGTACCGACTGGGTGCTGACCGACTTCTCGAAGCAGGATTCCACCATCCACGAAGGCGACACGCTGGGCACCGAACCCATGCCCATAAGGGCAGCCTTCGGCGGAAGCCATTACAGCGCCGACTACTGGGGTCATTACAACAGCGTTGTCATCGACACACTCCCACTGCGCCTGTTACAAGAAAAACTTAATAAAACTCATTCCAATGAAAAACCATAGAATCATCATCACCGTTGTCGCATTGCTGGCATTCATCCCCGTCCGTGCACAGCAGCCGGAGTATCAGGACACCGTAGCCGTATACGGTGCTATCTCGAACCACAGCACAGGGAAGCCCGAACCCTACTGCACCATCCAATTCCTCGACCAAGACCGATTGGTGGCCGGTACCCTGTGCGACGAAGAGGGATTCTTCCAGGTGGACGCCCTGCCCACAGGTTCCTACACATTGAAAGTGATGCTGAGCGGATTGACATTGTACAAACAAGACCTCCTCATCGACGAGACTGCCAACCTCAACATCTCAGTCATTACCGACAGCGTCACCATCCGCATGCTGCCCGAAATCCATGTGGCCGACGCCGTACCCACTCATCAGCTACAGGAACAAGAACTCCTCATCACCTCGCCCAGAGATCCCCGCCTGTGGCATTTCAATTACCGCTGGTGGGTGCCAGGACCCAAGCCCGCGCCACACGAGGCAAGGCTCGACCTCTCACGTTAATACCACCAACAAAGCAAGCACCGCGCCGTCCCCCGTGGCCAAACAACCCGCTTGACGGCTATCCGCCCACGCCCTCAAAACACCCCCTCGAGGCATTATCCTAATGCCCCCAGACAAATGGAGTGCAGTCCAAGGGATAAGAACCATCCTTGTGCGACCCGACTTGGCTATTGTGCCGATAGCGGACAATCAATGATGATTTTATCATCGTGTGATGCAATTTTTTTTCACAGCGACATACTAAAAGTGAAAAAAACACGTAGAAAAAACTTGCTGATTGCAAAAAAATATGTATTTTTGCATTTTGAAAATAATAGAAACTAAAACGAACACTATCGAGAAAAGACTTATCAGTTCAACAAATTAAACAGCGATAAGAATGATAGACGCATCACTTACCACGCTCCCCGACAACGAGCTGATACAGGGTTATAGAGATGGCAATGCCGCCTGTTTCGATGTCCTCCTTGCCCGCTACCAGGCAAAGGTTTATGGCTACATTTTCTCGGTCGTCAAAGACAAAGATGTGGCCGACGACATCTTTCAGGACACTTTCTTCAAGGTAGTGGCCACCATCAACGGCGGCGCCTACAAAGACGAGAACAAATTCATCCATTGGGTCATGCGCATAGCCCACAACCTCATTGTGGACTACTTCCGCCGCAACAGCAAGATGCCCATCGTCCCCAACCGTCCCGACTACGACATCGTCGACACACTCCAACTCCACGACGACAACGTCGAGCAAAGCATCATGCGCCAACAAACCAGCAGCAACATCCGCAAACTGGTCAAAATGCTGCCCCCCGAACAACGCCGCGTCGTCATACTCCGCCACTATGGCAAATGCGACTTCAAAGACATAGCCGCACGCACCGGCGTCAGCATCAACACCGCCTTGGGACGTATGCGCTACGCCATCATCAACCTCCGCCGTCTGGCCGAGGAACACAACATGTTCGTCGAACTCTAAGCCCCACCCCAACACTACGGGCGACAGAACGGCTGCTGACGTAAGTCTGCACGCCAGTGTGTCATGGCTAAATAAGACAGCGTAGAAGCAAGATTAAATGTTAATTAACATTCTGCCATACAATATTCGCATTAGTTTTGAGTTACTATGGGTGAAATTTCAATCAAAAAGATAGACATTAACCCATTGTTCAACTTAATTTGGCGCGTATGATGCAGGACTACGAATTCAACCACAGCACAAATACATCCTTTGAAACTGTAGGCACACCCGTACAACCGTCACCCGAAGTTGTACAAAACATACTCCAATTCGCACGGTGTTTTCAAAACATCCGCATGGGAGATGTGAAAATAAAAGTTTATCTCAATTAGTAAAAAGAAAAGCCCGACGCAATGTCGGGCTTTTCTTTTGAGCTACTGGATGTTCAGCCGCTGATAGTATTTCATCCACAAGGCTGGAAGTTCCCCTTTCAGCGCTTGCAGGTAGTCGCCATACGTGCACGGCAGCATCAGCTGGGTGGAATAAATCTCTTGCAGCTCGCTGTTGTCGCATGGCACTTGCACCCACCACCTATCACTCAGTTTGCTTTTAAAGAAGTTCATGTCTATCTCCGGCTCCTCCATCTTCACTATAAACCGTTTGCAATTCTCGGGGAAAAGCAACGGGTTGTCGTGCTGGCGCAGATAGTATCCCTCAATGAAATACCACAGTCCCTGCGCCACCATGTGGGCTGTCTGGCCACGGTTGTCGAATTGGGGGTTTACCTCAAAGAGACCTAAGCAGCGGGTTTTGGCACTCATGCCCGCAAAACGCATCATCTGGCAGAACTCTTCGCCATAGAATCCATGGGGCGAGGGGTCCAGATTGCCTGGGGCGTCACTTTGCCGCACCGCTCCAAGGTCCACACTGACGAGGTCGGAGTTTCGAATCAGGGCTTCGGCGCGCGACATGTCTTGCTGCACCTCCCCCACTCTATAGGCGTCGAACTTCAGTTCTTCCATAAGCCTGACACTTTCGCTCCCCACAAAGTGGGTCTGATAGCCTATGTTAGCATTAAAAAACAGGTAGTTGGGGTTCTGCATGATGATATTTCGCAGCCATGTGCGCGAAGTGATATCATCATTGTGCTCCAGGTCGAAACGCGAGTCGATAGAGGCGATGTTGATAATCTGGTTCAGGTTCTCAAAGCCCTTGTAGGCTGCGAACGTCAGGTCCTGGCTACCACCCAGAAGAATGAGCGTGCTGCCACGCCTCACCACCTCGGCCAATACTTCAGCCACGGCATAATAGGTGTCTTCAGCGGTCTGCCCAAGTATTATGTTTCCGAGGTCTACGATGGCGGTGTCGGGATGGGGGACGGCCAGCCTGTAAAGGTAGCGGCGAATCTCATTGGGAGCATCTGCACATCCGGCGTTGTTTTCAGCCCCGCGGTCTTCTCCCACTCCCAGCATCACCAATCCATTGTCCGGGATTTCGGGGAGCCCCTCTTCGGGCGTGTGAGTCTCAATGCATGAACCCAATGTTATGGAAAACTCGCTGGGATAGTATCCCAGCGAGTTTGGCTGTACAGGAGACAAATAATGGTCTAACATATCAGAAAGCTTGGCGGACCACATCGCCATGGTCGTTGACAATCATCTTATAGAACCATTGGGGGTATTCGGGCTGCATGGGGAAGGCGGCGTTGCCAGTCTCGGTGCGTTCAAACTTGCCGTCTTTCTCCTTCTTGATGTTGCCGTCGATATATTTGACAAGGAGATAGCGGTCAAGTTTATTCCACGTCTTCATCATGCGCTCAGCCATACGGTTGGAGAAATCGTTGAGCTGGTGAGTCAGTGCCTCGTCGTTGTCGGCAAACTGACCGGCCTTGCCGTCAAAGCGGTTCACCTCTTTGATAAAATTGGTCTCCAGCTGTTTCTGTTCCTTCTGGAGGTCCACAATCATGTCGCTGTAGCGGCTGTAGACAAAGTTGGTCACACGGTTGAACAGCCAGAAAGCAGACGTCTCGCTATAGGTGAGCATGTCGCCGTTACCCTCGCGGAAACATTCGGGGATTATCGTAATACCGCAATACATGGGGCAGTAGACGGTGCTGTAGGTGTCGTCCACACCAAACCAGAGGATGCCGCCCACTTTGGCAGGGAGCCAGCTGCGGCACTGTGCCACAAAGCTGAAACCAGTCTGCTGGGTCGAAGTAGCGCGCTCGTGCACATACTTCTGGCCGTCGACCTCAAAGCCCATCGGACGCCAGCGGTAGGGGCAGGCAAAGGGACCGGCACCCATATCCTTGCTCATATCCATGGCCGTGCCCTCATAATGGTCGCGCATCAGGTTCATCACCTCTTGCACATCCACCTTGTGGGCAGGCTTAATCCAAAGGGGCATACGCTCGGCCTTGGGGTCGCCCATGGCATATTTCTCATACTTGCGGGCCTCAGGGTTCACACGGTGGAACATGGCATACACACGGGCGTCGCAGCCACGGATGCCGCTGAACGTGAGGGGAGCGTAAGTGTCGCAGAAGGAAAACTCCTCGTCTTTGCCGTTGAACCATCCGCACGCACGGGCGTAGGTGATAACATCGGCGGAATAGACGCACTCAACCTCCGGCTCATAGATATAATCCATGTGATTGCTGCTGATCACGGTGTGCAGACCTTTGCCCTTGGTTTTCTTGAACTTCTTGCCCTCCAGGGGGAACTGGGTGATGCGGGCCTGGTTGGCATGACCGCTCACATAACCGTCGGGGATGCGGCGAGCCACCCAAACGGCTCCGTCTGTATACTTATACTTCAGCTTCTTGGCAACATCGGCCTTGACAGGGGCTGCACGCTTGCCGATAAGTTCGAGAATCCAAACTTCGTTGGGGTCGCAAATCGAGAAGCTCTCGCCTTCGCTGCAATAGCCATAGTCGGCCACCATCTTGGTCATCCAGTAGATGGCCTCGCGGGCGTTCTTGGCGCGTTGCAGGGTGACATAGATGAGCGAGCCATAGTCAATGCCCTTCACCTCGTCCTTCCAGCACTCCTCGCGGCCGCCGTATGTGGTTTCGCCTATCGCCAGCTGGTGCTCGTTCATGTTGCCCACCACACTGTAGGTGTGGGCCACCTGTGGAATCTCGAACAGCTTGCGGCCGCTGTCCCAGTCCACCAGCATAAACATCGTGCCGGCAGGATAGTCAGCCGCTTTGCGGTAATACAGCTCGCCATACAGCGTGTGGCTGTCGGCGGCATACGTAATCATTGTGCTGCCATCCTTCGTGGCACCTTTCGTAAACAGGAAATTCGTGCAGGCATCAGCCGTCGGGGCGGCCAACATGCTCAGTGAGAACAGGCCTGCTGCAATAATGGAGTTGAGTTTTCTCATATTACTATAATTTATTGTACTATTCAATAATAATTCTTGATACACACTTAGAGACTGCAAAGATACAAAATATATTTAATCTAAGCAGAAAAAAACAATGGAAAAGGCACGGATTATGAACTCCAGCCCTGTTGCCAGCATCCGCCAGCAAGGCCTTAAACCCTAATCCTTAACCCTTTCCACCGCTTATGGCTGGTGGGGGGTAATGTCCCTGTGGCCTATGGCACAACCACCTTCGTATGCTGCGTGTTGGCGCGGAACTCGGGTGCGTAGACGCTGTGCAGCGTGCCGATGCCGGTGCTGAATGAGCCGCTGTGACGCACCCACAGGTCGTACTCCACATAGTAGTGACCCTCGGCCAGGCGGTCGATGTAGCAGTCGGTGCGGTCGTCGCGCACATCAACGTAGTAGCGCAGGCCGTCGTTCCATTGCCAGCCACTGGTGGTGCTGACAGGTTCGAAGGCGGCGGCGCGCTGGTCGCGGAGCACCATGTTGTCCATATCGTGCTGGCAGTCGATGTCGATGTGAATGCGCACGCGGTCGCCCACGCGGAGTGTGCTTCCCTGCGTGAGGAGGGTGAGGCTTCCGTCGGGGTTCACACGGCTCAGGGTCTTGCGGAGCTTGATGCCTGTGCCGTTATACTGGATGCTGTCAATGGGTGTGTCGTGGCTGTGGAACACCGCGCCCCAGGCGGGCAAAGACGAGGTGGAGGCGAGCCGGAAATGGAGCATGCATGGACTGCCGCTGTCGGGGCAGCCTGTTATTGAGGGGATGGCCTCACCGGTGCGATTCTCGATGCTGATGGTGTCGCCGTTCAGGGTCAGCCGGATGCGTTGTTGGTTGGATTTGTCGTCAGTCTGGACTTCGGGTCGCCGCATCAGGGCGCGGAGGGCGGCGGCGGTGGCCATGTCTGTGCGCCAAGCGGTGCCCTGCTTGGAGGTGAGCAGCCACTGCTGTATGCGGCTCACCGCCTCCCAGTCGTGCAACACGTCGGCCATCACCTCCACCATCAGGGCGGCGGTCTCAATGGGGCGCTCATACCAGCCGTAGCCGCTCCTGTTGCTCGGCCAGTACATGCCCTTGTCGTCTTCCGTGCGGGCAGAGCCTTTGATGCGGTTGGCAAGGCGGCGGGCGTCGGCGGTGTCGCCCATGTGCAGCATCAGCAGGGCCAGCTGCCCTTGGGTGTGGAGGCTGGTGTAGTCCTTGTCACGCAGCTTGCACATGCGGTAGCAGAAGCGGTAGGCCTCCTGCGTGGCACTGTCGCACTGGTCGAGGGGCTTGACATCGAGGAACAGGCTGCGGGTGTAGAGCAGCGAAAGGCAGTCGTCGAACCACGGGAGGGAGCTGGTGCTCATCTTTTTGTCTGTATCCACAAGGAGCTTGTCGAGATAGGCTATGGCTTTTTCTCGCTGACGGTCATAGCGGTCGTAACTGCCCTCGGTTTGGACAAAGGGTGGGTAGGTGGCTAAGCGTTGCAGTATGGTCTCGGTGACGTAGCGGCTGGCAGTCTTGCCACCGGGCATCCAGCTCCATCCTCCCGACGCCTGCTGTGCTTGCATCAGGCGGCGCAGGTCGGCCTTGCAGCGTGCCAGGGCCTGCTTCTGCGCGTCGGGCAGGGTGTCGAGCTGCGCGGTGAGATGGTTGACATAAAGGCTGTTGGCCAAATATATATTGCCTGGCATGAGGAGGCGTTTGAAATGTGGCAGAGCATCTATGACGTATTGCAGAGGGTTGGCAGTGAAGGCGAGGGTGGTGCTGTCGCCCGGAGCCGGGGCAGGCAGGGCGATGTCGAAGGTGCAGACCACCTCCGTGCCGTCCGCACTGCCGGGAATATAAAGGAGGTGACTGGTGGTGATGCGCTCGCGGTTGGAGAGCACAGGCAGTGCGCCCTGCTCGCCATCGGCCCAGCCCGCCGCGTGGGCCATGACCTTATAGGTGGCCGCGTGCCAGTCGGTGGGTACAGCCAGACGCATGGTGGCTATGCCGCTGCTGTGCGGGGCAAGGGTGAGGGAGGTGGAGTATTCGTAGTTGGAGCTTTTTTGCGAGCTGTCGGCATCGGCCATCTCGAAGCCTACTGTCACCTCTACGGTGCTGTCGGTGAGGTTCGATACCTTGGAGGGAATCACCACGGTGTCGCCCTGCCGCAGGAATCGGGGCATGAGGGGTTGCACCATCAGCTCGCGCTGCGAGTAGATGGTGCGGCCTATGGTGCCTATCTGGAAGCGGTCGCTCCAGGCAAAGCCTCGCAGTTGCCACTGGGTGAGGGCATCGGGAAGGGTGAACTGGACGCTCAGGCGGCCCTCTTGGTCGCTGCGCAGGGCGGGTTCGAAAAAGGCAAGGGTGCTGAGGTTTTTGCGCATGGCGGTGGGGTGGTCGCCTGCCATCGAGCCGAAATTAAAGATGGTGGGTATCTCGGCAATGGCCTCTTTGGGTACATTCACTCCCGTGCGTTTGCGCATCGTCGCCATGCCATCCTCGCCACGGGTAATACCAGCTACTGAGGCCACAAGATCCTCCATGCTGGTGCCCGGCATGTGCGAAATGTCGTCTGAGGTGAGGCGCATACCGCTCTCGGGTGCTCCAATCTCGATAACGGGAATCTGTGAAGTACCTATGCGAGGTGATTTTGATTCCAATATTTGTACTTCTTGCAGAGTGGAGGCAGAGGGCCGCAACGGTACGGTCCATGTGGTGATTTGATCCGACCGGATTACTACCTGACAATGGTAGTCCCAGTATCCCACCGTCGAAAACTTGATGTCGTACAGTCCGGCAGGGAGCCTTTTGAAAGAGAAATTCCCGTCCATATCGGCTGTGGTGCCCGCCACCCGATGGCCTTGTTGGCGCGCCACTATGTTGACAAAGGGCACTGGCTCCTGCGTCTTGGCATCCACCACCGTTCCCCGAAACAAGGCAGCCCCATAGCTGTTCAGCAGACGGTCGTAGAATGTTTTCCTGTCCATCAGCGCGAACCCCAACTGCGGCTGGTCCCACTTGGAGATTGACATGATAGAATACTTGTTTGCCATCGTCGACAGTCTGGTTTCCAATATGTCGTCATTTTGCATGTAGGCGTTCTTTGTCCATGGCCAGAAACCAGCATTGAAGCTGCCGTATTGCTCTAACGAACGGTCGTAGAGGCTCAGGCAGAGGTTGGCGGCCACTGATGCGGAGTCGCCGTCGGCAATGCGGAAGGTCCACCGCTCCTGCGCGCCGGGTTGCAGGCGGTCGCGGAAGATCTCGGTGTTGATGGTCAGCACCTGATCAGGCCGCACCACGCGGATGACATACCGCTTGGTGAATGAGCGCCCCTCGCGCACGGCCGACAGATGCACCGTGCAGCCGTCTTTCATTTTCTTGGTTATCGGGATGAGGAGGGTGGAGGTGTGGCTGCTGTCTATCACCATCATGCCCCGCTGGTAGATTTTGGCGGCATGGCACACGCGATAGTAGAGCGGCTGGTTGCCGTAAGGGCTGCCCAGCTCAAAGCGCACCGTGTCGCCCACCTTGCATGTAAGCTGATTGTAATATATCCAGTCGCGGCGGGGCGTGGTGCGCAGCCACACCACCTCGTCGCCCGTCACGCGGCCATTCGTCGCCACGTAGTTGACCAGCGTGTCGTGCCGATTGCCGTCGGGGGTGTGGAACACCACGCGGTACAGCCCCGAGGGGAGGTCAGGTATGACGATAGTGCGGTCGGCGGTGGTGCTGTCATAGCGTTTCGCCACCACAGGCCACGAATGCCGGTCGCCTTCCTCACGGCTGAAGGCGCGGTAGGGGAACAACCGATGGAACTCTGCCTTGCTCCCCACCCATCGCGCCTCGGGGTGTTCGACTTGCAGGGTGTCGAGCGTGCGCACCGTGTCCGGCTGGCGCAGCTGGTACAACTCCACCCGCACGTTGCCTTGGAGGGGCTGGTGGTCGAAGTTGTTGTAGGCAAAGGTGAGGTGGCTCAGGTCATCATTGGTCGGCATGCAGTACCCGTCGGCATCGCTCACGTGGAACGAGAGGTGCTGCTCGTGCAATTCGCCGTCGGCATCCATCACCCGCACGTATGCCGTATAGATATAAGTGGTCTTATGGGTAGCACTCGAGTCGGCAGTGTCTTTCTCGGGTGTGAACGTGAACTGGAAGTTGCCCTCGTCGTCCACCGTAAGGCTGTCGCGGTGGGGATATTCGTCAGCCATTGACGACGATGCCAGGGGATTGAACATCTTCTCGCGGCTCACCTCCCACTTCACCCGTGCCCCCGACATCGGGGCACCGCTGTAGCTGATGGCTGAACCATAAAGGGTGATGGGCTGCCCAAAACGGCGCGCCGCCGCCTCGCCGCTGTCGCGGGTTGCGGAGAGCGTCACCATGAAGTGTGGCGGCTTATAGGCCTCCACCTTGATGGTCCGGGTGGTGTAGTAACCCTCAAAGAGGGAACTTTCATAGCCCACTGATTGCACCTCGATGCAGTAGCGGCCGTTCTCCCCCTCGGCGGGGATGACAAACTGCCCGTGGCAGCGGCCATGCTCGTCGGTAGTGAGCCTCAGGGTGTCGGTCGCCTTTTCGTATTGTTGGCCGAAGGTGGCTATAAGTTTCACCTGCTTTGCCGGGCGGATGCGGATGCTTTGCTCCTTGCCATGGGTGTGCTTGCGGTATGCCACACAGCTGAAGCGCACCGTGTCGCCCACACGGTACACCGGCCTGTCTGTCATCACGATTTCAAGCCAGCGGGTCTTCTGTTTGTCCCGGAG
Source organism: Bacteroidales bacterium UBA2714 (assembly GCA_002354035.1). Classification (GTDB taxonomy): domain Bacteria; phylum Bacteroidota; class Bacteroidia; order Bacteroidales; family P3; genus Colimorpha. The sequence continues at coordinate 152,701 of DEKU01000071.1, forward strand.
CCATGTCCGCACTGCACCCCGGCCGCCGAATGTGGTATAGTAAAACTCATACCCGTACATGTCGACCGAGAGCTGGTCGAAATCAATCATCCAATATAGGGGCGATGAAGAGGAAAAACTGTAGTGTCCCTCGCGGTCGGTGCGGGTGCGATGGCGGCAGGGACGCTCGGTCAGCTCCCTTTCGCCGTGCAGGGTCACGCGATGGTGAGCCATCGGCTGTCCCGTAAGGCGGTCCACCACATACCCCGCCGAGGGCCAGAGCTGTGTGCGCCCATGGGTGGCAAGGGTGGTGTAGGTGATAAACGTAGCATCCGACGAGAAGTATTCCGACCCTCTCACCCCGCGTCCCGTTTGGCTGTCGGTGCTGTCCCAGTAGGCCAGCAGGACATAGTTGCCTTGCGGCACGGGGGGCAGCGCCACCAGGTACTCATGCCAGTTGTGGTCACCCGAGTCAGGCAATGTCTGCTCCCACTCCTTGACGGGCTTGATTTTCATCAAGGTGTCGCACTTCTGCTCATCGCTGTAGGAGTTGGGCAGGTCTATCTGCTCCACGATGCGGAAGTGCAGCCGACGGATGTTCCTCGCCTCCACAACTGCCATACGGCTGCGGCGCGACGACTCGATGCTGGCAAACTTCAACCGGTACGCCGGCTGGCAGATGCTGTATTTGCGCAGCGTGCGGCAACTTTTGGCCCCGTATGTGCCGGGATAGAGCTGTTCAGTCTCGAGGCAGAGACGTTCCGCCTCCACCATTTGGTCGTTCTCATTCAGATACTGCGCGCGCCGCAACCCCAGCAGAGCCTTCATCTCCGAGTTCTCAATGCGGGGCTGGTAGTAAGCCACAAGGCTGTCGAGCCGGGGCAGATAATAGAACAAGTCATACCGTTTAAGGTCAAGCCACAGCATGGCCTCGGCATCGTCCGTATACACCTGCGCCACATGGTGGTGCAACCGCAGCAGGTAGTGAGACTTCGGGCTGGCGGCGCCAGGCAGCGACCCGAATGTAGCAAGCGGCGCAATCACCTGTGGCCGCAACGTGTTGGGCAGCTCATTCAAATTTAGATGCATATAATTGTTGTTGAGCAGCGTCTGCACCACCATGCCCAGCAGCGAGCTGTCCAATGGTGGCAAACCGGCCGCCGTGTCGTCCAAAAACAGGCGGGCGTAAGGCTCTGCGGAGGCAGTGCGCAGCTGTGCGGCGTATGCCAGCACACTGTCGGCACACCGCAGCAGCGTGTCCTCCATGCGTGCCGCATGCCATTGGTATGCTCTCAGGTTGGGGTCGTCCGACGGGTGGCGACGACCTATGCGGTAGTAGTTTTCTGAATAGATTCTGTTGTACGTGTCGAACAGCAGGGCATACGCCACCGCGCGGTCCACGCCCCGCAGCTGCCGTGCCAGCAGCCCGTAGCGCAGCAAAGCCGAGTCGGCAGCATGCTCGCTATAGCCCTCGTCAAGCATCGTCAGATAGAAAGCCGCCGTGAGCAGCTCCGTCCCCTCGGCCTGGCGGTAATACCCCTGTGCCAAAGGGTAGGCGGTGGCATACTGAGCCTCAATCATCAGCGAGTCGAGGTGGTTCCACCGGTGGTTGTCGGGTTGCTGTGCCTGGGCGGTCATTGCCGCCACAAGGGCAAGGAGTAGAAAGACTATTTTCTTCATGACTGAAAAGTGCTGGTTTGACCATGCAAAATTACAACTTTTTTGTGAAAGAACAAGCATCTGCACCCTGGCCGATGCCAGTCCATTCCTTTAGAGCCACCTCGAAGGCAAAAAGTGACACCCTCACACTAAAAAAACTGCTCCGCCTGGCCGTGGACATTCCAGCACAATAATAGCCCCTCACTCCGCGTTATCAAAGAAAGCAAAGACCTTGGGAGACGAGCAATCCCCTCTTAATACCAGCGGAGGTTCTCCGCCCATCGTCGACACAATCTATCATCAACACAGCAGCTTATGCAGACCCGGCAGACAGACAGTATCAAGCAAATGTTCAACTCCATAGCCCATAGCTACGACGGGCTGAACCATCTCCTCTCGGCTGGTGCCGACCGGGGTTGGCGGCGGCGGTCGCTGAAGTGGGTGGTGGACCGCAGCCACCCCCAGCAGATTCTGGACCTGGCCTGCGGCACCGGCGACTACAGCATAGCCATCGCCCGCCGGGCGCACCCCGACACACGGGTGACGGGTCTGGACCTGTCGGAAGGGATGCTGGAGGTGATGCGCCGCAAGGTGGACGAGGCCGGGCTGGCGGACCGCATCAGCACCCTCGTGGGCAATGCCGAGACAATGCCTTTCGACGATGCTCAGTTCGACCGCGTCACCATCGGATTCGGCATCCGCAACTTCGAACACCGCGAGCAGGCCCTTGCCGAAATGCTCCGCGTGCTGAAACCCGGCGGACGGGTGGTGATACTCGAGCTCTCCGTGCCCGCCTGGCAGCCGGCCCGCTGGTGCTACAACCTCTATTTCACCCGTGTGCTGCCCGTGGTGGGCGGCATGGTGAGCGGCCAGCGGTCGGCTTACAGCTACCTGCCCGCCTCGGTGCTGGCATTCCCTCCCAAGGAGGAGTGGATGGCCACCATGCGGGCCTGCGGCTTCGCCACCGTGCGCCACCGCGCCCTCAGCCTTGGAATTTGCAGAATGTATATAGGAGACAAACCATTATGACACTAAAAGCTTGTTTGAAATCGATGCGCCTGCGCACCCTCCCTCTCTCGCTGTCGGGTGTGGTGCTGGGCATGGCCATCGCCATGAGCCATCACCCTGTGGCGGTCGGCACAGCGGTGCTGCTGCTGGCCACCACGGCCCTGCTGCAGGTGCTTTCCAACCTCAGCAACGAACTGGGCGACACCCTCCACGGCACCGACACCGCCGAGCGGCAAGGCATACACTATTCCATCCAAGACGGCGAGATGACCGTCCGGCAGATGAAAACCCTCATCGCCGCCGTGGCCGTAGCGTGCGCCCTGTGCGGCACGGCCATGGTGGGCGTCTCGTTCGGCACCCTCTGGGGCCTGGAACCCCTATTGCTGCTCCTGCTCGGAGCGGCGGCCATGGCCGCCGCCATACGCTATACCTTGGGCCACAACCCCTACGGCTACCGTGGATGGGGTGACCTCTTTGTGTTCATCTTCTTCGGCCTCGTGTCCGTCATGGGGAGCTACTACGTCTGCACCCACATGCTGACCAACTGGCTCATCGTGCTGCCCGCCGCCGCCATAGGCTGTTTCAGCGTAGGGGTGCTGAACGTGAACAACATCCGCGACATGCCCACCGATGCCGCCACCCGCACCACCGTGGCCCTACAGTTGGGCGGCTATCGCGCCCGGGTGTACCAGACGGCCCTGATAGCCGCTGGTTGGGTCTTGATGGTGGCCTACACCCTGCTGGGCACCCAAGGATGGACACCCTGGCTCTTCGTCGTCACCCTGCCCCTGTATGTGCTGCACCTCCACGGTGTGTGGCACCGCGACGGACGCGCCCTCGACCCCATGCTGCCCCTGCTGGTGATGAGCACCTTCCTCCTCGCCCTGCTGGCGGGCATCGGCCTGCTGTCTTGCGCTGAAAAAGGT
>DEKU01000054.1 GCA_002354035.1 Bacteroidales bacterium UBA2714
GCCACGATGGAGTCCACCGCCGATGGCAAGACTGTGCTGAGCGGCACAGCCCTCAACTGGGTCAGCGGCGACCAAGTGGCCATCTACGGCACAGCTGGACGCGGCCTCTATTCGGCCACCCCGCAGACTCCCGCCACCGTTGCCACGCTCGACAACGTGAGCGGCGAGACCGGCGACGGACCCTTCCGCGCTTTCTACCCCGCCTCGCTGACTTCGGACGGTGCTACCATCACCCTGCCCGCCGGTCAGACCTACGTCGAGAATTCCATCAACGAGTTCCCGATGTATGCTGAGAGTGCCACCAACCAGTTGGCTTTCAAAAACCTCTGCGGCGTGCTGAAACTGCACCTCACCAAGGCCAACACCAACATCACCAGCATTACCGTCAAGGCCAATGCGGAGATTTGTGGCGACTATACCGTCAGCTATATGAACGATGTTCCCCAGCTCAGCTACACGGGCAACGGCTCGAAGACCGTCACCATGGCCTGCCCCACGGCTCAGGACATCAGTGATGGAAAGGATTTCTACATCGTTCTGCCCGCCACTTTCGACTCGCTGAAGAGCATCACACTCACGACCGACGACGGCCGGACTTGCACCAAGACCGTGAAGAGCAACGTTTGCATCAACGTGCAACGCAGTACTGTTAAAACAATTATGCTTAATAATAGTGATATGTATTACGAACCTCTTCCCGAAGGTGCCTTACCTGGTCTATTCACGATAAATCAGAGCGGGGACTTCGTTCGCTTCTCCCAAGGCAACCTACAGTATCAAGCCAGCACTAATATCTGGCGTTTTGCAGAGAATCAATGGGACTTTGTTGGTCAACACTCATCTATTTACGATAGCATAGGAGGAACCGTCAGCGGTAGCGACAATAGATTCATTTCTTCTACTTACAGTGGTTGGATTGACTTATTTGGATGGGGGACAGGTAACAACCCCACACAACACTCCACTGATTTTAGAGACTATCAACCCACTATTGATTGGGGAGTTAATGCAATCAGCAATGGTGGCAACCAACCCGACATGTGGCGTACACTTAGTATCAGCGAATGGGCTTACTTATTTAACAGACGTCCGACTATCACCAACTTGGGTACTAATAATGCTCGATTTGTGAGAGGGCGTGTAAATGGAGTCAAAGGAGTTATATTATTCCCCAACGTCTATTATCATCCCGATGGTTTACCAACACCTACTGACATCAATAATTTTGATATCATTGATTGGAATGATAACTTATTTACATCTTCCCAATGGGCTGAGATGGAAGAGAACGGGGCGGTGTTCTTACCCGCCGCTGGTTTTCGTGCGGGAACAAGAGTCATAGTTACTGGCAATAGTGGCCGCTACTATTCAACTACTCCTACAAACTCACCTGACCAATCAGGTGGCAGATTCATGGATTATGGCAGGTATTATCTAGACCCTTATTCATACAATTTCCGTCAATACGGACAATCTGTTCGTTTAATTATGAGCATTAACTAACCCTGATACCGTGAATTTGTAATTCGCAGCAACTGAGAATAGGATTTGTAGTCCTCTGGATAACGCATCAGTTGAAATGCAAAGAGGGTTCCCCGCCGTTCGGCGGGGAACCCTCTTTGTGTGAACCAAGTCCAGTGGGTTGTCCGATTTCTCATTTATGATTGTCTGTGTAATTGAATGTGGCTGCTGATGTGATGTCGAAAAAGTGTTTTGTGTACTTATGATATTTCGGTGAGTGATTCTTTGATAGAGCATGTCTGTTCGGCTTTCCTCAGCGACGAGGCTGTCGTGACGTGGCTGCAACAGCAAGTGGATTTAATCCTACGGGAGTTTGTAGTCAATCAAAAAAGGGTCATTGACGGGTGGATGCTGCCGTCCGCACCAGTCTTTTACGGGAAAATATTCTTATTGGAGGGGGGCAAGTAAAAATAGGTCTAAAGTGAGGACCTTAACTGATGGGAATGGGATGGTTTTTAAGCTGTTGAAATGGGTGTCTTCACTCACAATGTAGTCCGCGTTGGCGATAATGGCGCAGTCTACAAATTAATTGTCGTCGGGATCTTGGGTTATGAGGTAGAAGTGGTATTGTGGGTCGTACAAGCGGACGTTAGGATTGCGTAGGATGGCTCTCACGATATTGTCGGCAAAAGTGGAGCTGACTTTCTCAGACAATATTTCAGTATATTCGTTGATAATCTCGTTGCTGACACAAAGAATGTATTTGCCATTGAGAAAGGCTTCCCATGTGGGGCGGTACTGGCTGTGGCGTGGAATCATCCGCAGGAGGCAATTGGTGTCGAGGACTATGTGCCTCATGTTCAGTGGGTGTTGTAAGGGGTACGCATGTGTTCGTGGCCCCACTGCTCAAGAACGGTGTCGTTTACTTTTCCCTCGTCCCAAAGGCTGTCCATTTCCCGGTCGGCTCGGTCGGCAAAGAATTTGGAGAGAGCGAATTTCAGTTCCTTTAGGTCTTGTTCAGTTTCCAAGTAGGACATTGCTTTCAGCAGTTCTATCTGGGCGTCGTTGAAAGGTTGGCGGATTGAGGATTCCATGAGCGTTGTTGTTTAAAGTGTTTGACCATATAACGCATAAGTGCCTAAATTATTGTATGGAGGATTCGGTCGGGCGGGGGCTGACGAAGGTGACGGCGTGGCGGAGATTCTGGACTTGGTAGCGGGAGGAGTGGAGCATCTCGCCGTCGATGACGAGCCAGAAGGGTTTGTGGCTTTCGATGGTTGCGGTGGTGGCTTGGCGGTAGAGCATGAGGCGTTGGGCGTCGGGGCGGTGGATGTGGGTGCCGCGGCTGTAGTCGCCCACGAGGCTGGCGAAACGGGCCAGCGACATGCGGCGGAAGAGGTTGACTTCGAGGAGGCCGTCGTCGTTGAGGGAGAGGGGAGCGCACATGTATTTGCCGCCATTGTAGCGGCCGTTGCCGAGGGTGCAGAGGAGCATGTGGCCGTCGAAGAAGGGCTGTCCGTCGACGGTCATGCGGACGTAGTTGCTGCGGGAGGTGAAGAGGCTGCGAATGATGCCGGTGGTGTAGGAGTGGCGGCCACCGATGATGGGGGTGCGGCGGATGTCGTTGCCGGTTTTGCAGACCATGGCGTCGAAGCCGAAGTTGCAGATGTTGATGCTGTAGCGGGTGGCGGTGCTGCCGTCGGCGGTGGGGTAGTCGATTTTCATCACGTCGACGGGGTGGGGGGTGCCCTCGATGAGGCGGTCGAGACGGGTGAAGTCGTCGAGGGTGCCGTAGTATTTGATGTAGTCGTTGCCGCTGCCGCAGGGGAAGCATGAGATTTGGCAGTCGGGGTTGCCCACGGCGCCGCTGACGACTTCGTTGAGGGTGCCGTCGCCTCCGCAGGCGTAGAAGCGGACGGGCTGGCCGGGGTGCTGGAGGCACCACTGGTCGACCCATTGGGTGGCGTCGCCCATGCTGCGGGTGGTGTAGATGAGGTGGTCGAAATCGTTATAGCGGGCGGCATAGAGGCCGACCTGTTGCTGTATGAGCGCGGTGGAGTCTTCGCGCCCGGCGCTGGGATTGATGATGAAGATGTGTTTCATGTTTCGGGCTGCAAAGTTACAAATATTATTTAAATAAATGGCTTTAGAGGGGCTGGTTTTTTCTGGAGAAAGGGCTGAGGAGGGACTTTGTGGCGCGGAATGGCGTTGTTGGGCGTTGATTATTAGTGGGTACGTGACAAGTGGGAGGATTGGGGGTAAAATAAATTTTGTGAATGAAAAAAAATAAGTATTTTTGCACCCACAAACAAAAATATTAATCACCATGTACAGAATCCAATCTCATCCTATCTTAGACATCCCGCAGCGCGAGACGGTAGAGTTCCTTTACGACGGAAAGAAAATCCAGGCCCCGAAAGGCTACACCATTGCGGCAGCCTTGCATCAGGCGGGCTATCCGGTGCACAGCCACAGTATTGACGGGCGCAACCGCAGCCTGAATTGTGGTATAGGCAAGTGCGGCGCATGCGAGATGCTGGTGGACGGGCAGGTGCGGCGCATCTGCATCACTCCCGTCGACGGCGTAAAAGAGGTGAAGTCAGTATCCGCCAAAGAGGATGTGTGGCCCGACATGCGCGACCACCAGCCCCGTGAGGTGAAGATATACAAGACACAGGTGGCCATCATCGGTGCAGGCCCCGCCGGTCTGGCCTGCCGCGAGCAGCTGAATGCTTTCGGCATCACCAACCTGGTGATAGACAACAATAGCCGCATAGGCGGCCAGTTTAACATGCAGACCCACCAGTTCTTCTTCTTCGAGCGGGAGAAGAAGTTCGGCGGCATGCGCGGTTTTGATATTGCCAAGACCCTGGCCGGCGACAATCAAGAAGGCATACTGCTGAACAGCACGGTGTGGGACCTGCTGGAGGGCGGCCGTGTGGCCGTGAAGAATATCGCGACGGGCGAAGTGTCGTATGTCGATGCCGAGCATTTGGTCGTAGCCACCGGCGCAGTGCCTTTCATGCCCACATTTGAGAACGACGATGTGCCGGGTGTTTACACCGCTGCCGTGTTCCAGAAGATGATGAACCAGGAGCATACCCTGCTGGGCAAACGGGTGCTCACCGTAGGCGCTGGCAACATCGGCTATCTGACCTCCTATCAAGGTATGCAGGCCGGTGCCACCATCAAGGCCATTATTGAGGCCATGCCCCGTGAGGGTGGTTTCCCGGTGCAGGCCAACCGTGTGCGCAGACTGGGTATACCTATCATGACGGGATATACGCTGGTGCGTGCCATACCCAATGCCGACTATACCGGTGTGACGGGTGCCGTCATAGCCAAATGTGAGAACTTCAAAGCCATCCCCGGCACCGAACAGATTATCGACGACATCGACATCATCAATATCTGCACAGGTCTCATACCCGACAACCAGCTGCTGGTGAAAGGCCGTGAGGTCTTTGGGTTCAACACCTATGGGGCTGGCGACGCCATCCGCATTGGCGAGGGAACCAGCGCCGTGTTGCGTGGCCGTCAGGTGGCCTATGAGGTGGCCCAGGCCATCGGCATCCGCTTTAATTACGACGACTATCTCGACATTTCAAGACAGTATATCGACTCGCAGCAGCACCCGGTGCGAATACTCGAAACGCCCAATCTCCCCACCCCCGAACGGAGGAAACTGAAACCTTATGTGCAGCTGGATTGCCTCTATGGCTTTGCCTGCAACCCCTGCAGTTTCTCCTGCCCGCAGGGAGCCATCACCAAGCCCACCACCGGCACCACCCCCACCGTGGACTACGACAAGTGCATCGGCTGCATGCAGTGCGTCACCAGCTGTCCCGGCCTGGCCATCTTCGGCTACGACGAGCAGAAAAACATCTGTTTCCTCCCCATCGAGTATGAGGTGGCCGAAGGGGCAGAGGTGTTCCTGGTGGACAATAACGGAGCCAAGGTGGGCCAAGGCATAGTGGAGAAGATAGTGCGCAAACCCAACAAGACCAACCTCGCCCGTGTCAAAGTGGTGGAATGTGGCAAGGCCATCACCGACATAAAAGGCTTTATCGTCAAGGGAAGATACCCCGAACCCCTGACCCTGAAACCCCTCCACGAGGTGGAAAGCGAAACCTACGTCTGCCATTGCGAGGACATCAAGCTGGACCGTCTGCTGCGCGTTATCGGCAATCGGAAGACCATTTCCGTCGACGAGTTGAAGCATATCACCCGTCTCGGCATGGGTCCCTGCCGTGGCAAACGCTGCATACCCCGCGCACGACAAATACTGCGCACCTACGGCATAGAGCTTGTGGGCGACGCCACACCCCGCGCACCCCTCTCCAACCAGGTGACCCTCGCCGACCTCTACACACCCGGCACCCGTGAAACCTTCGTCTATCCCACCACCAATGGCGTCAAACATGAGAGCGTCGAAGTGCTCATAGCCGGTGGCGGCATAGCGGGCAGCGCCCTGTTCCGCTACTTTGCCGAAGCCGGTCGCAACCCTGTCATGATCAACTACAGCCGTGGTGCCTCATGGCGTTGCATAGGTGGCGGCCGTCCCGCATTCTCCAATCCCGACATCGCCGACATCGCCGTCCACAACCACGAAATCTTCAAACAGATGCAGACCGAGTGCAACATCAACTACCGCACCACCCATTACGTCAACCTTGTCCACGACGAGGCCACCTACCGGTCGCTTGATGCCTCCCGCGCCTGGAGCGATGCCTACATGATTGAGCGAAAAGACTTCAAGAAAGAAATATCACCCCTGTGGGACGACAGCCGCGACACCTACAGCCATGCCCTCATCACCCGCGACTGCTGGCAGGCCACGCCCGGCCGCGTTATCGACTACCTGCGCTGGATAGGAACCCAGAAAGGCGGTCGCTACTTCGAGGACTGCGAGCTGCTGCACATTCAGCGTGTGGGTGGACACTATGTGGCCTTGGTGCGCAACCACGAAGGGCAGTATATCGAATACACCTGCGACCATTTTGTCAACGCCATGGGATGGGGAGCTGAGAAGTTCATCGACCAGCTCGACCTCGACACCGGTCTCTACCCCGTCAAGCACCAAGCCTTCATCACTCGCCGTCTGCCTATGATGGGACCCAACGGTGGCCCGCTCGACATGATTATCGACCGTCGCCACTACAAGGGTTTCAGTGCCGTCTACGGCCAGCAGTGGGGCCACACCGGCCAGATAATCGGATGCGCCAGCCCCGACACCGACGCCTACGAAGCCCGTCAAAACATCAAATACAACAGCAAGGAATTCCTCGAGATTGTCGCCGAAGTGTTTGCCGAGTGGATTCCCAACCTGCGTGATGTGGGGTTCCTCGCCGTCTGGGCAGGCCGCTACACCGAGCCCCGCTACATCGTCGACCCCGAAGTGGGCCTCTGCACCGGTCTGCGTGGTCACGGCTTCATGCTGGGGCAATACCTTGCCAAGCTCTATGTTGACAAGTACCTGGGGCGCGACGTACCCTCCTATATGGAAAACCTCCGCATCGGTGGATCAGGTCTGTCCGAAAACGCCTTCAAGTAGTAAGTTGCACAGCAACATACCAAACGAAAGAGTCCACCCATCGGTGGGCTCTTTTCTTTTATACCCTAAAGAACGAGAAGTGAGGCGAAGTCGACTATCAGATGGTTTGGGGAGACGGCCTGTAGTTGGTCTGCCGTCTGGTTGCCGTATGTGACTCCGCAGGTGGCGCACCCGGCGGCGGCGCCCATCTGGAGGTCGTAGACAGTGTCGCCCACCACAAGGGTGTTCTGCGGGTCGAGGTCAAGGTCGTGGAGGACTTTCAGCGCAAGGTCGGGTGCCGGTTTAGGCCGCAGGCCCTCGTCCTCGCCATACACGCGGGAGAGAGGGATATAGTTGACCACACCCAGCTGGGTGACCAGCGGGTCGAGCGACATGTGGTGGCGGGAGGACACGATGGCCATCGTCACGCCTTGCCCCGCCAGCTGGCCAAGGGTATGCAGCACATGGGGGAAGAGCGTGATATGGTCGAGTGCAAGATAGGGGAATATTTCACGGTAGATAGCTGCAGCCTCGTCCACCCGATTCGCAGGTGTGGCCGTGGCGCGGCGGAAGCACTCGGTGAGGGGGAGCCCGATGGTGGCAGCCACCGCCTCCGGCTGGGCGTGGGGCAGCCCCATGCGCTCCAGCGTGCCCTGCACGGTGCGGACTATGCCCACACGTGTGTCAGCAATTGTACCGTCAAAGTCAAAGAGAATGTTTCTATATTTTCGTATCACGATAAAGTAACGACAAAACAAGTATAATAGTACGCTTGGATAAATCTTTTACTTGCCGAGGGTCGTCACGGATGGATATTATCGTGACAAAACAACGCGAAATGAAATATTATTTGTATCTTTGCAGACTGAAATATAGAAGAATTATGGACACCTCTCAACTACGACAACAGTTCGAGCAGCATTTCGGCTCCGCTACGGGTGCCAGCTGCTGGATGGCCCCTGGCCGCATTAACCTTATTGGAGAACATACTGACTATAATGGTGGTTTTGTGTTCCCCGGTGCCGTAAGCCAATGTATCACGGCCCTGATCAAGCCCACGGGCAGCCGAGATGTGAGGCTATGGGCAGCAGATTTGAAAATAGGGTGTGAGTTCTCATTGAATGACGAGCAGGGCCCTGACATCATCCATTTCCGTTATGTGTATGGTATAGTGAGAGAAATGATGGAACGCGGGGTTGCGATAGGCGGGTTCGATGCTGTCTATGCCGGCGATGTGCCGCTGGGTGCGGGCATGAGTTCGTCGGCTGCCCTCGAGTGCTGCTTTGCCAATGCGTTCAATGAGTTGTTCCATGGCGGACTGGACAGGCTGTCGCTGGCACTGGCCGGACAGGCAACCGAACACAAATATGTCGGCATCAATTGTGGCATTATGGACCAGTTCATATCGATGCATGGCAAAGAAGGCTGCCTGGTGCGGCTGGACTGCCGAAGTGGCGAATATTCCTACTTCCCTTGGCACCCCACGGGTTATAGACTGTTGCTGGTGGACAGCTGTGTGAAGCACCAGCTGGTGGGTTCCCCCTATAACGATCGCCGCCAAAGTTGCGAGAGGGTGGCTCATCTGGCCGGGGTGATGACGCTCCGCGATTGTTCGTGGCAAATGTTGGAAAGCCTGAAACCCTCGCTCAGCGACGAGGATTACCGCAGGGCAAAATATGTGTTGGGTGAGTATGACCGTGTCATGGCGGTCAGCGATGCGCTCCAGCGTAACGATTACGAGACGGTGGGCCAGCAGATGTACCTCACCCACGAGGGACTTAGCAAGGACTATGAAGTGAGCTGCGAGGAGACAGACTTCCTCGTCGACCAAGCACGCAAGATGGGTGTGACGGGTGCCCGCATCATGGGCGGCGGTTTTGGAGGCTGCACAATTAATCTGGTGGCCGACAGGCTGTACGACACCTTTGTGACGGAAGTGCCGCTACGCTATAGCCAGCAGTTTGGTCGTCAATGCCGTATCATCCCTGTCAGCATAGGTGGTTCGGCTTCCCGTCTGCCTCAGTTCGAGCTATAATATTCTCATGTCAAGTAAAACCAAAACGTATTATCATGAAACGGATATTCCTGTTCCTGTCGCTCCTCCTGCTTGTTGCCGGGCAGGGCATAGCCAAAGAGAAAAGCTTCACCCTCAAGTCGCCCAATGGCAAACTGGTAACCCATGTCGTGGCTACCGCCGAGGAGGAACTGACCTATGATATAGTTTACCGTGGTGTGACGCTGTTGCTGCCTTCCCACGTCGGTCTCAACCGCCAGTATGGCAAGACCGTGACCGGCAGCATGGCCTTGGTGCAGAGCAGCACCAGGACTATTGACGAGACCATCCCGTCACCCTTCACCCGTCAGGCCACCATGCGCAACCATTGTAACGAACTCACATTGCAGCTAAAGAACGGCTTGATTGTGGATTTCCGTGCCTATGATGATGGAATAGCCTACCGTTTTCGCACTTCGAAAGCGTGCACCGTGCGGTTCGAAAAGGTGGAATATAACTTTGCGGGCGACTATAAGGCCACAGTCCCCTATGTCATCAACTACGACCCGAACAAGTTCAACGTGCAGTTCTCCTCTTCATTCGAAAACCTCTATGAGACTCACCAGCTTTCACAATTGGATCAAAACCGTCTCTCCTTTCTCCCTCTGCTGGTCCATGCTCCAGGTGGAGTCAAGGTGTGCCTCACCGAAACGCATCTTGAGCATTTTCCGGGGCTTTATCTGAAGGCTGCCCAACGCCCTGACGCACCCGCCAATGTGCGACTCGAAGGCGTCCATGCACCCTACCCCAAGGTTCTCGAACAGGGGGGCCACAACAACCTGCAACTTCTCGTCAAAGAACGTGAGGAGTTTATCGCCAGCCTCGATGCTGACAATGAGTTGCCATGGCGCATAGCCATGGTTGCCCCCACCGATGCCCAGCTGGCCAACAACAACCTCAGCTATCTGTTGGCAGCCCCCTGCCGTGTGTCCGACATCAGCTGGATTCGTCCCGGCAAAGTGGCTTGGGACTGGTGGAACAATTGGAACATCGCCGGGGTTGATTTTGTCGCCGGAATCAACAACGACACGTATAAGCACTACATTGATTTTGCCTCGCGCAACGGTATTGAGTATGTCATTCTTGACGAGGGCTGGGCTGTAAACCTCCAGGCCGACCTCTTCCAAGTGGTTCCCGAGCTGGACCTCCCCATGCTGGTGCAGTATGCCAAGCAGCGCAATGTGGGCCTGATTCTATGGGCCGGCTATTATGCTTTCGACCGCGACATGGAACGGGTCTGCCAGCATTATAGTCAGATGGGTATCAAAGGTTTCAAGATTGATTTCATGGACCGCGACGACCAGATTGTAACCGATTTCTACTATCGGGCTGCCGCCATGTGTGCCAAATACCACCTCCTGGCCGATTTCCACGGAGCTTTCAAGCCCGCTGGACTCAACCGCACCTATCCCAATGTCCTCAACTTTGAAGGTGTGGCTGGTCTCGAGCAGCTCAAATGGGCTCCCGCCACATGGAACCAGGTCCAGTATGATGTCGAGATTCCCTTTATCCGCCAAACGGCAGGCCCCATGGACTACACACAAGGGGCCATGCACAATGCCGCCAAGGGCTGTTATGCCCCCATCTGGAGCGAACCCATGAGCCAAGGCACACGCTGCCACCAGTTGGCGCTCTATGTGGTGCTTGAGTCACCCCTCAACATGCTGTGCGATTCCCCCACCAATTATGACAAAGAACCCGCCTACACCCGTTTTGTCGCCAGTTTGCCCACCGTATGGGACGAGACCGTCGTGCTGCAAGGCCAGGTGGGCGAATACATAGTCACCGCCCGTCGCAAAGGCAACACCTGGTACATCGGAGGCATCACCAACTGGACTCCACGCGACCTCACGGTCGACATCTCCCAACTGCTCTCCCCCACGGGTGCTTCCCAGTCTCAATCATCTCTTCAATCGGCCCAAGCGGTGTTCTATGCCGATGGAGTCAATGCCCACCGCAAAGGCAGCGACTATAGCGTGACCCGTCTCAGCCTCACTGCCAATGGCTGGAAAGGGGCAGCCCCGAAGGCAGCCAATACGATTGTCAACACAACCACCGACGAGGGCGAGGCCACCCTCATGCATGTCCATCTGGCACCCGGTGGCGGCTTTCTGGCACGCATCGAACTCTCGTCACGTTAGTCATTCTGTCTATTTGATGCATAATAAACCTATATGAAACAAAAACTCATCACATTGTGTGTGTTGCTGCTTGCAGGTGTTGGTTTCCTCCATGCGCAACAGGTCTATAAGTACTGGGTCTCTTTTACCGACAAGGCCCACAGCCCCTACACCCTCGACAACCCCTCCTCCTATCTCAGCCATCGCGCACTGCTCCGCAGGCAGCGACAACACATCGCTCTCGACAGTCTCGACCTCCCAGTCTCCCCCAGCTATATATCCCAGCTGAAACAGGCTGGCATAGGCATCCTTTTCCAGTCCAAGTGGTTCAATGGGGCTGCTGTCTATCTGTCCGACTCCGTGGGTCCCGAAGCCTTCAGCCAGTTTCCTTTTGTGGCCTCCGTCGTGCTCTACGACCACTCCTCCCTCCATCAGCCCGACACCATCCTTTCGGAACCCGGTTTCAATCTCCCCAATTATCCTTCGCCCACCCCCTTCAGCAGCCAGTATTATGGGGGCAGTTTTACCCAAATCAACCAGTTGAACGGACAGTCTCTCCATGCCCAAGGCTACGAAGGCAGGGGCATCATCATTGGCATGAACGATACAGGTTTCCCCGGCGTAGACAATGCCACCACCTTTGCCGCCCTGCGCAACGAAGGCCGTCTGTTGGCCACGCGCGACTTCGTGTGGCCTATCGAGAACAATGTCTTCTCCCTCCACTCACATGGCACCCACACCCTCTCGACCATCTCCACCTTCATGCCCGGATTCTATGTGGGCACCGCTCCCTTAGCCTCCTTTGTGCTGTGCCGCACCGAGAACACCTTCAGCGAAACACCCCTCGAGGAATACAGCTGGGTGGCCGCCGCCGAATATCTCGACAGCTTAGGGGCCGACATCCTTTCCTCCTCACTGGGCTACTATGAGTTCGACGACACCACTCTCTCCTATACCCTATCCGACCTCGACAGCCGGACGGCCATCATATCACGCGGTGCAGCCACTGCCGTGGAGCGCGGCATGCTCGTGGTCACTTCGGCTGGCAACGATGGCTTCTCCAACCCCCAGCACCTGAGAGCTCCCGCCGATGTGCCCGAAGTGCTCTCCGTGGGCGCGATAGACGACAAGGGTGCTGTCACTTTTTTCTCTTCCCATGGTCCCACCGCTGCGGGCGTAGTCAAACCCGATGTGCTCGCCTTGGGTCAGCGGGTCATTTCCGCCACCCCCTTCGGGCTGTTCCTGCGGACCGATGGCACCTCCCTCTCTTGTCCCATCATGGCGGGCATGATGGCCTGCCTGTGGCAGCGTTATCCCGCGCTTACCCCGCGGCAGCTGTGCGACTCAGTGCGCGCCTGGGGCAGCATGGACTCAGCTCCCGACAGCATAGAGGGCTACGGAATACCCGATTTCTCAAAGGCTTTGCGCCAAGGAGGGTTGAGTGTCCAACCCAATTCGGAGGCCGATTTCTTGCTTTATCCTAATCCTGTGGGCAGACAGCAGACGGTCAGTCTCGTTTTTGAGTCCGTAGGTAGCCACTTGGCCGTGTTTGATGCCTGGGGTCGTGAAGTATTGAGCCGCAAAGTTGGGCAGGGTCCAGTGACATTCTCTACGCAATCTTTTGCTCCCGGGGTCTATCACGTAGTGCTCACCACTGCCCGAGGCGTGGCCTCGCGGCGACTGGTGGTGAAGTAGCCACCCCCTAATTTCAAGCCCCCCGCATAAATTCTGCCATAAGCAGGGCGCAGGCCACGGCGGCATTGAGCGATTCGGCTGTGCCGCCCAGGTTGGGTATGGCCACCCGGTGGGTGACTGCCTTCTGTACCTCGGCACTCAGACCCCGGCTTTCGTTGCCCACCACCAGCACGGCTCCGCCTTCGGGCAGCCGGAGGGGTTGGGCGTCGGCCCAGATGTTGTGTCCGTCCAGCAACGCGCCGTATACAGGTTTGCCGCAAGTGGCAAGGTAGTCGGTGAGGAGGGTGTAGTCAATGCGTGTGCGGAATATGCCGCCCATGGTGCTTTGCACCACTT
>DEKU01000046.1:0-1208 GCA_002354035.1 Bacteroidales bacterium UBA2714
AACGTGTCAAGATAGTAGAGGTTTCTATAATAATTGACTGTGCTGCTGTAAGGCAGATAAAAACGTACCATTGCCATGATGCTGCTGTCGCCCACCATCCGAAGGGCATGGGCATAGCAGCTAAATCTACCATTGTAGATGGCCTTGTGCCACAGCAAGTCCCCCGATGGAGAAAGCTTGGCTATTACTACAGCTTTATGGATCGGTGTAGTGATTATGTCAAAAGGCAGGAGCCTTTCGCCGCAAAAAAAGGCTTGCGGAGAGAACTCGCCGAGGATGTATGTGTTCCCAGACGAGTCGACACACGAACCGATTATACGATTGGTCGCGTCGTCACTGCTGCGGATCTCTGGCCCCGTGTAGGTGCTTACCCACTCGAAGCCTTGGGCATGGGAGGCGAGGGAGGCCACGAGGAGAATTGAGAGGAAGATGTGTTTTTTCATAGGACTTGGGAATGAATTAATACATTTGTTTATAACGTTGTTGTGGGTTTGGCCACATTCATGATGCAAAGATACGCATAAATTTCCAATGGGTAGATATTTTTTTACAGCAAAATATAGACTGTACATATAACTGTTTGGTGCATACATCGGTGTGAGTGGTCAATTGGGAATTGCGATGTAAAAAATGGAATTTGGGGTGGATGGGGATGATGTTTGGAGGGCATTGGGAATTATCCCCCCTACCTACCTGTCGGCGCACCCCTTTCAAAAAGGGGACGGCTGGAGTCAATGGGGTGATGAGGCGGGATGGGATAAAGTCGATAAACCCAAATCGGTCATTTGAAAACTGAACGGTAATGTTTCTAATGGCCGTCATTAGAGAAATAGGAACTACCATAAAAATCGAATGACCGATAGGGGTTCAAGTTCTGATGGGCAGTTGTTCGGGTAGTCGGATAATCAGAAATCTGACTATCCGACTATCCGAGACTTCTGGTTGCCTACTGGCAGTCGGCAAGGGTGCGGAACAGGGGCTGCAAGGGGTCGGAGATGGACCCTTGGCGGTCTCCGCCCAGGAAGGGGAATGACAGGTCGCCATAGAAGACATTCCTCATCTTGGCAGAGTAGTAGCGCAGAGAGACAGGGCCATCGCCACCCGACTGGGGAGGTATCACGAAGAGGAAGAAGAGGTCGCCGGTGGGCATGGCGACACCGACGCATTCCCCTTCGCAGAATGCTGCCATCCGGTCGGCGGGGTCGACC
>DEKU01000046.1:1213-11126 GCA_002354035.1 Bacteroidales bacterium UBA2714
CGACCTGCCAGTGGCCCGCCGTCTGTGGGTAAGTCTGCGTCAGGTCGACCTTTACTACAGCCGTCATGCTGACGTTGTAGTCATAGTTGGTGTCGACGCACCATGAAGGGGCGTCCATGTTGCCGAGCGGCAGTTGAGGACTATCGGTCTCGTCGATGGTGGAGAGGCTCTCTTTTTTGCAGCCTGCAAAGATGACAAAAGTCAGCATGGCGAGAGCCAAAAGCACCATGCCCGACCGTCCGGATGTCCGGAAGGATATCTGATTGGATGTTATCGGTTTCATTTTTTTATCAGTTTAATAGTTGTGAAAGTACCGTTGTATACAATCGTGGCGAAATAGACGCCAGCGGCCAATGTCTCGCAGCCCGACCACCTGAGCCGAGGAGCCTTGCCATTGATTTCGGCCACAGGCACCCCGCTTGCGGTGAAGATGCGTACCGAGACAGGCTGCTCATCCCCCATGTCGGGGTTGGAGATGTACCCCTGGCCCCTCTCAAGAGAGGAGATGTAGAAGTCGACATGGGTGTTGAACACCGTGGGGAGGGCCACCACTGAGGGATTGTCGGTGGCGGTGGTGAGCACGAGTGGCTCCTGAAGCGAGCCATAGTGGGCGTTGGGTTGGTAGGGCAGGAGGGTGGTCGCAGTGCCGAGGCGGCTGCCGTCCTCCTCCAGCACAAAGGACACCTGCCCACTCCGGTCGGAGCCGACAGTGATAAAGAACAGCGTGTCGGAACCCAAGATGCGAGGCGAGCTTACGCTGGCCAAGTCGGAGCCGACGTAGGCCAGTACCCGCATATCCATAGAGGGATGATTCACCGTGGCCAGCACCGTCATGTTGGTAGCTTTCCTGAGGACAGAACCCTCTGCTTCGCCCTTGGCCTCAGGCTGAGCCCCCTTGGCACCTTTACGCATGTCGCGGAAAGTGAAAGAGACAGCATCTTGTCCCAGCCGTTTCAGCAGATAGCCCTCGCCGGGCCGCAGGGTGGCCAGGGAGCCCTCCCAGCGTCCGTTCTCGGAGAAGATGGCGTAGGCGGTTTGGGACTTGATGATGTCGCCCACCGAGGCATGGTCCACATAGTCGGCCAAAGCATAGGTCAACCCTGCTTCGGCGGAAAGGAGACAAGGCATGCTGTTCCATCCGGGCGAGAGGGTGATGGTGCGGGCGCGGTCGGTGGATAGCCTTTGACCCATCACTTGTGTGTTGATGTGATGTTCCTTGCTGTGCAGCATATACATCTGGCGGTAGTTCACCTTGGTGAGGGGACCCACCCATTGTTCCCCGTCGTATTCGGCAAAAGTCATATCGGCAGCCGACTTTATTTGGTCGCCATCGTCGAAGGGGTCGGTGGTGAAGAATAGGTTGTTGAGGTTGCCCTCTTCGGCAGGCTTGATGTTGAATGAAATCCAGTTCCAGCCAGGAGTAATGTGAATGTTCTGGACTTCGCCAGCTGTGGTTTGGAGGATGATGGGTGCATCGGGCGGAAGACCCACAGTGCCGTTGTTCTTGAAGGTGACTTCCTCTGAGGTGCCGAGACTGTAGATGTGGCCGGTCGATGCTTCCCAAAGCCTGAATTTGACGGGCTGCGATTGGGAGGAGGCGTTGCCGTAGATAGTCATGTAGACAAGGCTTGTGCTGGCCACTGGATCGAAGACGATATTGCTGCGGCCCACTATCTTGTCGTCCACAATGGCCACCACCTCATCCTGCGGGTCGGAGTCGTAGGTGCCATCGATAATTACCTGACCACGGAGCGACATCTGGCGGTCAAAATCGCCGGGGTCGACCGAAGGCCAGGGGCAGATGGCTTTGACTTGGATGAAGACTCTTAGAGGCTCGGACAGGCCTGCCTCGTCGGTCAGATAAATGATTTCGGAATAGGTGCCGATGGGCAGATGCTCGTCTAAAGAGAAGGTGACGGGAATCGTCTCCTGGGGGTTGATGCTTCCATACTCGCGGTCTGCTGTCAGCCAGTCGGGCAGTCCGTCGATGGTGAACTGGTGGCGGCGGCCGCTTTTGTTTTGGATAGGTACTTCAATCCGCACATTGGAGGTGTTCTGGTCAGGCAGCTCCATGGTGATGCCATCGCTGCCCCACACCAGCGTGTTTTTGTTCACATACACCTGCCACATGATGGGACTCACGGTGCGGTTGCCGTTGAGGTCTTCCACGTTGCGGACGGTGATGTAGATGTTGTTCTTGTTGATTTCGCGGTCCAGCATGTTGATGTTGATGAGCAGCTGGTCCTGGTTGAAAGACCAGTCGAAATTCATCTTGGTCACAAGGTCGCGTTCGCGCACGGGAGCCTGCAGTTCGCGGTCGGCCATGGCAAAGAGGGCTGCTGAGTCGGGAGACAGGACCAAGGGCTGTACGCGCTCCACTACCGTACCGTCGGAGGTGGTGAAGATACGGCGGTTGTTGATGGAAAAGACCTCCTCCAGAATGCCGTTGGAGTTTTCCTTTTGCTCGGAAAATAGCAGGAGGGCCACGATGCCCATCTCATCGCCTACGGGCGAGAGGTTGTCGTAGGTCTCAATCAGACTCTGGGGCAGGGCCTGTTCGAAGAGGGCAAGGTCGTCGAAATGGCCGGCAAAAGTGCGCGTCAGGCTATTCTCGGAGCCACCCAGCAGCATGGTGCCATCCAGTCCGCTCAGTGAGTCGGTGGCAAAAGTGTTCACCATCTCGCCATCGACATAGATGGCCGCGTTGTTAAAGGTGCGGTTGACAGTCAGGATATAGTGGTGCCACATCCCGTCGGAATAGGTGCCGAGGGAGCGTTGCATGGTGTTGCCGTTGTGGAAAGCGAGGCGCCCATTCTCCAAGGCCACCAGGGTGCCCCGGTAGCCATCCCATCCTGCCGAGAACAGACCGGCGTTGTACTCGGTGGTGCGGAACCAGAACATGAGAGTGTAGTCCTGGAAGGCGTTGCGGGAAAGCACGTCCTGGGTCAGGGTGAGCGGCTGGGTCCCGTTCATGTGGAGCGAGAAACCGGAGGGGGTGGTCCAGTTGGAGCCATGCATGCGGAGGACAGAGCCATTGGCCACATCCTTCAGCACATCGCCCCTGCCTTCGTTCATCGGGTAGTAGGCGGCCAGCTTGTTCTCGTAGCCCGTGAGGCGTCTCTCGTGGGTCTGCACTATCTCGTCGGTGGTGAGGGCTCTGATCCAGAGTCGGGCTTCAAGCATATTGCCGTGATAGCCATGACCAAAGACCAGTGGAGCGCTCCCGCTGTAGTCGGGGACTTCGGAGGTGTCGCTTTCGGGGTCGGTCACATTCTGTGTGCCGGCGTAGAAGTTCACTTTCTTCGAGACATTGTCGAAGGTCATGGCCACCCGGGTGAAAGCTGTGAGGGGCTCCAAGGGTAAGGAGCGGACCTGATAATCGTCAATGTAGGCATAGAGTCGGCAGCGGTTGCCATCGGGCATGAGGCCGAAAGAGATGCCCCCTCGGGAGGTGGTGTGTCCAAAAAGCTCGCACGGAGCCTCGGGAACGGGTCTTGCAGGTTTCACCATAAGGTCGATGGTGAACGACTTGTCCGTCAACACGCGGGTCACCTCACTGGAGGCTCCGCAGCTGGGCGTACCGTCGAAAAAGACCGATGTTGACGAAGCGATGCCCGACGAGTTCGTCACCCCCAGCAACTGGAAATTGTTGTCCTCGTCAAGGTAGTTGCCCGCAATGGGTTCGTTGAATCGAAGCATTATGTTGTCGCCCACGCCGAGAACACTGTTGGCAGGCAGCGGAACACCGAACACACGTGGCGGCCGGGTGTCTTTGACGCCCGTCAGAATGGCCGACGATTTGCTGACAAAACCGCTGCCATGGCGACAGAAACTTACCGCCCGCAAATCGTAGCGTTGCTCCATGGGGTCGCGCTCGCCGTAGAAGCGTACATTCTCAATCCTTCCGTCCACAATCATGGCCTTCGACCCGCTGGCGGACAGGTAGCGGGAACTGTCGGCGTAGAAGGAACATAGGTTCACCCAACTGTCGTCGCTCTGGGTGGAAATCTTATATTGAAATTCAATGTGGTCGAAACCACGATAGTTGACATCGAAATCGGTGATGTCCACTGGCAGATAATAGCCAGCCGAATCCATGGGTGACAGGGTGTTCAGCACCCAGTTGTCGCGTGGCGAAGAGAGTCTCACGTCGCACGATACCGGCATAAAATGCACCGAGAACTGGGCTCTTCCCTTAGTGGATGTAATGCAGGTGGAGCCAAACTCTATTACCAGATCTTCGAAATCGTAGCCGTCGCCGGCATATACCTCCAGCGTCTTAACCACCACCTGGCCGCGCACCAGCGGAATGATACGACCGTCAGTGAGGGGCATTCCGTCGATGTATATTCTTGCGCCGTGGGGGTTGCTTTGTTCGTTCATCTTCAGCTTGAAGTTTATAGGCATTGTGGTCGCAGATCCTGTGGTGACCTCCATCTCGTTGTATAGCCGGATGGTGAACAGGGCCGGCCGGTCGGATGGCACATTGCTGATCTCATGAACGCTGATGTCGATTTTAGGGTTCTCTAACCGGAGGGATCCGGCAGATATAGGCATCTTAGGGATGTAGTAATGGGTGCTGTCGGGCAGCTCGCACGGGCATTTTGTTTCTCCCCCACGCAGATAGTAGACCAGCGAGCCATACAAGTAGTCGGTTCCATTGTATCCGTTGTCTGCGCTGACGAACGAGCGGGTGTCCGCCGACCCTGTGTTGAAACCATACTCTGATTTCAATTTCCTTACGCGGAATATTGACAAATCCATGTTGCTATACTCGTCCGGCGAAAGCGTGAAGCCTATGGTGCGGGTATGGGTGGTTTTTCGGGTGGGGTCTCGGCTGAAGTTGAAGCCCAGCACGGGGGTCAGCAAAAACTCGAAACGACTGCCTGACCAGCTGTTGAGAAATACCTGGGGTTGGTATGAATTGTTGTCCACATCCCAACTATCAGTCTGTACTTTATTAAATCTGGACACAAGCTGTTCCGCTATGCCTTTGCCAAACACCTGCAAAATGTGTGTCAAGGTACTGGTGCTTATGCTGACACCTGGATAATCCCAGTAGGAGTGGTAGGCATCACTGTATGAGTAGTTGTCGCTGCGCGTCACCGAGGTTCCGTTGCTAATGGAGTAAGTGGCCACCGTCTCGCTGGTGTGGTGGTGGATGGCCGACACCTTCTCCGCTTCGTTTTGCCACAGCAGTGACAGCCAATCGGCAATCTGTCTGTTGAGGCTGTGCACCTCGTTGGTGAATATTTGCGAGCTATGGTCAGGGACCAGCATCTCGTATGATCCGGGCGAAGCCCAGTTCGAGTCGGTGGGTGCCACCCGGCTCCAGTACACAGCCGTATGTCTCAAATTGGCAGCCGCCTGTGCGGTGAGGCTGTCGCAGGTCAGTAGCAGGGCGTTGCGTTGCTGAATCAGGTGGGGGATTATATCCTCCTCAATGTGTTGGTGAGTATAGGCGAAGGTTGCGTCAATATACGGGCCAGTCTCCAGCTCGCTGCCAATCACCAGATAATATTTCACCCCATTGGGGTCCACCCCCTCGCGCAGGCACCGCATGGAGCCGCTGGCACTGCGTGCCGACAGCGCCGCGTATGTCAGTGAGTCGATGGGCTGTACGGCATCCACACGCCGATAGTATACGTTTTGCACTGCCCCGATATAGACGTCAGCCTCCTGTCCCACATTGTAGGGGCTGCTGCTGGTGCTGATGCGTTCTGCCGTTCGGAAGGTGTAGCTGCCGTCGTGTTTGAAATGGTAGCTCGATACGATGGGGATGCTTAACGAAGTTGAATGAGAAACAGTGAAGTTCTGCCCGGCAAAAGTTCCGGCGCCAGTACCGGCGAACGCACCCATGATGGCCGAAACGTCAGCGCCAAACTTGAACCCCAGCGACACTCCATACTTAAAGTCGAAAGCGTACATGTAGCTGTATGAATATTCAGCTCCAGACTCGATGTAGGCAGAGGAGTTGCTACCTGGCGGGTCGCGCAGCACGTCCAGCAGCTGTATCGTCCCGTGGGTGGAGGAGCCCACCTCGCCCGCCACGGGCTTGTGTCCTGTCACGTATCCGCGCACGGCTTGCAGCTCGACGTATTCTCCGTCGCTCTCCACCGAGAGGTCCAGCACGCGCTGCACATTAGTATCGTTGCGCACAAAGGAGACGTAGTCGACCGGAATGGTGAAGGTGGCTTGCCCCAGGGTGTCCAGCTGTTTGGTGATGACCTGGGTATTGGGGGCATCGTGCATGCCGTTGTATATCTTCAGCTGCCCACCCGATATGTGTACTTGGTCGTGGCGGCCGTCGGGATGGTTGTTATAGTAGTAGTCCTCGTGGGCATAGGCTCTGAAATCATAGTCTTGCGACAGGAACACTGGAGCCCCAAACAGGTAGTGGTAGTTCCCATTGCTGTCCTGCGTGGCCAGTGGCACACGGTCCTTCATATTAAGGATATTGGTACGCTCCATCGTCAGCTCGCCGAAATAATCCACCTCCATCCCATAGCGCAGTTGCTTGCATGTGATGCTGATGGGGCTTCGGTAGGTGAGGCGGTAGAGGCCGTTGTTCAATGTGTAGCGACCGGTGGCGCCGTGCCGGACGGTGTCCACCCGCTGAGCCGCTGAGCCGAGGTCGATAGTTTCGGTCGAGCGGGTAGGGTCGAAGAGGGTGGAGTAGCCAGAAGCCGTTGCCTGCACCACTTTATAACGCACCGGGAAGAGGTCGGCGCAGTATTCTCCAGTGATGGGGTCGGGCTCGATGATGATGCGGCGCAATTGGTAGTGAACCCTTGTGTGGCCCACGGTGTCGGGTGTTGCGGTGCCGTTGTAAACCAGATGCGGAACGGTGTATTCCAAGGTGTCTTTCGTCGGGTCGGAGGCGATGCGTACCAGCTGACTGATGTTGTCGCCCTCCAGTTCGAGCACCAGTCTCAGGTTGTCGCCCAAGTTGTTGCGCGAAAGGCCGAACCCCACAGGCAGATCGCGCTGGATGAGGCCTCCCGCCACACGTCCCGTCAGGCGTACCTTGGTGTTGTCCCACACCCTCACTCCGTCCAACGCACGGCTGAGGGTGAGCAAGGAGTCGCCACCCATCAGCACATATCCATTGTTGTCAAACACATGGCCCTCTTTCACCACCCGCAGGCTGAAAGCCTTGTTCTGCGGCACTCTTATTTCAAACTGGCCGGAGGCATCGGTCTTCACAGCCGTGTTGGCCACAAAGACCATGTTCCCATCCAACAGCAAGTTGGCGTTGCGCACAGGGACAGAGCTGTTCTTGTAGAGAACTCGGCCCGTGAGCCGCACGGACGAGAGGTTGAAAAAGTCCACCTCCGTAGCCACGCAGCGCTGCAAAGAGAGGTTCACTATGGCCGAAGCCGACGAGGTGGAGAGAGAACTGAAGGTGGCCGACTGAGCGTTGGGGGTGATGGTATAGGCGACACCAGCGGCGTAGGGCAGACTGTCTAGAATATAGGCACCGCTGCCGTCGGTGGTGGCACGTCGCACCTCAGTCCCGTCGTCAGAGCGGGTGGCCACCACGGTGACGCCCGGGCATCCTGTGCCGTCTTCGTATTTCACACGTCCGCTCACCTGTCCGTAGGGCGACCGCCATCCGGTGGTGGTGCGGCTGTCGGTGGTGGTGGTCCCGTGGCAGGTGTAGTTCATCGTCACGCGATACTGCCACTGCGCACTTTCCGACGGGTCGGCACTCAGGTCGCGCCAATAATTGTCGGTCGTCGTTCCCAGCTGTACCCACAGCGATGTGTCGTTCGGCCGGCTTTCTACCACATATTCGTCCACACCGCCATCGGTGGCATCCCAGGTCAGCAGCACGTGGTCGGGGAAATCCCCTTGCGTGGCACGCAGGGCACTAAGTCCCGCTGCATCGGTGAAATAGAGGTCGGAAGTGCCGCTGAGGAGCATTCTGGTGGGCTGGGTGTTGTCCCATGCCGAACTGTTCATCTGTTTGAGGGCGGCCCCTGTAGTGTCGACAAAGAACCAGTACTGATAGTGCACACAAGGGGTGACCAGCTGGTCCTCCACCGTGAAGGGAATGGGAGTCCGGTGGTAAGTGGTGGGGTCGGGGTTGTATTTGACCCTGTCCATAGCCGCCAGGATGCTGTCCGACGGCACACGGATTATAACTGTGTCGAGCGATTCCTCCAGTATCTTCATGATGCAGAGGGTGGCATTCTTGTCCCAGAAACTCCACGTGGAGCGGGGTCTGCTGATGGTGCCGTCCCCTTGGTTGCCATTGGCAATGGAGAGATGCAGGTGTACCTTGTGTGAGGTTGCGAAATCGTCGTCGGCCTGATAGTGGGCATCGTTCATGCCGAAAAAGGTGAGATGCGCTCCGCCGTTGTGTCGGGTCTTGGCTGCATAGGGATGGTCCGCCCAGCCCCAGACAGCCGACGAGGCCCTGCGGATGCGGTAATAGACCATATAGCTGTTCTCAATGGGGTTGTACAATGCGGCACTCGACGAGTCGATGTAGTGATATGTGGTGTCGGCCACCGAGTCGTGCGCTCCCCATTCTATGGGCAGGGTGGCTATGGTGATGGCGTCGGCAAAATTGCTGTCGTAGGCTCTCTGAATCTCAATCATGTCGTTCGGCACCACATCCGCCTGTCCGGGATAATGGAACTTCCAGCTGATGTCGTGGAGGCGTGTGTCTTCATAGTAGAGATGGGTGCGCTCGTCTAAATAGACGTGGGGCTTGACCTGAAAGTCGTATATCTTGTGGTAAGCAGGTATGTTCACCTTGCTCGACTTGAGCCACTGCTTGAGCAGGACATTTTCTGTCGAAGCGCTGTTTCGGGTCTCGAAGGTGATATAGAACCCCTTCTGGACAGAGTCGCAGCTGGCCACGTATATCAAGCCAGACTGGTCGGTGCAGGGTATTCGGGTGGGGTTCCACGAGGTGTAGTACTGGTAGGTCTGCTGGAAGGAGGCGTAGGGCACCGCCAGCAGGCCATAGCCCGCCGCTCCAGTCGAGTTGCCGGCATAGAAGATGGGGTTCATCAGCTGGGGCTGCTGGTCGCCGCCGCCGCCACTGAATATGCCCAGCATGTGCTCGCGCTCCTCATAGGTCGACCCGTTACTTTCGTGGTGGACCGACGCAACACCCGTATAAAACGACTGCTCTTGCAGTCGCGATGGCGGATACCAGTCGAACTCCAGATAGGTGAGGTGGTCGCCACTTGTAGTGCGTTTCAGGTCTACATTGTGCCATTCTTTGTCGGCCATAAACACAGGGCTGTCGCCCGCATAGGCGTTGGTGACCACCACCACGCCTTCGGTCACACGGATGCTGGCCCACCCTTTGTCCTCCGGACGGCCGTCCACTTGCCCCGGCTTGCAGATATGATTGTCCGAGGCGTAATAAATGAAGTTCTCCCAATTGTTGGTGCCGTCCAGATGGGTCCAGATACGCGAGCCGTGGCCGCCGGTGCCCGCGTTGTTGTTGTAGTAGAA
Organism: Bacteroidales bacterium UBA2714; assembly: GCA_002354035.1. Taxonomy (GTDB): domain Bacteria; phylum Bacteroidota; class Bacteroidia; order Bacteroidales; family P3; genus Colimorpha. The sequence continues at coordinate 10,691 of DEKU01000046.1, forward strand.
CCCCTCGGCAAAGACCAAGATTTTGAAGTGTATTCGGCCCTGCCCCATCGAATAGGCATCGAAATTGCTGCCGTCGCGGAAATAGTCGCGAGCGTTCCAGGGGCTGGCATACAGGGTGGCCGGCAATAACATGGCCAATACCAGCAGCAGGATGTGTGCCACTTGGTTGGCGCCACTGGCGCTGTGCCTGTGGCTGTGACCCGTAGGTTTGTGGTAATCGTTGTTCATGAGGATGTTATGTTTATTGTTAATTATTTTTAGATTTGCAAATATACATATATTCTCCCAAATAACAACCTTCGTACACATTTTTTTTTATTTTATCCATACCTCCGGCTTTGCATGTGCCATCTGCCTGCGCCGCGCCTCTTTAGAAAAGGGGAGGAGAGAAGGCTCGCCGCCAAGGGTGACGAATGTCTTGCGCTGAAAAAGGTTG
>DEKU01000060.1:0-1356 GCA_002354035.1 Bacteroidales bacterium UBA2714
GATTTTGATGAAGGAACAACAGATAAAATTATTGATATATTGAAAGAACTTAGAAGTTTTATGAAATCTTCTAATTTTGTTATTGATGGTAATATTCCTTCTGAATGGTATGTTAGTTCATTAATTCAATATCTAAAAAAATTGCCAGAGAACTTGGCTGATAATGAATATGAATTATTTTTTAAAGAAATGGAAAATGATTTATTTAATAATCTGAAACAATTAGATTTTGAAAAACTAAGCATATGCTTAAATAAAACTAAATTTGTTCAAAAAGGAATTTTATTTTATCAAGATGCAAAACAAATATTAATAGATATTTTATTAAATAATAAAGTTACAAAAATTGTAGAGGAAGATATAATAAAAGTTGAAATAAGCTTTAAATATTTAAAAAAGAGGAAGTTTAAAATTAAAAATTTATTAGGAGGAAAACAAAAACAATTATTTTTATTAGATAGTATGGTTTCTGATGATCAAAAGAAAAAAGGAAAAAAAATTTGCGGGATGCGAAAAAAGTAGTATCTTTGCAACCTCAAAACAAGAGAACAAAGAGTTGTTTGACAAAGCTGAAAAAGCCGATGTAACTCAGTTGGTAGAGTAGCTGATTTGTAATCAGCCTGTCGGGGGTTCGAGTCCCTTCATCGGCTCGATGAGCTCCCCGGCAAGAGAGGGAGAACATCGAAACAAAGAAATGGGGAAGTCGCATAGTGGCAATTGCAACAGACTGTAAATCTGTCCTCTTCGGAGTTCAGTGGTTCGAGTCCACTCTTCCCCACAACCTACTGAGAAGCGGAAGTAGCTCATTTGGTAGAGCGATAGCCTTCCAAGCTATAGGTGGCGGGTTCGAGCCCCGTCTTCCGCTCAAACAACAAGCGGAGCCGGGCAAGAGACAAGCCGAAGCTTCGAAGTAAAAAGCTGCAGTAGCTCAGCTGGTAGAGCGCATCCTTGGTAAGGATGAGGTCACCGGTTCAAATCCGGTCTGTAGCTCTTTTTTTATGCAAAATAATTACGAGGACGGGATTCGTTTCGCCCTCGTAGAATGTGAAGAAAATAAATTTGTTAACATTAATACGTATTAAACATGGCAAAAGAAAAATTCGATCGTTCTAAACCGCACGTCAACATCGGTACTATCGGCCACGTTGACCATGGTAAGACCACTCTGACCGCAGCTATCACCAAGGTGCTGGCTGAAAAAGGTCTCTCCGAAGTTAAATCTTTCGACTCTATCGACTCCGCTCCTGAAGAGAAAGAGCGTGGTATTACTATCAACACTGCTCACGTTGAGTATCAGACCGAGACTCGTCACTATGCACACGTCGACTGCCCTGGCCACGCTGACTATGTGAAGAA
>DEKU01000060.1:1458-88983 GCA_002354035.1 Bacteroidales bacterium UBA2714
ACATCCTGCTCGCCCGTCAGGTTGGTGTTCCCCAGCTGGTTGTTTTCATGAACAAGTGCGACCTTGTGGACGATCCCGAGCTGCTTGACCTCGTTGAGATGGAGATCCGCGAGCTTCTGAACGCTTATGATTTCGATGGCGACAATATTCCTATCATCCGTGGTTCTGCTCTGGCAGCCCTGAATGGCGAGCCCAGCGGTGTTAAGAGCGTTGAGGATCTGATGGAAGCCGTTGACACTTGGATTCCTCTGCCCACCCGTGCCGTTGACAAGCCCTTCCTGATGCCCATCGAGGATGTCTTCTCGATCACTGGCCGCGGCACTGTTGCCACTGGTCGTATTGAGACCGGCGTTATCCACACTTCCGACCCCGTCGACATTATCGGTATGGGTGCTGAGAAGCTGTCGAGCGTTGTCACTGGTGTTGAGATGTTCCGCAAGATTCTTGACGAAGGTGAAGCTGGCGACAATGTGGGTCTGCTGCTCCGTGGTATTGACAAGGACGAGATTCGTCGTGGTATGGTTATCGCTGCTCCCAAGACTGTCCATCCTCACCACAAATTCGAGGCTACTGTGTACATCCTGAAGAAGGAAGAGGGCGGCCGTCATACTCCTTTCCACAACAAGTATCGTCCCCAGTTCTATTTCCGCACCACCGATGTGACCGGTGAGATTACTCTCCCCGAGGGTCGCGAGATGGTTATGCCTGGTGATAACTTGACCATCACTGTGGATCTGATTTCCGATATCGCTCTGAACGAGAACCTGCGCTTCGCTATCCGCGAGGGTGGCCGTACCGTTGGCTCTGGTCAGGTGACCAAGATTATCGAATAATCATATAAACCTATAGAGACGCAGCACGAACTGCGTCTCTTTCAAGGGGCATAGTTAAATGGTATAATGACGGTCTCCAAAACCGTAGTTGGGAGTTCGATTCTCTCTGCCCCTGCTAAAATTGATATCAAAATGTCTAAGTTCGGAAACTATGTAAAGGAAAGCTACGATGAGCTTGTACACAAAGTGTCGTGGCCCACATTCAAAGAATTGCAGAGCAGTGCCGTTGTGGTTGCTGTTGCTGCATTGATATTAGCCCTTGTCGTCTTTTTGATGGACGTTGTTTTCGGTGTCCAGAGTATGGGATGGAAGGGATTGCTTGGATACTTTTATGCTTTGATTGGATAATGATTGCGGAGAGCCGGTCTTGCTTCCCAATTTTTTTGAGATTAGGCTGTCTGTAGTTTTTGTCTGAGCAAAGGACGTTCTGCCCGGCAGTTGTCGTGTGCGGAATGAGTATAAACCCACTATTCTTTAACTAACAGCATGGAACAACAGTCAAAAAAATGGTATGTCGTCAGAGCGGTGAGCGGCAAGGAGAAGAAGGCGAAGGAGTATATTGAAAGCGAAATGGCCAAACGTGGCTGGAGCGAGGATGTACCCCAGGTTCTTATTCCCACCGAAAAGGTCTATGCAATACGTAACGGGAAAAAGGTTGTGAAAGACCGCACTTATTTTCCTGGCTATGTGTTAATAGAGGCTGACTTACGTGATGAGATTATCCCTGTTATCCAGAATGTTCCTAACGTGTTGGACTTTTTGCGTGAGAGCGATGGTGGAAAACCCATCCCCATGCGTCAGTATGAGGTTAATCGCATTCTCGGCAAGATGGACGACCAGATTGATGCTATCGAAGGTAATGGCGACACTTATCTTGTTGGCGAGTCGGTCAAGGTTATTGACGGGCCGTTCAGCAGTTTTGCAGGTGTTGTAGAAGAGGTGAACGATGATAAGAAGAAATTGAAAGTTACGGTCAAGATTTTCGGTCGTAAAACCCCGCTGGAGCTTAGTTACAATCAAGTGGAAAAGGAATAGTAAAACGATCTAATCAACCTTAAATTAAAATTTAAATCAATGGCAAAAGAAGTTGCAGGATTGATTAAATTACAGATTAAAGGCGGTGCTGCAAACCCTGCTCCTCCTGTAGGACCCGCACTGGGTGCCAAGGGTGTGAACATTATGGAGTTCTGCAAGCAGTTCAATGCCCGTACACAGGATCAGGCTGGCAAGATTGTGCCTGTCATCATCACTGTTTATACGGACAAGTCCTTTGATTTTGTAGTTAAGACTCCCCCTGTTGCTGTCCAACTGAAGGAGCTTTCCAAAGCTGCCAAGGGTTCTGCTGAGCCCAACCGCGTGAAGGTGGCTTCCGTTACTTGGGAACAGGTACGTCAGATTGCAGAAGCCAAAATGCCTGACCTCAACTGCTTCACTATCGAATCAGCTATGAGCATGGTTGCCGGTACTGCACGCAGCATGGGTATCTCTGTAAAAGGAGAGAATCCCCTTGCAAAGTAAAAAACTTGAATTATTAACAAGTGGTAGCATCGCCGAGGAGCGGTGCGGTGACCACAAAAAGCAAGAATCATGGCAAAATTAACGAAGAAACAAAAAGAAGCTTTAGCCAAATTCGACAGAAACCAGTTCTATTCGCTTGAAGAGGCTGTAGAGGTGGTGAAGAACATCACCTATACTAAGTTCGATGCTTCAGTTGACATCGATGTGCGTCTCGGCGTTGACCCCCGTAAAGCCAACCAGATGGTGCGTGGTAGTGTTACACTGCCCCATGGTACGGGAAAAACTGTCCGTGTCCTGGTGCTCTGCACCCCCGACAAGGAAGAAGAGGCCAAAGCAGCCGGAGCTGATTATTATGGTCTTGATGAGTATATCACCAAGATTAAAGGCGGTTGGACGGATGTAGACGTTATCATTACCATGCCCAGCGTAATGCCCAAGGTTGGTGCTCTCGGTCGTATATTGGGCCCCCGTGGCCTGATGCCGAACCCCAAAACTGGCACCGTTACCATGGAGGTTGGCAAAGCTGTCCAAGAGGCCAAAGCCGGTAAGATTGACTTTAAAGTTGACAAGTTCGGTATCATCCATACCGCAGTCGCCAAAGTCTCTTTCGACAGCAACAAGATTGTCGACAATGCCCGCGAAGTGTTGCAGGCTATTATCAAGCTGAAGCCCGCTGCTGCAAAGGGAACCTACGTCAAGAGTATTTGCATCAGCAGTACTATGAGCGCAGGTGTAAAAGTTGACACCAAAGCCGCCACACTGTAACATTTAATTATTGAAAGGTCATTATGAGAAAAGAACAAAAAGACCAGCTGATTGACCAATTGTGCGAGGAGATCAAGTCCTATCCGCTTATCTATATTGCTGATATCGGAGGTTTGAACTCTGTGCTGACCAGCAAACTGCGTCGTGCCGCCTTCCGCAAAGAGGTCAAGTTGGAAGTCGTTAAGAACGCTCTTTTGATCAAGGCTATGGAGAGAACCGGTATGGACTATTCGGAACTCTTCCCCGTGATCAAGGGCGAGACCGCCATAATGCTTTCGAACACCAACAATGCTCCTGCCAAACTCATCAAAGAGTTCCGTACGAAGGAGAAAGGTGCTCAGAAACCCGTCCTTAAAGGTGCGTATGTTGAAGAGTGCTTCTATGTCGGCGAGCAGCATCTTGATGAACTTGTCAATATCAAGTCCAAGAACGAGCTTATTGCCGATATCGTTGCTCTGCTCCAGTCGCCCGCGAAGAACGTCATTTCTCAGCTCCAGTCTGGTGCAAACACGATTACTGGTGTCTTGAAAACATTAGAGGAAAAAAAGGCTGAATAAGCCAACGGGCCGGACCCCGTAAAAAGTCCAAAGAAACAAACAATCAATTAGTAAAAACAATTTAAATCAATAAAGTCATGGCAGATATCAAAGCTATTGCTGAAGAATTAGTAAACTTAACCGTTAAAGAAGTAAAAGAACTCGCTGACGTTCTGAAAGAAGAATATGGTATTGAGCCCGCAGCTGCCGCTGTTGCAGTTGCTGCTGCTCCCGCAGCTGGCGGAGCCGCTGCTGCTGAGGAGAAGACCTCTTTCGACGTTATCCTGAAGGGTGTTCCCGATGCAACCAAGAAACTTGCCGTTGTGAAGGCCGTTAAGGATATGGCCAGCCTGGGTCTGAAAGAGTCCAAGGAACTCGTTGACAACGCTCCTAAGCCCGTCAAAGAGGGCGTGAGCAAGGACGAGGCCGACTCTCTGAAGAAAGCTCTCGAAGAGGCTGGTGCTGAAGTTGAGGTCAAATAGTAATACTATTGGATTTCTACGAGGAATAAGGCCTCCGGAACAACCGGAGTGCCTATTCCTCTTTGCTATGCAATTCGAACAGTCGGCGTATAGACCGTTCCTTTTGTCAATCACTACAATCTCTCCCTCGGAGCAGTAACAATCTGATACTATATTTGTAAGTTGTCAAATCTTAATCATTAAGTCCCTTGGATAACAATCAACCTATCGAACAACCCATCGAACAACCTATCGAGGTGGTAAATTTTGCATCTGTTCGCAAATACGAATACCCGGACTTTCTCGATATTCAGCTGAAATCGTTCCAAGATTTCTTCCAGATAGAGACCAACCCGGACAACCGACTGGACGAAGGTCTTTTTAAGGTTTTCAAAGAGAATTTCCCCATATCAGATGCACGGAATAATTTCACGTTAGAGTTTCTTGATTACTATATCGACCCTCCGCGCTATACGATTGAAGAGTGTATAGAACGTGGGTTGACCTATAGTGTCCCGCTGAAGGCCAAGTTGAAACTTTCGTGTAATGATCCCGAAAATGAAGACTTTCAGGCCATAGAGCAGCCTGTTTATTTGGGTATGATACCCTATATGACGCCCAAGGGTACTTTTGTCATTAACGGTGCCGAGCGTGTTGTTGTATCACAGCTTCACCGGTCGCCGGGTGTCTTCTTCGGCACACAGTTCCATTCTAATGGTACGCAGCTTTATTCTGCCCGTATCATTCCTTTCAAGGGTTCGTGGATGGAGTTTACGACGGACATCAACAATGTGATGTACGCCTATATCGACCGTAAAAAGAAACTGCCCATAACCACTTTGTTGAGGGCTGTCGGTTTCGAAACGGATAAAGACATTCTGGACATCTTCTCCCTTGCCGAAGAGGTGAAGGTCTCCAAATCAAATCTGAAAAAAGTCATAGGTAAGCAGCTGGCCGCTCGAGTTGTGGACTCATGGACTGAAGACTTCGTCGACGAAGATACCGGCGAGGTCGTCTCTATGGAGCGCACAGAGGTTGTTATTGAGCGTGACAAAGAGCTTACCGAGGAAGATATTGAAAAAATCCTGGAACTCGATGTCAAAACCATCTTGGTCAAAGTTGAAGACCACGACGGCATCGATTATTCAGTCATTTATAATACCCTGAAGAAGGATACTTCAAACAACTCGAAAGAAGCTGTTGAATATATTTACCGCCAGCTCCGCAATGCCGAGCCCCCAGACGAGGAGACAGCCCGCGGAATTATCGAGAAACTCTTCTTCTCCGATAAACGTTACGACCTTGGCGAGGTGGGTCGTTATCGTATCAATACCAAGCTGAATCTGGACATCCCCGACACAGTCCGTGTCCTGACTCAGACCGATATCACCTCCATCATCAAATATTTGGTGCAGCTCATCAATCAGAAGGCTGAAGTCGACGATATCGACCACCTGTCCAACCGTCGTGTCCGCACTGCCGGCGAGCAGCTTTATAACCAATTCGGTGTAGGTCTGGCCCGTATGTCCCGCACCATTCGTGAACGTATGAACGTGCGCGACAATGAGGTCTTCACTCCCACCGAGCTGATCAACGCAAAGACTCTCTCATCGGTCATCAACTCCTTCTTCGGCACCAACCAGCTGTCCCAATTCATGGACCAGACCAATCCGCTTGCCGAAGTCACCCATAAACGCCGTATCTCTGCTCTGGGTCCTGGCGGTCTTTCGCGTGAGCGTGCAGGTTTCGAAGTCCGCGACGTACACTACACCCACTACGGTCGTCTCTGCACCATCGAGACTCCTGAAGGCCCCAACATTGGTCTGATTTCCTCACTCTGCGTCTATGCCAAAATCAATAATCTCGGTTTTATCGAAACACCCTATCGGCGTGTCGTGAATGGCCGCGTGATGCTGGACGAGGAGCCTACCTACTATACTGCCGAGCTTGAGGAGAACAAAACCGTGGCTCAAGCCACCACTCCCCAGGACGAGAACGGCAACATCACTGCCCAGCGCATCAAAGCCCGTCGGCAAGCCGACTTTCCCATTGTTTCGCCCGAAGAAATTGACCTTATTGATATGGGGTCGAACCAGATTGCATCTATTGCAGCTTCGCTGATTCCCTTCCTTGAGCACGACGATGCCAACCGCGCCTTGATGGGATCCAACATGATGCGTCAGGCCGTGCCCCTGCTCAATCCCGAAATACCCATCGTAGGTACCGGCATCGAGAAATCCGTTGCAGAAGACAGCCGTGTGCTTCTCAATGCTCTTGGCGATGGCGTCGTAGAGTATGTCGACTCCACCAAGATTGTCATCCGCCACAACCGCACCGAGAAAGAGCGCCTTGTCTCCTTCGACGACGATGTCCATGAATACAGACTTACCCGCTACCAGCGCACCAACCACTCCACCTCCATCAACCTTCGTCCCATCGTCAAGAAGGGCGATAAAGTGAAAAAAGGACAGGTACTGTGCGAAGGCTATGCCACACAAGGTGGTGAACTGGCACTCGGACGCAACATGATGGTTGCTTTCATGCCTTGGAAGGGCTACAACTTCGAGGATGCTGTAGTGATTTCCGAACGCGTGGTGCGAGAGGACATCTTCACTTCCGTCCATGTCGAGGAGTACACCCTCGAAGTGCGCGAAACCAAGCGTGGCCTTGAAGAACTCACCCGCGACATCCCCAATGTCAGCAACGATGCCACCAAGGACCTTGACGAAAACGGCATCATCCGTATTGGTGCTGAAGTCAAAGAAGGCGACATCCTTATTGGTAAAATCACCCCCAAAGGCGAGTCTGACCCCTCACCGGAAGAGAAACTGCTGCGTGCCATCTTCGGCGACAAGGCTGGCGATGTGAAGGACGCCTCCCTCAAGGTGCCTCCCTCAGTCCGTGGTGTGGTTATCGACAAGAAACTCTTTGCCCGCATCATTCGCGACCGCAAACAGCGCGCCAAAGAAAAAGAACTCCTTGCCAAACCCGAAGAGGAGTACAATCAGGAGCTGAAAGAGCTTAAAGAAAAGCTCGTGGACCGTCTGCTCATCATTTTGGCTGGCAAAACCTCCAACGGCGTCTACACCAACCACAAGGAAGAGCTCATCCCCAAGAAAGTCAAATTCACATCCAAAGCCCTCCACGCCATCGACTACACCGAGGTCAGCCCCAACAAGTGGACTTCCGACAAGGAAACCAACGACCTTATCAAGGACCTCTTGAACAACTACAATATCAAGAACCGCGAAATCAATGGCCGTTTCACCCGTAAGAAATTCGCCCTCACCGTGGGCGACGACCTCCCGAGTGGAATCGTGCAGATGGCCAAAGTCTATATTGCCATGAAGCGCAAACTGCGCATCGGCGACAAGATGGCAGGCCGTCACGGTAACAAGGGTATTGTCTCGAAGATTGTTCGTGCCGAGGACATGCCGTTCCTTGCCGACGGCACACCCGTCGACATCGTCCTCAACCCTCTGGGCGTGCCCTCACGAATGAACTTAGGCCAGATTTACGAAACCGTCTTAGGCTGGGCTGGCAAAAAACTCAACAAACGTTTCAAGACCCCCATCTTCGACGGCGCCACCCTCGAACAGATTAATGGCTACATGCGTGAAGCCGGCTTGCCCGAAAATGGCCGCACCTATCTTTACGATGGCGAAACCGGCGACCGTTTCGACCAGCCTGCCACCGTGGGCTACATCTACATGCTCAAGCTCCACCACATGATTGACGACAAGATGCATGCCCGCAGCATTGGCCCCTACTCCCTCATCACACAGCAGCCCCTTGGCGGTAAAGCCAACTTCGGTGGTCAGCGTTTCGGTGAGATGGAAGTCTGGGCACTCGAAGCCTTCGGCGCCTCGCACGTCCTTCAGGAAGTGCTCACCGTCAAGTCCGACGATGTCATGGGTCGCGCCAAGGCATACGAGTCCATCGTCAAAGGCGACAACATGCCCGTCCCCGGCATCCCCGAGTCGTTCAACGTCCTGGTCCACGAACTCCGTGGCTTAGGCTTAGAGGTTACATTTGATTAATTCTGAATTAAGATTACCTACCCACAAGCGAAATAGTCTTAGTTCTTAATTCATACTATAATAAGATGGCTTTTAAACAAGAATCACAGTTAAAAAATGATTTCAATTCGATAACCGTCAGTCTGGCATCGCCCGAGTCGATCAAAAAACGCTCCTACGGCGAAGTGACCAAGCCTGAGACTATCAACTACCGCACCTACAAGCCTGAGCGGGACGGCCTCTTCTGCGAGAAGATATTCGGACCCACCCGCGACTGGGAATGCCATTGCGGAAAATACAAACGCATCCGCTACAAAGGCATCGTCTGCGACCGTTGCGGCGTCGAGGTTACCGAAAAGAAAGTCCGTCGCGAGCGCATGGGACACATCGAACTCACCGTTCCTGTCGCCCATATTTGGTTTTTCCGTTCCCTGCCCAACAAAATCGGAACCTTGCTCGACGTGCCCAGCAAGAAACTCGAACAGGTAATATACTACGAGAAATACATCGTCCTTCAGCCTGGCAAAGCCACGCTTAACGACATGCCCGTCAAGAAGCTCGACCTTTTGGCCGAAGAGGAATACTATGCCATCATGGAAAACCTCCCCGAAGGCAACGACCAGCTCGACGACTCCGACCCCAACAAATTCATCGTCGGCATGGGTTCAGAGGCTCTCTACAAGCTTCTTTGCGACCTCGACCTCGACCAAATCAGTTTCGAACTCCGCGACCGCGCCTCCAAGGAATCATCCAACCAGCGCAAACAGGAAGCCCTGAAACGCCTTAACATCGTCGAGGCCTTCCGCGAGAGCCGTCGCCGCATGCAGGAACGCGGAATGGACAACCGTCCCGAATGGATGATTATGACCATCATCCCCGTCATTCCTCCCGACCTCCGTCCTCTCGTTCCGCTCGATGGCGGCCGTTTCGCCACCTCCGACATCAACGAGCTCTACCGCCGTGTCATCATCCGCAACAACCGCCTCAAACGCCTCTTCGAAATCAAGGCCCCTGAAGTCATCATGCGCAACGAGAAACGTATGCTTCAGGAATCCGTCGACTCCCTGTTTGACAACAGCCGCAAAGTCTCCAGCGTCAAATCCGACAGCAACCGCTCCCTCAAGTCCCTCTCCGACTCCCTCAAAGGCAAGCAAGGCCGTTTCCGTCAAAACCTCCTTGGTAAACGTGTCGACTACTCCGGCCGTTCCGTTATCGTTGTGGGTCCCGAACTCAAAATGCACGAATGCGGACTGCCCAAAGACATGGCATCCGAACTCTTCAAACCCTTCATCATTCGCAAACTCCTCGAGCGCGGACTGGTCAAAACCGTCAAATCCGCCAAACGCGTCGTGGACCGCAAAGACCCCGTCGTGTGGGAAATCCTCGAGAACATACTGAAAGGCCACCCCATCATGCTCAACCGTGCTCCTACCTTGCACCGTCTGGGTATCCAGGCCTTCCAGCCCAAACTCGTCGAAGGCAAAGCCATCCGTCTGCACCCGCTGGTGTGTACAGGTTTCAACGCCGACTTCGACGGCGACCAGATGGCCGTCCACGTCCCGCTGGGCAATGCCGCCGTCCTTGAGGCACAGATCCTCATGCTCTCCACCCACAACATCCTCAACCCCGCCAACGGCGCCCCCATCACAGTCCCCTCGCAGGACATGGTACTGGGTCTTTACTACATGACCAAGCCCCGTCGCACCACCGACACCGAGATCGTCAAAGGCGAAGGCTCCCGTTTCTACTCACCCGAAGAAGTCATCATCGCCTATAACGAGAAGCGCGTCTCCCTCAACGCCTGCATCAGTGTCCGCGTCAATGCCGAAGGCCGCGATGAGTTCCAGTTTGTCAAGACCGACAAAACCTTCATGGAAGTCATTAAAGACCGCAATGGCAACGTCCTCACCGACATCGATTGCAGCACCCCCGCCGAAATTGCCGAACGCAGCCGCACCGAATACGAAATCAAGCGCGACAAAGACGGCAACCCCATCGTCGACGCCAAAGGCCACTTCATCAAAACCGACCGCATCCGTACCACCGTCGGCCGCGTCATCTTCAACGAAGTAGTGCCCAAAGAATACGGCTACGTCAACATGGTCCTCGGCAAGAAATCGCTCCGTGACATCATCGGCGACCTCTTCACAGCCTGTGGCAACGCCGTCACAGCCAACTTCCTCGACGACATCAAAAACATGGGCTACCGTCAGGCTTTCCGTGGTGGCCTCTCCTTCAACCTGGGCGACGTCATCATCCCCAACGAAAAAGAAGAACTCATCGCCAAAGCCAACGACGAAGTCGAAGAAGTGCTCGGCCAATACTCCATGGGTTTGATCACCAACAACGAACGTTACAACCACGTCATCGACATCTGGACCAACACCAACAACCGGCTCACCGAAACCCTCATGAAGCAGCTCAAAGCCGACAACCAAGGTTTCAACCCCATCTACATGATGTACGACTCCGGAGCCCGTGGTAGCAAGGAACAGATTCGTCAGCTCTCCGGCATGCGCGGACTGATGGCCAAGCCTCAGAAAGCCGGTGCCGCAGGCAACGAAATTATCGAGAACCCCATTATCTCCAACTTCAAGGAAGGCCTCTCCGTGCTTGAGTACTTCATCTCCACCCACGGTGCCCGTAAGGGTCTGGCCGATACCGCTCTGAAAACCGCCGATGCTGGTTACCTCACCCGCCGTCTGGTCGACGTGGCACACGACGTCATCATCACCATGGAAGACTGCGGCACCCTGCGCGGCCTGCCCACCACCGCCCTCAAAAAAGGCGAGGACGTGGTCGTCTCCCTCGGCGAGAAACTCCTCGGCCGCACCTCCGTCCACGACATCTATCACCCCCACACCGGCGAACTCATTGTAGCCGCTGGCCAGGAACTGACCGAGGACATCTGCAAAGCCATCGAAGAATCACCCATCGAGGAAGTCGAAATCCGTTCCGTGCTCACCTGCGAGGCCAAACACGGCGTCTGCGCCAAGTGCTACGGCCGCAACCTTGCCACCGGCAAGATGGTCCAGAAGGGCGAAGCCGTCGGCGTCATCGCCGCACAGGCCATCGGCGAACCCGGTACCCAGCTTACCCTGCGTACCTTCCACGTTGGTGGTGTCGCTGGTGGAAACATCGGTACTAACTCCAGCCTCTCGGCCAAATACGAAGGCCGTCTCGAAATCGACGAACTTCGCGCCATCCCCTACACCGACAACGACGGCAACGAATACCACATCGTCATGGGTCGCTCCGCCGAGATGCGCATCGTCGACGAAAACACCAATGTCACCCTCTTCTCAGCCCTGCTCCCCTACGGTGCAAAACTCTACAAACAAGCCGGCGACCACCTCGCCAAGAACGACAACATCGCCGAATGGGACCCCTACAATGCGGTCATCATCTCCGATGTCGCCGGTCGCGTCTCCTTCGAGAACGTCATCGAGAACGTCACCTACCGTGTTGAAAGCGATGCACAGACCGGTCTGCAGGACAAGGTAGTCATCGAAAGCCGCCAACGCACCAAGAACCCCACCCTCAACATCGTCGATGGCGAAGGCAACGTCCTCAAAGTCTACGACCTCCCGGTGGGAGCCCACATCGGTGTCGACCAAGGCCAGCAACTCAAGGCCGGTGACATCATGGTCAAAATACCCCGCAGCTTCGGCAAGGCTGGCGATATCACCGGCGGTCTGCCCCGCGTCACCGAGCTCTTCGAAGCCCGCAACCCGTCCGACCCCGCCATCGTGGCCGAGATTGACGGTATTGTCAGCATCGACAAGAAACTCAAACGCAACAACCGTCAAATCACCATCACCAGCAAGACCGGCGAGCAGCGCACATACCTCATACCCACGTCCAAGCAAATTCTTGCCCAGGACAGCGACTACGTCAAGGCTGGAACGCCCCTCTCCGACGGCGCCATCACCCCTGCCGACATCCTGGCAATCAAAGGCCCCATGAAAGTGCAGGAATACATCGTCAACGAGGTGCAGGAAGTCTACCGTCTGCAGGGTGTGAAAATCAACGACAAACACTTCGAAGTCATCGTCCGCCAGATGATGCGCAAAGTGGAAATCGCCGACCCCGGCGACACCCGCTACCTCGAAGGCGAACTGGTCAACAAGATTGACTTCCACGAGACCAACGACGAAATCTTCGGCATGAAAGTGGTCGAAGACAACGGTGACAGCGACACCATCCAGAACGGCCAGATCATCTCCGCCCGCCGTCTGCGCGACGAGAACTCCATCCTGCGCCGTCAGGACAAGAAACTCATCACCGTCCGCGACGCCCACCCCGCCACCGCCAAGCAAATCCTCCAAGGCATCACCCGCGCCTCGCTGCAAACCAAGAGCTTCATCTCCGCCGCCTCCTTCCAGGAGACAACCAAAGTGCTCACCGAGGCCGCCATCAATGCCCGTCAGGACTTCCTCGAAGGCATGAAGGAGAACGTCATCGTCGGCCACCTCATCCCCGCTGGTACAGGTCTTCGCGAATACGAGAACCTTATCGTGGGCAGCAAAGAAGAATTAGAAAACGCAAACCTCTAATAACAACCCCAACATGGCTAACAATCGAAACACCCCAGCCCCGAACGATCTGAAACTGGACATGTCCTCCGACGTGGCCAACGGCACCTACAGCAACCTCGCCATCATCTCCCACAGTCCGAGCGAAATCATCCTCGACTTTGCGCAGATGCTGCCCGGCACCCCCAATGCCACAGTCCGTTCGCGTGTCATCATGAATCCCATTCATGCCAAACGGTTGCTTGCGGCACTCAGCGACAACCTCCAGAAGTTCGAACGCAACTTCGGCCCCATCGTCGAACCCCAGGCCCCCGTCAACTCCGACACCGTCCCTTACGACATTCTGGGCAAGGCCTAACAGTTTAATACCCTACAAACGCAGAGGTCATGGCAAACGCTGTGGCCTCTGCGTTTTTTTCGCTCCCCTTCTTGATTTCTATTTATTCACTATTTATACACTATTTCTTTTCTTGATTGTTTCTCTACAAGAAATAAAATGTAGGCAAAACAATGGATAAGTGCAAGCGTAAGCGCGAGTACAGAGCCATATTGGCGCCAGCAAGGTGTGCCGTGGTTGCATAGTGTCGCGCGGGGAACCTGTATGGCATTGATGGGAAGTGGCTCGCGATATGGTTTTGTGTTAAAGAAAAGATTATTTTGTGTGGTGCAATCGGTGTCGGTTTAAAAAAGAGTTATTGCGTCGAAACATAATTGGCTGAAAGTAGGATAAGATAGGCTCAAAAGACCAAAAAACGAAAAAAAATTATTCGTAAAACGTATATTTATGAAAAAAATTGACATATAATAATGTGTTATAAGTGTGTAAAAAATAGATATTTGTGATGGACAATCGAATACAGCAGGTTGGCGGGGATAAAAAAAAATTTTTTTTCTAAAAAAAAATTGTATCTTTGCATGGAAAAGTATTAGTATTATGGCCAGAAGAAAAAAAAGTACAATTAATGAGATTCAGGAACTGTCGATAAATGAAGTGGGTCTGAAAGATGATAATTTGGGTAACTTTTTCGATGAGTCTCACGGGTTAATGATGAATGCAAAGGCCTATCTTGAGCAGCTGGTTTTTGGTGTGCCAAGGCGTGCCTCCGAAAATCGTATTATCTATGTCCGCCAAGGAGGTGCAAGAGTGAAGATTAACTTTGTGTCGTATGAGTTGCGAAAAGGCGATTTGCTTTTGATTCCTTCCAATTATATAGTTTTGATAGAAGCCTATTCGAACGATGTAGAGCCTTGGTTGCTTGATTTTAATTACAATACCTCGGAGGAAAAAGAGATGGTCGGGATTGAGACGATTTATCTCAATCTGACCGATAACGAGATAGATGTAGTGGAGCATTACTTCTCGTTGTTGTACCAAATCGATACCAGTCCTGCCCGGACTAACGAGGATTTGATGCATCTGATTATGTCAATGCTTTATTATGTGCACCAGATGAATGAGGTGCGAATGGGACGCCAGACGTGGCATAAGGTTCCGCGTGCCAAAAAGTTGAAGGCTGAGTTTGTGAATATGGTTGTGACCCAAGATACGCCGCAACTGACCATTTCGGAGTATGCTAAGGCGTTGAATGTGTCGGAGAATTATCTCAGCATTATCATTAAGCAAGAGACTCACCAAACGGTGAAGAAGTGGATTGAGCAGAAGACTGAGACACAGATAAAGATGCTTCTGGCCGAGCCCCAAGGACGTACGCTTGCTGAGATATCGGAGATTGTGGGTTATAGCTCGCCCCCGCAGGTGGTCCGTTTCTTTAAGCGGAGAACGGGTATAACTCCGTATGAGTTCCGGAAGATGGTGATGAAAGAGATGCTCCGTCTGAAGAAGAAGTAAAGTAGTTTCATTATGATATAGAGAGGGAGAAAAACCTTGAGTGGTTTTTCCCCCTTTTGTTTGTTGCCTGGCTGTGGGGCTGGAGTGGGGAGGAGGCTTCTGGCCGGAGGGCCGTGCCGGAGGACCCAGCCCGGGGGCTATCGCGACACGATTTCCACTTTGCTGCGGCCTTCGCCGTGGCGGGTGAGGCGTATTTGTGTGAGGATACGTTCGCTGAGCTCTTCGCGGTGCGAGATGATGCCCACACGCCGGTTGGCTTGGCCTGCTATGTGCTGGAGTTTTTCGAGTGTGGACATGACGCTGTCTAAGCTTTTTTCATCGAGGGTGCCAAATCCTTCGTCGATGAAGAGGATGTTGACGTTGAGGTCGGGTCGGTTGAGCGACGACAGGGCCAGGGAGAGGGCGAGGGAGACCATGAATCGTTCGCCACCGGAGAGGATGGTGGCGCTGCGGACGGCATCGCGGTTGTAGCTGTCGCGGACCAGGATGGAGAGTTTTTCGTTTTCCTCGCTGCAGGTGAGGCGGTAGCGGTCGGTGATTTGTTCGAGGTAGATGTTGGCGTTGTGGAGTAGGGGCCGCAGGATGTGGGTTTGGACAAGGGTTCGGAAGCGGTTGCCCCCAAAGCGCTGGTTGATGGCGGACCATTTGACGAAGTTCTTCTCGGCGTTTTCGTAGCGGGCGAGGGCTTGTTGGGTGCGATTGCGGTTGTCGGTATCGGTGTTGAGGGTGCCTGTGGTCAGTGCGATTTGAGAGGTGGTTGTTTCGAGTTGCTGGTTAAGTAGGGAGCGTTCGGCGCTGAGTTTGTCTTTGTCGGGATCGGGGTCGAGGGGTTGGAGATTGAGCGCCTGGCGGTTTTGGTCGATGGTGCGGAGTGCCTCGTTAAGGGCATCGGTGGCTGATTTTAACAGGGTTTCGGTGTCGGCTATGCGTTGGCGTGCTGCGGGGAGGTGGTCTTTATGGGCAATGAGTTGCTGGAGGTCGGCTTCGGTTTTGCCAGAGGAGGAGTACCATTGGCTGAGAGCGGTGGTGTTTTGAAGGAGTTCGGCTTGGGAGTCGGTGAGACGGCTGGAAAGTTGGGCGGTGGCGGTGAGCAGTTCGTTCCATTCTTTCTGGGTGGAGGGCTGGGGTAGGGGTTGGGGGGTGGCGTCGTGGCTCCATTGGCTGTGGTAGGCCAGTATTTGAAGCTGGAGGTCGTGCAGCTGGAGGCATTGGTCGAGGGCGCGTTCCAGGAGCGCTTGCTCGGTCTGGTAGGCGGAATGGCGTTGGGTGTATTCAGAGGCTTTGAGGCGGAGGGTGTTTTTCGTTGCCTGAGTGTCGTTTTTCCAGTCGGGGTAGTGCTGCCCGATGAGTTGGTTGATTTGTGAGGTGTGGCGTGCCAGGGACTGCTCGGTGTCGAGTATGCGGGCAGCAATGTCGTTGATGGTTTGTTTGTTCCGCTCGAGGGCATTACTGGAGGTGTGTTTGTGATTGAGGGCCTGGGTGAGAGTGATGTTCAGTGAGTCACGTTCTTTGTTCAATTGCTGGATTTGGCGTTGCAGCAATTCGGCTTCTTCCTGTTGTTTGCGCAGGGTCTCTTTCTGTTGGGTCAGGCGGGCGAGCTGTTGGTCGAGTTGGTTGGTCAGGGTGTTGTCGTAGGTGAG
This sequence comes from Bacteroidales bacterium UBA2714, assembly GCA_002354035.1. Taxonomy (GTDB): domain Bacteria; phylum Bacteroidota; class Bacteroidia; order Bacteroidales; family P3; genus Colimorpha. Next base: position 17,615 of record DEKU01000060.1, read on the forward strand.
GCCGTGGAGGGTTAGTTCGTGTTGGAGGGTTAGTTCAGCATTGCGGAGTGTCTGCTGTTGGAGCTCGAGCTCTTTGCGGTGGGCTTCGTATTGGCCTTTGAGCTGGTCGAGTTGTGATTGGGCTTTGTCGCGCTCGGTGGTGGCCAGTTGTTTGTCCTTTTGGGCATCGCGAAGAGCCTGTTCGAGGGGGGAGAGGAGCAGTTGGAAGTCGTGGTCGAGGTGCAGGTGCTGTATGTGTTGGCCGCAGAGGGGACATGTTTCGGCATGTTCGTTGATGAGGCGTTGGCGGAGCTTTTTAAGGTCTTCGTCTAAGCTGAACTTGAGTGTATTGTATTGTGTGGAGAGGGTGTCGTGCCTGGCGGTGGCGAGGTTGAGGCTTTCCTGTTTAGAGAGTACTTGGGCTTGGGCGAGGTTGAGTTTCTCTTTTTGAGTGTCTAAAAGCTGTTGCGACTGTGCTATGGCATCGAGTTGGGTGCGGATGGCTGTATGGCGTTCTTTCCATTGTTCGGTGAGGTGGAGGCTGGAGTTGACTTTTTCGAGGTCGGCATTGATGGCATCGGGGTTGAGCTGGTTGCGCAGCAGGGTGGTGCGGTCAATCTCTTTCTGTTTGTTGTCGAGGGCAGTCTGGGCAGCAGTGCAGGCACTTTCGGCTTGGGAGAGGGCTTTTAGCAATTGTGGGGTCTGGTCAGTCTGGGTCTGTTGGCTTTTGAGAAGGAGCTGGAGGCTATTGGACAGGTTGGTGTGGTTGTCTAATAGCAGTTCGATTTCGGTGAGGCGGGAGTAGAGTTCGGTGAGGTCGTTTTGTTGGTCGAGCCATTGCTTTTGCGATTGCAGTGATAGGCTTTTGGACTGGTTTTGATGGTCTTGCCAAAGGAGGTCGGCGGAGAGGGTGGAGAACCGTTGGCGGCACCGCTCGAGCTTGTCGATGCATTTGGTGATGGATTCCTGGGCTTTCAGTTTGGCTTCGAAGTGGTTCCGGACGGTTTCGGTTTTGTCCCAGGTTTCGACCAGTTGTTTCAGGGCTTGGAAGTCGGGGCTCTCGATGAGGGTGCGAGCGGAGGATATTTTGCCTTGTGCGATTGCGGCATTTGCCCGGCAGTCGGCAATGCGTGAGGCGCGCAGCAGGTGGTCGTCGAGTTGCTGGATTTGTCGGGCGAGGGTGGCGCGTTTGCTCTCCTCCTGCGCAATTTGCAGTTTCAGTTCTTCTACCTGATGGGGTGTGAGGAGGTGGCTTTGTTCGGTTTTCAGTGCGTTCTCGGCCAGCTCTTTGTCTTTTTTCGATTTGTCGAAGAGGCTTTTGATGGCCATGCCATAGGCGGAGAATATGGCGGTGTTGGTGAGCTGTTCGAGTATTTCCTCGCGTTCTTTTTTTTCGCCACAGAGGAAGGCGGCGAATTGCCCTTGGGCGAGCATGGCCATGCGGTTGAACTGGGTGAAGCTGAGGCCGATGGCTTTCTTTATCTGGCTGTCGTTGTGGTTGACACGTACCCAGTCGTTGGAGCCGACCTTCACGGTCCAAAGGGGTGTGCTGTAGGCCCCTTTGCGGTTGACTCCGAGGTCGAGGCGAGCATGGTAGAGGATGGTGTCGTTGCCTTCGAAAACCACCTCGGTGTAGCAGTCGTCGGAATGGGAGATTCCCAGACGGGTATATTGGCTTATATTTTTGATGCCGATGGATTTGTCGGAGTCTTTATAGATTTTGAACTCGTTGTTTACGGGGTCAGCGACGCTTTCGAGGCGGGGAGTGGTTTTGTAGAGGGCGAGCGAAATGGCATCGAGAAGGGCCGATTTGCCCACACCGGTGTCGCCAGAGATGAGGAATATGGGGGCCAGCTGGCCGGAGGTGGCGTCGATTAGGTCGGTTTCGAAGTTGATGTCGGCTTGCTCGATGGAGGCGATGTTGCGGAGATGCAGTTCTTTAATCTTCATGATTGTGGGTATTGTCTTTTTCGGAGAGGCGGCGGAGTTCGTTTTCCACTTCGCCGAAGGCTTGTGCCAGTTGGTCTATGTCGAGTTCGGGGTAGTGGGATTGTGTTTGGCGGATGAATTCCATGGGGTCGGTCATTTGCTGCAGCTCGGCTACTTCGAAAACGGTGTGCATGTCGTCGGAAGAGGTGTCGGGCAGGTTGGTCCAGATGGATTTGGGGTTGAAGCGAATTTGACCGTTGTAGGGTTCGATGAGCTGGTAGATTTGCTGGTTGAAGTCGGCTGGAAAGGGTTGGGACCCGTCGAGCGTGAGGCGGAAGTAGCCGGTGGAGTGTTGCTGGGCAAAGCGCTTGACGGAGTCGAGTGCAGTGGCTGCATCGGCGGCTATGCCGTCGGGTGGGAGTTCGTAGAAATGGCGTAATTGATCGATGTGCAGACGCGTTACGGTTACGGGGCCAAGGTGGTGTGGAATCTGGACTAAGCTGACGCTGTGGGGGTATTCCTCATCGCAGCTGACGTGGAGAGGGCTGCCCGAATAACGTATGATGCCGGAGGGATAGGTGCTTTGGGGGAGGTGCTCGTCGTTGTAGCCGATGGTTTGAGGGCGGTGGATATGGCCGAGGGCCATATAGTCGAATCCGTGGCCAAGGAGGTCGGTGTCGATAGTCTGGATATTGCCTACTTCGAATCCATGGCCGGTGGAGTCCATGCCAGTCACGGCCAGATGGCCCATCAGCACCACGGGCTTTTGCTGGCTGTTGCGCTGGGCCACATAGTCCAGGATGGACTGTATGGTTTGCTGGCGCGACCCTGTCATGAAGGGAAGAGCGATGATAAAGCCCTGAGGGAGGGAGACGATGAAGTCCTCCTGCCATCCGTCGGGCAGGGAGGAAGTGTCGGCCAAAGGGGGTAGACCGACCAGTGTGACATTGCCCATTTTCCACACAGAGTTGTCGGCATGGATGCGCGACGCCGAGTCGTGGTTGCCGGCGGTGATGACGATGGCCATCTGTGGGAATTCGTTGTGGAGGGCCACGAAATGGTCGTTGAAGAATCGTTTGGCGTGGGCTCCGGGCTGTTGGATGTCGAAGATGTCGCCGCTGACCAGCAGAGCGTCGGGCTGATGGGTGCGGCACCATGTTGTCAGTTGGTTGAAGAAATGGTCGTGTTCGTCTTCACGGGTGTAGTCCTGATACATGAGTTGCCCCAGGTGGAGATCGGCAGTGTGGATAATCTTCATGGCAAAAGGGAGTGAGATTTGATAGAAGAATCCCCGAACTGCCCAGACAGGAGAACGGGGATTCTGAGGTATTGCTGAATGAGGGTTATTTCAGGTTGGCGAGGGCCTCTTTGATGCGGCGGAGGGCTTCGCGGAGAAGGTCTTCGCTGGTGGCGTAGCTGAGGCGGATGCAGGAGTCGTCGCCGAAAGCGGAGCCCATCACAGTGGCCACGTTGGCCTCATTGAGGAGGTAGAAGGCCATGTCGGTGGAGTTCTCAATCTTGGTGCCGTTGAAGCTTTTGCCATAATAGGAGCTGACATCGGGGAAGAAATAGAAGGCTCCTTGGGGCAGCCGGACTTTAAGCCCAGGAATGTCGCACAGGAGTTTGTAGACCATGTCGCGGCGCTGGCGGAAGATGTTGCGCATGTTGATGATGTCCTCGCTGGTGGCAGGGTCCATCTGCATGGCGCGGACGGTGGCTTTCTGGGCGATGGAGCAGGTGGCGCTGGTCACCTGTCCCTGCAGTTTGTTGCAAGCCTTGGCGATGACCAGGGGGGCCGCAATGAAACCGATACGCCAGCCGGTCATGGCAAAGCCCTTTGCCACACCGTTGACAGTGATGACGCGGTCTTTGATTTCGGGGAATTGGGCTATGCTTTCGTGTTTGCCGACAAAGTTGATATGCTCATAAATCTCGTCGGCCATGACGAACACGTTTTCGTGTTTCGCCACCACATCGGCTATGCCTTTGAGTTCATCTTTTGTGTAGAGCATGCCGGTGGGGTTGCTGGGGCTGGAGAACATGATGAGCTTGGTCCGGGGGGTGATGGCGGCTTCGAGCTGCTCAGGGGTGACCTTGAAATCGTTCTCGATATTGGTTTTGACATAAACACATTTGCCTTCGGCCACACGTACAATCTCCTTGTAGGAGACCCAGAAGGGAGTGGGGATGATGACTTCGTCGCCAGGGTTTACGAGGCATTGCACAAGCTGGTAGATGCTTTGCTTGGCACCGGTCGAGACCACAATCTGCTCAGGCTTGAAGTCGAGATTGTTGTCGCGTTTAAACTTTTGGCACACAGCTTCGCGCAGGTCGGCATAGCCCGGCACTGGGGGATAGTGTGTAAAGTTGTCGTCGATGGCTTGTTTGGCAGCCTCCTTGACGGTTTCGGGTGTGTTGAAATCGGGTTCACCGATTGAAAGGCTGATAACGTCTTTCCCCTGTGCTTTCAGTTCGCGGGCTTTGGCTGTCATGGCCAGGGTTTCGCTCTCGGCCATGTTCAAGATTCTATTGCTAAGGATATCCATGATTTAATAATTAATATTGTTTGGGATGCAAAGATACGCAATTTTTTTTTATTCGTGAAGTTTCAAAAAAAAATTGTATATTTGTATCTTGGTAAGTGTATTGCACTATCATATAAAGTAGTACTATAAACAATTGTAAATTATGGCAAAAGACATGACCGACAGCGAGGCTCAGCGACTCGAAAAATTAAAGATTCTACAAAGCACGCTCGACAAGATTGAAAAAAACTATGGCAAAGGCTCGGTGATGAAATTGGGCGATCAGGCTTCTGTCAAAGTGGATGTGATTTCTACCGGCAGCATCAATCTCGATGCAGCCTTGGGAGTGGGAGGCTTCCCGAAGGGTCGCATCATAGAGATTTTCGGACCCGAATCATCGGGTAAAACCACCCTGGCCATCCACGCCATTGCCGAATGTCAGAAAAACGGAGGAATAGCTGCTTTCATCGATGCTGAGCACGCTTTCGACAGCTTCTATGCCAAAAAGTTGGGTGTAGATATCGACAATCTTCTGGTCTCCCAGCCCGACAATGGCGAGCAAGCCCTTGAGATTGCCGACAACCTGATACGCTCCGGCGCGATAGACATTATCGTTGTCGACTCGGTGGCAGCCCTCACCCCCAAGGCGGAGATTGACGGCGAAATGGGCGACTCCAAAGTGGGCCTCCAAGCCCGACTCATGAGCCAAGCCATGCGCAAACTGACCTCCACCATCAGCAAGACCAACTGCTGCTGCATCTTCATCAACCAGCTGCGCGAAAAAATCGGCGTTCTCTTTGGCAATCCTGAAACCACTACAGGTGGCAACGCACTGAAGTTCTATGCCTCTGTCCGTGTCGACATCCGTCGCATCCAGGCCATCAAAGACGGCGACCAGAATGTGGGCAACCGTGTCAAAGTGAAGATTGTAAAGAACAAAGTGGCCCCTCCCTTCCGCACCTGCGAGTTCGACCTCATGTTTGGCGAAGGCATATCCAAGCTGGGCGAAATCATCGACCTCGGCGTCGAGAACGAAATCATCAAGAAGAGCGGCTCATGGTTCAGCTATGGCGACACCAAACTGGCACAAGGCCGCGAGGCGCTGAAACAGGTCTTGCGCGACAACCCCGAGCTGTGCGACGAGTTAGAAACCAAAATCCGCGCCAAACTTGCTGAAAAAGCAAACATGGAATGAAAAGACTGGTCGTAATAGCACTGTTGGCACTCTCTTTCTGCCAGGCGGCTGCCCAGAGTTGGCGTGTGGTCGACACCTCATCCTCAACCTACGACACTGTTCAGTACTCTGCCCCTAAAATCAATCCCATCCGCTATTTCGGAAGCCCTTTCTGCCAGCATTTTGCCAACATCAAACTGTTGATAGGACCGCAGGATTTCGGCATCGGGGCCGAGTATAGCTATTTGCCCGAGCTATGGGGGTTCGGGCTGTCGGGCTTCGTCGGTTACTCTAACCTCTGGCTTGCAGGCGGAGCCAACTACCGCCTCTCCCGTCCCTGGAGCCACTACGACTGGCATCTCTATGCCAACGGAGGCATACGCTGCGCCGACGGACGCATGGACGATGTGCGGCCCACCCTCGAGGCCGGCATCCGCATGGCTTCGGCCGAAGGCTTGGGCTCCTTCTGCTATTCCAGCGGATCTATAGGAGCCCTGACCGATTTCCGTCATGTCTATCTCACCGTAGGACTCAGCATCACCCTGAGCACCCTGTTCTCCTTTCTCATTTTGTTTCCCTGATAACACAACATCTTTTCCCCAATACCCATGTATGTAATCGACGAAGCCCGCGAGGAGCAAGAAATCCAGGCCAAATACGAAGAACTGATTGCGGCATGCCGCAAAAACTCCCCCCTCACCCAGAAACAGGAGGATGAAATATTCCGGGCTTTCTCCTTAGCCAAGAAAGCCCATTCCGGCACCCGTCGCAAATCGGGCGAGCCCTACATCTTCCATCCCCTGGCCGTGGCCCTCATCGCAGTTCAGGAAGTGGGTCTGGGGCCCATAGCCGTAGTCTGCGCCCTGCTGCACGACGTGGTTGAGGACACCGACATCACCCTCGACCAAATCCGCACCATCTTCGGCGACCGCGTCGCGGTAATCGTCGACGGGGTGACCAAAATCGAGGATGTCCTCTTCATGCCCGACATAGAATCCAAACAGGCTGAGAATTACCGCAAAATCCTCCTCTCCATGTGCAACGACGCATACGTCATCTTCCTCAAACTCTGCGACCGTCTGCACAACATGCGCACCCTCGGCTCCATGAAAGACACCAAAAAACTGGCCATCTCCGCCGAAACACAATATCTCTACATCCCTCTGGCCCACCGCTTGGGGCTCTACTCCATCAAAACCGAGCTCGAAGAGCTCGTCATGAAATACACCAATCCCGACAAATACAACGAGATTGCCGCCCTCATTAACAAAACCGCCGGCACCGAAGACCGCCTCAAGGAGTGCTTCACCAAAAGAGTCACCCGCATGCTCGATGCCAACGGCTACAAATACACCATCAAAACCCGCATCAAATCCGTCTACAGCTGCTGGAAAAAGATGGAACGCAAAGGCGTCAAGTTCGACGAAATATACGACCTCTACGCCATGCGCATCATCCTCGACGTGCCCCAAGAGTCCGAAAAATCCGAATGCTTCAAAGTCTACTCCCTCATCTCCTCCGCCTTCCCGCCGGACCCCACTCGTTTCCGCGACTGGATCACCACCCCCAAAACCAACGGCTACGAGTCGCTCCAAACCACCGTCATGACCCCCATCGGCCAGTGGGTTGAAGTGCAGATACGCACCGAGCGCATGGATGTCATAGCCGAGAAAGGCATGGCCGCACACTTCCTCTACAAAGAAGCCCACCCCGAAGAGAACATCGAAAACAGCCCCGTCGAACTCTGGCTCCAGCAAATTCGCTCCACCCTCGAAAACACCGAGAAAAACGCCCTCGATCTCGTCGAGGAGTTCAAAGAAACCCTCTACATCAAAGAGATATACCTCTTCACCCCCAAAGGCGACATGATTAAACTCCCTGCCCACTCCACCGTCCTCGACTTCGCCTTCGCCATCCACACCAACCTCGGTCTCCACTGCATGGGCGCCAAAGTGAACGGCAAGGTAGAACCCGTAGGCCACACCTTGCGCGCCGGCGAACAGGTGCAAGTGCTCACCAGCCGCAAAACACGCCCCAACGAGGAATGGCTGGGCATGGTCCACACCTCCCGCGCACGCGAAGCCATCAAAGACTACCTCCGCAACCAGCGCAAAGGCTACCGCGAAGAGGGCCGAATCCGCCTCCAGGAAATCCTCGGCTCACTCAACCTCCCATACTCCTCGGCCTCCATCGGCCAGATAAAACGCTACCTCGGCCTCAAAAGCGACATCGACCTCTTCTTCCAGCTCGCCATGGGCATCACCACCCACAACGACATTGCCCAATGCTTCGGCAAAGGTGTCAACCCCAACCACAACACCTACTTCATGGGCGAGTACACCTCCCTCTTCGACAAAGACAGCACCGCCATCAAAACCTCCCAGCCCTCCGTCAACAACAGCCAGCGCTCCTTCCTCCTCGACGAGGAATACGAGCGCTACTCCACCGAACCCGCACCCTGCTGCAAACCCGTGCAGGGCGACCACGTGGTAGGCATCGTCACCGACGGCAAAATCATGGTCCACCGCACCAACTGCAAAGTGGCCATGGACGAGATGGCCAACCACGAAAACCGCATCGTCCGCGCCCGCTGGCGCCCCGGCGAGCACGTGGCCCTCCTCTCCGGCATAGCCTTCACCGCCATCGACCGCAAAGGCCTCCTGCAGGAAATCACCGGCATCGTCACCGGTGAGATGGACCTTAACATGAGGGCCATCACCCTCGAAGCCGTCGAAGGCATCGTGCGCGGCATCATCATGCTCTACGTCCTCAACCTCGACAACCTCAACCACCTGCTCGAAAACCTGGAAAAAATAGAAGGCATAGAGGAGGTGCGCCGTATATGAACCAGACCGACATCAGCGCCCTCCAGCGCCTCAGCCACACCCTCGACATCCTGCGCCGCCAATGCCCGTGGGACCGCGTGCAGACCATCCAAAGCCTGCGCTACCTCACCATCGAGGAAACCTACGAACTCAGCGAAGCCATCCTCCGCCTTGCCGACCCTCCCGACGGCTCTTCCCCCGCCCCGCTCAACGCCGAATTCAAAAAAGAACTCGGCGACCTCTTCATGCACCTTCTCTTCTACGCCAAAATAGCCGACGAGGAAGGTCGCTTCACGCCCGCCGACATCTTCAACGCCATCACCGACAAACTCATCAGCCGCCACCCCTTCATCTTCCACCCCGACGCCTACGAGGGCGAAAGCTGGGAGCAACTCAAGATGCACGAAGGACGGCGCTCCGTCCTCGACGGGGTGCCGGCCAGCCTCCCCCCCTTGGTCAAAGCCGTCCGTCTGCAGGAGAAAGCCGCCGGCATCGGCGTGGACCCCACCCTGCCAGCCGACTCCCCCGAACCGCTCAACCTCGGCAGCGATGCCGCCCTCGACGAGGAAACCGTCGGGACACTCCTGTTCAACCTCATCCACTGGGCCCACGACCACGGCATCAATGCAGACACCGCTCTGGCCCGTGCCAACCAGCGCTTCCAGGACAAAGTGCGCGCATCCGAAAAGCAGCAGGACCATTGAATGTTTTATTGCTTGAATGCTTGATTGTTCTTTTGTTCGAATGTGTTAATAAGGATTCTGTAATTCAGTCCTTGGGGCTGAGATATGGATAGCGCCGCACAAACCGTAGACGCAACGCAGTGATTGTCTGGTCCGTCAGGAAGCGTCCCGACAGGGACGCGACATAGAAACAAATAGGTATAACCCGCCCTAATCGGATGGATGACTGGCCGATTTGCTCCCTGGCAAAGAGGCTATTTATTTTCTGTTTTGTTTCTGTTTCTTTTCTGTTTTGTTTCTGTTTCTTCTCTTCAGCAGTGGATAAATAGGGGAGAAACATCGGCAAAGCGGGGGGAAAAGAGCGTTGTCGTTGCCCGCCTTCCCTGCCTCGGCGCGGGCGATGGCTCCGGGCTGCGGTTGTTCCTCAAGCTTGATTATTTTCTTTGTGAGTGTGTGTGTGAAATCCGAAATGGTGATAAAGTATATCTGTGGAGGCAGGTGGGAAAGGTTTAAAATGGCGGATTCCTCTGTGTGGACAAGTGTCATCCGGGTGCGACCGTAGGTGTCTTGGATGGTAATGGTTGATGGTGTTTGGGGAAGGTTGCATATTGTCAGGAAATCTGATACGGGGTTTGGCCGGAGCGTCATACACTCTGGGGCTATAGTGTCAATGTGATGCCACTGGTATTGAATGATACAGGTGTCGTCCTGGTGACAGAATCGACTGACATTGTCGTGATGATAAACCTTCTGTCCGTCCTTGTGGCTGTTTGCAAAATAAAAAATTAAATATACAGGGAGGGAACTGAGGATAAAACGGGGGGATAGGGCAGAGGTTGACGGGATATGTCGCTGCGCACTGTGGGGGGGATGTTGGCTTGTGGGTTGTCCGGTGCATCAGAGGCACTCTTTGAGGGCGACAAGGAACTGGCGGGCTTCGGTGAGGGTCTTGACGAGTTGCATTGTGTCGTCGAGGTTGTTGTCGAGGCGTAGTTGTTGGCGGGCTCCGTCGAGGGTGTAGCCGCAGTCGCGTGTGAGGTGGAGGATTTGACGCAGGAGGTCGATGTCGGAGTCGGTGTAGTAGCGGGTGCCTTTTTTGTTTTTGTGGGGCCGCAGTGAGGGGAACTCGGTCTCGTAGTAGCGCAGGAGGGAGGGGTTGACTTGCAGCATTTGGGCCACTTCGCCTATGGAATGATATAGTTTGTCGGTCATGGGTGGGGTGTTTAATAGGAGTAATAGCCTTGGTTGTCTTGGTAGGATTGTTGTTTTTGGTATTTCACGTCTTTAAGGCTGGAGGCTTTAATGTTGATGACGAAGTTCCAGCTTTTGTAGTAGCCGAAGGGTACCCAGTTGAAGCGCATTTCCCAGCAGTGGAGGTCGCGGTAGATGTCGAGGGAGGTGTAGGAGAGGCCTTTGTTGACGAAATCGTAGCCGGTGGATATGGCCACGCGCCAGTTGTGGGTGATGTCGGCGTTGGCCGAGAGGCTGAGGGTCTGGATGATGTCGTTTTTGAAGTTGTATTGAGCGGCGACGTAGGTGCTGACGTAGCTGAGGGTGTAGTTGAGGGATACGTTCCAGGGCATGGAGAAATCGGCGTAGGTGCCCATGAGGAGCGAGGGGTTGTAGTTGTAGGGCGACTGCATGATGGGAGCCACGATTTGCTGGCCTTGGCTTTTGGTTTTTGCTCCCTCTTTGTCGGATTTGAAGGTGTTGTTGTTGATGCTGTAGGAAATCTGGGTGCTCCAGGTGGAGTTGTTCTTTTGGAGGAGTTTTTTCTGTCCCGGCTCGTTCCAGATGAAGCGGTTGTGTTTGCGGCCTTCGTTGTCGATAAAATAGGGGCTGAAGGAGCTGGAGTAGTTGATGACGAGGTTTTTGAAGAGGGTGGTTCGTCCGGTGATGGCGAGGTCGGACCAGCGGAGCGAGTCGCGGGCCATGTCGTAGCTCATGGAGATGTTGAAGCTTTCGAGGAGGGTGATTTTGCGGGTGCCGGTGACGGTGTCTTTGGGGTTGGCCACTTTCATTTCGAGGTTGTTGCCGATGCTGAAGTTGATGCGGCCTGAACGGCCGTCGGCCGGTCCACCGTAAAGGCTTTGCTCGAAGATGGAGTAGCGGTGAACGTAGCCTGTGGTGTCGGTGTAGGATTGCCACCATCCCAGTGCCGGGTTGCCGAAGTCGGGATGATAGCTGAAGGTGACGGAGGGGTTGATGACGTGGCGGATGGCCTTGACAGGGCCGATGCGGAAGTTGAACATGCCGTAGATGCGGGTGGAGAGTGAGGAGTTGAAGCTCACCTCGCGGTTGCCTCGGAATCCGCGCACGGTGTCGATGGTCAGGCTGCCGGTCGAGCTGTCGTAGTTCTTGCGGATGGTGGACCAGTGCCATCGTTCGTTGTAGTTGGCTGAGTTGGTCCAGTTGAAGAATTTGAGCACTTTGAGGGTGAGTGTGAGGGGGATGGCGTGCTGGATGCCATATTGCATGCGTTGGAGGGTCTGGAGTTTGAGGAGGTCGGAGTCCTGTGAGTTGATGTTGTTGTCGGCCGTGAAGGAGTAGGAGAGGGAGAGGTTTTCGTACCACCGCAAGTTGCCGGCGGCCTCTTTGCGGCGCAGGGGATAGAAGGTGGTGGAGCTGAGGGAGAGGGAGGGGAGTTTGAGGTTGATGAGTCCGGTCTGGGCGTTGTACGATTCGCGGAGCGAGGCGGCAAAGTTGAGGGAGCTGCCCAGCTGGGCGGTGTAGGAGATGGAGGAGGTGGTGGTGCTGTTGAAATAGTCGTTGCGGTTGGTGGTGTTTTTGTTGTAGTTGCGGCTTTGGAGATTGACGTTGGCCGAGAATCGGCTGCGGGGGTTGGCTTTGGAGTCTTGGTCATGCTTCCAGGCGATTTTGAAGTCGCTGTATTTGCGGAAGGTGTTGCTGTCGCCCGGTATGCCTTCTTTGGTGATGCCATACCGGATGTCGAAGTTGCCTTTGTATTTATAGCGGACGTAGTAGTTGCTTTTGGCTTCGGCGGCCCAGCTGAGGTTGGTATATATTTCGCCAATCAAGGCGAGGTCGAGGTTGTCGTTGAGGGCGAAGTAGTAGCCGCCGTCTTTGAGGTAGTAGCCCCGGTTGTTCATCCATCCATAGCTGGGCATGAGGATGCCAGAGGTGCGGTCGTGGCTCATGGGGAAGAAGGCGAAGGGGAGGACCAACGGGGTGGGCACATCCTCGATGGTCACGTAGGCAGGCCCGGTAAAGATTTTGTCGCCGGTGATGAGTTTGGAGCGGGTGAAGTTGATGGCGAAGTGGGGGTGGGCATGGTTGCAGGTGGTGTACTGCCCGCCATTGAGATACATGACCGAGTCGCTGACGCGTTTCACACGCGAGCCATGCAGGAATCCGTCGCCCTGCTGGGTGATGACGCCGGAGATTAGCCCTTTGTGGGTGTTGTAGTTGAAGACTATGGTGTCGGCCATGTACTCGTCCTCGCCCTGTTTGAAAAACGGCCGGCCAGTGATTTTCCCTGCGGTGTCCGTGACTGGTTGGGCGCTGAGGATTTGTTTGTCAAAGTCCACACGGATGGCGTCGGCCTTGAGTTCCATGCCGTCGTATTCTATAACGCCTTTCGAATAGAGTTGTGCTTTGCGACTGTTGATGTCGATGGCAATAGAGTCGGAGGCTTGGTAGTGGACAATGCTGGTGAGGGCGTTGGGCGAAGCAGCCAGAGGAGGGAGAGAAGGGGAGCGGCTCAGCGAGTCGAGGGTGTCGGCGATAGCGGCCAGACTGTCGGCCAAGGAATGAAGAGAGTCGGGCGGAGTGGGGAGGGAAAGGGCAGTGTCGGGTGTGCGGAGGGGTGTGTCGATGCCCAGGCGCACCGAATCGTTTTGGGCGCCAGCCACCATGGGGAGCGCCATGAGGGAGACTAACAGGCAGATGTTCAAAATTTTCCGCATAAACTGTTTTGCTTTCCGATTTTCATCGTATCTTTGCAAAATGAATTTGCAAAGATACCAACTTTTTGCTGAATAATAAAAAATATATAATAGTATACTGAAAATGAAACGCTTATTTGCTCTTTTTATTGTGCTTTTCTGCTTGACGGGTACAGTTTTTTCTCAAAAAAAGTCGGGTGGGCAAGTGAAAACAGTGGTCATCGATGCAGGCCATGGCGGAGACAAGCCTGGAGCTGTGGGTAGAAAGACACAAGAAAAAACGCTGACACTACAGATGGCGTTGAAGCTTGGAAAACTGATTGAGGACAACTACCCTGACGTGACAATTATCTTTACCCGTACCACTGATATCGACATCACCCTTGCCGACCGCGCCCGCTTAGCCAACAAAGCCAAGGCGGACCTTTTCATCTCCATCCACTGCAACTCTTGGACCAACAGCACCCCTACCGGTGTGGAAACATACGTCATGGGACTGTCCCAGAGCAAAGCCAACATGGAGGTGGCAAAGAAAGAAAACGCCGATATTTTGCTCGAAAAAGGCTACAAGGACAACAGCGACTACCAAGGGTTCGACCCCAACTCGCCCGAGAGCTACGTCATGTTTGCCATGTACCAAAATGCCTATCTGGACAAAAGTCTTGACTTTGCAGGATTCATTCAGGATCAGTATAAGTCGGCCATAAAGACCATCAATCGCGGGGTGAAGCAAGCCGAGATATTTGTGCTTTACAAAACAGCCATGCCCGCAGTGCTGACCGAAGTGGGCTTTATCAGTAACCCCGAAGAGGAGCAGTACATGATGTCCGACCAAGGGCAGGCCGCCATCGTGTCCAGCATCTTCAAAGCCTTTGTCACCTACAAAAGCAAAGTGGAAGGCGTCAAGCCCCCCAAGGATTTGAAGATAGACTTGAAAGGCTATCAGTCAAAAGCCAAGAAAGAGATCAATCCACCCGTGAAGCCCACAGAGCCCGAGCCCAAGGCTGAGGAGCAAAAGCCAGTCGAGCCGAAGGCCCCAGAGGCTCCCACATCAGACCAGCCCAGCGCTTTTGTTCCGTCAACCGCACCGACCAATGTGGAACCCCCGCTGCCAATGGAAGAACCCAAAGCCCCCAACGTGGCCGAACAGGTGGTGTCCAGTGATGAAGCTGACCAGCCGTCGGCAACAACCCCACCGCCCTCTGACCAAAGTCAGGAAGTGATATTCAAAGTCCAGTTTATGACCAGCGGCAAGGCCTTGAAAGAGAAATCAAGAGAGTTTAAAGGCATAACAGAATATGACTATTACGTCCAGAACGGAACCTATTGTTACACCACAGGGCAGTTCAAGACAGCCCGTGAAGCAGCACAATACCAAAAAGAAATCCGTGCCAAAGGGTTTGGCGATGCCTTCGTCGTGGCCTTTATGGATGGCCAACGCATTTCCCTGCAAAAAGCCAAAGAAATCCTCGACAGCCGGAAGCGATAAGATTACCCCGGAAAGCCGAGATGACGCACCGGATTTCCGTACATGGTAAAAAACCTTTGTCGCATAAAACACTTTTTTCACCCTTTCGCCGTTAAAGGCAACAAACACGAACAACGAAACAAGCAATGATACAGGTATCACACATAACAAAGATCTATGACGGACAGCGGGCCTTGGACGACGTCAGCTTCTCAGCCCAGAAAGGCGAGGTGGTCGGACTGCTGGGGCCCAATGGCGCTGGCAAGTCAACCCTCATGAAAATACTCACCTGCTTCATCCCGCCAACCGAGGGCGAAGCCACAATATGTGGCCACAGCATCTACGAAGACTCCTTGGCCGTACGTCGGGAGATTGGCTATCTCCCCGAACACAACCCGCTGTACACCGATATGTACGTTCGGGAATTCTTGAGATTTGCTGCCGGGGTTTATGGGATGAAACACTGTCGGGACCGTGTAGAGGAAATGATCGAACTGGTCGGCCTTACCCCAGAGAGCAACAAACGCATCGGGCAGCTCTCCAAAGGCTATCGCCAGCGTGTGGGCCTGGCTCAAGCCCTGATCCACAACCCCAAAGTATTGATTTTGGATGAACCCACCACAGGTCTCGACCCCAACCAGCTGGAAGAGATACGCTCCGTAATCAAGAATGCGGGCAAGGACAAGGTGGTGTTGCTGTCCACGCATATCATGCAGGAAGTGGAAGCCATGTGCAGCCGTGCCATCATCATCAACCATGGTCGCATAGTGTCCGACGACCACTTAGAGCACATCACCTCCCAACAACTCACCCAAAAATTCCACCAAGTCACAGCCTCCTGACCCCCCCTGCTGGCGGCTCGACCTTTTATTCGATTCATACATTAACACATTCAAATAGTTGACATGACAAGACAAGAATTAATCAATCTGATACAAGAGCGTCGCTCATTCCTCTGTGTAGGACTTGATGTAGACAAGAACAAGATGCCCGAACATCTTCGTAATGAAAAAGACGGTGTATTCCTTTTCAATAAAGCCATTATCGATGCCACCATCGACTATGCCGTTGCCTATAAACCCAATCTGGCATTCTACGAGGCCATGGGCATTGAGGGTCTGGTGCAATTGAAAAAGACCATGGAATATCTCCACAGTCTCGACAAAAAGGCATTCACCATAGCCGATGCCAAGCGCGGAGATATTGGCAACACCTCCCAGCAATACGCCAAAGCATTTCTCGACCCCAGCGGCGACTACAACTTCGACTCGCTCACCGTCGCCCCCTACATGGGAGCCGATTCTGTGCAGCCATTTACGGTTTACGAAGGCAAATGGGTCATCCTGCTGGCGCTCACCTCTAACAAGGGTGCTTTCGATTTCCAGTTTCTTCCCGTCGACGAGCAGCACAAACTTTTTGAAAAGGTATTAGAAACGTCTCAGCAATGGGGCAACAAGGACAATATGATGTATGTGGTAGGAGCCACCAAGGCCGACATGCTCACGCAGGTCCGAGCCATAGCTCCCGACAATTTCCTGCTGGTGCCAGGCGTCGGTGCCCAGGGAGGCAGCCTCGAGGAGGTGTGCAAATATGGTCTCAACCGCGACTGTGGCCTGTTGGTCAACTCTTCCCGTGGCATCATCTACGCCTCGACGGGCATGGATTTTGCCGAACGTGCAGCCGAAGAGGCCCTCAAGCTCCAGCGGCAAATGGCGTCAGTATTATAACACTTTCAAAGCCTCATTGTTAATGGACGAAGAAAAATACCATGCCAATTTGAAGTCACTGCGGATGCTGCTTGTGATGAGTTTTGTGGTGTCGGGCATTTATTTCATTTCGGAACTGATCAGTGGTTTGACATTGCCCACCGTAAGCGAATTTTACCATTCTCATCCCGACGCTGTGCCCGACCAGTGGGGCATTCTTCTGGAGCGTTCACTCAGCATCCCCCAATGGTATTACCTGCTTTCGGCCGTGCTCGACGCAGCCTCTATCGCAGGCCTCTGCATGATGTGGAAACTCCGTAAAAACGGTTTCCACTTCTACACCCTCTCCAAACTGCTGCTTATGCTTATGCCCGTCCTGTTTCTCGACCGCTCCTATATCGGGCTGGGGAACATTATGATAGGCATTCTTTTTATTGCTCTTTATTTCTATTTACTTCGTTCAATAGGCTTGTTCGGAAACAAAGAAGTGGAGAACAATAATCAAACTGGTGGGGGAAATAACACCTGACCCCTATTCTTAAAGGTCGACAAATAGTTGGAATATGATTAGAACTCAACATCGTCACAGCAATTGCCACGCCATCACTGTTATAGTGAAATGGGCGAAGGTGCTGGTGTGTCTGGTGCCGATGTTGCAGAGCGTCGATTCGTCGGCCGCCGTGGATTATGATTCCTGGGAGAATCATGACGTGGTATATCAAAATACCAATGAGATTCCCCAGTGGAAAGATATAGGGCTGGAAGACTTGCTGGTTGTGGACAATCAGCCGACGGTGCCCACGTGCAGGGTCACCCGTCCAGTCCAAAGTCTCAGTAATGGTGAAGTACGGGCTCTTATGGCCTTGGCCTCCACCAACGCCTTGTTCAACGAGTTGGTGCAGGAGCTTGTTGTGGCGCATGGGCGTAACGTCTATTTCCTGCAGAGTCTCCGACTCTGACTGCTGTTTTGTTGCTTTGCACTAAGAGAGGCTCCACAACCCTCTTCCTCCGCTTAGGAGGGGGAGGGCCGTGGGACTGCCTGAGTTTTATTTATTGACATTAATACAAAAAAGCAGTATGATATGGACTATATCAAGCATGCAATTTATAAAAGGCCTGAGATTGGCCGCTGTATCAAACCGCTATGGAGCGGATGGATACTGGTTTTGATTGGGGCGGTGGGCTTTTTGCTGTTCTTCACCACTAATGTGAAGCCCGCCGTGTCAAGCCTCTTTATGTATATTGGATTTATGGGGGCATGCACGCTCCTGTTTATCCTTTGTTTCTACCTCTTCGGCGATAGCCGTTTCCCTTATCACAAAACGCTCCATCGTCGGCTGGAGCCGACGATCTGTTACTACGGCGAATCGTCGTTGCAGAATCTGGAGGAGGCTTTGGAAAAGGGCGACGAGGATGCCCTGAAGAAGGTCAGAAAGGTCTCAGAACCTCAATTGGTCTTGATACGTTACAGCGACGATTTGGAGACGGTCTTTTATTCTCAGATTTTAAGGCAACAGGGCAACAGCCTTGTGCCGCTCACGGACATTTATTACAACAATTTGAACAATCAATAATAACAATGGAAAAGATTAAAAACATTGATGAATATATTTCGGAACAGATGGGCAACGAGGTTGCCAAAAAAGGTAAGAATCCCATTCTGTGGCTTCTGCTGACAGTGGTAGGGGTTGCGGTGATTGTTGTGAGTTTTTCGGACTCGTTGTCCGACAGCGTGCAGACGCTGCTCCTTACCATAGGTTCTATTATGGCTGCCGTTGGTGCAGTGGTGACGGTGCTTTGTATTACTAAGACGATGTGGGTTTATTCGTATTTGCCTACAGGCAGTCGGATTGCTACAAAGACGGTGTACCTTGCGCTTGATGATTATAAGCGGTTCAAAGAAATGGTGTCAGACAGTAGCTACGGCGATTTGGGCGAACTGCACCCTCAGGTGAGTACCAATATGGGGGTGGAGTTGGCATGCAGTACGGACGGACGGCTTGTCTTGCTTCAGGCGGGCCGTTATGATGTTGGCCATTTCGAGCCTGAAACGGAAGTAGTGCGGCTGGAGGGAGATGGAGCCTCCAGCGTTCAAGCATGGTTTAAGTAGTTGTTCATGCAGAGGGTGCCGGTTTCCATCGCCGGTGCCCTCTATTATGTTTTTTGGTTATGCAAATTGAGACTGTCCTTCTTGTTTTCTCGTCCCTTTTCTTTGTCTGCATTTTGGCCGGCAAGGCGGGCAACCGTTTTGGTGTGCCGGCGCTGTTGTTGTTTTTGTCGGTCGGCATGTTTTTCGGAAGTGATGGTTTGGGTATCTATTTTGATAATATCAAGGTTGCACAAAGATTGGGGACTGTGGCGTTGAGTATCATTCTGTTTGCTGGAGGTCTTGACACCAAGATCAGCGACATCAAGCCGGTGCTTGCCCCGGGTGTTACGCTTGCCACCTTGGGAGTGTTAGTCACGGCTCTTGCCACTGGTGTGGCGCTCTATTGGGTTATGGGCGATGTGTTTGGGGGTGATATTATGCTGTGTCTTTTGTTGGCGGCCACGATGAGCAGTACGGATTCGGCTTCGGTCTTTTCCATTCTGAGGGGGAAGGGGTTGAATTTGAAGCATAATCTGCGCCCGACGCTTGAGATGGAGAGCGGTGCGAATGACCCGATGGCATACGTCTTGACGCTTACGTTCATTTCGTTGAGTCTTCAGGGGGGCAGCCCGGACTGGGGAGGAGTGCTTGGGATGCTGGTCACGCAGCTGGTAATTGGCGCGGTGGCGGGATGGTTGTTTGGCAAGGCTTTGGTTTGGTGTGTGAACCGGATTAATATGGATAATGTGGCGCTCTATCCTATCCTGGTGTTGGCCGGGAGTTTTTTTGTTTTTGCAGCCACTTATTACCTGCATGGTAACAGCTATCTGGCGGTGTATATTGCAGGGTTGATTGTTGGCAATTCGAAGTTTGTCCACAAGCGCTCCACGCGCAATTTCTTTAATGCGGCCACTTGGTTGTCGCAGCTGTCGATGTTCCTTACTTTGGGTCTGCTGGTGAACCCTTCGGAGTTGAAATCGGTGTTCATTCCGGGTATGATTATCAGCTTGATGATGATTTTCGTCACGAGGCCTCTCTCGGTGTTCGTCTCGTTGGCTCCATTTAGGAAATATACGCTCAAAGACCGTTTGTTTGTCTCTTGGGTGGGGTTGAGGGGTGCGGTCCCGATTATTTTCGCCATTCTGTGCCGGGCTTCGGGGGTTCCGCACAGCGAGGATATGTTCAACATAGTGTTCCTGTGCACTTTGGTGAGTCTTGTGGTGCAGGGCACATCGCTGCCGCTTGTGGCAAAGTGGTTGGGGGTGTCGGAGCCGCCTGCTCCGGTTTCGTCAGCCTCACCACAGCAGTTTGACATCGATTTTCCGGAGGAGATAAAGTCTACGACAAGTGAGATTGAAATCACGTCATCCATGCTTTCGTCGGGAGGCAGATTGATGGATTTGCGCATGCCTGAAAAGACACTTGTGATTATGGTGAAGAGGGGGGAGAATTATTTTGTGCCTACGGGCAAAACATCGTTGCGGGAGGGGGATCACTTGATGGTGCTGACGGACAATAAGGAGGGACTTGACGCCACATTGCGCGCCTTGGGGGCCAGTGGGCAGACGGCTCCGGAGCCTGCCCGACGGAAGTGGTGGAGCATTTTCTTTGAAGATGAATAAGCGTGCGGGTTTTGCTGAATGAAGAAAAGCCCCGGCGTCGAAAGATGCCGGGGCTGGGGTATTTATAGAACGATGAAAGATGCTCAGAGCTTGATTTCGATGGGCTGCAGCATGTTTTCGGGTTTGAGAATCTCGTCGAGCTGTTCTTTGGTGAGCAGTTTGTGCTCCAGCACGAGGTCGTAGACTCCGCGCCCTGTCTCGCTGGCTTCTTTGGCTATCTTGGTGCTCTGCTTGTAGCCGATGATGGGGTTGAGCATGGTGACGATGCCGATGCTGTTCTGTACCAGCTGGCGGCAGCGCTCTTCGTTGGCTACGATGCCGTCGATGCAGAGAGTGCGCAGGGTGTCAAGACCATTCTCGAGCAGGTGGACGCTCTCAAAGAGGGTATAGGCGATGACGGGTTCCATGACGTTGAGCTCGAGCTGGCCGTTGTCGCTGGCGAAGGTGATGCACATGTCGTTGCCGATTACTTTGTAGCAGACTTGGTTCATCACTTCGGGGATGACAGGGTTGACTTTGCCAGGCATAATGGACGAACCGGGCTGACGCTCGGGCAGGTGAATCTCGTTCAGACCGCAGCGGGGACCGGAGGAGAGCAGACGCAGGTCGTTGCACATCTTGTTTATCTTCAGGGCAAGGCGTTTCATAGCGGAGCTGTACTGAATCATGCAGCTGGTGGCGCTGGTGGCTTCGATGAGGTTATCGGCCAAGTTGATGTTCCAGCCGGTGACTTTGCGGAGGGCTTTGATGCAAGCTTCGCTGTAGCCGGGTTTGGAGCAGATACCCGTTCCGATGGCGGTGGCGCCCATGTTGACGGTGAGGAATTCGTCGGCGGCGTTGCGCAGGTTAGCCACTTCGCCACGCAGAGATGCGGCGAAGCCGCTGAAGGTCTGTCCGAGGGTCATGGGGACGGCGTCCTGCAGCTGGGTGCGGCCCATCTTGATGACGTGGGCAAACTCCTTGGTCTTCTTGTCAAGGGAGTCGATCATTTGCTCGAGGTGGGGCATGAAGGCGAGGTGTTCGAGGCACATGGCCATGTGGATGGCGCAGGGATAGGCGTCGTTGGTACTCTGTGAAGCATTGACAATATCATTGGGGGAGCAGTATTGATATTCGCCGCGTTTGTAGCCCATCTTTTCCAAAGCCAGGTTGGCAATAACCTCGTTGGCGGCCATGTTGGTGCTGGTGCCGGCTCCGCCCTGTATCATGTCGATGGGGAACTGGTCGTGGAAGCGGCCTGAAAGGAGCTGGTCGCAAGCCCAGCAGATGGCTTCGCCCTGCTCGGCACTGATCATGCCGACTTCGACGTTGGCCATGGCAGCGGCCTTCTTGGTGATGGCCATGCCTTTGATGAAGTTGGGGTAGCTGGAGAGCAGGTGTCCGCTAATGTGGAAGTTGTCCATTGCGCGGCTTGTTTGCACGCCGTAGTACACCTCTTCGGGAACTTCTTTGGAACCGAGGAGGTCACTTTCTGTACGGAAATTTTTCTTGTTTGTCATTGTTTATTGTTAATATTTAATTGTTATTCTTTGTCTTCGCCCATCGTCATCTTGTACAGCCTCACAGACCCTTCGATATTCTTCTCTTTGGCCTCGTTGCCGTATTGGTCCACATCGACCACGTTGCGCGGCGAGTGGGTGATGCACAGCGGACCGCCAATGCAGCCGCCGTCACATGCCATGCCTTCGAAAAAGTTGGCTGTGGCCTTCTTGGCGCGCAGAAGGCTGAGTTGCATGCGGCACTGGTCAATGCCGTTCATGGCCACAGGCTTCACTCCCTCAATTCCGAGGTGTTCCGCCACGTATGCCACCCCTTGTGCCAGTCCGCCGCTTTTGGCAAAGATTCGGCCATAGTAGGAGGCGTTGTCCAGAATGGTGTCTTCGCACTGGGTGGTGTCAATACCGCGGGCATCCACAAATGCCTGCAACTCTTCAAAGCTCATTACGCTGTCAATCATTCCGCCCGTTTTGGCCAGGGTGTATTCTCCTTTCTTAGCCGCGCAAGGCCCGATGAAGACGACGCGGGCTGTGGGGTCGGAGTGTTTGATGAGTTTGGCTGTTGTAACCATTGGAGAGACTGACGACGAAATGGCATCCTTGAATTCGGGGAAGTTCTTTTCGACAAAACTCACAAAGGCAGGGCAGCAGGATGTGGTCATGATGGCTCCCGGGCCTTTTTCTTTGAATTCGCGGGCTTCGTTATAGAGGGTGATATCGGCTCCAAGGGCAGCCTCCACCACTTGATGGAATCCCAGTTTCTTGATGGCGGTGACGACCTGTGTGATGCGGCCGAAACGGCACTGGCTCACGATGGCAGGTGCGATAACTGCATAGACGCGGTAGCGGGTGTTGTTTTCCGACTCCTGAAGCATCTTGACGATGTCAAGAACAAGGCTGCGGTCGGTGATGGCCCCGAACGGGCATTTGTATACACAGGCTCCGCACGATATGCATTTGTTGTTGTCAATCACTGCCTTGTCCTCGTCGTTGATGCTGATGGCTTTCACTTTACAGCTTTGCATGCAGGGACGGTGCTGTGCGATGATGGCGCTGTAGGGGCAAGCTTGTGAGCATTTGCCGCATTCGATGCATTTCGACTTGTCAATCACGCAGCGGTGGTTGACGATGGTGATGGCTCCGCGGGGGCATACGTCTTGGCAGGCGTGCATCAGGCAGCCGCGGCACGCCGGGGTCACCAACATTCCTGCCGAAGGGCATTCGTCGCATGCGGTCTCCATCACCTGCACCGGGTTCGGGTTCTCCTTGTCGCCGCCCATAGCCATGTGGATGCGCTCTTGCACAATAGCCCGCTCTTTGTAAATGCAGCAGTTCAGTTCCGATTTTGGACCCGGACTGATTATTTTGGGGATTTCCAGATATGCTTTGTCCAGCCCCCCTTCGTAGGCACGTCGTATTACTTCTTTGAGGACTTTGTATTTAATCCACTGTACATTGGTGTCGAATAGTTTCTGTTCCATGATTAGTCGTAATTAACCGTTACTTCTTTTCCCATCCGGCGCAGATTGTCTGCAATATGTTCAACCAGTTTGAGTTTCATTGTAATATCAATGTCAAGCCCTTGATGTGCGGCGTTGACGTTCTGGCCCACAAAGAAGACCACGTGGGTGGCTTCTTCGAAAATGATATTAGCCAACAAGGAGCCACCGTCTTTCTTGCTGTATGTTTTGGGAGTGAGGTCTTTGGTCGAGACGTATTTTTCAGACAACGTAAGAAGCCTCCTCAGTGTTATCACACCTTCGGTCGTGAGATCGATGCCGTCTATGAATCCGATAGGTGGCACATCGCGGTCGGGGAAATCAAAACTGGTTTTCAGTTCTTTGCCCATACAGCGCGCCACAATCTGCGAGCTTGTGCCGCCACACACAATCCTCTTGTCAGCTCCCTCAAGGAACTTCTGCACATAGTAGGCATCTTTCTCCTTGTCTACCGGCGGCCCGACCATGATGTGAACCTCCATACGGGGGTGCATGCGGATGGCGGCCACGGTAGTGTCATCGCCCGGACGGTCAAGGTAAAGGTCGTTGCAGGCTGACGCCAACAGGCAGGCGGCTGCGCGGGCCGACATGTGGGCATTGACATTCTTGTCGAGATGTTCCATAATCTCTTTGCGCTGCCATCCGAAATTCAATATCTGCCCGATACCGGCATGAATGGTACCGTCGCTCATCACAAACACCATGTCGCCTGCCGAAAGATTGAGCTCCGTGTAGTACACCTGCTTCCCACAGATGAGATGTGGCTCTCGATTGGGGAAGTTCTGAGTGTGGCCATTGTGATACCAGATGGCTTCGGGGTTGTCGAATTCAAAAAGGTGGCCCTTCCCGTCCTTCCCCACATGGATGACGGAAAAAGTGCTATAAGCCAGCTGCCGCTCTTTGCATACAGGCAGTGTCTGGATAATAGTCTCCACACACTCCTCAATGTCGGCATCGTTGGCCACCATCGTGCAGAGTATCTTGCTTGTGAGAGTGGCCAAGATGTTGGCCTTCACTCCGCTGCCCAGCCCGTCGGCAAGCACCAGCGTGGTATAGTCGCCGTGTACACACATCTCCACATTGTCGCCGCATAATTCCTCGCCCACGTGGTTCAGCGATGTGTATCCGTATTCGATGCAAAGCTCTTTCATTCCTTCTCCTCCGTAGCCACCGAGCTGAGCAACATTTTCTTCAAATTGAGCAACGCAACCTTTGTCTCGGCTGTGGTTTCGCCCAGTAGTGAGGCAACCTCCTGCGCCACGCGCATCTGTTTCATGATCAACTCGTCGGTAGTGCTTATGGTATCCAGTTTCACCTTGTCGAGTTTCTTGTCGTAGTTCACCTGTTCCGAAATGTCCTTCATGAGGCCAAACAGCAAATTCTGCTCTCTCAATAGGCTAACCGTCAGGCTCACATATCTGTTCGTACTGCTTATGTGGAGACATTTGTTCTCTACGCGGCACTTGTTGGTGTAAGCGTTGTAGAACTCGATGGGGGGGAAGAAGTCTGCAACCGGCCGACCCTGATAGCTCTCGGGGCTTCCGGTCATGCCCAGCATCTTCATGGCTGTAGCGTTGCAGTCGGCAATGTTCATGTCCGAATCCACAATTATCACGCCTTCGGGCGAGTTGCGCACAATGTCCACAGCCAAGCTCTCGGCCCTTTTGCGCATGTATGGCAGGCAAATATCGATGTCGGCATATCCGTTCACCACTGCCCAGGCTTTTTCGCGGCATGAATTGTAGCCACAGGCTCCGCAGTTCAGTTCGTCCTGCTTGTTGAATTTGCCCGTGCGGTGCAGCACCTCCTCAATTTCCTTCTCGCTGGCCGGACGGCTGTGCGAGCGCAAACGGGGGTAGGCTATGCTCAGGTTCACCCCTGCATCGGGAGCGGGGGTATGCTTGTGGGTCTCCATCTCGTGCTCCACGTAGGCAAGTATGTCGTTCTCGGCCTTGATGACGCCACCCTCCTGCGCAATAGAGCAGGGGCCGTTGATGCAGCCACCGGGGCATACATTCATCTCGATAAAAGCATGGTCGATCGACTCGATGTTGTTCAACACATCAGCTATGCGGTCCACACCATCCACGGCCATATACCGATAGCCCTCTGGCAGAGCGTCGAACGAGCGGATGATGCCCCTCGTCACCGGGAACGCCTTGGCACGGTTGGCTCCCGTCACCTCGTTTTCGATAGTGAGGCGGTTGATATTGTGCGGGTCGATATTGTTCTCCTCGAACAGTGTCAGCAACTCTTCAAAAGTCAGCACCGCGTCGATATTATGCTCGTCGGCCTCCCGTTTCTTGGCGATACAGGGACCTATAAACACTACCTTCAGATCCGGATCCGCCCTGCGCAACATTTTGGCGTGCGCCACCATGGGCGACTCGACGGGTGCCAGATAGGGCAGAGCCTTGGGGTAGTACATCTGTATCAACCGGCATGCTGCGGGGCAGGCGGAAGTGATGAAGTTGCGCATCTCGCCTTTGGCAAGCACCCGCTTATATTCCTCCACTACGGCTTGGGCTCCGATAGCCGTCTCTTCGACTATGGCGAAACCCAGTTTAGCCAATGCAATGTGCAGCGCCGAGAAATCCTCAAGTTCCAAGCTGCTGATGTACGAAGGTGCCACCGAGGCCGCCACCCGCTGGCCGGAAGCCAGCAGCTTGCGCACCTCAGGCAGCTCACTGTGCACTATCTTGGCGTTTTGCGGACACACTTTGGTGCAGTGGCCGCACAATATGCAGTGTTCTTCAATGATTTGTGCATGATGCCCTTTCACTTCTATGGCTTTCACAGGGCATTCACGAACACAACGGTAGCAATCTTTACATTGCACCGTCCGAAATTCCATGTATTCAGACATGCTGTATTTATGGCTTAATTTAGATTGAGTTTAGGGTAGATTTCGTTAGCAAATAATTCTTCAACGTTTTGAGCATTGACCTCGTGGATGATAAAACCATTCTCACATTCCTCGACCTGGCTGCCGTGGGCGGCGGGTTCGCTCCCCTCGCAAAGCACGGTCACCCCCCGGGCGCAATGCCCGAGGCAAAAACTGGCCTGAAGGTCTACTATGTCCTCCACATCATATTTTTTAAGCACTTCTTTGAAGGCTTCTATCACATCATACGAACCTTTTAGGTGGCATGAGCTTCCGACGCAAACTTTGATCGTCATATAGTCTTTTTTTTGTTTATTCAAATACCGGGATGGTGGACCACTCGTTCCCCGTGGTCCTCCCGGTAGCTATTGTCTCGTTAATGTTTCCCCTTCCTTGGGATGGTAAAGTTGCCCAGTTTGAGGCTTCAGAGCTTTTCCAAAAGTGTGAGAGGCGAAGAGTCGGCAATTTGTAGAGGGGGAAGTGGGTCAAGCATTATGGCAAGAAAGATGTCCTGGCCTCCGCCTTTCACTTTTTGGGGTATACTACAATACATCAATTTAAGCGTTTCAGTCTCATTCTGTGGAACTTTTCAATGTTCTCTCTTCTTGTTTCGGTTTGCAAAAATACTAAATCTGTTCAATATAGCAAATTTTTCTTTCATTATTTATTGCATATCGCTGATACTCATTTAGAAAAAATGTTTCGTATCGTTCTTTTTTTATCGAAATAACTGTATCAAATAAGGCGGTTGTAACGTTTTTCGCCTTTGGGCAAATATTTTGTCGGCCGTAGTGAGGTGTGGAGTGGTGGACCCTTGTGCCGTGGTGGGTCAGCTGCGGCGCAACAGTTCGGCTGTGAGCGCGGCCAGCGAGGCGGCCAGATTCTCGTTCTTCACCAATATGTTGTCGGGCAGGTTGATGGTTGTAGGGGCAAAGTTCCAAATGGCTTTCACCCCTCCGGCCACCAGTTGGTCCGCCACCTGTTGGGCTGCGGTGGCAGGCACGGCAATGATGCCTATCTTGATATGCGTCCGGCGCAGGAAGGATACCAGTTTGGCGATGGGCAGCACTGGCTTGCCGGCAATGTTCCTTTCATGCACCTCCTTGTCGAACCCCGCCACAATGCCCAGGCCGTAGTTGTCGAAGCCGCCATACTGCATCAGCACGTGCCCCAACGCGCCCACGCCCACCAGCACCGCCTCGTCGTAGTGGTCGTAGCCGAGGTACACCTTCAGGTCGGCCAGGATGGTGTCGATTTTAAATCCCAGCTTTGGCCGTCCGGGTTCGGAACAGATGCTGGCCAAGTCTTTGCGTACCTGCACGGGGTTTATAGAAAGGCTTTCGGCTATGGTTGTGGCGGAGATGTACTCGTCGCCACGGGCCTGGCAGCTCTCTATGATGCAATAATAGGAGGGCAGTCGGCTCAGCGTCGATTTCAAGATTATCAAGGAGTTTTGTTTATCTTTCATGGTTTCGCTACGCATCGTTTTCAAATGCAAAGTTACATATTTTTTTTTGCAAAAATGAAATTAGTTTGTCATGGCCTCCTTGCCGATTGCCGATTAGTCTGGTTTGAGGGTGATCGTGGGCAGCCGGGATGTAGTAGGGTCGCTCTTTTTCCAATTGTTCTTCAATGGTTATTTTACATTTTGTTTCTGCCGAGAGTATAAGTAGTGTATAAATAGTGTGTAAATAGTGTGAATGGACTGGGGACTGGTGGGCGTGGGTGGGGGCGGGGGCAAAAAAGAGCCGCCTTCTTGTTGGCAGGGAGGCGGCATGGGTGGGATGGGTATGGGTAGGTATTACTATGTCGTGTGGGGTTGGGCGATGAGGTTGATGATGCGGTCGAGGTCGCTGTCGGACAGTTGGTGGTGCATGGGGAGGCAGATGACTTGGTTGGCTATGCGGGTGGCGTTGGGAAGGTTGTCGGGGGCGGCGCTGGGAAGGGCTTTGTAGGTGTCGAATGAGCTGATGAGAGGGTAGAAGTAGCGGCGGCTGTAAATGTTGTGGTTGCGGAGTTTTTCGTAGAGTTGGTCGCGTGTCATGCCGTATTGTTCGGCGTCGACAAAGATGGGGAAGTAGCTGTAGTTGTGCCTTACGCCGGGCATGTCGTCGAAGAAGTGTATGCCTTTGACGGGTCGCAGGGCTTCGCGGTAGCGGAGGGCGGCCTGTTGACGGGCATGGATGGCTTGGTCGACGTGACGGAGGTTGATAAGTCCTATGGCTGAGCGGATTTCGTCCATCTTGCCGTTGATGCCTGGGGCCACGACTTCGGTCTCGCTTTCGAAGCCGAAGTTTTTGAGGTAGTCGATTCGTTTTTTGGTGGCTTCGTCGTGGATGATGAGTGCACCGCCTTCGGCGGTGTTGAATACTTTGGTGGCGTGGAAGCTGAGGGTGGACATGTCGCCCCAGTTGAGGATGGACTGGCCGTCTTGTTCGACGCCGAAGGCATGGGCGGCGTCGTAGATGACTTTGAGTCCGTATTTGTCGGCTATTTGTTGTATGCGTTTGCCGTCGCAGGGTTTGCCGTAGCAGTGTACGGGCAGGATGGCTGTGGTGCGGGGAGTGATGGCGGCCTCGATTTTGTCGGGGTCGATTCCGCAGTTGGTGGGGTCGATGTCGACGAAAACGGGCTTGAGGCCGTTCCACCAGATGCTGTGGGTGGTGGCCACGAAGCTATAGGGTGTGGTGATGACTTCGCCGCTGATGCGGAGGGCTTGGAGGGCGGTGAGCAGGGGGAGTGTGCCGTTGGTGAAGAGGCTGATGTAGGGTACTTTGAGGTATCGGCACAGTTCGGTCTCCAGTTGTTGGTGGAATTGGCCGTTGTTGGTGATCCATTTGCTGGCCCAGATTTCCCTCAGCAGGGTGTTGAGTTCGTCAGGGTCGGGGAGCAGCGGGGAGGTGACTGTTATGAGGTTGTCTTTTTCCACGTGCGGACGAGCCTATTTTTTGAATTTTAATAAGTTGAGTAAGGCTTCTTTTTTGGAGACGGGTTGTTGGGAGGAGCCGTCTTTGCCGTAGCCATAACCGTAGCCATAACCGTAGCCGTAGCCGTAACCGTAGCCATAACCGTACCCATAGCGGTTGCCGTAGAGGGGTTGTTTTTCGTATTTGACGTCGTTGAGGATGAGGCACATGTTGGGGAAGGTTTTTTCTTGGTAGAGGCGTTCGATGTCGAGCAGCATACGTTTGTCAAAGATGCGTGCGCGGATGATGAAGCAGGTGTGGTCGGCCACGCGTTTGATGATGTCGGCGTCGACTACCATGCCAGCGGGTGTGCCGTCGATGATGATGTAGTCGTAGCGGGGACGGAGGATTTCGAATATTTGGTCGAACCGGGGTGAGCTGAGGAGTTCGGCGGGGTTGGGGGGCAGGATGCCGGAGAAGATGGTGTCGACACCCGGTGCTATGATGTCGTGGAGGATGAGGTTGTCGAGGTTGTCTTCTTTACCGGCGAGGTAGTTGACTATGCCGGGTTTTGAGCGGGTGTAGAAGCGGTGGGTGAGTGCTCCTTTGCGGAGGTCGATATCCATGAGCAGCACCTTTTTGTCGGTGAGACCGATGCTGGCAGCCAGATTGCTGGTGGTGAATGTTTTGCCAGAGTTGGCCATGAGGGATGAGAAGAGGAGTACTTTGGCCTGCCCGGGTTTGCCGCTGAGGAAGTCGATTTTGGCGCGGAGGAGTCGGAAGGATTCGGCGATGCCGTCGTGTTCGTTGTCGGAAACGATGATGGATTCTTTTTTTTCGGGTGAGGCAGTTTTTTTGGATGTTTTGCCAGATTTGCCTTTTTGGTCGGTTTGGGTGAGGGCGGGTATTTCGCAGAGGAAGGGGGCTGTGGTGGCGGCTTCGATGTCGGCGTAGGTCTTGACTTGTGTGTCGAACAGGCGGCGCAACAGGTAGAAGACGACGGGGATGAGGAGTCCGATGATGAAGCCCATGAAGGTCATGTGTTGGGTGTCGGGCGAGACGGGGCTGCTGTTGACCTGCGCGGCGTCGATGATTTTGGCGCTGCCTTCGAGTGAGGGCTGGCTTATCATGAGCTCTTCGCGGCGGGTGAGGAGTGAGACGTAGAGTTGTTCTTTGATTTTTTGGTTGCGTTCCATGCCTTCGAGGTAGATCTGTTTGTGTGGCACGGAGCGCATTTTGATGGAGGCGGTGTTGGCTAAGTTGCGTTCGTTGACGATGCGTTGTTCGAGTGAGGCGATGTAGCCTTCGGTCATGCTGGCAAGGTCTTGCTGGAGTTGGCGTTGGCTTTCGATGGTTTTGGAGGCCACGGGGTTGTTGGTGGTGCCCATTTCTTTGTAGCGGGCGATGGCTTGGGCGTTTTGGTTGAAGTTGGTGAGGTATTGCAGGATGACGGTGTTAGTCATAGTTCCGACGGGGATGACGCGGCTGCCGTCGTTGGAGCGGATGCCGTTGAGGAGGGCGCGGACCATTTCGAGTTCGGTCTGCATGCGCTGCACTTCTTGGTTGGACTGGAAGTTGGTCTGGATGTAGCGTTCGCCGATGGAGGCTGAAGTGATTACGTCGTTGCTGCTGCGGTAGTTGGCCATGGCAGACTCTTGTGCGTCGAGGTCGCCGCTGATGATGTTGATACGTTCGTTGATGTAGTTGTAGGTGTCGGAGATGATGCGCTTTTTGTCGTTGACGGCACCTTCGTTGTAGACACGGATGAGGGCGTTGATGAAATCGGCGCAGCGTTGTGCGGAGCCGTCGCGCATGTAGAGGTTGAGAATGGTGTTGCGGTCGCTGTCGCGTTCGACGCTGAGTTTGTTGCGGTAGTATTCGGTGACGGCTTCGACGTTTTTGTTGGTGATGTGTATGTCTTGTCCGATGTAGTCGTCTTGGAATGCCCAGGTTTTATGAATCATGAGCCGTCCCATGGGGGTGATGACGGTTTTGTTGAGAGGGATGTAGAGTGAGTGGTGGCCAGGGCGATGCATGAGGACGTGGTCGTTGTCGAGGATGGTGATGGTCAGTTTGCTTGGGAGTTGGAATCCTTCTTCGCGGTCGTTGATGACGAGTTCGATGGGGGAGGTGTTGTAGAGGTCTTTGTAGCGGTGGGCGAAACGGGTTTTGGTGGAGTATGTAGTGTTGAGGTTCAGCTGCTCGACCACTTTGCGGATGGTGGTTTTGGAGGTGAGAATCATGATCTCGTTGTTGATGGAGCTGGAGTAGAAGGAGCGGAGGCCGAGCGAGGATCGGAGGGTGGCTTCGCGAGTGTCTTCATCGCTGATGCCAAGTTCGTTGCCACTGCGGATGAGGATTTTGGCGTGGCTGGCATAGGCTTTTTCCTGTCGGCGTGCGTTGAGGTTTGCTATCACGGCTCCGAGAATTGCGAAGAGGAGGAGCCAGTGGATGTTGCGCAGCAGGAGAAAAACGATGTCCTTGATGCGGAAGGTGACGGACTGTTTGTCGTCGAGGAATGAAAGGTCGGATTGTGTGGTTTGGGTATTCTTGTCGTCCATGGGATTATGGGTGATTAATGCTGTGAGGCGGTTATTTATTGATGAGGTTTATGATGGTGAGGACAAGGGTGATGGAGGACATGACGGTGGAGGACCACATGCCTACAAAGTTCCGCGCTTCTTGACGGGTGGTGGAGGTGTTGTAGTTTTGAGTGATGATGAAGTCGTTTTGCTGGAGCATGAAGAAGGGGTCTTGGAAGACGGATGAGGAGCGGGGGTCGAGGTAGCGCATAACCATTTTGCCGTCGATTTCACGCATGATGGCTATCTTGTTTCGGTTGGTGTAGACGCTGAGGTCGCCACAGAGTGCGAGGGCTTCGAGGAAGGTGCAGCGTTCGTTGGTGATGGTGATGGATTTGCCGCCTTCGGCTCCGAGGAAGAAGATTTTGAAGTTGGCAAAGCGGACCATGATGACGGCCTGAGTGAGTAGGCCACCATCTTCCAGACGGTGTTTGAGGGTGTCTTGCAGTTCGAGGCGAGTGAGGCCGGCGACGTGTATTTCGCCGAGGACTGGGAACTGTATGTTGCCGTTGACGTCGACGAGGTAGGCACCACGGGAGTTACCAGAAGTTCCGCCAATGGATTTGTTGCTGATGTTGAATGGTTTGACAAGGTCTTCTTCGCCACTGGGGCCGTAGACGAAGATGTCCAGTTCGTCGTAGGGGCAAATTCGGGCCTGGAATTTGTTTTCCAGTTCAATCTGGCTCCCGTGCCGCATGTCTTGAAGGTAGTTGACTTGGCTGGGTGTTACACATGAGGTAAATGCAAGTGCCAGCCCGATAACAAGAAACGATATTCTGATTTTTGTCTTCATGGGTTAGAAAAAATGTGTTCTAAATAACGATGGTGATGTCTTTTTATTGTTTGGGTTTGTTCTTTTTGTCGGCTTGATGGATGAGCATTCGTTTGACGATGTTTTTGAGGGATTGGGCAAGGTATTCCTTGAGGTGGGCTGGGCCCGGTTGGGTCCAGCGTTGGGGATGGGTGGTGATGAGGAGTTTAAGCCCTGACTGGCGGAGGGGTGAGCGGGGATTGGTGAGTTGGGCGATGATTTGGTCGGTGGTGTGGAAGGAGAGTCCCCGACGTGTCCAGTCATCTTGATGGTGGGGTATTTTGTCGCGGCGGCTGACGTTGTAGCCGTCCCAGCGGCGGCCGGTGTCGGTGATGTAGAGGGTGGTGGTGAAGTCTGTGTCGAAGTAGGGTTCGTTGGTTATGCCGAGGGTGTGGTAGTCGTAGCTTTGCCAGAGGTCGCGGCTGTCGTAGGGGCTGCGTGGGGAGCCGTGCATGCAGATGGAGGTGATGGGTGCCAGCGTTCGAAGTTGTTGCAGGTTTTTACAGAAGTCTTGGTAGGCTGCGACGATGTCGCCTCGGCATGTGGTGAGGGATTCGTAGTGGTAGCCAATTTCGTGCCCCAGGGCATGGATTTGTTGTATGATTTGGGGGTTGTAGCTTTCGGGGACGGTTCGGAAGTAGTAGGTGGCTTTCAGGTTGAGCTGATGTTCTATCTGTGCGGTGCGTAGCGAGTTGGCCGGCAGCAGGTCGACGTCGTGGCGCAGGGTGAAGGGGATATTGCTCTGGACGAGGGCGGTGAGGAGTTGTCGGTATTTGTCTAAGGTGAAGTCCATAGGGTTTATAGTGTGGTGAGAATTTGGACGATTTGGTTGTTGATGTCGCCTATTTGTGTGTAATATTGTTCGCGTCGTTGTTGCCACAGCTCTTTTTGAGGGTTGGAGGCCAGGTTCTGGGCTTGGGCGATGGCTCGTTCGGGGTCGGCAATGTTGTAGAGGAGGTTGTGCTGGTTTTGCAACATGATGAAATTCGACATGTCGTCGGGGCCGACAAATGAGTTGGAACGGATGGCGGGTGTGCCGAGTAGTGCTGCCTCGGCCGACATGGTTTGTGAGTCGCCTACATACAGGTTGGCGCCGCTGAGCACATGGTGGATGAGAGCGGCCGGGGTGGGTAGCTGGTACTGGGCCAGTTGTTGGGGTAGCGGCTTTTCGGAGGAGATATAGACGGTGAGGTATTGGGAGAGGGTGCTGACGAGTTTCTCTTTTTGCTGCTGGGTGAATCCGTATCGACCCACATCGTGGTTGGCCTGCCATCCAACGAAACGCAGTACGGCGTAAGGCTGCTGTAGGTTGTAGCGTTGGATGACCGTGGGGTCGGGTTGGAATACCGATGGAGCAAGGTAGCAGTCCTCGAATATCCCCGCTACACGGATGTGCTTTTTACCATAGTCCAGTTTGAAGGATTGGGGTGTGATTACCCTTGTGCAGATTGGTACCACAAACCGGTTGTTGATCGTGACCACCTCGGAGTCGATGAAGATGACTGATTTGTGATGCAGGAGTTTGGCTGTGAAAGTGCCATACCACGACCCCTTGGACACTATGATGTCGGGGTTGTAGCGTCGAGCAATGGCAAGGTAATTCTTGATTAGCGAGAATGTGCCAAGAATCTTGGTTGCCATGCTTTTATGGTGTTTGCCAAAGATGGTGTAGGGTATATTTTCTTCTTTCAGTACGTTGAGTAGAACATCTTTGTCGCGAGCCAGAACAAGGATTTGGTGCCCTTGTTGCTGGAGGATTTGCATGATGTATTTGAACTGGTAGTAGTGCTTTGGGTGATTGAGCTCAAAAATGTATTTCACGGTGAGACTGTTTTAATTGTTTGAGGTGCTGTTGGGCTGGTATGTTTTGACGACTTTGGCGGGTGATCCGACGGCAACGCTGTAGGGTGGTATGTCGTGTGTGACGAGACTTCCGGCGCCGATGATGGCTCCTTCGCCGATGGTGACACCAGGCATGATAATGCTGCCGATTCCGATATGGCAGTTGTCTTTGAGTACCACTTT
Organism: Bacteroidales bacterium UBA2714; assembly: GCA_002354035.1. GTDB lineage: Bacteria > Bacteroidota > Bacteroidia > Bacteroidales > P3 > Colimorpha. The sequence continues at coordinate 51,723 of DEKU01000060.1, forward strand.
GGCGGTTTTGAAAGGCCAGTCTTTGGCTTTGATGCCAGGCGTGTAGCATTCCATGTCGCGTTTGTGGCAAATGATTTTAACACCGTAAGTGATGAATACGCCACTTCCGATTTCGATGAGTTCGGGGTTGTGGTCGTCGAGTAGCACGTTTCGAGCGATTCTGCTGTTTTTGCCGATTTTTACTCCTCGAAGACGGTGGATGGTCGTGGTCACCTGATGGGGAAAGGTGAACATGGCAATGTCGGAGAGGGTGTGTGTCCAGATGCCTTTGAGGATTGATTTCAATGTGCGTCGTTCAACGTATTGCATGATTTGTCGGGTTGTTGAGACGTGGTTGATGGGTTCTGTGGTGCCGGGAAGAGGTGGATTAGTCGATGCAGTCTTCGATGGAGTTGAAACCATAGAAGGCGGGAATGCCCGACTTGAGGTGTTCCCTCAGGTCCGGGCTGTCCAACACGAGATGGTTATCTTCGTTTATTATTGTTTCTTGCCGCACGAGTTGGGCCCACTGCAGGATTTCGTCGATGGTAGGTGTATGAATGTTTAGTTTTTCGGCCATCCATTTCGCGATACAGTTACCGTAGTAGATGTCGTCGAGGAAGAACCGGTGGTTGCGGTCTATCTCCCAAAGCCCGTCAGCATTCTGAACAACAGGAGTACCGATAGATATGAGGGTTTGGGAAGTGATGAAAGACTCCTTGATGTCGGTGTTGTGGGATTGATAGGAAAACCGCTCTAATGCAAGGTAGTCCATCATGTAATGATAGTCTTTTTCTGGGTGGAGAGTTATGATGGCATTACGGATTTGGGAGTAGTCGTCATCCAGTCGGGCAAGCAGCTGTGCCGAGATGTCGTCATAGTCTTTGTAGAACCACGGCACATCTTCCCTTCTCTTCCAGGTTTTCCCATATACTTTGTACAGGCCAAGGCAGCGCGAAGTGTGGATAATCTGGTTGTCGACGGAGAGGGTCAGCGACAGGAAGTTGTCGCTTTGCTCCACTTTCCCTTTGCCAAACCAGTGATAGCAAATGTGGTCGAGAAGCTCTTCGTTGATTTGAGGGAAGAACTCATGGGGCGAGCAGGCGGCATAGTTCACTGCCTTGCAACCATAGGTGACGCCCGTTTGGCCGTATTTGATGATGCGGCATACCCATGGGATAAGGCCAAAGGCAAAGGTGACAATGTTGTGGAGGTTGTATAGATTCTTCACCTCGTCAACCATCCAGTTCCATCCCCCTTGGCCATAAAGTGTGCCCACAAAAACGGTCTTCTCCCTGTTTATGTAAGGTGCAATATTGTGCAGGGCAACGCGGTATTTGTGTACCGGCATGCAGAATACGATGTAGTCGGCTTCGGGTATGAGTGATTCGGCATCGCTGGAGGCGCGGCTCAGCGTGCCGGAATAGGTGCCCAGAATATCGCCCTGGGGGTTGTGCCATTCGAGGTCAATTTGATTGTGCCATTGCTCAGGTCTGGAAGTATAGATCGATACATCAAACATCGATCTGTTCAGCAGTGGTATCAGAGTGTGGGCGCTGCTTCCGCCCCCACATATTACGAGTTTCTTTTTCATGCGTAGGAATGTTCGTATTCGGAAATGCAATAGTCTTCCTTCCCTGATGGTAGACAGGGAATATCGTTTACAAACTGGAGACTCACTTCCGATTCCTTGAAATGTTTACGGTAGTTCTCTAAAATATAGTTGAATTGCTCTTTGGGCTCATCCCCATTCTTAAGCTTGATAAGGATAGCGATGTCCCCCTGGCGGTCCTGCCGGATTTGGTATTTGTCAATCTTGTTATACAGCTCCCGGTGTTCCGGTATCTGGAAGTTGAGGTCGGGGTATAACATAATGGGGAGCATGGTGGGAGAGATGGGGGTGCCCTGCTTGTTGTACATCAGCCGTCCAGCCCGGCCCATCACCTCGCCGATCAGCCGGGTGCCGCGGCCGCACGAGCATCGCTCCTTTTTAATGTAAGCCATATCGCCCACATGGTAGCGCAAAAATGGGAAAGCATAGTTGTCCAAATCTGTAGTGCACACATGCCCGATTTCTCCATCCGGGAGCGGACGGCCCTCCCTGTCCGTAATCTCTATTATGCAAGCCTCCTCCGTAATATGCAGCCCCTCGTGGCGGGGACACTCGTGCGAGAGGATTCCCCCGTCGCCAGCACCGTAAGCGTCGTAAACAGGAGCCTTGAAAACCCCCTCCAACTTCCGTCGGTATTCGTCCACCAGCACCTCGCCGGTAGTCAGCACCGCCTTGATGGGGCAGACGGGCAGCCCGTGCTCCTTGATATAGCGTGCCAGGATGTACAACGCCGAGCCGTAACCCCGCAGTGCCGAAGGCCTAATCCTCATCAAGCTCTCATAGTGCGACTGCAAACACTCCTCCGTCACATCCGCACTGCTGAACTTATGATTGCGCATTATGATGCTATCGTACAAACCCTTGGGCGACAAAAAAACCTTCTTCTGATTGATAGAATTCCCCCCAAACGAGAAAATTTTGTCGCCCAGATGCACACCGTACCAACCCCAGGCCCTCAGTGTCGAAGCCTTCCAGCTGCTCCATTCGTCAGCATCCGTGCAGAAATCCAGCGGTGTGCCCGTGCTGCCACCTGTCGAACTCCGTCTCAGCCGCTTCGGGTCCACAGCCCGGCTCAACATATTGTCGTAATTCTCTCGAATAATCTGCTTGGTCAGCACCGGCAACACCCTCAAATCCTCTCGGGTGCGGATATCCTCCGGCCGGACTCCAAGCCCGTCGAACAGCTGCTTGTAGTAAGGAACCGTCTCGTAACAATGCTTCACCAGCCGCTGGAGCTTGGCGTCCTGAATGGCCTTAATCTTCTCCTCCGGCAAAAAGTCCTCCCTCTGCATCCTTCTCAACTCTGCCGCCACACGGCTCCCACCTGCCAAATCGCCCATGGGAAGAAACAAATACCTGTCCAAAAAATTATACAGACTCATAAATATCAATGATTTTTCTGGCTATACACTCAGTAGTGATACCGTATTCCTCAATCCGCTCCCGACCGCTGGTGCGACCCCCGCGCTGCAAAGCCTGCGCCAAGCCCAGCGCCAGCGCCCGTGTGTCGCCACAAGGAGCCACATACGTACCCTCCACCCCTTGCGTAATCCACTTCACATCCCCCACATCCGTGCTCACCACAGGGCAGTTGCACGCCATCGCCTCCTTCATTACATTCGGCGAACCCTCCGACTCCGACGTAAGCAGCATCACGTCCGCCGCGCAAAAATACTTCACCATCTCATCGTGCGGCTTATTGTAGACCGGATACAGACACACACCCTCGTCCTTCAGCAGCTCCACCGCCTCCTGCGCCCACTCAAACCGCTTCTCTACCCGCGACGGGTCCGAACACCAAATCACATACCTCTTGTTGGGTAAGAAACCGCACGCCCTGCGCGCCTCATCCTGTGGCATGATGGCAAACTGACTTAGATTCACCCCGTTCGGCACCACAGGCAACGCCATACCCAGCTGGTCCGCCGTCCGCTGCGACTTTACAATTGTCGCGTCCCACAAATGCTTGATGCAAAACCTTACCCACTTCAACTTGAAATTCTTGTGCGGAAAACTGCCCAGAATTGAAACCACCACCCGCGCACGAGAGCCCAACGTGGCCAGCCACGCCACCACTCCGCACACCGAATAGTGCGCATGCACTATGTCCGCATTTTCGCTCCTCACCACCTTCCGCAGCTGCCCCACCGCGCGCGCATACGACCGCCAGCCCTTGCCCCGCACTGGGAAAAGCACCATCTCCAGTCCCTCCTCTCGGAGCGACTCAAACTGCGACCGCACAAACGCGCTCACACCACCTACACGCTTGTTACCGCTTGCAACAAATATTACCTTCATCTATCTGAGATTATTCCAGTACCACTCGCACGCCTTGGCAAAACCCCTCAGCGCATCATACTCTGGCTCATACCCCAGCACCCGCCTTGCTTTCTCAATCGACGCCTGCGAATGCGGAATATCGCCCGGCCGGTTGTCGCGATACGTAGGCTCTATGCTCCCGATCGCACCGTCAAAACGCGACAAATTCCCCCGCAGGCACGCAAACAACTCGTTCAGCGTCGTGTTGCCCCCGTAAGCCACGTTGAACACCGCATCCCGTGGAGCATCCTCCGGCAGCTTCGCGTTATACTCCGCTAACCGACTTTGCAACACATCGCTCGGCGTCAGCGCCGCTCGCCAGTTGGCCTGAATAACATTGTCCACATACGTAAAGTCTCTCGAATAACTCCCGTCCCCGTTGATAAACGGCGACTGATGTGCCATCAAGGCCTTAACCCACAGCGGAATCACCGCCGCGTAGGCCCCGTTCGGGTCCTGCCTGCGGCCGAACACATTGAAATACCGCAGACCCACCGTTTCCATGCCATACAGATTCGAAAACACATTGGCGTAAAGCTCGTCAACCAACTTCGTGATGGCGTAAGGCGAGAGCGGACGTCCAATCAGATGCTCCCTCTTCGGCAACGCCTTGCTGTCGCCATACGTCGACGAACTGGCCGCATACACAAACCTGCCCACCCCCGCGTCGCGCGCTGCCACCAGCATATTCAAAAACCCGTCCACATTGTTCGCATTAGTATTGATAGGGTCGTTGATGCTGCGGGGCACACTGCCCAGCGCCGCCTCGTGCAGCACAACGTCGCAGCCCTCCACCGCCCTCCGGCAAGTGTCAAGATCCCTGATGTCACCCTCCACAAACCGGAAAGACGGCTTCCCCAGCAAATGCTCAATATTGCGCTGGAAACCCGTTGAGAGATTGTCCAAACACACCACATCGAAACCCTCACCAACAAAATATTCACACAAGTTCGACCCGATAAATCCAGCCCCTCCAGTAATGATTATTTTTGTCATAGAAATAAAACAGTGATAAAATACAAATTAATAAGAAACAATCAACCTAAATTCAAACGTCGTTTGATGCGTTCGAAATCCTCGCGGATACCCTCCGCCGAACAGCGCTGCCATGCCTTGTTGTCCGGCTCATAGTTGGCCTCCACAACCACCCAGCCCTCGTTCGTGAGCGCCATATCCCAGCCCACAAAACGGATGTCTGTAAGCATCTTGGCCATACGCTTCACCGTCTCCAGCATCTCGTCCCAGCGGGGAATGGTCACCCCCACCAGCGGGACCCCCGTGTCGGGATGTGTCGAGTACTGACCCTTGTCCTTGCTCACCGCGCGCAGCGTCCTGCCCGACCTCACATCCACCGTCACCGAGATACCCCCAGCGCTGTAATTGTCTACCACCGTCCCACCACGGCCGATGCGCCACGTGGGCCACAGCGGCTCAACCTCGTCGTCGAACCGCACCGTGTTTATGCGTACCGTGTTGACAGAGCCAGGATGCACAGCCGCCATAAAGTCGGCCTGTTTGATCCGCTCCTCGGCCATAAATCCCTCGCTATAGCTGGACACAAGGCCGGCCAGTTCGGTGTCGTCATATTTCGACGCCTCCACCAAGCACACACCCCTACCTTCGCACTCCGAAATAGGTTTCAGGATTACACTGCCGTGTCTGCGAGCAAACTCCACAAAGGCCGCCTTGCTTTGGGGTAAACCGGCCTCGCCCTGACTGATGGCCAGGACGTCGCGGTGGTAGTAGTCTTTGAAAAAGCGGTAGCATTTCGCTTTGTCGCTCAGGACAGACGTCTCGGTCACGTTGTTCACCTTCCGCAGAAAGAGGATGTCCTCTTTGCGTGGCACAAGATTCTTCCGTTGTTCTTCGGTCAATGTGATATAGTTGTAATATTCAAGTTCATCCAATGAGAAGTGCTTGAAGAAGTAAGCTTTGAGCAGAATGGAGTAATGCCTAATCCATGTGGCGGGATTATGTACACCGCTCCTGCGTAAGTATTTGTTGGTCCATCGGTTGAAACGGAATACTTTCTTGATGTATGGGTTCATTGTAAAAATGTATGTTTTGATGCTTTGAAAAACGGGTGGCATCCCTCCGACTTTTTGAAAAGGGGAGTTTAGTGGCTAACTGAGGAATAGATTTGTGCCAGTGAGGCGATGTGGTGTTGGATGCTGTATACTTGTCTTACTTCGTTGGCGCTGGCCAGGGCTTTCTGTTGATAGGTATCTCTGTTAGCCAAAAAATCATTGAACACTTGGAGGAGTGATTGTTCGTCGTCTGTTTTGTATAGGGTGGCCCATTTGCCGTCGCGGGTGATTTCTTTCATGGTGCACCAATCGTTGACGAAGGTGGGGAGGCTGGAGGCGATGGCTTCGATAACGGCGAGGCCGAAGCTGTCGTGGCGTGTGGAGTAGATGAATGCGTCCATGGTGCTCAGTATTTGGGGCACGTTGTGGCAGAGGCCGGCGAAGGTGACGTGCTGCTCGAGGCCGTGAGCGCTGCAATAGTCGACGCAGGCGTTGTAGAGCTCCATCTCGTTGGGGCGGGCGGCGCCGACGAAGGTGAAGTGGAAGTCGACTTGGGCGTCCTTTAACAGTTTGAGGAATCGGCAGATGAGCAGTTGATTCCGGCCGTCGCCAAAGCTGCCTACCATACAGAGGGCGAGGGTTGAGCGGTTGGAAGTATGGTTAGGGGTATGTTGAAATTTGTCGAAGTTGATGCCGTTGTGGACTACGGCCATTTTGGCGTCGAGGCCGAAGTCGCCCCGTTCGACGAATGCCTTTTTCAGTTGTTGGCTGACAAAGATGATGCGGTCGGAGCCTTTAAAGATGAACCACCTCAGCAGTTTGGGGGCGTTGAGGAAACCGAAGCCGTGGAAGGTGGTTATCACTTTGACGCCGGTGAACCATGAGCAGAGTATGGCTATGATAGCATTGAGGGAGGTCTGGGCATGAAGGATGTCGATGTGGTGCTTGCGGATGGTTTTGCGCAGTCGACAGAAGTATAGTAGCCAGCTTTTCTTACGTGGGACTTTAAGCATGTCCGCGCTTGTGGCGGCCATCTGTTGCGAGAGTACCCCTTCTTTCCGGTATAGGCAGACGGCCTCAAAAGGAAGTTCCGCTTTTCGAGCAAACACATCAAGGGCCAAGGTTTCAGCCCCTCCACGGTTTAATGCCCCAAAAAAGAATGCTACTTTCATTTACTTGAGATTGTCATTCAAGGCGTTCGGTTACAATATGCCGCGTGAGCCAAGCTTGAATACAGCCCAGCCGATGGTGAACACAGGTACTATCCAGAACCAAGTGCGCACCCATTTGTAGTTGCGGGCGTTGAGCAGTGTAACGCCATAGGCGGCCAAGAGTAGGAGAAATGGCAGTCCGGGCAGAAGGAATCGCTCGGAATTGGCAAATCCGCTCATACAGATGATGCCAAGGTATGATATCACAAAGGTGCCGATGAGGGAGAGGTCGCGCCAGTTTCGCTTGACGAATATGGCGCTGAAGAGTGCCAAGAGGACGAATCCGCCCATAAAAACGCGCACGTAGTTACCCCCGTTTATCATCTGTTGGTTATACTGTTCGTCCACGTCGACCATGGTGGGGAAGGGCAGTACGAACATGATGGGAGCCATTACGGCCCCGGTGGCATATTTGGCCCACGACACACCCTTTGAGACTTGGTAATTTCTTTTGGCAGCTTGGTTTTCGTCACGTTGTTCCCAGTAGCTCTGGGCCTCGTTTGTGATTGTGCCGCCCGCCATCACCAACAGTCCTGTCACGGCCCAAAATATGAGCACCGTCCTGTTCCACTTGCTCAGCACTGCCTGACTCGAGAAGACGATGGCTGTCATTATGGCAAATATTACGGAGACCCCCAGCACTGTGCGGAAGGTGAAAAGAGACAATGCCACAACCACCACAAGGATTACTTTCCATAAGGAAATCGCTTTACTCCTGAAAAGGTCGTCTGTCCTTTCGAGCGCAAGGATGGTCAGGAAAAGCATCTCCGTTTCTTTCAAGTGAAGGCCGCAATACATGATTAAGTTCGGCATCAGGCAGCAAAAAATGCCTGCAATCCTTGCTGCGGGAGCCCCAAAGGTGCGGTGAGCCAGCCGATAAATGAGTATGCAGCTGTATGCACTCATGAGTGCCTTCAGGATTCGGGTCACTATTATGTTGGGACCAATAAGATTATAAAGTACTGTCAGATAAAGCACATAGCCCCGGTCACTTATTGCTGTGCGGTTTAGTCGGTCCATAGCGTTGCTCCACCCGATGTCCACATACCACTCTGCCGCCGAATGGTAACCGATGGAGTCGCCAGCCCCAAACTCGAAAGGGATGCCAGTTTTGATATAATAGTATATGTATGAAATGAATACCCATGCCAGGCGGAATACAAGAGCAGTGATGAAGAGCTTGCGCAAAAACCGTTTCTCGTCATATTCCATCCATTTGTGGGAGTACCGGTGGGACAGGCCAAAAAATATCAGAACCCAACCTATGCCTATGATAATAAAATCAAGGCCCATCATATATCTGAGGAACAAAACGCTCACCGTTGCCAACGACAGCAAATAGATTGATGTCGCTTTGGTCGAAATCTGTTTGGGGAAGTATGGTACCAAAATATTGCTTTTTATCGGTAAATATATGTATTACTATTCGTTTTATATCAGGATAGCCTATCGTTTCGGACTTCTTCTATTCAGTAATAGCGAAACTGCCATTTGTTTGCACCTGTAGCCCGCTCCTCTCAATCCAAATAGAATACGTTGAAGCCATAGCGGAGAGTGGTAGAACTTATAAGTTGAAGCAGGAATATGGCTCCACTCCACCTTTTCCAGCACCCCCATTGCGGCCTCATGGTATTGTTTTGATAGGTAATATCGCTTCACACCTCCACACCTCAACCTGTCCAGCAGAAGCTTCAAATCGCCATTCCGCTTCTCCTCCTCGGCCAGAAAATCCAAATTCCACAACATGTGATGCTCTGGTTGATGCAGCCTTCTTGTGGCGCGTTTGCCAACAGGGACGTCCTGAAAATAGTTGGCCAAAGGCCGATTGACAAAGGCGACTTTATAAGCAAGTGCTAACTTAATCCACAGTACAAAATCCTCGCCCAAGGTGAGGTGCTCATCAAAGCAGCCCACTTCGACCAGTGACTGTCTCGAAATGACCACCGAGCTGGATGTTATTGGCATACACAGCGTCTTTGCATAGGTAAGGCAGTAATTGATATATCCTCTTTCAAATCCGTCAGCCACACCCACTGGGGCCACTCGTTTCTTGCCGTTCTTGACCAGGTAAAACCCCGAAGCATAAACTGCCGCTTCGGGAAATTCCGCCCTCAAGTGATCAATTTCTGCAAGGAACGAGGGTTCCCACCAGTCGTCGGCATCTAAGAAACAAACATACCGGCCTTTGGCCAAGGCTATCCCCTTGTTTCTGGCTGCCCCCACTCCCTGATTCTCTTGCTTCACTAATTGGCAAAACTCCAACCCCTCAATCCGCTCCGATACCCGTTGGTAGGAGTCGTCGGTACTTCCATCGTCTACTATGATGAGTTCAACCCCTACGCCGGCTTCTGCCATGGGCTGGAGCTGGGCCGTCACGCTCTCGACGGCACGAACCACATAGTCGCGCTTGTTGTAGACTGGAATGACGACGGAGTAGGTTATCTCTTGCATTTTTCGTATTTGAATAGCAGCCGTTCTATCAGCCGCACTAATTTGAAGGCCCACGGGTGTTTGTGTATGCGTCGCATCAGGATAATGTCGTCGGCGTAGGCGTCGTAGTCGGCCAGCACCAGCTGGGGAAGGGTGGCCTCGAGGGTCTTCCGTTTCTCTTGCTCAATCAAGCGGCTGTTTTTCCCGCCGTTCTCGCTGATGCCGGTCATGTCGAAGTAGATGGTGTCGATGTCGACGTGCACGGGTTGTATCTGCCCGAATACAACGACTTTCATGAACCAAGCCCAGTCGGAGCAGATGCGCATCGACTCGTCGTAGTAGCCGAAGCGGTCGAAGAGCGTGCGTTTGATGCAGGTGCCGACGTGGTCCAGCGTCCCGCGATAGAAGCTGAACATGGTGAACGGCCCATGGCTGACGTGGCCCGGCTGGGTGCGGCCGTCGGGCCAGATGTTGGTGGTTGAGCCGTAGAGTATCTCAGGATTGTCGTGGAGTTGTAGTTGGGTATATAGCTGTTGCAGTATATCGGGTTGCTGCAGCCAGTCGCCCGAGTTCAACATCATCACATATTCGCCGCTCGCCATGCGGATGCCTTTGTTCATGGCGTTATAGATGCCGGTGTCGGGTTCGGAGACCCAATGTAGGGTGGGTATTTTGCCGATGTATCGGTGAATTGTCTCGACGCTGGCGTCGGTGCTGGCCCCGTCGATTACGATGGATTCGAAGTCTGCGCCTTGCTGGAGGGAGATGCTGCTGAGGGTTTTGTCGAGACCGGCAGCGTTGTTGCGGTTGATGGTTACGATGGATAGTTTCATTGTTGCGATTCGATGATGTGGCCCAGTTGGTCTGATGTGATGAATTCACAGTCGGGCCATGTTTTGACTATGGTGTGCAGCAGTGTTTTGAGTTGTGGCAGGGTGTTGTCAGTGTTGGTTTTGTCGATAGAGCCGATGTAGTTGATGCGGTGGGAGCAGATGTTGGCGGCTTTGCCCCAGCGGAAGGCTTGCTGGATGTGGTGGAGGCATGCGCCGACGTTGTCGGCGGAGGGTTTGAGGGAGGGTTCGAAGATGCAGTTGCGCATGAGGTAGAGCAGTCCGGCTCGGCTCCGCGAGCCTTGGAAGCAACGGCGGCGGAGTTTCTCACCCTGATTGTCGCCCACGGGTATTTTCTGGCATACGGTGCTCTGGAGGTAGCGGACGCCGGCGTGGATAAGGTGGGGCTCGATGGCGGAGCTCCACTCGTAAGTGGTGGGGATGAATGACTCGGACTGGTAGCCGAAGAGGGTGTGGAAGAGGTCGGCGCCTTCGCGGATGATGGTGGAGTAGGCGGCGATGTCGTCGGGGCGGTCGGAGTTGAAAGCTCCGAGGTAGTATTGTTTTATAGTGGGGTCGGCGTCGTGGGTGAGGGCGAAGGTGCCGAGGCGGAAGGCGAGGAGAGTGGAGGGGTGCGAGGCCTGGAGGGCGTGCATCCATTGTTTGACGTTAAGGTGTTCGCGGCCGTGGAGCTGGGGGCGGAGTAGGCCTTGGGCCATGCCTTCCTGCCAGAGGGCGAAGGTGCCGGTGTGACGGGGGCTTTGGGTGAGGGTCTGTGTGAAGGGTTGGTAGTGGTAAGTGGTGAAGTGGTCGGCTTCTATTTTTTCGAAGTCGGGGTTGGCTGTGACGCAGTTGGCGGTGATGACGGCGGGATTTCCGTGGCTGTCTTTGACGGAGCTGAGTATGTCGAAGAGGTCGCTGAGGTCTTGTGTGGTGGCAAGGTTGTCGTATTTGCAGTAGGGGTCGTTGTCTACTCGGATGCCGCTGCGTAGGAGTTCGCGGTATGTTTCGGGCGAGGGCATGCGGATGCTGCCCCAGTCGTCGGACTCGATGACGATGAGGTGGCGGCGGGTGTGCCAGCCGGGGATGTTGTAGAGGTCTTTCCGTGTGAGCATGGGTTAGCGGGTGGTGTCTATGCAGCGGCGGCTTATGCCGTCGCTGTAGCGGTGGTTGGAGCGGCCGTCGCACAGGACGGGAGTGATACACATGTCGCGAAGTGTTTGCTGTGTGGAGGGGGTGTGGTTGCCCCAGGGGTAGGCGAAGTAGGGGATGTAGCGGGGGTGTGCACCCAAGGCGTCAATGCATGCGGACACGTTTTGCCGGAAGTCGGACGGAGTTTGTGCCGCGCAGTCGAGGTGTTGGTAGCCGTGCATCCCGATGGTGACGAGGGGCGAAGTGATTTGAGCGAGGTCGGCATGGGTGAGGTATTGGGGCTGGGGAGCGTAATCTGGCCGAATGGTGGTGCCGTCGAGGTATTGGGGGTTGAGGAAGAGGGTGATGGGTATGTTTTGCTCCGTTAGGAAGGGGAGCACTGTCAGCACGGTTTTGAATCCGTCGTCGGATGTCAGGACGGCGTAGTGCTTCCGGCGCAGGTTTTCCGACTGCAGTCGGCTGGTTGCTTCTGGCAGCGAGATGAAGGTGTACTGCTGTTTCAGTTCAAGTATTTTTTGCCGGAAGGCTGCGGTCGACGACCAGTCCTGTTTGAGGCACGAGGAGGGGTCGTAGGTGTCGGACACGGAGTGGAAGACGAACACTTCGATGGGGGCGAGGAGGAGCTTGTTATATATGCGCTCCGTTTTTCTCAATATTTTCGTGATAATTTTGTTGGCCATTTGCAGGTTTTTTTCCGCCTGAAGGGTGTTTATACGAAGCAGTCACCGTCGCCGGCCTGTGTGGTATAGTCCTTCGGCAGGTGGAAGCTGCTGGGGTAGGAAAAGGAGATGTGGTTGACCGTCTGTTTCGAGAACAGCCCCATGCGGCCGATGTATTGCGCAAGGGGGGCGCACCGGGTTGTGAAGCAGGGATTTCGGAGGGCAAGGATATGCTGGGCGATAGAGGCAAAGACTTCGGCGCTGTGGTTGTCGTCGTAATAAAGGTATTTCACTGATAGGTCGGAGACGGAATCACGGATGATGTAGAATCCCACGAGCGTAGAGCCTACCATTACCTTCACACCGCTGATCCAGTACCGCTGGTCCGCGTCGCCGAACAGGCCCCCGTCGGCCACCCGTTGCATTAGGGGTGTGCGGTGTTTAAAGGGATAGTTGAGTATCCAGTCAAATATTGGCTGCTCGCGCACAAAGAGGTCGGCACCCGTGTGTTGTTTGATGAAAGCGTATGTGGGGTTGTCGACCCGATTGCAGTACTCCAAGGTGTAGCCGCCGATGTTTGACAGTCGGCGGGCCGAGGGGCAGAGGGGTCGGACATCGGCCACGATACGTTCTTTGAGGGAAAGGAGTTTGCCCAGGGTGGAGTGTTTGTCAGGCTTGCGTCCGAACCGATATTCGTCAAAATGAGTGGTGGAGTGGCCTAAGTATTTGAAAATCTCTACGGTTTCGGAAGCTCCCATGGTATCCAGGCAGTGGTCGGGGCCATATATCTCGGCCAGCGAACCCACGGCGGCCAACGGGAGGCCCAAGCCGCGGTATTCGCGGTCGCACCACAGCGTGCTGAACCACCAGTAGCGCTCGCCGCCCAAAAGCTCGGGGAATGCCGCCGTGTAGGCAACAGCCCGGTGGCTGCCCGCAATCTTTACGGCGGCAACCAAAGGGTCCTCGGCTCGGGTGTAAGGGTTTGCCGCCACCGCACGGGCACGGCAGCGGGCGATGATGCCCGGCAGAAGGCTCTCGCCCTTGCCGCCCTCAATCCAGTCCTTGATTTGGGCGGCCGTATAAGTCACTATTTCAAAGCTCTCGGCCCGACTCATTGCTGGCTCACATGCTGGGTGGTCACGTCGACGATGCCCCCGATGGTCTGCATTTTGATGATTTCGAATATCTTGAATTTGAAATTGAACGTTGTTTCAATTTCCGTAAGCAGCTGTGTGAAGGTCAGCGACGTCCAGCCGGGAATATCGTTCGGCCCCATGCTGTCCGAAATGGTCAGCGACGGGTTGTCGAACACTTTTCTCGAAAGCTCTTGAATCGTGTTGCTGATGCTGTTTCTTGTGGGAGAGTCCATATTGTTAATGCTTTAATTAATCAGATGATGAGAGGATGAAAAATTATTCCGTGGGAGCTCCGTCGCCGTCTGGCTCCACCACGATGTTGAACCATCGTGCCGTGTCGGCCGCAAAACGATTCATGTCGGCCTCATTGCCGAACCGCAGAATCGCCGTGCCGATAGCGTCGTTGGCGCCATTGAAAGCGTTGACACTATCGCCCGGCTCCACCCACAGGTCCGTCTCGACTATTTCGGCGCCCAGGTCCTTGGCTATGGCCATCTCCTTGTAGCGTCCCGAACGGTTGGCGTGCAGTATCACCTCAGCCCACAGTCCGTCCGGCTCCCGTTGAGTTATCTGCCCCACCGCGTCGCCCACAATATAGCGCGTCATGGCCGTTATCAAGTCCACCCCTGTGGCGTACCTGATCATCTCGCTCAGCCGGTTTCCGCCGCCGCGCGGCGTGAACTCCATGATGTAAGGCCTGCCGTCGGCCCCTATCCGGGTTTCGACGTTGTAGACGTTCGTCTTGAGACCCAGCAGGGTGATGAGACGTTGCAATTCCGACCTCAAATACTCCTGCTGCTGAGGCGTAAAAGTGGAGGGCCAGGTGTAGGCCGCCGGCGAGAACGGATTCGCGGCCGAAGCGTCGAACCGCTGGGCGTTGAAATTGGCAAACACCAACCGACCATCTATCGAGAAACAGTCCGAATCCGAAGGGCAACCCACCGGGTAGATAAACTCCTCGACGATGATATGCTTCGAAATGGACTTCTCGAAAGCCACCTTGGCCGCCATCTCCAATTGGGAGGGGCTGCTAACCTTTGTCACCCCCTTCGACCCCGCCGAGTCCGTAGGCTTCACGATGGAGGGGTAGTTGACCCAGTCCCGGTCGGCCATCAGTTGGGCCACGCTGCTGTAGGCTTTGGCCTTCGGCACATTGAAACCATGCTGCCGCAAAAAGTCTCTGAAAAGGTCCTTGTTCTGTAAGATGCGCACCGACTCGAACGGCCCGAACGCTGGCAGCCCCATGCGGCTTTGCACGTATGCCGCACTGACCACACCCGGGTCCACCCCGAACGACATGATGCCGTCGATGTTACGGCTCTGTGCGGCAAGCAACACAGCCTCCTTGTCGACAATGCTGACGTTCATATACTCGTCGCTATACCTGTGGGCCACATTGCCCGGTACATTGTCGACAGTGATGACATAGTAGCCCTCCCTGTGCGCGGCTTCTATAACGGGCAGCAGATATCGGATGCCGCCCAGCAGCATTATCTTCTTCTGTTTCATCGTGCGTGTCTGATGGCTGATAGCCTCCTTTTTTTATTTCGTTTCCGACTGTGGCCGCCGCCGTTCCGGCCGACCTTTGCCGGAAGGAGTTTCCTTATCATCTCTTTCCGTTCGTATTATTCAGTACTTATCCCGTACTTTGTTTCTGCTTTACTGTATAAATAGAAAATAAATCTAATCTAAATAGAAAATATATAGCGAGGCAAGGGGTGAGTGGGTGATTTGGAGTAGGCGGAATGTTCAGTCTGGGCAATGGCAGCGGGGACTTTGACTATCAGGTTGAAAGCGTATAAGTCATTTGGCAAGAGGGTTGCGGCGGATGCGGCCTGAGTTGAGAAACTGGACCACGTCCAGCAGCTCATACCATCGCAGCGCGCCGTGCAGGGGGCCGTACTCCAACAGTTCGGTGGGCTTGTAGTCCGGATGGTTGAGCGGGAACTCGCAGGCGCAGCTGGCCCGCTGGCTCATTGTGAAGATCACCTTGTGGGACTGCGGCAATGCGGCAAAGGCCGCCACTTGGTCGGGCGTGCAATTGTCACCGTCCATCAGCACCACTATGTTATCCCAGTTGACGCGCTCTTTGCGCTTCTCCCAACAGTCTTCGGCCTGCTCCCGCGTTTTGTAGTGCGAGAAATAGACGGTCACGTTGCCATAGTCGCCGTGCAGTGTGGCCACGGGGTAGCTCCATTGTGATGTTATGAAGTCGAGGGGCAGAGAGAGATAATGCCGCAGATGGGTGCAGAAAGTGAAGAACTCAGCGTGGTCGCGGATGCCGCAGTTGATGGTGGGCGACAGGAATCGAAGCCCCAAGTCGTGATAGACTATGCCGCCGATGCACGTGTTCGTGATTAGCGAGAAATTACGGTTGTGGAGGCGCAGGCGGTTCAGCATGCGCAGCAGGTGTTGCAGCGATTTGCTCAGAGTTGACTTCCTTGTAGAGGTGGGCATAATTGCAGGTGGTGATTATACAAAAGCGTCGCTGTCCCCCCCCTGGGCTACGGCGTCGGGCGCGATGGCGAAGTCGGGTGGCAGCGAGTAAGAGATGCTCTCGGTGGAGAGGGCGTTGAAGATGCGGGCGGCCGAAACGTGGTCAGCCAGTTCCTTGCAGCGGGTAGTGAACCGCCGGGCGCGGAGGTTGATGATGTGTTGTAGGATGGAGTCGAAAGTCTCCTTCGTGTATTGCGGGTCGTAATAAAGATACTTGACCGACAGCTCATGGTCCGACTGGCGAAGCATGTAGAAAGCTATCGTCTGCCCGTTTTTTATCACCTTCACCCCGCTCATCCAGTAGGTTCGTTCGTTGTCAGGGAAAGGGTTGGGGCAGACAGTGAGGCCCATCAGGGGTGTCTGCTTCTTGAAAGGGCAGGCGAGAATCCAGTTCAGCATCGCCTGAGTGCGGGGAATGAGGTCGTGCGAGGAGTGTCGGCTGATGAAGCCGTAGGTCTCGTCGTCTATATGGTTGGTGTACTCCAAGGTATAGTCCTCGTTGTTCAGAGCCGTCTGAAGGGTATTTTGCCGCAGCGTAGGGAGCCAGGCGCCTTTCAGGCAGTAGGACGCGATGGCCTTGGGACTGGCCTTGTGGAGCGTGCGGAGTGCGAACTGGTATTGGGCAAAGTAGGTAGTCCGGTGGCCGAAATAATGGAAAATCTCCACCGTCTCCGGGGCTCCCCAGCTGTCCAGGCACGATTGCGTGCCGTAGTGTTCCATCAGCGTGCCCACCACCAGCAGGGAGTAGCCCCTGCCGAGGCAGTCGGGATGGCACCACAGTGTGCTGAACCATACGTATGGCCTGTCCCCTATCCGGTCGGGGAAGAGTGCAGTGAAAGCCACCGCCGTGCCGTCTTCCAGCACCGCGGCCAGCACTGGGTCATCTGGCTTCACGTACGGATTATGGGCGATGGCCCAGGCCCGCGTGCGGGTTATCACCCCTTGGTCGAGAATCGGGTCGGCATCTGTCCCCTGGGTCCAGTGGTTCAGCTGCCCGGCCGTGACGGTTCGAATTTCAACTTGGGGAGTGGACATCTCGTGCTTTGTTGGGTGAAAAATTGTAGGCTAAAGGGATTGTTTCAGTGCCATGCGGTCCACTTTCTCCGACCTGTTGGTGGGGAACTGCTGGCGAAATATCACCTGGGACGGAATCATGTATGACGGCAGTTTCGAGGTGAGATACTGTTTTAGCGGCGACGGGTCGTCCGTGGGTGCTTCGACGAACAGGGCTATCTCGGTCAGGCCGGAGGCGTTCTGATAGGCCATGGCCACCGTGCGGTGGGCGCCCCCATAGAACGCACGGGCGTGAAACTCAATCTCGCCCAGCTCCACGCGGTAGCCTTGAATCTTGGCCTGCTGGTCAATGCGTCCGAAATAGAGGAGATGGCCGTCAGGTAGCTGCTGGCAGAGGTCGCCCGTCCGGTAATATCGGTCGCACTTGCCGTCCACCTCTATGTTGATAAATGCTTTCTCGTTCCGTTCTGGGTTGCGCCAATAGCCCTGCGTCACCTGAGGCCCCGAAATGCAAAGTTCCCCCTTAGCGCCCTGCGGCAGCGGGGTGCCGTCGTCGTCGATGAGCTTAGCCTTCACGTTGGCTAAGGGCAGGCCGATGGCCGTCGTGCCGTGTGCCTCTAAGGGCGGTTGCCCTCTCCTTAGATGATAGGCGGTGCAATATATCGTGCCCTCCGTCGGGCCGTAGAAGTCGTATATCTCTGTGTTTGGCGCGCATGCGAACCATTTGTCGATTAAATCCGTCGGACAGGCCTCAGCCGTCAGGATAGTGGTGTGGAGCGATTCGACCCTCATCTGGTCGAAATAGGGGCTGAGGTAGGTGAGCATGGAAGGTGCCATGGCGGCGGAAGTGATCTGGTGCTCCATGAGCAGCGACGCCGCATAGATGTATTTCACTTGCCCGTAGGGAATTGTATAGATGCAAGCCCCCCTCAGCAAGGCGGATAGGAAAGCCTGGATGCTGACGTCGAACGTGAGGTCAAAAGCCTGTAGACAGCGGTCGGAACAGTCGATGGCAAAACCCGTTCGCCAAAAAGAGTTGAAGAAAGCCGCCAGATTGCGGCGCGAGATGCAGACCCCCTTGGGGGTGCCCGTGCTGCCCGAAGTGAAAAGGATATAGGCCAGGCTGTCGTCCGGCGTTGCCATAGCATCGGACATGTCGGCATGGGAGGCGGCCAGGGTGGCTGTGCATAGGGTTTTGTTCGCTTTCGTGTCTATGTTTTTGATGAGCGGATGGTCCTGACTGGAGTGGAGAAGGAGTTTGGTTTCCGTCTGGCCCGTGATGTTCAGGTTGCGCTCGACGGGCTGTAGGGGGTGCAGCGGCACATAGGCGAGACCTTCGAACCACAACGCAATGATGGAGGCGTAGGTCTCCAAGTCGTCGCCGGCCAGCAGGGCCACCATGCCATTGTCGGGCCTGAGGGAGCGAATTGCCCGCCTAATGCCCTCCACAGCATCGGCGAGCTGCCGATAAGTGTAGAAGACGCCTTTGATGAAGAACGCGTTCTGGTCGGCATAACAAGTTAGAGAATGGATAAGAGGTTGTATGATCTCGTTGTGGAAACTGATGTCAGCCATTATTTCTGTTTGATGATATAGAGGATGTATTTAATGAAAGCATGCACGTCGTGCGACAGGCTGAAGTGTGTCAGCAGGTATTTGAAAGCCTGCTTCTTGTCGTGCCCGGCGGAGTAGGTGATGCAGTCGGACAGGGTGTTGAGGTAGTTTTTCTTGGCGTAAGGGTTGCGGTTGACGCGGTAAAACTCTTCGTCGATGGGCAGCGACGTTTGGCAGAACTGGGCTTGGGAAATCATGCTGTGTATTCCGCCTTTGTGGTAACGATACACCCCGCCGACAAACGAGAAGAGATAACCCTTGCCTGCATTCAGCAAGTGGTAGATCTCGTGCATGTCGCGGTAGTACCGGTACTGTTTCTGCCATTCGGGACTGAAGGCCGACACGCGGAACAGCATCGTCAGAGGTTGCGTGACCCAACGGGCAAAAAACATGTCGAACGACAAGTCGACACCCGTCTCGTTGTTGCGAAAATACCGGCCGCAGTAGTCGTTGCTCATTTCTCCTGTCTCGGAGTTGAGGTGCTGGCAGCGGTGAAAACACACTGAATATTCGGGGTGTGCCTCCATGAAGTCGACTTGTTTTTGAAGCTTGTAGGGGTCGGTCCAGTAGTCGTCGCCTTCGCAATAGGCTATGTATTTTCCTTTGGCGCGAGAATAGTTGAACTCAATATCCATCACGCTGCTGTAGCCCTGGGAGTACTTGTTCGTAGTCTCATAGATGGGAAATACTATCTCGGGATATTGCTTTTCGTATTGGCGGATGATTTGCTCGGTTCCGTCTGTCGAGGCGTCGTCGTGAATCAGTATCTCTATGGGGAAGGAGGTCTTTTGGGCCAGGAACCCGTCTAAGCACTGCCGGATGAAGGGGGCGTGGTTGTAGGCAAGGCAGCAGATGCTGACCAGTGGTGGAGTATTGTTTAAGTCGGGTTCAGGGTCTCTTTTCTTCTCCATGCTGCGATAGGATAGAAGGGGTCGGTTGCCGGTTTGTCTTTGTTCTCTATCGGCCTGTTGGGTGTTTTGGCTCGGGGGTGTTCGCTTTCTTGATATGCTGTTTGAGCCAGATTTTCACGCGCTGTTTGCAGGTGAGGAGGTATGGAGGTGTCGTAGAGGATTTGTTGGTCCGCTTATTCTCTGCTATGTATTTTTGGCAGCGGGGTGGCAGGAAGGGGGCTATCTGTTCGAGGGTAGTGCTTTCAGATTGTTTCCGGGCATCGCTGTCGAGCGATGACCACAGCCCCTGGTCGTTAATGCGGTAGGTGGAGGTGGGTTCCCGCAGCAGGGCTATCGGGCCATGAAGGGCCATCATGATGCCCAGTTCCCAGTCTGCAAAGTTCAGGTCGAAGAAGGTTTCGGGCAGTTCTTGCAGCAGTTTGTTCCGGAACATGCATGCTGTAAGGTTGCCTATCTGGTTGCCATAGACTATCTGGTCTTTCAGGCTTATCTCAAGATGCGTTCTATGCTTTGCGGGCCAAAAAGTTATCTGGTGTTTGCCGGTATTCTGGTTGTAGAAGTCTATCCGGTTGAACGACATGGAGTAGTGGGGATGTTCAGAGAGGAACTGTCGGTGTTGCTCGAGGTGGTTTGTGGAACTCCACCAGTCGTCGCCTTCGAGTATGGCGACGTAGTCGGCTGTGCATTGGTTGATGGCCCTCTGGTAGTTTTTGTTTATGCCGAGGTTGTGTCTGGCGTTCAGATAAGTGAATGCAAATGGAGAGAGGGGTTCGAGCTCTTTGATAATAGCGAGGGTTCTGTCAGATGAATTGTCGTCGGCCACTATTACTCGCACTTCTGCCTCGACTTTCTGCGTTATGATGCTTCGCAGTGCTTGCTCAATATAAGCTTCTTGGTTGTAGCAGCAGAGTATAATGTCGATTGACTCTCTTTTTTTCATCTTATGCGCAACTCTTTATCTCGGTTGAGGTGTTTATTGGCTTATGGTGTGTTCCCCGAAGATAGAGCAGTATTGGTTGTGCCAGACACTGCCGTCGAGTATTTTGTAGTTTTTGAATTTGCTTTTGTGTATGCAGGGGAGCAGGCTTATTTGGTCGCGGTGTATTCCATTGCAGAATTCTTCATACCACATTGCCATGAGACGGTCCAGGTTTGGGTCGCCGTTTCGCCTCGCTATGATTCCGCATTCGGCCAAGCCCATGTCGTCATTGAATCCTTGGGCGCGGTAGCGGGCGTATTGTTGTTGTGCTGCCTGGCGGTCGATGCCTTTGGTTTGGATGCACTCTTCCAGTTCGTCGGCCACGGTGTGGGCGGTGGTATGACGGGTGAGTGCGAGGGTGGTGCCGTCGGCGAGGGCGCTGATGAGTTGGGAGATGTCGCCATAGAGGTAGGCGTTGGCGTCGACGTAGACGGTGGCGGTGTATTTGTGGTCAAGGTATTGGTGGGGGAGCATTTTGATAGCTCGTGAAAGAAGGAGGTCGCTCAGGGGGCTGTCGACGTAGTGGACTTGCCAGGTTGAGGACTTGATGTTCCGATTGTTGGTGAAGAGGATGTAGTCGATGCCGGGTTGCCGATACAGAATCTCATGTAGGTAGTCGTGTTTCCCGGTCAGGGCAGTGTATACGGCGATGTGCTCTTTTGAGAGGTCGGCGGGGGTGATGGTGTATGGGTGGTAGGGTCGGCCGCTGTCGGCGAGCATTCGGCGTATGTCATAGACATAATAACCAGGCATCCCTAATTTCCAGAATACCAGCCTGTCCTTTTTGTCATTAAATGAGTTTTCCTTTATTAGTTCACGTAGTTTGAGGAGGGTGTTTCGGCTGTGGGTGGGGTTCTGGTCGGTGTTGTGTGCTTGGCCCTGGGGGAAGAGTATTGAGGGATGTTGCTGGAGGGAGATATGATAGCCGGTTTCGGCCAACTGTTTTGCGAAGTCCGTATCCCCGCGTATGAAGTTTCCTTTAAGGTTGCGCAGATAGGCTCCGATTTTGTGCCTTAGGTATTGCTTTTTTATGCGGCGGGGGATCTGGGTTATTTTCATTGGGGGCGGTTGTTGGAGCCAGCGGTGTTTTATTGGGGCAGTTTTATCCAGTTGCCCATTTGGAGGTTCCATTCGGGGGGTCGGATGGGTGAGAAGCCGCCCATGTGGTAGAAGGTCATTTCGCCGAAGAGGAGCGCTTGGGGGGTGTCGTAGAAGTCGACGCGGACGTGGGGGATGCCTTCGGAGAGTAGGGCTGCGAGGTGTTTCATTTGGTCGAAACGCGCGGGCTTGGGGGGTAAGGTCCAGGCTGGAGGGTCGCGGGAGTAGAGTGGCAGGGGTTTGAAGTCCATGTCGAAGTAGTTGGTGGTGGGGTATTCGGCACTATCGTTGGCGATGTATATTATTTTGGGTTCGCCTCCGAAGCAGAAGAGTTTGTAGTCGCGCAGTCCGGAGAAGAGTTGTTGGCGTTTGACGGTGTGGAGGTGGATGATATAGTCGTCCTCAATGAGCAGGGCGTCGGTGTTGCCGGTTTTGTCGTTGACGAGTTGGAGCAGCTGTTTTTGGCTTTTCAGCGCTGAGGTTATGGAGGTTAGGAGGCTGTGGTCTATGGCCTGGGGAATTTCGATGTCTGCCACGTAAGCCCGTCCGTCGATGAGGAAGAGCTGACATGTGAGGGGGCCGATTGCTTGGGAGAGGTTTTTGTATAGTTGAGCTATCTTGGCGGTAGTGGATGCGGGGTCAGGGAGTTCGGCCGCTTGGGTGAGTTTTTCTTCGATGAGTGGCCAGCCGTTGCAGTATTGTCGTTCTTTATGCCATTTGAAGAGGGGGAGGTTGGTGGAGATGATGTCGCTTGTGGGGTCTTCGGTATGGGGAGGCTGGTCGGTGGGTGTGGTGTCTTGAATGTACTGTTCGGCGAATACGACTGGTTTGATGTTTTTGTAGGGCCATTCGCGGGCCATCCAGTAGAAGTTGTTTTTCAGGCTTTCGCTTAATTTTCGCTTTGCGGCGTCGAGGTCGAATGTTTTCTTGTCTTTGCAGATGGCTACGCTTCCGCTGTCGTGGTTGCATTTGAGTACGAACTGTTCAGGCAGGAGGTCGAGGTTGATTTCGTCCACTGTCTTGTATTGACGCAGGGTGGGGATGATGTGTTGCTGCCCGATTCGTTCTGCTGCCCATTGTTTGGCCTTCAGTTTGTCGGCCATGGTAGTGTAGATGGGTTGGCGGTCGTGCAGTTTGAGCCATTGCAGTTTTTCGTTGAAGGTGACGGGGTGGTCCCAGTCAATCTCGTAGCCCATGCATTTTTTCCAAAAGACGGAGAGGTAGTATCGGTCGGTCATCAGCCGGGGGAAGTGGTTGAAGAGTGTGTTGCCGAAAGAGTAGTAGGGATGGAGGATGTAGCGTTTGGCTTTTTTGAGCATGGGTGGAGTTTTTATTTGGCCTGTACGATTTCGGCTGTGCCTTGGAAGACGGTGCTGCCCCAGTCGTTGCGCCACAGGACGATGGAGTCTTTCTTTTGCATGTGGGAATAGGCCACTGTGAAGAAGAGCACGTTGTGGACTATGTCGTAGTCCTTGAGTCCCAGCTGGATGTCTTTTTGCCCTATCTGGAAGCAGATGGAGTAGGTGCCTTTGGCGAAGTTGTGGTTCTCGATGCGTACATGAACGGTGAATTCGCCGTCGACTCCTGTGAGGTCGATGGGCCCTGAGATGTAGGAGCCGAGGCGTTCGCGCATCCTGTTGTTGAACATGACTTCCAGTGTGGCGCTTTGGATATTCTTTTTATGTTTGAACATGCGAACGTAGAGGTCTAACGGCTGGTCGGTGGCGTAGTCGTCGCCGTTGTTTGACAGGGAGACGGACAGCAGTTCGATTTCTCTGCTTGTGTCGGAGTATTCGCGGTGTTCCATGGTGATGTCGGCATGGTAGCACATGGTGTCGCCGAAGCCACTGAGGTATGTGGCGACGGTGTCGGTGGCGGTGCCCATGTATTCGATGCGGCCGTTTTTGAGCAGTATGCCGTTCTGGCAGAGTTGGCGGATGCTGGCCATGTTGTGGCTAACGAAGAGGACGGTGCGTCCTTCGCCCTGGCTGACGTTCTGCATCTTGCCGATGGCTTTTTTCTGGAATTCGGCGTCGCCGACGGCGAGGACTTCGTCGACGACGAGTATCTCGGGTTCGAGGAAGGCGGCGACGGCAAATCCGAGCCGCACGGTCATGCCGGAGCTGTAGCGTTTGACGGGTGTGTCGATGTAGCGTTCGCATCCGCTGAAGTCAACTATCTCGTCGAGTTTGCGCGAGATTTCGGCTTTGGTCATACCGAGGATGGCTCCGTTGAGGAAGATGTTTTCGCGGCCGGTCATTTCGGGGTGGAAGCCGGTGCCGACTTCGAGGAGTGAGCCTATGCGCCCGCGGGCACGGATGGTGCCAGTGGTGGGTCCGGTGACTTTCGAGAGGAGTTTGAGGAGGGTGCTTTTGCCGGCGCCGTTGCGCCCGATGATGCCTATGACGTCGCCCTGCTCTACTTTAAAGTCGATGTCTTTGAGGGCCCAGACGTATTCGCTGTCGGCTTTGGTGGCTCGGTCGTTCTCAGACCCGATTTTGAGGTAGGGGTCTTCTTTCCCCATTATGTTCATGGCCCACCAGCGCTGGAGGTCGTGGCTGAGGGTCTTGGTGGATACGAGGCCAAGCCGATATTGCTTGGATACGTTGTTGAATTCGATAGCTGTTGCCATTTTCTATTTTGTGTTTCAGTCCCGTGAGGGGTTGTCGAGAAAATCTTGATAGGCCATTCGTATGCCGTCGGTTAATTCTGTTTTGTATTGCCAGCCCAAGCCTTTGGCTTTGCTCACGTCGAGCAGTTTCCGTGGTGTCCCGTTGGGTCGGCTGGTGTCCCATTCTATCTTGCCTTTGTAGCCTACTGTCTTTGCCACGAGCTCGGCCAGTTCTTTTATGGTTATCTCTTTGCCGGTGCCGGCATTGACGGTCTCGTTGCCGTTGTAGGTGTTCATGAGGTGGACACAGAGTTGGGCGAGGTCGTCGACGTAGAGGAATTCGCGCAGGGGTGAGCCGTCGCCCCAGCAGATGACTTTCTCGGCGCCGCTGAGTTTGGCTTCGTGGAAGCGGCGGATGAGGGCTGGGAGGACATGGCTGTGCTGGGGGTGGTAGTTGTCGTTGGGGCCGTAGAGGTTGGTGGGCATGACGCTGATGTAGGTGGTGCCGTATTGGCGGTTGAGGTATTGGCAGTATTTGAGGCCTGAGATTTTGGCGAGGGCGTAGGCTTCGTTGGTGGGTTCGAGGGGTGAGGTGAGGAGGCAGTCTTCGCGCATGGGCTGGGGGGCGAGGCGGGGGTAGATGCAGCTGGAGCCGAGAAAGAGGAGTTTGGAACATCCGCAGCGCCAGGCAGCGTGGATGACGTTCATTTCGAGCATCATGTTCTGGTACATGAAGTCGGCGGGTGCGGCTTGGTTGGCGCCGATGCCGCCCACATGGGCGGCGGCGAGGAAGATGTATTGGGGCCGCTCTTGTTCCATGAAACTGTTGACGGCGGCTTGGTTGCAGAGGTCCAATTGAGAGTGGGTGCGGAGGATGAGGTTGGTGTAGCCTTGGCGGATGAGTTCGCGGACGATGGCAGAGCCGACCATGCCGCGGTGTCCGGCCACGTATATCTTGGAGTTGAGGTTCATTTGACGATTCCTTTCTCTAAATATTCGGCGAGGTTGTAGCGGATTTTGGTTGCTGCGTCGTCGGATGCCACTTTGCCCATGTCGCTTTCTACCATGAGCCTGACGAGTTCTTGGAAGGGTGTCCGCTGGGGGTTCCATCCCAGCAGCCGCTGGGCCTTGGAGGGATCGCCGAGCAGGTTGACTACGTCGGTGGGGCGGTAGAAGTCAGGGCTGACGGCTACGAGTGTTTTGCCGACAAGGTGGTCGGCGGGTGGCAGGGTGGGTGAGACGGAGGTGCAGATTCCCCGTTCGTCGATTCCCTGGCCTTCCCAGCGCAGCTCTATTCCGGCGTAGTGGAAGGCGAGTTGGCAGAATTCGCGGACGGTGTGTTGCTCGCCTGTGGCTATGACGAAGTCGTCGGGTTGGGGATGCTGTAGGATCATCCACATGCATTCGACGTAGTCTTTGGCGTAGCCCCAGTCGCGGAGAGAGGAGAGGTTGCCAAGGAGGAGCCGTTGCTGTTTGCCCTGGCGTATGCGGGCGGCGGCGAGGGTGATTTTGCGTGTCACAAAGGTTTCTCCCCGTCGCTCGCTCTCGTGGTTGAAGAGGATGCCGTTGCAGCAGAATATGTTGTAGGCCTCGCGGTATTCTTTGACTATCCAGTAGCCGTAGAGCTTGGCGACGGCATAGGGGCTGTAGGGGTGGAAGGGGGTGAGCTCATTTTGGGGTATTTGTTCTACGCGGCCGTAGAGTTCGGAGGTGCTGGCCTGGTAGATGCGGCAGGTGTGTTCGAGGCCGCATTGCCTGACGGCTTCAAGTATGCGCAGCACTCCGGTCGCATCAACGTTGGCTGTGTATTCGGGGGCGTCGAAGCTGACTTGGACGTGGCTCTGGGCAGCGAGGTTGTATATCTCGTCCGGCATAACGGTGCGCACTATCTTGATGATGCTGAGGGTGTCGCCCATGTCGCCATAGTGGAGGTGGAAATGGGGATGACCTTCGAGGTGGGCTATGCGCTCGCGGTAGTCGACCGAGGAGCGGCGGATGATACCGTGGACTTGGTAGCCTTTCTCGAGAAGGAATTCGGCGAGGAAACTGCCGTCCTGCCCGGTGATGCCTGTGATTAATGCTTTTTTTGTAGCCATCAGACGGTGTCCATAAAACTTTTCTGGGTTTTGTTGAATATCACAACGCCCAGTACCAGCAGGATGAGCATGAACACAAAGCTGTATGCCAGCCAGCCCCAGCCGATGAATTCGCCAGCGCCAAGGACTCCGTATTTGAAGGTCTCTATCACAGGGGTCACGGGGTTGAGGCGCATGATGGTGTACATGTCAAAACCTGCCACTATTTTTCCTTTGACCAAGCTGAGGGGATATACAATGGGTGTGGCGTACATCCACAGGTGCACGATGAAGGAGAACAGTATCTGAAGGTCGCGATATTTGGTTGTCATGCTGGAGATGATGATTCCAAAACCCAGCGACAGCCCGGCCATCATGACCACCAGCAGGGGGAACAGCAATGCATACCAGTTGACGCTCGCGTCGCAGCCGATGATGCTGTAGATGATATAAACGACGATGAACAGCGACAGCTGTATGCCGAATCTGAGCAGGTTGGAAGTCACGTTGGCCATCGGCACTATCAGGCGGGGGAAGTAGACTTTGCCGAACAGTCCGCTGTTGCTTACAAAGGTGTTGGAGGTTTTGTTCAGGCAGTCTGAGAAATACTGCCAGATGCAGGTGCCGGACAGATAGAACAGCGGTTGCGGAATGCCGTCGGTGGCGATGCCTGCGATGCCGCCAAAAACCACCATATACATAAATACGGTGATGATGGGCTGTAGGAAGAACCACATCGGGCCCAAAATCGTCTGCTTGTACTGGGTGATGATGTCGCGTTTGACAAACAACGTCGCCAAGTCGCGATACTTCCATAGCTCTTTAATGTCAACCGACCATAGCTTGTCTTTCGGTTTGATTACTGTTGTCCACTCTTGTGTTTCGCTCATGTATTGAAATGTCAGTGTGAATGTTTATGATGTAAGAAAATGTTCCCTATGATGCCCCAAAAGTATTTCCAGTCGGTGCGCAAAGGGTGTTTCAAATATGCTTCGATATACCGTCGTTCAGACTCTTGAATGCCCTCCAGCGTTTCGGGCTGCACCTTCTCGTAGTAGAGTGGTGGCAGCAGCCCGGGCTTTGTCTTGGTCCGCAGTTCCTGCATCTCGGGGGTGTACAGGCTGAAGAATTGCCGCGACAACGGTCTCACCCCCACCAGTTTCATCTCGCCTTTCAGCATGTTCACCACCATGGGCAGCTCGTCCAGCCATGTCTTTCTCAGCAGGGCTCCCAGGGTGTTCACCCGGTAGTCGTGGTAGAACTTCCCGCTCTTGTCCAGCCGACGGTGCTCATAGACATACTCTTGCAGGTATTCGCTGTAGGAATACATCGTGCGGAATTTATACACGGTGATGATTTTACCGTCTTTGCCCACCCGCTTCAGCTTGGCTATGGGCGACGAACTGGGTGTCCCTTCGGTGACGGGCTCTTTGGCTTTCCGCGCAATGATGCGGAATTCCCCGTGAGAGGTATTCTCATAAACCACCTCAAACCCGGCGTGGTACAGCCTCCCCAGTATCTCGACCCTGTGGAACGTGCGGTTACGTCCTTTCGTGACGGCAAAATACAGCCCCTTTGTCAGCTTCATCTTGGGGCATACCCGGTGCCACAAGTAGTGGAAGCCGTAGTATATGCGGTTTATGCCCTTGGGGTAGAGCCTGTAGATGACGGCTTTCTTCACCGACGAGGTGCGGCAGTTGCACACCAAGTATCCTCCCTGACTCAGGTGCTGGTTGGCATTGAACAGGAAGACGTCCAACTCATATATCGTGTGCAGCGGTCTCCCGACAAAGATGGCGTGGTATGGCTCCCCGTTCGGCCGGTCGGGAATCGGGTCGCCCCCGTTGTTCTTTATGCCCCACAGCAGCGATGTGGGTGCAAACTCATCGCGGTGGTCCAGAAACCAGCGGTACACCTGTTTGATGGGTTCTGCCTCGACCGCTACAAACACCCGCTTCACATCCTCGTCTTCTATCGTCTCGGGGTCCAGGATGTCGCAACCCTCACTCCCTGCCTCCGAAAAACTCTTCCCTGGGTAGTAGTACTTTTCTTTAATAGGGTCGAGGGGGAATAATGGTTTTCTCATAGATTGCTGCCAGTCAAATTGCAAATAGTGGCTGCTAAGCCTGTTTCATGTAATAATACTTTGGCGAAGCGCAGGGCTCGTCAACCCGCTCCAGAAGGTCTGGATGAATATACGTTGTTGCCAACGCCGCGATGCCCCGTAGGCTCACCACCAGCCTCCTGTCTTTCTTGATTCTCACTATGTGGCCTTCGGCGCCTTTAAAGGGACCGTCCGTCACCCTCACCAGGTCGCCGCGATGGTATTCGGGCTTGTCGTCGCCCAGATAGGTCAGCCCTTTCTTCCCGGCCGTGCACACAAACATGAACACCTCCATCTCCCTGTTGGGAATAGGGGAGGGCTTGTGCGTAAGCGGATCCCGGTATATCCACAGGCGGCTGAAATAGTCCTGCTCAAAATGTCCCAAATACTCGGCCGAGGCCTGGAAGAACACCAGCGAGGAGATTATCTCCGGTATGAAATACCCCACCCCGTCTGTCTCCAGCCGCTCCTTGATGGGCTGCACCCGGTTGTACATCACCTTGGCGGCATACCATTGCCGCTCGCTCTGCTCTATCTCTTTGTGTGTCTCTTCAACCATCTTTGTTTGGGCAATTCTTCCTCTCCTCCGCCTGTAGATGCGGAGGTCCTGGAAGATTCTGGGCTATTTCTTTCCCTTTCAACGCTTGTCCCCATCCGAGGACTTGTGGCGTAATCCACCAAAATTCTGTCCATTATAATAATAATTGACAAAATTTTCTATCTGCAAAGATACGTTTTTTTTCGGAATTAAGATATTTTTTTCAGATAATTTGATAATTACTATCTGTATCACTTCTTTTCGACCACTTTGTGACATCCTGGCCCACGCTTGCTGTGCCGTTGTCTTTCCCCCCGCCAATAACAGATTCCGCCAGCAGGACGCATAGTCGCTGCTGGTGGAATCTCTCTGGCGCTCACTGGACAAACAGCCAGCGTGTACAAGCCTTATAACCCCAAAGCCTTCAAGCCTTGGTTGTAGCGGATGTCGCGGGGGATGTTGTGAGTGCTGATCATGTCGAGGTCTTTCTGCAAGTCGGCACGAATCTTTCCATTCTTGGCCGAATAGCTCTTGGCAAACTCGATGTCGCCTTCGCCTTCAACCTTCAAAATCAATGCGGCCCAGCTCTTCATGGCCTCTTCGGCCTTGGCCACGTCCACCACATATTTGCCTTCGGCATTGCGGCTGAAAGCTCCGTTGTCTTGCAGGTGGTTGAAGCACATCATGTTGGCGATGCCATGAGCCTCGGTGGCACCAAACCGCACGCTGCGCAGAATGCCAGCGATGAAGGTCACAAAAGCGTCCTCTTTCGTGCAGTTGGTTATCTCGCCCATCTCAATCAGGTGGGTGGTCAGAAACAGACCGCAAATGTCAGCCTTGGCCTCTTCCCAAGCGCTGTACTGGCTGCCCAGTGCCTCGCGCAGGCTCTTGCCGTCGGTCACCGTCTCCTTGATGCCCAGGCCGTGGGCCACTTCGTGGAAGCACACATTGCTGAAGAAAGCGTTGAAGTTCACATTGTCCAGCTGGTCCTGGGCTATCAGCAGGTTGGCTATCGGCATCAAGATGGTCTCAAACTTGGCTTGCATGGCGTTCTTCAGTTGCAGGCGGCGGGCACCCTTCTCCTTGTGGATACGCTCGTCGTTGGGCAGATTGATGGCGATGGTCTTCGAACCCGCGTTGCAGTCGCCTGCATAGTAAATCACGTCATACACATTCAGGTCGCTCTCCGCGCCGGCCATGGCCGGTTTGTATTTCGGGTCGCAGGGCAGGTCGTTCTGCAGCTGGGGCAGCATCTTCACAAACTTGGCCAAGTCGTTGCTCCACTTCTCGTCCTTCACCAGTATGAACGACTCGTAGCTCGTCTTGCTGCCATACAGCGCGTCGTCGTAGTTCTCAATCGGGCCGACCACAAAGTCCAGACGGCTCTGCTTCATGTCCATCCATGCCAGGTCGCTGGCATAGTAGTCGTCCGTCATCAAAGCCTTGCGGCGCTCGGTCAGGTACTTCTTCAGCCCGGCATCCTCGGCCAGCTCAATGGCCACACCCATCAGGCTGTCCACCTTGGCCAGCCGGTCGGCATATTCCACATGGTAGGGCACCACCTTCAGGGCGCCGTTCTCGTCGCGGCGAATCACCGTATACTGGCTGCTCTTCTCAGGGTCGGCCAGTGCGTCATACTCCTCGGCCGTCATGTCCACAGGATAGAAATTGCAGCCCGCCGGGCGCTCGCCATAGCCCGGAATAAAGGGGCGCTCCTCGCCCAGACGGTCCCAGGCACCGTACTGTATCATCGCGAAGGCCTTCATGGCCGGGTCGGTGATGGTGTCCAGGCTGGCGCGGTTCTCGGCACCGAAATACTGGTCCCAATACAAGTCGTCCATGATGTCCGCAATCTGGATAAAGACAGGCAGCAACTGCTTCTCTTTTTCCGTCAGGACACTCAAGTCCGTCGTCAAAGTAAACTCGGCATACTCGTCAACTTTCTGTTGAAGTTCCGATTTTTCTTCCGTTTTGTTGCTCTTGCAGCCCACTGCAGCAAGCATTGTGATGGTCATAATTGAAAGTACTAATCGTTTCATTTTTAAATGTTTTATTATGTTTTCAGTGTTTTTCTTTCAATGCAAAAATACATTTTTTTTTGCTATTCTCGAAAAAAGTAGTACTTTTGCATCCGATTTCGCCGAGGGGGAAGCCCTCCCTACAGCGCAAAAATCAACCCACGGAAAGGTGCTCGAGTGGTTGAAGAGGCCCGCCTGGAAAGCGAGTAAGCGTTAAAAGCGCTTCAGGGGTTCGAATCCCCTCCTTTCCGCTCAAAGAAAAACGTTGCAGCAGTCGCCGCAACGTTTTTTTTGTTTGGCTTTCCTGATAAATCTGCATCCTCTATCGTGCAAAAACAGTAAAAAACTGCATCATAGAGTGTGCAGTTTTGATTATTATTCGTATCTTTGCATCGAAAAATAGTATTATGGAAACCCTTTGAGGCCGACGGATATAATTTTGAGATAGGTGGGAAAAATAAAACCCGCCGCCAAGTTGCTACGATAGACCCCGCGAAAGCCTACGTGGTGAGGGACGACATCGAGCACGCCGCCCTCCACAACATCCCCCTCTGGATGTTCGGTTTCCTATACTAATGACTTCATGCTTGGGAATTATAATGGCATAGTATAAACTCCATTTTCAACCAACATTCGAGCGAACTCCAAACCTGCAATAAGTCGCACTCCTAATGCTTCGGCATCACGTTTGGCTTTTTCACTAAAATCGTCACAAGTGGAGATTACCCACATTTGGGAAGATGAATATTGCCGGTGTTTCTCCATTGTCATCTTATATGTGGTTATTTGTTTGACTGCCCAATCATCAGTGAAATCTCTATGCGCTTTCACTTGAACCAAAATGGTAAATCCATTGAGTTTGTCAAAAGTCGCTATCAAATCAGCATCACCCTCGTCGCAACTGGTGGCATTCTTTGGTGGTATTTCGGCTACAGCCCCTAATTGTTCCATATACCACCTTACCAATTGCTCAAGCTTACTATCGTTGAGTTTGTCCCTCATTTGATACAAAAGCCCTTTTGCTGCTTCTTCCAAAAAATCATTATGCAGATTAATCGGGGTATTTCTCTTTATACGTCTGATAGTGTCTTCAACCTCGTCTTGCAAATCATTGATGTTGGCGTTGGTCTGCTGAATCTTCATACGGGAGAAAAGACGTTGTTGAGCATAATCGTTACGGGGAATATCTGTGGCAATTGGTTCTACTTTGCGGTAAAATCCCATGTCAATCTGTCTTCCATCATCATAGGAGGGGTAGCCATCCTTGTCCAAAGAAGCTGATTCACAATTCCAATCAACCCACAACTTTTGTTCGATAGTCTCATTATTGTATACCACATCGTCGGCAATACGGTATATGTCGAATACTCCAGATAAAGGAACCACCACAATGTCACCTTTCTTCATCTCATTCAAGAAACGCCACAGATTGTAACGGTTACGAGGGTAACCCCAACTTTCGAATACTTGTTCAAACGATTCCCAATTAGAAATTAATTGTTTGTGTATTTCCTTATTGGATAGATCGCTCCACCCGATTGTAATAATGTTGTGTTTTTTCAACAACTCATGAGTAAATTGCCATGCGTTTTCGCCACATTTGCACCGATGGATCCAGTAATTAACCATTGTTTGCTGTTTTTTATGCCCCAAGTCTCCATAAGGCGGATAATACAATAAAGAAAGGCATGAGACTTATGTACTCATGTCCGTTGATATCGAGGCTTCGGCAAACCTATGAAGGAACGGTTTATAAGGAACATGTCTCACGCCTGAGGATATGCTGAGGCGTGAGCCTATAGCATACACAACAAGCGAAAGCATAATTGCTCCGTCCTCCTTCATTGAAATTTTGCCGAATTTCGATATCGGGACAGTATTGCAATGCTTTTCTTGCAGCTGCTTACTTTACTTGCGTAAGCGGTTGCAAAATTACAGAAAAAAACTGATATGAAAGAAAAAAGGTATTGGAATGTTCGAATTTGTTTCAGGCTATCCTAATGAGCAGTTTGGTATTGCACGGCATAATAATCTGTGTTTAAAGTTGTTTTGAGATTCGCGTCAGCTGTTTCATATTGATGGACTGAATTATTGCGCTAACAGATGCCGCACTTGTTACAAACATAATTGTTTTCCTGAAAGGTACTATACCATAATCCCCTCATTGTGCAGAGGTTCAATACAACTCAATAGAATAAGAGTCCAATCCAGAACAACCATAAAATACGCAAAAATAATGCTAATACTCTGTTTTCGATATTATTTGTAGGCGTCTTTGTGGGCGGGTTCTACGTGGATGGTTATATGTGTGGTAGAGCCGAATCGTTGTTTTAAGGCCTGTTCAATTTCGTAGGTGCGGGTGTGGGCGATGTTGAGGGGAGTGTTACCGTCCATGCGGATGTGCAGTTCGATGGCGTAGCGGCTGCCGATGCGGCGTGTGCGAAGGTGGTGAGGGTCTTGCACGTCGGGGAATGAGGTGACAATGGCAAAAATTTCATTCTCCACATCTTCAGGCAGGGAGGCTTCCATCAACTCGTCAAGTCCCTGTTTTAGCAGTTTCCATGCTACACGTAGAATGAAGAATGTCACAACTAACGATGCCAACGGGTCGAGAACGGTCCACCGCTTGCCCAACAGTATGGCTCCGCCGATGCCCACCAAGGTACCCAGCGACGAGAGGGCGTCGCTGCGATGGTGCCATGCATTGGCTTCCACGGCTGGGGAATTTAAATTCCGTCCTTTGTGGACAGTATAGTGATAGACAAGTTCTTTGATGATTATGGAAACCACTGCCGCCCACAATGCCAACATTCCTGGTGCAGCCAGCGTCCCTCCTTGCAACCAGAAGAGGAAGGCCGTCACTGCTTTATAGCCAATACCAAGAGCAACCGCCGACAATGCGATACCTATGAGGGTCGTGGCCAGTGTTTCGTATTTGCCGTGTCCGTAATCATGTCCGCAGTCCTCTGGTTTCCCGCTTATACGTACAAAACACAATACAATCGCGTCGGTCAGCAGGTCAGACAGCGAGTGAACGGCGTCGGCAACCATAGCGGCGCTGTTGCCCACAACGCCGGCAATAAACTTAAATACCGTCAGCACTACGTTGGCCGCACTGCCCACCAAGGTCACTTTGAATATCTCTTTCTCTCGGTTCATCTCATCTTTAAAAAGGATCCGAGGTATAACGCGTGAAGTAGTGGGTTATTGTGTTGCGAGTTGTCGCATGTTGCCACTGAAGGGTATTGGGGTCAGTCCAAGTGAATATCCAGCAAGTCTATTTCGCTGTGGCAATGGCATTCACCTTTTTTCATCGGGCAGTTGCTGCACCCACACGAACAACCTTTTTTGTTACGTAGGGTGCGAACCAACCCCCTCACGGCAAACCCCACGGCTGCCGCCACAATCGTAAGTGTGATGATAATCTGTACCATGTTTAAAGTATTAGACTGCCTATTTGGTAGAATGCTGTTGCCACTATCCATGCCAAGCCTATGGTGTAGGCCACAGTGAACAAAGCCCATTTCCATTTGCCGCTCTCGTTCTTGATGGCCACCACGGTGCTGATGCAAGGCATGTACAGGAGTATGAACAGCAGCATGCTGGCCGCCGAGAGGGGTGTCATGTTGTCGCGCACCAGTTCGGAGATACGGTTTTCGCCCTCCTCCTCTTCAAAGCTGGCTTCAAGTTGCTGAGCTTCGTCGTCGGAGGTGGCATACACTACGGCCATAGTACTGGCTACCACTTCCTTGGCTCCCACACCAGCCAGCAGCGAGACGCTCTGCCGCCAGTCGAAACCGCAGGGCCGCATCGCTGGTTCGATGGTCTTGCCTATTTGGGCCATGTACGAGTTCTCGGCCTGCATTCGGCGATCCGGATTGGTGGGGAAATAGCTGAGTGCCCATACGATGATACTGGCTCCGAGGATGATGGTGGCCATTTTCTTCAGGTATTCCTTGCCTTTCTCCCAAGTGTGTCGGAGCACTGCTTTGGCCGTGGGCATGCGGTAGGGCGGCAACTCCATGACGAAGGGAAGGCTCTCGCCCTTGACGAAGAAGCGGCTGAAAAGTTTGGCCATCAGTATGGCCATCACCATGCCCAGCAGGTAAAGCCCCGTGAGGACATAGGCGGCATACTGGCTGAAGAAGGCCGACACCAGGATGACATACACCGGAATACGGGCCGAGCAGCTCATCATGGGGATGACCAGCATCGTCAGCAGGCGGCTTTTGCGGTCCTCGATGGTGCGGGTGGCCATGATGGCGGGCACATTGCAGCCAAAACCCATAATCATGGGAATGAAGCTCTTGCCGTGCAGGCCCATGCGGTGCATCAGCTTGTCCATGATGAAGGCGGCGCGCGCCATATAGCCGCTGTCTTCCATGAAGGAGATGAAAAGGTAGAGGATGAGAATGTTGGGGAGGAAAACAATGACGGAGCCCACACCGGCTATGATGCCGTCAACCAGCAGCGAACGCAGGGGTCCTTCGCTCATGACCGAGCCCACCGCGTCGCCCAGCCAGCCGAAAAGGGCATCAATCCAGTCCATGGGGTACTGCCCTATCGCAAAGGTGCAGAAGAAGGTGATGAACATGAAGAGAAGGAACACAGGGTAGCCTAACCAGCGGTGGGTCACCACCGAGTCGATTTTATCCGTCAGGCGGTGCAGGGTACTTTTCTCGTTTTTGGTGTAACACTCGGCCAGCGCGCCGCGGATGAAAGCATATTTTGCGTCGGTGATGGCGTTCTCGATGTCGCGGCTCTGGGTCTCGAGGGTCACCTTGTGGCTTTCGCTTTGCGGGTTCTCCACCAGGAGGCGCCCGCTGTCCGTAAGATAACGCTCGGCTATCCGGTTGCGCATCGCCATCACACTGCCGTCCGGGTCACGCTCCGCCACATACTTCTCAAGCTGGTGGTCGTTCTCAAGCAGTTTGATGCTCAGGAAACGGGTGCTGATGTCGTCGCTGAAACCATGTTCATACAGCTCGGTGCGGAGGGTGGCGATGTGTTGCTCCAGCTCCGGTCCGTGGTTCACGTGGATGTGGCGCGTCTTGCTGTCGCGGCCCTCAAACACCTCTATAATCTTGTTAAATAAGTCAGCAATGCCCTGCCCGCTGCGCCCAGTGGTCGGCACCACAGGCATGCCCAGGAGGGTGGAGAGTTGCTCGATGTCGAGGCGGTCGCCGCTCCGCTGCAGCTCGTCATACATGTTCAGGGCCATCACCATGGTGATATCCATGTCGATGAGCTGGGTGGTGAGGTACAGGTTGCGCTCCAGATTGCTCCCGTCCACCACGTTGAGGATGATGTCGGGGTTCTTCTGGAGGATATGTTTGCGCACGTACAGCTCCTCAGGCGAGTAGGCGCTGAGGCTGTAGGTGCCCGGCAGGTCCACCAGGTTGAACGTGTAGCCCTCATACTGGAACACCCCCACCTTCTCGTCCACCGTCACTCCGCTGTAGTTCCCAACCCGCTCATGGGCGTGGGCTGCAATGTTGAAGATGCTGGTCTTGCCGCAGTTGGGATTCCCCACAAGGGCCACGTTGATGGTGTGCGTGCGGTGCTCGGCTATGTGCTCGAGTTTCTTCTCCGGCGCATCGATGGCGCGGAAGTCCTTGTGGTGGGTAATCTCTTTCTCGGCCTCCGCCAGCGTCACTATTTCCACTTTCTCCGCATCGCTGCGCCGCAGCGACACTTCGAAATTCATGATGCGGTACTTGATGGGGTCTTTCAGCGGCGCGTTCAGTATCGACTGGACCGTCACCCCTTTGATGAACCCCATCTCTATGATGCGTTTGCGGAAAGCGCCGTGGCCCGCCACACGAACCACCACGCCGCTCTCTCCACTCTGTAAATCTGATAGTAACATTAAGCTTCTCTTTTCTTTCCAATTTGCAAAATAACATATTCTTTTCCATTCATGCAATCACTATTGTTAGCGATTTTGTCCGCAGCCCCCGCTCTTCCCCCCGCAAAACCAGCACACCCCGCCCGCAACCTCTCTTCTCCGACAATCGGTTCCCCCTAATCCACAGCTGTTTTAACACCATAATATCGTATATATAATAGAGGTGTAATAAAACAATTCTGTGCCAAACCCCTCCTATATTATTTCCCGCAGTTTTTCCCCAGAGCAGCCCCTCCTCCCCGCCAGCCACACATCAGTTAAACCTTTCGCCAAACACAATTAAGTAATTCCCCTTATTCTATATTATAGATATAAGGACGCCCCATCGAAACAACCCGATAGAATCCCCGCCCAGCCTCCGCTCAAGCTTCGTTCAAGGCTCGTTCAAGGTTCGCTCAAGCTTCGCTCTGGGTCCGCTTCGTATCCACTATTTATTTTCTGTTTAGTTTACATTTATTCTACCGTTATACTACCGAGAGAGGGAGAAGTGTGGCGGAAGAGCCGCGCAAGCGTGGGCGGGGCAGGGGATAAGCCGCGAGA
>DEKU01000028.1:0-21681 GCA_002354035.1 Bacteroidales bacterium UBA2714
GTTTTCGGCTTCCCTGCCTGAGCCGGAAAGCCGATATTCTCTGAATAAGGGGCATGAAGAAAGGCGTGAGTCTTTCGTCGAAACTGCTTATTTCTACTATAGGTGTCTGGAAAAACCTTGAAAGTAAATAAGTATACGAAAATCCACGCCCCTTGGACGTGAACCCTCCGCTTCCCTATTCTCACTTTCTTTGAGTTTTCCAGACTTCATAGTAGGAGAACAAGAGCGTCAAGCTCAGTTATTTATGTCTTATGTTTTGTGTCGTTTACATGTCGTTGTGTGTGTTGTTTTACGAATGCAAAGATACTCTTTTTTTTTGATATGGCTGTTTTTTTTGTTTCGGGGATTCTGATGTTTGCTGTTTCCGCTACTTGGCCCCACGGTTCTCCCTCGCCGTGGGAGGAGCGGGCGTTGCCTGGAGGAGAGAGGCTGGGAATGGGCGATGCGGCAGAAATATGGGCGGGGGACACAATATTTTGCGCCGAACAGCGTTATGAGGTAAAACATTTAAACAAAACACTATGGCTTACAAAATTAACGACATTGAAGGAATTGGCGACGTGTATGCCGCCAAGTTGAATGCCGCCGGGGTGAAGACCACGGACGACTTGTTGGAAAAATGCGCCACGCGCAACGGCCGCCGCAAGATGGCCGAGGCCACGGGCATCAGCGAGAAGCTGGTTCTGCGTTGGACCAATCATGCCGACCTGTTCCGCATCAACGGTGTGGCTGGTCAGTTTGCCGAGCTGTTAGAGGCAGCAGGTGTGGACACTATCAAGGAGTTCCGCCACCGTGTGCCGGCCAACCTCTATGCCAAGATGGAAGAGGTGAACGCCGAGAAAAACCTGTGCAACCGCATCCCCTCGGTGAAGGAGATTGAGAAGATGGTGGCTCAGGCCAAGGAAATGGAGCCCCGCGTGGAATATTGAGCGAGAAGAGAACGTAGACCCAGGGCGGAAAGAGAGGCGGCAAGGCCGTTGGTCTCTTTCCGCCCTGGGTTGTGTTTTGAGGGTTTTTATTTGGAGCTTTCGGCGTTGCCGCGGATGTGGTCGACGATGAGAGCGATGGCGCCGTCGCCGGTGACGTTGCCGGCGGTGCCGAAGCTGTCCATGGCGATGTAGATGGCAATCATGAGGCCTTGCATGTTGGCGTCGAAGCCGAGCATGCTGCCCAGCAGGCCGAGGGCGGCCATGATGGCACCGCCCGGCACGCCGGGAGCGGCCACCATGGTGATGCCGAGCATGAGGATGAAGCCGATGTAGGTGCCGAAGTCGGCGGGGAGGCCCATGCTGAGGCTGATGGCGTAGGCCACGGCAGTGATTTTAAGGATGGAGCAGGGCATGTGGATGGTGGCGCAGAGGGGGACAGTGAAGCCGGCTGTCTCGGGCCGGACGCCGTTTTTGATGGCTTGCTGCAGGGTGACGGGGATGGTGGCGGCAGAAGAGGCGGTGCCGAGGGCGGTGACATAGGCGGGGAGCATGGTGGCGAGGGCGCGGAAGGGATTGCGTCGCGCCACGCCTCCGGCCACGAGGAAGAGGAAGACCAGCTCGGTGACATGCAGCAGGAAGATGAAGCCCACGATTTTGAGGAAGGCGCCGAGGACGGCTCCCACGTGGCCTTCGGCCCCCATCTGGAGGAAGATGCCGAAGATGTAGAGGGGCAGGAGGGGGATGATGACACGGGTGATGACGCTGGTGATGATGTCGCGGAAGTCGGTGAGGAAGCCCCGCATGGTGGTGCCGGGGATGTGGGCGGTGGTGAGGCCGAGGAGGAAGGCCAGCACCAGGGCGGTGGTGACGGAGATAAAGGCGGGCATGTCGATGGTGAAGTAGGGGGTGAGGGCGTTGGACATGTCCATGCCGCTGAGTGAGGAGAGCCCGTTGCCGAGGATGTGGGGATAGGCCAGGGAGCAGGATACATAGGCAAAAGCTCCGGAGAGGACGGTGGAGCCATAGGCCAGCACGACGGTGATGAGCAGCAGGCGGCCAGCCCCTTTGCCGAGCTCGGCTATGCCGGGGGCCACGAGACCGATGATGAGCAGGGGGATGAACATGCCCAGAAAGTTGCCGAAGATGGAGTTAAAGGTGAGGAATACCCGCACGGCCCATCCCGGCATGAAGAATGAACAGATGATGCCGAGGGCGATGGCGAGGAGTATTTTGGGCAGGATGCCGAATCGCTTGATGTTCATGGTGGTGTTGTGTCGATTAGAGTGTGTTGTACGAAAAAATATTTTGCTTGTACGGATTGTAACGCGATGGGATGTTAATTATTGTTAGAGGACGTAAATATATCTGTTGGCGGATGGTGCCGCGACGGGGCAGGGGGCATGGGCGGGGTGTGGATGGTTGCTGATGCCGAGCATCATGATAAAGCCGATGTAGGTGCCGAAGTCGGCAGGGAGACCCATGCTGAGGCTGATGGCATAGGCCACGGCAGTGATTTTGAGTATGGAGCAGGGCATGTGGATGGTGGCGCAGAGGGGCACGGTGAAGCTGGCCGTCTCGGGACGGACGCCGTTTTTGATGGCATGCTGGAGGGTGACGGGGATGGTGGCGGCCGAGGAGGCGGTGCCGAGGGCTGTGACATAGGCGGGGAGCATGGTGACGAGGGGGCGGAAGGGGTTGCGGCGCGTCACGCCGCCGGCCACGAGGAAGAGGAACACCAACTCGGTGACATGCAGCAGGAAGATGAAGCCCACTATTTTGAGGAAGGCCCCGAGGACAGCCCCCACATGGCCTTCGGCTCCCATCTGCAGGAAGATGCCGAAGATGTAGAAGGGCAGGTTGTCATTCTTAAAGCCGCGAGAATACGGCAAGGGGAATCTATGTATAACGGTGCAGTCGGCAAAAGGGGAAAGGGGTCGTGGCCTGCAAAGAGGGTTGGGGGGGGCTGATTGCACACCAGTTGTTTTAGCGTACTTTTTGGTGGCGGGTAACATTTGTTACGCTCAGAGCCGAGAAGAGAGTGTAATTTTGCAGCCAAACATGATTGATGACAAATACAGTTAAAACTATGGAAAATAGAATGTTCTGCTTTCAATGCCAGGAAACCGCCAACGGGGAGGGATGCCGTTTGGCCGGTGTGTGCGGCAAGAGTCCCGAGGTGGCATGCGCCCAGGACTTGTTGATTTATGTACTGAAAGGGCTGGGTGTGGTGGCCTGCCACCTGCCTTGTGCCGATGAGGGACACTACTGCCAGAATAGGCAGAGAATCCATGCGTATGTGAACGATGCCCTCTTCTCGACTATTACCAACGCCAACTTCGATGCGGAAAGCATCTATGCCCGTATTGACAAGGGTATTGACCTGTTGCAATGGTGGACTGACCGGGCGGCATCCAAAGGGGTGCAGTTGCCAGAAACGGATGTGATTGACTGGTGGCGCGGAGTGAGCGGGCGCGATAAATATGGCGCCCAAGCACAAAAGGCCGGTGTATTAACAGAGCAAAATCCAGACATCCGATCACTCAAAGAGCTGACACTGTATGGATTGAAAGGCATGGCCGCTTATCTGGAACATGCCTCCCGTCTGGGGTATGCAGACCACGATTGCAACGAGTTTATTCTCCAGACACTGGGTAAATTGGTGCTGTGTTCCGACGCAGAACAGCTCACCTCCCTTGCCCTGACTACCGGGGAATGGGGTGTGAAGGCCATGGCTCTGCTCGACAAGGCGAACACTACCGCTTATGGCAACCCGGAAATAACGGAGGTGAATATCGGAGTTGGCTCCCGCCCAGGCATATTAGTGAGTGGCCATGACCTGCACGACCTCGAACAGCTGCTGGAGCAAAGCAAGGATGCAGGGGTTGACATATACACCCACTGCGAGATGCTGCCCGCTCATTACTACCCAAAACTGAAACGGTACGGTCACCTTAAAGGCAACTACGGCAACGCCTGGTGGCGCCAGCGGGAGGAGTTTGAGAAGTTCAACGGGCCGATACTATTCACCACCAATTGCATTGTGCCACCCTTATCGGGTGCGGACTACAGCCATCGTGCCTTCACCACGAACAGTACGGGATTCCCCGGCTGGAAACACATTCCGGCCGATGCCGAGGGGAAGAAGGATTTTTCGGAAATTATCGCTCTGGCCAAGACCTGCGCTGCCCCTCAGGCCATTGACAATGGAACTATCGTGGGTGGATTCGCCCACGAGCAGGTATTTGCCCTTGCCGACAAGGTGGTGGAGGCTGTGAAGAGCGGAGCCATACGCAAGTTTGTGGTGATGGCCGGATGCGACGGCAGGATGAAGAGCCGCGAATACTACACGGATTTTGCCAATGCGCTGCCAGCGGATTGTGTAATACTCACAGCCGGATGCGCCAAATATAAATACAACAAACTAAAGCTGGGCGACATCGGGGGGATTCCCCGGGTGCTGGATGCAGGACAATGCAATGACAGCTATTCGTTAGCGCTGATAGCCCTGAAACTGAAAGAGATTTTCGGGCTGGAAGATGTGAACCAGCTGCCAATTGTGTACAATATAGCCTGGTATGAGCAAAAGGCAGTCATCGTGCTGCTTGCCTTGCTCAGTTTGGGCGTGAAAAACATCCATCTGGGCCCCACACTGCCCGCTTTCCTGTCGCCTGGAGTGGCCAAAGTGTTAGTGGACAACTTTGGCATCGGCGGCATCGGCAGAGTGGAGGATGACATGAGGAACTTTGGCCTGATGTAAGGCCCACGCTGAAGGCATTTGTGTCAATCCATTTTTTTTCATTATCTTTGCATCGGATTTGAGGCAACCGAATCCGATGCAATCTGTTTAATGTATGATGGTTGAAAGTAAATTGCTGTCGGTTCCGCTTTTCTCCTCGTGCAGTGTGGACGATGTGGCGGCTCTTCTATGTTCGCCCCACAAGCTCAAAACATACCGCCAGGACATGGTGGTAATGCGCCAAGGCGAAGCTTGCCTGTCGCTCATGGTACTGCTTGCGGGACGGGTGGAGTCGAGCCTTATGGGTGATGAGGGCCGCGAAGTGGTGGTGGAGCAGTTTGCCGCCCCCCAATTGCTGGCACCCGCATTCCTCTTTGCTTCGGACAACGCTATTCCCGTCGAAGTGCGGGCTACTATGGATGCCGAGATATTGTTTATCAACCGTGAGGGATTTTTCACGTTTATGCAGACTCATCCCGACGTACTCAGGCAGTTTCTGGAGGTGGTGTCGGACCGCGGACGGTTTCTCAGCAGCCGGATGCGCAGTTTCGCCACCCAAAGACTGCAGGAACGGGTGCGGGAGTACCTGAGGACGCAAAGTTCTATCGGGTCGGTGACTGCTGCCGCACGGATGCTGGGCGTGGCCCGACCGTCGCTCAGCAGGGTTTTGGCCGAGATGACGGCTATAGGTCTTGTGGTGAAAACGCCCAAAGGTTATATCTTGAAAAGTTGAAGACAGACAGACAACGGGTATTCCCCGACAATTATGGAAAAGCAAATAACTATGGACACTACTAATCAAATGGACCCCGCTATGGGTCGCCAGCCTGTGGAAATCATGGCCCCGGTGGGGAGTTATGAGAGTTTGAGCGCCGCCATTCAGGCTGGCGCGGATGCGGTGTATTTCGGCGTGGGGAATTTGAATATGCGGTCGCGCTCGGCGGCCAACTTCACGGTGGAGGATTTGGAACGCATAGTCCAGACGGCTCGGCAGCACGGTGTGCGCACCTACTTGACGGTGAACACCATCATTTATAACCACGAGATAGAGGAGATGCACCAGCTGGTGCAGGCCGCTCAGGCGGCGGGCATCACGGCCATCATTGCCAGCGATATGGCCGTCATCACGTATGCCCACAGCATCGGGGTGGAGGTGCATATCTCCACGCAGTGCAATATCTCCAATGTCGAGGCGGTGCGTTTCTTTGCCCAGTGGGCCGACGTGGTGGTGACAGCACGCGAGCTGCCACTGAGGCAGGTGGCTGAAATCACGCAATATATCCTCGACAACGACATCCGCGGGCCGAAAGGAGAACTGGTGCAGGTGGAAGTGTTTGCCCATGGGGCGTTGTGCATGAGTGTGAGCGGCAAGTGCTACCTGTCGCTCGACGAGTATAACTACAGTGCCAACCGGGGTGCCTGCCTCCAGCTGTGCCGTCGCGAGTATCTGGTCAAGGACTTGGAGAGCGACACGGAGCTGGTGGTGAGCGGCAAGTATATCATGTCGCCGAAAGACCTCTGCACCATTGGGTTTATCGACAAGATTCTCCACGCCGGGGTGAGGGTGCTGAAAATTGAGGGGCGCGGCCGGAGCGCGGACTATGTGAAGACCGTGGTGGAATGCTACAAAGAGGCGGTGCAGGCTGTGGCCGACGGCACCTATACGCAGGAGCGGATAGCCGCGTGGACGGAAAGACTGCGCACGGTGTTCAACCGGGGCTTCTGGGATGGTTACTATCTGGGCCGCAAGATGGGGGAATGGAGCGAGCGTTATGGGTCGCAGGCCACGGAGAACAA
This sequence comes from Bacteroidales bacterium UBA2714, assembly GCA_002354035.1. Taxonomy (GTDB): domain Bacteria; phylum Bacteroidota; class Bacteroidia; order Bacteroidales; family P3; genus Colimorpha. Next base: position 6,463 of record DEKU01000028.1, read on the forward strand.
GGTGTATCTGGGCAAGGTGACCAACTATTATAACCGTCCGCAGGTGGCGGAGATGAAAATTGAGACCGCCGAGCATCTGCGTGTGGGCGAGGACTTGATGGTGATGGGGCAGACCACGGGCGTTTACCGTGCCACGGTGGAGGAGCTGCGCCTGGGCGACACGGCACAGCCGGTGCCCGAAGTGGGGCAGGGCGATGTGTTCAGCGTGAAGACCTCCGAACCACTGCACCGGGGCGACAAGCTTTACCGTGTGGACAGGGTGGTGGACGAGTTCTGATTGTGGGACGGAGAAAACCTGCTGGGTCAATTGTTTGCTGATTGAAAAAAAAGTTGTATCTTTGCAAAAAGAAAATATCGTTGGATGGGATTGCATGGTTATATAAAAAACGTTGATGAGGAGTCTGTTACGAATCCTTCCTATTGTTTTTATTGTGTAGGTCTCACAGAGGCTGAACAAGAAAAAATTGAGAGGGGCGATGAGTTTGTGACAGTTCCTTCCGCGGAATTGGGCCGTCTGCGAGTAGATGCTTATCCTTATCTCATGTAGAGGTCTGCATGATGACATCTTATCCCTATCGTTTCATCATGAATTATAAGGGTGGGGCAGAAGAGCCGTACACCCAGAAGATGTTGTATACGTTCGATTCCCCCCGCACGAGTCAAGGCTATATGGTATGGGTTGAGAAGTATGAGCATCATTTCTATGCCATCAAATTTCACCTTCGCAAGGATAAGGCTAATAAGAATCGGTATAATGTGATGACGGGACTGGGAGAGGCTCGGCCGGTAATAAATACTTGCATTCAGATAATGCTTGATATAGCCAAGGCTGATGAGTTGTCCTCTTTTGGCTTCATAGGAGCCAGTATGCTCCAGGAGTCAACTATCAATACAAAAAGATTCAGGGTTTACCGTCGCATCATGGCCACCTATGTGTCGGAGGAACATTTTGAGCACCGGTTTAATGTGAAGAAGAGTACGTATATCTTGTTGCGTAGGCGGGCCATGGAGAAGAATCCCAATCTTGAACACCTGATTCAGGAGCGGTTCGTCCAATGGTATCCTTATTTTGAATAACTTATTGAACAAAGTGTTATGACAACGGAACAGGAACAGGCCTTGCAATTGGCGACCGAGGCCGGACATATACTCCTCGAAAATGGGGCTGAGATCAGCCGAGTGGAGGAGACGATGACCCGCATTGCTTCTGCTTATGGGGTGGAGGATGAGAGCTTCTTTGTCCTCAGCAATGGTATCATTGCCACCGGGCAGCATTATGCGCGGGCCGACTTTATCCCCATCAAGGGTACGCAACTGGCCAAGGTGGCCGAGGTGAACCAGCTGAGCCGCGACGTGATGGCTGGCCCGATGCCCGTGGCCACCCTCCGGCAGAGGGTAGAGGCCATCCGCACGATGCCCGGCAAACCGTGGTGGGAACTGCTGGTGGGCATAGTCTTTGGGATGTCGGCTTTCAGCATTCTTTTCGGAGGCAGTCTGGCCGATGCTGTGGCCACCCTCGTGGCTGGGGTGTTGCTGGGACTGTATATCACCTTCCTGTGCCCCCACCTGTCGCGACTGGCTGGCAGCGTGGCCGGCGGACTGGTGGGAGGTCTGTCGTGTCTGCTTGTTTATAAGCTGGCACAGACCACGGGTGTCGTGCCCTCGTTGCATCTGGCCAACATGATTATCGGAACAATCATAGCGCTGGTGCCGGGCGTGCCGTTTACCAACGGCATGCGCGATTTGGCCAATGAGGACTATATCGCTGGCACCACCCGCCTCACCGATGCTTTCCTCGTCTTCCTCTGCATCGCCTTGGGCGTAGCCCTGTCGTTCATCATCGACGGCATGGTGGTGGGGGGCATAGTGGAACTTGGCTCGCCCGTTAAAGATGCGCTGGCCTCCCATTGGGCCATCCAGCTGGCCGCCGCCTTTATCGGCACCGTGGGATTCTCTGTCCTTTTTGGGGCACCCCGCCGCCACTATCTGTCTTGCGGGCTGGTGGGCATGGTGGGCTGGGCGGTCTATCTCTGGGCGCTCACAGGCCTCTCGGTGGTTGGCGCGGCTTTCTTCTCGGCGTTGGCCATAGCCGCTTCAAGCCATCTGCTCTCTCGGTTCATGCACAGTCCCGTCACCATCTTCCTCATCTGCGGTATCATCCCGCTGGTGCCAGGAGGGGGCATCTTCTGGACCGCCTACTATATGGTTACTAACCAGCTGCGGCTGGCCTCCTCTACGGGTTTTGTGGCGCTGAAAGTGACCATTGCCATCGCCGGTGGCATCATCCTTGCGGCGGGCATTTTCAACCAGATTATAAAACTTAAGAAACGTCATGGCCAAAGCTAAGTCATACTATTTCTGCCAAGAGTGCGGCTACCAGTCGTCCAGTTGGCTGGGACGCTGCCCACAGTGTGGCAAGTGGAACACCTTTCAGGAGGAGGTGGTGAAAGCCTCCTCGCCCAAACCCAAGAGCGGTGCTCAGCCCCTCAATGCCACGCCCAAGCGCATACAAGAGGTTACCTATAGCGAAACCCAGCGCATCCCTACTCATTGCGCGGAGTTCGACCGCGTGCTGGGTGGTGGCATCGTGCCGGGCAGCCTGTTGCTGCTTGGTGGCGAACCGGGCATAGGCAAGAGCACCCTTCTGCTCCAGACCGCCTTGGCCATCCACGACCGCCGTCTCCTCTATGTGAGTGGCGAGGAAAGCGAGCAGCAGATACGTATGCGTGCCGACCGGATAGGCATCAACACCGACAGCTGCTACGTTGTCAGCGAGACCGTCACGCAGCGTATCTTCGAGCATGTAGAGGCTGTGCAACCCGACCTCCTCATTGTCGACTCCATCCAGACCGTCACCACCGAGGACATCGAGTCGCCCGCCGGCAGTGTCAGTCAGATCCGCCAGTGCACCACCGAGTTCCAGCATTATGCCAAAACCACCGGTGTCCCGGTACTCCTTATCGGCCACATTACCAAGGACGGCACCCTTGCCGGGCCCAAGGTTATGGAGCACATCGTCGATGCCGTCCTCCAGTTTGAAGGCGACCGCAACTATGGTTTCCGCATCCTCCGTGCTCTCAAAAACCGTTTTGGCTCCACCGCTGAGATAGGCATCTTCGAAATGCGGGGCAGTGGCCTTGCCGAGGTGTCAAACCCTTCGGCCCTTCTCCTTTCCCATCGCGACGAGGAGCTGAGCGGTGCCGCCGTGGCCGCCACACTCGAAGGGGCGCGCCCCATGTTTGTCGAAGTCCAGTCGCTTGTCAGCAGTGCTGTGTACGGCACACCCCAGCGCAATGCCAACGGATTCGACATGCGGCGTATGAATATGCTGCTGGCTGTACTGGAAAAGCGCTGCGGTTTCAAACTCGGTGCCAAGGATGTCTTCCTCAACATGGCGGGCGGCATGCGCGTCAGCGACCCTGCCCTCGACCTTGCCGTGGCCTGCAGCATCCTCTCCAGCAATGTCGACATGCCCGTGTCGCCCCGCTACTGCTTTGCAGCCGAGGTGGGACTCAGTGGCGAGGTGCGTCCCGTCAGCCGTATTGAGAACCGAGTGGCCGAAGCAGCCCGGCTGGGTTTCGAGCGCATCTTCATATCCAAGTACGACACCCGAAACCTTCAGAAAACCAACTATACAATCCAAATCGTGCCAGTCAGCGTCATCGAGGAAGCCTTCCGCAACCTCTTTGTCTGACTTCAGTCTGGCCCCCAAACAATACAGTTCAACACATCAACCAAAAAACATATCCGTAATGCACTACACCTATCAAACCTCACAAACCTGCAGTCAGCAAATCGACTTCGACATCATCGACGGCAAAATCCACAACGTCTCCTTCTTCGGCGGCTGCGACGGCAACCTGCAAGGCGTGGGACGCCTTGTCGAGGGCATGGAGGCCACCCAAGTGGCCGACCGCCTTCAGGGCATCCGCTGTGGCTGGAAAGACACCTCCTGTCCCGACCAGCTCAGTCGTGCCATCCGTCAGGCCTTGCTTGCCGTGAGCAAGTAGACCACCAGCACTCCGCCCCACACCTCGAACTCCTCCCCCAGGGCCTCGTTCAGCGAGCCCTCCCACCACCATTGCAGTTTCCGCTCCCGGATGGGCCAGCGCAGACCCTCCACACTCACCGGCACCTCAGGCGTCAGCGAGAAAAGCGACACCTGTTGCCCCTTCCGCGTGGCAAAGGCCGCATGCCCCTCCATCGGCACAAACATCCCATAGTCCGTTAGCATCCTGAACCGCACCCCGGGCCACTGCTTCATATACCATGCCAGCAGACTGATGTTGCCCAGCGTGTGGTCCTCCCTCAGTCCCGTGGCCCCGATATAGGTCACCTCGGTGGCTCCGTCCTGGCACCAATGCTCCATGACATAACGGGTGGCCTTGGTCAAGTCGTTGTAATCCTGCTCCTCAACCACCACCCGCTCCAGTCCTATGCCCATGGCGGCAGCCTGTGTGGAAAGACTGTCCGACTGCGAGTCGCCGTCGCCCACCACGGTGATGCTCCCACCCTTCAGGGCGGTCTGTCGGCTGCGCCACGACACATATTTATTAGCCGCACCATCGCAGCAAACAATCCTGTCCGCATCCCTCAGCAAGGGTGCCACCCACTGCCCAGTGGGAAATTCTCCGTTCGCTATAATAATGATATTCATGATTCTATCTCATTGAGTATGCAATTATTCTTGCAGCAAAAGTACAAAATAATTCCCAATGTCGAAAAAATAATGTATTTTTGCACCCCCAAATAAGCACATAGCGAACATGGAGACAATTAAGAAAATCTACCGCAAAGGCTACGGCCCCTCCAGCAGCCACACCATGGCCCCTCATGCCGCTGCCCTCCAGTTCAAAGCTGAGCATCCCGACGCTCACTCCTTCCGCGTCACCCTCTACGGCAGCCTTGCCGCCACCGGCCGCGGTCACCGCACCGACAAAGCACTCCAAGACGGTGCCGCTCCCATCCCCGTCGAAATCGTGTGGCAGCCCGACATCGTGCTCCCCTTCCACACCAACGGCATGCACTTCGAAGCCCTCGACGCCCAAGGCCACACCACGGCCGACTGGACCATCTACAGCGTCGGCGGCGGAGCCCTCGCCAACGAAACCACGAGCGAGACCGTTCAGCAGGTATACTCCATGTCCACCCTCGCCGAAATCCTTCCCTATATCGAGCGCGAGGGCCTCACCTATTGGGAATACGTCGAACAATGCGAAGGCCCCACCATCTGGCCTTATCTCCAGGACATGTGGGACACCATGCAGCACACCATAGTCCAGGGACTCCAAGCCGAAGGGGTCATTCCAGGTGGCCTGCACCTGCGCAGCAAAGCCCGCCAATACTACGTCCGCGCCTCCTCCTACAAGCCGTCGCTCCAGAGCCGCGCCCTCGTCATAGCCTACGCCTTGGCCACCTCCGAGCGCAACGCCGTGGGCGGCTACATCGTCACTGCCCCCACCTGCGGCTCATCCGGCGTGCTGCCCGCCGTCCTCTACCATCTTAAACAGGCTCACAACTTTTCCGACACCGAGATACTCCGTGCCATGGCCACCGCCGCACTCTTTGCCAACGTCATCAAACAAAACGCCTCCCTCTCCGGAGCCGAAGTGGGCTGCCAAGGCGAGGTGGGTAGTGCCTGTGTCATGGCTGCCGTGGCCGCCAACCAGCTCTTTGGCGGAAGCCCCCAGCAAATCGAATATGCGGCCGAGATGGCTATGGAACACAACCTCGGTCTCACCTGCGACCCCATGTGCGGCCTCGTCCAGATTCCCTGCATCGAGCGCAACGCCATGGCCGCCCTCCGGGCGCTCGACATCAACATCTACGCCATGATGAGCGACGGCAAACACATCATCTCCTTCGACAAGGTGGTGCGCACCATGCGCCGCACCGGCCACGACCTCCCAAGCCTCTACAAGGAGACCTCCCTCGGCGGACTCGCAGTAGACGAGTAAACATCCCTGCCTAATCCTAATAAGACATACAGAATTTCAACATCGAGAAATAAAACCTCACAGACACCGCAACGAAACAAGATTAATAACAATAAACACCGAAAACAATGAAGAAAACCCTTGTCCTCATCGCTGCACTCGCCATGTCCACCCTTGCCATGGCTCAGCAATTCTCCCTCCCCATCCTGCCCGAAAAACTCTGGCCCTCCGACTATGCCAAGTACGAGACCGACGTCCTCAACTGCTGCAACTACATCCTTACCACAGACCCCACCTTCAACCAGCCCAAACACCAGGAGTGCGCCTCCTTCCTCATGCGCTGGCTGGCCGGTGCCCCGCAAGTAAAAGTGGTCGTAACCCCCGAAATCGTCCCCATCAAAAACCAGCAACTCATCACCATCTACCTTGCTGCCTGGACCCGCCACTCCCTCCAATACAAAGACGCCTCACCGCTGGTCTGCGCCAACGTGGCCGTCGACGACATGCTGCGCTACTACCAGTCCTACACCAAGACCGTGGGCAAAAGCAAACTCTGCGACCGTCTGCTTAAGCAACAAAAAGACGGCAGCCTTCCCGCCACCGTGGCCAAAGCCGTAGCCGAGTAGCCAAATGTCCCCCCAAGCCCCTGCCCACAGGCCACCAGAACCTCGCTTTGCGGTGCTGCTCCTTATGGTCCTTCTCCTTGCCTCCTGTGGGCAAGGGGATCTTCCTTTTCCATACACCCCCAACCGTCCCGACGACTACAACCGCTCCACCACATACGCCGACCAGTTCTCCGGCCCTGTGGCCATCTTCACCTACCGCTCACTCGACGAGTACTCCGACGGATACACGTCGCAGACGGTAGTCTGTTTTGACACCGCCGGGCACTGCATCGACTATTACTACCACGACCGCCAAATCAACGTCCGCCGCCATTTCAGCTACGACTCCCTGGGCCGCCGCACTGGCGAGACCTGTTGGCAGGACAGCGCCACCGCCACCCTCGACACCCTCCAGCCCCCAACCCTCGTCACCACCTATACCTATTCCCGGCATGGGCGTCGCTGCCGGGCCCGCATCCAAGGCCCCGACGGCCGCAGCTACACCTTCCGCCTTCACTACGACCGCGCCGGACACCTCACCCGCTATATCTACCCCGACGGGTCCCGCTTCAGTTACGACTACGACCCCGCAGGCCGTCTCGTCCGCCGCACATGGCCCGACGCCTCCTTCGAGCGTTTTCAGTACGACAGCACAGGATTCATGACTTCATCCACCGGCCGCGACGGAGTTCTCAATATGTACATGGCCCCGCCGCCGCCCACCCGTGTCGACAGCCTTGGACGGGTGCTGGAACAAGTGGTGTCCTCCACATCCGGCTCCGACGGAGGCCCAGTCAGAGCCTATTATCAGTACGACCCCTACGGCAACTGGATTCGACGCACCACCGCCGGTCCTTCGTTCCCCACCCGGCTCGAACTCCGCACTTTCCAATACCACCACCTATAGCATTCCGTCCCGGGGCATTCGCCGTCCCGAAGGTGTGTCGGCTCCGACCGGCGCACCGCCGCTCCCAGCCCCAACGGCCACCCATCCCCATCCGTGGACATGCTCTCCTTTCGCGCCAGAGCCGCTCCTTGTCTTATCTTTCACTTCTATTTAGTTTCTATTTGTACACTGAGAAAGAAATAATATAGTGTTTATATACAAAATAAATACTGGAAAAGGACGAGATATGGGGCCTGTTTAGTGCCAGATGGCGGGAGGGTTGCGAAGAGTGGGGAGCAAGGTTCTGGTGGGTCACCAGCCCTTTTGGGAGTGGCAGGGAGTGTGTTGCCTTGTGGTTTGCGGGCCTTACGGCAACAGTTTGCTTCGGCGAGGGGAAAGCACGTAGGGTTGCCACGGGCGTCTGGATAAGGAGAAAAGTGGGACGTTCGATTGTTTTTTTCCTGTGATTTGGAAAAATTATCGTATCTTTGCACCGAGTTTTCACTTCTGGCAGACGGGCAGAGCCCACTGCCACCGGAGCGAAAACAGTTAATCTGGTCTTTAATATAACAAACGTTTAATGGCTTATGAACTTAGGCACTATTCTTTATAGGCGGCGGCTGGTATGCGCGGCGGCCTGTGTTGTTCTTTTTTGGGGTTGCCGCCAGCAGGTGCGCGATACGGGTTGGACGGACACTGTGACCGTGGAAACACTCACCGTGGCTGACAGTCGCAGCGCTTCGCAACGTGAGTATGTGGGGACCGTGGGCTCGGAGGTGGAGACGGACATGGGCTTTCCGCTGGGCGGGAAGTTGACCAAGGTGGCGGTTGCCAATGGGCAGCGGGTAAAGAAAGGACAGTTGCTGGCAGAGGTGGACGGCATCACAGCCCGTTCGCTGCACGCCACAGCCCAGGCCACGCTGCGCCAGGCCGAGGACGCCTGGAACCGCATGAAAAACGTTTATGCACAAGGCGGCATCAGCGAGGTGCGCTGGGTGCAGATGGAGACCGATTTGGAGAAGGCGCGACAGGCCGAGGTGGCCGCCCGCAAACGGGTGGAGGACTGCGCCCTCCGTGCCCCGTTCGACGGGGTGGTGTCGTGTGGACGGCACCAGGTGGGCGAAGAACTGAAACCGATGGAGACGTTCTGCCGATTGATCGACATGCGACGGCTGCGCATTGTGTTCTCTGTCCCGGAGCAGGAAGTGGGGATGCTGGGTGTGGGCACCCAGGCCACGGCCACGATTCCGGCCCTGGACGATAAGCAGCTGGCTATCCGCATAACGGACAAGAGCTTGCTGGCAAATCCCTTGGGGCATACCTACCGCATATATGCCGCAGTGGGACAGCCGGGAACGGAGGGCTTGCTGCCCGATATGGTGGCTAAGGTGAATGTGGAGATTGACCGGAAGGCTGGCATAGTGGTGCCCGCCGAATGTGTGCAGGTGATGCCCGAAGGCACCATTGTGTGGGTTGTGCGTGGGGGTAAAGCGTACCATCAAGCCATCACGGTGAGGGATTTTGTGCGCAACGGAGTGGCCGTGGAGAGTGGGCTGAAAGCGGGCGACTCGGTGGTGCTGAGCGGTTTCCAGAAGTTATATACCGGCGCGAAGGTGCAGAGCCAGGGCCGTGCAACCAATAATTAACCAATAGCAGACTGTTATGGCACGAAGACCCAACATGATAGAAGGGGCTATGCGCAGTTTTCCCATCTTGGCCCTCACCCTTGTGGCGGTGGTGGCTTTGGGAATTTATGCCTTGCCGAATCTGAATAAGAACGAGTTTCCCGATGTGACGGTGCGTCAGGGGGTGGTGGCAGTTGTTTATCCGGGAGCCACGGCCTCCGAGGTGGAAGAGCAGGTGACGGGGAAGGTGGAGGACTACCTCTTTACGTTCAATGAGGTGGACAAGACCAAGACCTATTCCTATAGTGAGGATGGGATGTTGTATGTGTTTGTCACCATGGTGCATGGCGACGAGGATGCAAAGGTCACGTGGTCGCGCATCCGCGAGGGTTTGACGCTGTTTCGCGTCACTGATTTGCCCCAAGGGGTGGTGGCCACGGCGGTGATAGACGATTTCGGCAATGCCTCGTCGCTGCTGCTGGCGGTGGAGAGTGCGGAGCGTTCGCCACGGCAGCTGGAGGAGGTGGCCAAGAACCTGGCCGCCCGGCTGCGCAACATTCCGGAGCTGGGACGGATAAATATAGTGGGCAGCCAGACGGAGGAGATAGCCGTGCACATGGACCCTGTGAAGTTGACGCAGTATGCCATCTCGCCTTCCATCGTGTCGGCCGAGCTGGCGGCACAGGGGTTCAGGACGGTGACAGGCAGTTTGAAGAACGAGCAGGGCGAGGCCTTGGTGCATGTGTCGGTGCCGTTTGACAACTGGTATGATTTGAACGAGTTGGTGGTGTTTGCCGACCCGGTGACGGGACAGGTGGTGCGTCTGCGCGATGTGGCGCGGGTCGAGCCACGCTATCCGGAGCAGGGAAAGCATATCGTGTATAGCGACAGGGACAGGGGGAGTAACCGTTGCGTGATGCTCTCGATAGAGATGAGGAGCGGAAACAACGTTGTGGATTTCGGCAAGAAGGTGGAGAAGGAGATAGCAGCGTATGAGCATACGATTACGCCCGATGTGCATATACACCGCATAACGGACCAGCCGAGGGTGGTTGACCACTCGGTGCGGTCGTTTCTGCGCGATTTGATAGAGGCTGTGCTGGTGGTGATAGTGGTTATGTTGCTGTTGTTCCCTATGCGCACGGCTTTGGTCAGTTCGACCTCGGTGCCTATCTGCATAGCGGCTACGTTGGGGGTGATGTATTTCCTGGGCATGGAGCTGAATACTGTGACGCTGGCCGCCTTGATAGCTGTGTTGGGAATGGTGGTGGACGACTCGGTGGTGGTGATTGACGGGTATACAGATTTGCTTGAACAAGGGCATTCGCGTTGGTATGCCGCGGCGGTGTCGACATCGCGGTTGGCCAATTCGATGCTTTTTGCCACGGCTTCGATAGCCATGATGTTCTTCCCGACATTGGCCATTTTCAAAGGCAATATGCTTGGGGATTTCATCAATCTGTTCCCATGGATGATTTTGATTGCGTTGGCTTGCAGTTTTTTGTATGCCGTGCTGGTGATTCCTTATCTGGCAGCCCGGATGATAGGTCGGAGTGTTGGAGAGAAGAAGAGCCGAGTGGAGAGGGTGCAGGAGCGGTTTTTTGCTGCCTTGCAAAGAGGGTACGGATGGCTGCTGGAGCGCTGTTTTCGCCACCGGTGGCTGACGCTCGGCGTGGGCGCGGCAAGTGTGCTGGTGGGTGCCGGGCTGTTTGCTTTTGTGAATATACAGATTCTGCCCAAGGCAGAGCGGGACAGCTTTGCCATAGAGTTGAGGATGGACGGGTCGGCATCGCTGCGCGAGACGGGAGCCGCCACCGACTCGCTGACGCGGATTCTGATGGCCGACAGCCGGGTGGTGAATGTCACGTCGTTTGTGGGCATGTCGTCGCCACGGTTCCATGTCACCTATGCTCCCCAGTTGCCAGCTGATAACTACGCCCAGCTGATTGTGAAGACGGAGAGCGAGGACGCCACCAAAGTGTTGATAGAGGAGTATGCCCAGCGGTATGAGAATGTGTTCACGGGAGGACAGTTGCGCTTCAGGCAGCTGGACTATCAGATGTCGCTCTCGCCGGTGGAGTTCTATTTGAAAGGCGATGACTACGACAAGTTGTCGGTGGTGCGGGATTCGCTGTTGCGGATCATAAAGGGGAATCCCCACCTGTTTAATGTGCATACGGACTATGACGAGACGGAGTGTGTGGCCGATGTGGTGCTGAAACCTGATGTGGCCAGCGCACTGGGTATCACACAGTCGGCCTTGTCGGTGTATCTGAGCGGGGCCTTGTCGGGTTCGAAGCTTTCGTCAATATGGAATGGAGGGTATAATGTCCCCATCAGTGTGTACAGCGATGGGGCTCAGAATATGGACTATGGGTCGTTGGGCGACCTGCTGGTGCCATGTGCCAATCCGGGCATGTGGGTGCCGTTGCGGCAGGTGGCCGACATCCATCCGCAGTTTCACCACAGCAATATGCCCCACCGAAATGGGGTGCGGTGCATCACGGTGTCGGCCGACGCGATGCCTGGCACCGGGCAGCTGAAAGAGATGATGGCTATCGGAAAGCAGCTGGATAAGATGGAGCTGCCCGACGGGGTGGAGTGGGAGTATGGCGGCACTAAAGCCTACACCGACGAGATACTGCCGCTGTTGCTGTTGGCCGTGTTGGCAGCTGTGGCTGTGATGTTCATCGTGTTGATTATTCATTATGGCAAGATAGGTATTTCCATTCTTTCCATTGCTATGGCAGTGCTTTGTCTGTTCGGGACATCGTTCGGGCTTTGGCTTTTTGGGTACGACTTCTCTATTACGGCCACGCTTGGTTTGATTTCGCTGGTGGGGATTATAGTGCGCAATGCTATCATCATGTATGACTACGTGGCAGAGCTTCGCAGCAAAGAGCAGATGTCGGTGCGAGAGGCCGCCTTCCAAGCTGGGTTGCGCCGCATGCGGCCCATATTCCTCACGTCGGCGACCACGGCTTTGGGCGTAGTGCCAATGATTACGGCGGGGACCCTGCTATGGGCACCGATGGGTGTGGTGGTGTGTTTCGGTACGGTGTTCACACTGCCCTTGGTGGTGACGGTTCTGCCCGTGGCATATTGTGTGGCATTTGAGAACAAAAAGCGGGTGAATCACCGTCCGATTAGGTTGAATAATTAGAATGCGTATTAGTATGATGGAATATAAGCATGGCGCCCGTGGGCGCAAGGTTGTATGGGCTTTTTGCCTGTGTGTTATGGCCGCATGGCCGTTGTCGGCCCAGCGGCTTACGCTTGACAGTTGTCTGGCCCTGGCTCAGCGAAACAACGCCGATATACGGATGGCGCAACTGGAGCAGGACCGCGCGCAGGCGGTGAAGAGCCAGGCACTGACGAAGTATTTTCCGCAGGTGAGCTTGGGCGGACTGGGCTATGTGGCTGTCTCGCCAGTGATAAGTTTCGGCCTGGAGGATGTGCAGTCGAATGACATGCGCGACTTGCTGAGAGCCATCTATGAGGTTTTCTCGGAAGAGACAGATGTGTCCGACCGTTTAGAGTTGATGAAGAGTGGGTTGAGCGCGACTGTGGTTGCGGCCCAACCGCTGTTTGCCGGAGGTCGGATTGTGAACGGCAACAGGCTGGCATCGCTGGGACGGGAGGCAGCCAGTCTGAAGACCGAGATGACTGTGCGCGACGTGATGGAGAATGTGGAGAGTGCTTATTACCTGCTTGCCGGATTGAGGGAGAAAGAGACCACGGTGGAAGCTTCGCTGCGGTTGATAGACTCCCTGGACCGTGTGGTCTCGGCGGCAGTGGCAAACGGTTTGGCCACACGGAGCGACGCGCTACAAGTTGAGTTGAAAAGGAGAGAGATTGAGGCGATGCGTCAGAAATTGACCAGCGGTATAGGACTTGCCCGTCGGCTTTTGGCCAATATGATAGGGGTTGAGTATAGCGACAGTCTTGATTTTTCGGAGACAGGGGCGACGACACCCCCTCCATTGGTGTTTCGACGTTCTGATGAGGGCAGGATGGAGCGTCCGGAGGGTCGGCTGTTGCAGATAGGTGTCGAGTCTCAAAGGCTGCAGAAGAAGATGGCCGTGGGCGAGGCGTTGCCTCAGTTGTCACTTTTGGGCATCGGCTACTATGGGAATGTGGTCCGCAATTACTTTTCGGGAAATGCAATAGTGGGATTGAGGCTTTCCATTCCCTTGACGTCGTGGGCGGAGACTTCGTACAAGATGGCGGAGCATGAGGCCTTGATCAATGAGGCCCTTGTTCGGCAGAAGAATCTGGGCGAGAAGATGCAGCTCGAAGAGGAGAAAGCCTACAGCGATATGCTTGACGCATGGCAGCTGATGCTGAGTGATTCGGCAGCACTGGAGGTGGCCCGTGAAAACTGGAGACTGGCTTCGCTCAACTATGGCGTAGGGAATGCGACAATAACAGAGGTGCTGCAAGCGCAGACCTTGATGTTAAGAGCAGAGAACGCAATAACCGACCGGCGGACAGAATACGTGGTGGCAAGACGAAGGTATATGGATTTGGCTTCTTCCGTGCAGCGCTAATCCCTCGCATTGTCCAGCCCCGACCCCTCGCTTTGTGTCTCTTGAGGGAGGGCTTTATCTGTTTCTATGTCGCGTCCCTGTCGGGACGCTCCCCGTTGCGCCAAAAAAACACCCCACAGCGTCTACCGCTGTGTAACCATACCGCAGCCCCTCTTTCGAGGGGCTGCGGTTGTTTATAGTGTAGTGACGATATTATGGTAGTGGATGTCGGCGAGGAACTGCTCAGCGCCTTCGGTGCAGAGGAGGTCTTCGGGGGCATGGGCATCGGTGCTGACGATGACGGGGATGCCGAGCGAGTCCATGTGACGAATGGTGGAGCGGGCAGGGTAGTAGTCCGTATGGCGTCCTTTGTACAGCCCTCGGGTGTTAATCTCGCAGATGCAGCCAGTTTCATGGATGAGCTGCACAGTCTCGTAGATGAGGCTCAGGAACCAAGGTTCGTCGTAGTGGAAATAGCGGTCGCGATTGTGCATGACGATTTTGTCGAAATGGCCTACAATCGTTGGGCGTTGGGTCTCGATCATGCGGTTGGTCTGGTCGAAGAAGCAGCGGACGGCACGGCGGATGTCTCCTCCAAAAAGGCGTTGAAGACCTTCGTCGTAGACTTGGTAGCGGGGGCCGTCAATCATCCACAAATGCTCTGCGGCCTCGGATGGATGCTGGCGCAGGTATTCCACCTGCTCCGGAGGGGGGATGAGATGGATGCTGCCGATGGTGTATTGCAGCCGGCCCTGTTCGATGAGGGGCGTGAAATCCTCGCACAGCCCTGGAACGTAGTCTATCTCAAGCCCAAGGCGAATCTCTATGCGGTCGGCAAACTCCTGTGCAAGGGCTCTGACGGTGTCGCAATACTCAAGGTATTGGTCCGCATGGATGGAGAAGGTGTTGGAGTAGGGCAGGGGTGAGTGGCCCGAGAAACCAAGGTGGGTGAAACCATGGGCGAGGGCAAAGTCCACCATCTGCCGCGGCGAGGCTTTGCCGTCGCAATAAGTGGAGTGTGTGTGATAGTTAGAATGCATATACGGCGCTTAATGATAGTCGGAGATTGCCCACGGGCTCGTCGTAGCCGGCGCAGGTGTATTCCGCCTCGCCCGTGAAGGAGAGGCCTTTCTGAGTGGTATAAGTCAGGCGCGGCTGTATGCGCCACAGATAGGCAAGGTCGTAGCCCCGGCCCAGGACAGTGACAGGACCGAAGACATTAGGCTCAGAACCCTTGTCCAGATGCTCGGCATAGCCCATAAAGAGCCCCGGACGCCAGTGGCCGTGGTTGCGTTCAATGTCCAACCAAACGGTGTTGAAATGCCAGTCGCGGAACTCGGTGGGGACACCGTTGATGAAGTTGTACATCAAGTATCCGCCCAACGAGCATCCCTCGTAGAGGCTGTTATTCAGCAAGGTCTGTAGTTTGAACGACACCTGTCCCCACTGGTAGCGTCCAAAGAGGGAATAGGTGAGTGATTGGTGCAGCTGTCGGGGCGAAGCCGTGCCGCTGGTGTTGACAATGGGCTGGATGCTTTTCAGGTTGGCGGCGGCACCAAGCAGAAGGTCCCCTTGACGGAAGCGCAGCTGGGCATTCAGCTCAGGCAGTAGGCTGTGGCGGGCAAAGAGGGTGCTGCT
>DEKU01000028.1:21748-25174 GCA_002354035.1 Bacteroidales bacterium UBA2714
TCCCAGTTGGGGGTGGGGAAGTAGCTGTAGCGCACCTGTGGCTGCCGTGCGTAGGGGTGGAAAGGTGCTCCCATGTTGAGGGGGTTGGTCATGGGCATGATTTCGTGGATCACCATGGCATACCAGTATTGTCCCATGAGGAGGCTCTGGTTGTCCCACGCCAAAGCCACGTAGGCATGCCGCAGCCGGAGATTGTTGATAGTGGCGTTGGTAGCCCCCGTGAAGTCCCCTTCGATAAAGGCGCGACTTTGCGCTCCCCATATCTCAGGGCCGTGGACGGTGAGATTGAGCCGGGCAGTGATGGCCAGCATGTCAGCTTGCCACCCGTCATTGATGTCGCGGCCCAGGCTGTCGCGCACAATGGGCTTGGGGTAGAAGAGCATCATGTCCTCGCGCCCGCCGACCACGCTGCGGCTGTCGGCATAGTAATGCGGGTTGACAAAACCATGCCACTTGAAGGTAAAGCTTTCCTGAGCCCGGAGTGCGCCGAACACTCCGAATAGTCCAATTAGCACTATGACCTTTTTCATTTCTTGCTGCCTCCCGCCAAAGCTAAGATGAGACCGAGTGCAACACCGAGCAGGGCGGCAAAGAGCACCTGGAATGTCGGGGGCAGGATAAAGGTGATGGTGTGGGCCGGGAACCAGAAGAGGGGGATGGTCTTCTTGAAGACCACGTTCCACTGCACATCCCAGTTGATTTTGTTGGCGAAGATGTCGCGCATGTGCATGGGGCGCAACAGGCCGCGCACGGTCCCGCCGTTCTCCAGTATGTGGATGTCGGTGCATTTGTGGAAAGTCATCATGACGGGGGCGAAAATAGTGTTCATCAGCACACTGACGGCGAAGGCCACGCCCACTTTGCCCCATGTCAGTTCGGGAGCGGCAAACACCTCGGCAGGGCAGCCGCAGCCGCCTACCACTCCGAGGAAGGCAGGCACGCCGCTCTTGAAGATGATCATGGCCATGGCGATGCACATGCCCAGAAATCCCCACACCATCATGCGGGGCACGATGCCAAAGCCCTTCTTGTTGTACACGCCCTCGCGGATGCGCAGGGCCAGCATCTCGCCGAAGGTGGCAAGGATGGCAAACTTAAAGAATGCCATGATGAAGGGGTGTGCGGCGGTTGACGATTCGAACCAGGCAAAAAATCCCGTGGCGGGAATAAAGAACGGGGCCAGAACAATGACCACGATAAGGATGACGAGCCAGTCTTGTTTTTTCATTGTGTTAGATTTGTTGATACGTTGATATTAATGTTGTGTTGATGTTTTCACTTCTTGGTTGAGAGTTCGATGAGGTCTTGGTCGGCGCTGCTGAAACCAACCAGCAGTGTTATCTCCTTCCCGGCGGGTAGGGGGACCATCTCCTGCTCCTCCTCGTCGAATTGGCGGAGCCAGTAGGGGTCGATGTCGATGGCAAAGGACTGCTTCCCGCTGCGGTCGACAGCGACACGCTTGAAGCCTATCAGTTGTTTGACGGGCTCTTGGCTGTCCACCCCTTTGAGGTATACCTGCACCACGGTGCTCCTCCCTTCGGGCATGATGCGAGAGGGCTTGGCGACGGTCACGGTGCCTATAATCTTGCCATCGTCGTAGCGTATGTCCTCCAGTTTGTAGCGTGTGTAGCTCAGTCCGTAGCCGAAGGGGAAAAGGGGTTCGTCGGTGAGATAGCGGTATGTGCGTCCACGCATGTCGTAGCTGTCGAAGGGGGGCAGTTGTTGTGTGTTCTTATAGAATGTGACGGGCAGCCGCCCAAAGTTGTCATACTGCCCGGCCAGGGCTGCTGCGATGGCGTTGCCCATCTCCTCACCACCATACCAGCACTGCATGATGGCGTTGCACTTGAGGGTCTGTTTGTCCAAGGCTATGCCACTGCCGCTGCACAGCAGCAGCACTAACGGCCTGTGCTTGCGCTGCAGCGAACGTATCTCTTTGCACTGGTTGTCAGGCAGCTCGATAAGGGTGCGGTCGCCTTTGTAGAATCCCGGCATGTCCACGGGCAGCTCCTCGCCCTCCAGTTGCGGGTTCAAACCTCCGGCGTAGACAATCAGGTCGGCCTTTTTGGGCGAGTCGACAAGCGTAAAGAGGTTCCCCAACCCCTCGCGGATGCTGACGGTGTGGAGCGGTGTGCCGTTGTAGTTGCCCAAGGGCATGAGCGTGTCTTCGGCGTTGGGGCCGGCAAGATATATCTTGGTGTCGTGCTTCAGCGGCAGAAGGTCTTTGCCGTTTTTGAGCAGTACGAGTGATGCCACGGCCGCATCCCTGACGGTGCAAGGGCCATGGATGGGGCCAACGTGTTCTTTGCTATCCATAACGCGCAGCCTTGTGCGCAGAATGCGGCGCACATGCCGGTTGATCACCTCTTCGCTGATATAGCCCGAGTCCATAGCCGTGCGCAGGGCGTTCAGCCCACTGCCGCACTCCAGGTCCACCTCGCTCCCGAAGGCATCGGCCGCCGTCAGTGCGGCGGAGGCGTGGGTCTTGTGACGGGGAATGACGGTGTCGCGCTCCCAGCAGTCGTTCAGTGCCCAGCAGTCGGTCACCAGCAGCCCGTCGTAGTGCCACTTGTTGCGCAGTATGTCCACCAGCAGTTCGCGGTTGGTGCAACAGGGTTGGCCGTTCAGCCGGTTGTAGCCACACATCACCTGCTGCACATCGCTGTTTTTGATGATGTATTCGAAGGCGGGAAGATATGTGGTCCAAAGGTCTCGCGGACTGACTTGTGCGTCAAACTCATGACGCACCCCTTCCGGACCGCTGTGTACGGCAAGATGCTTCAAGCAAGCCGCAGCCGAAAGGTGTCGGCCGTCTGTCGGCAATGAGGCCTCGCGAGGGTAGGCATGCTGCAACCCGTTCACGCAGGCCAGCCCCATCCGGGCGGTGAGGAAGGGGTCTTCGCCGTAGGTCTCCATCCCCCGACCCCAGCGGGGATCGCGGAATATGTTGATGTTGGGTGTGAAAAAGGTCAGCCCAGTATAGTCGGTGGCTACTGCATACACGGAGTCATGTGCCTGCCTCCGTTTGTGGCGCGCCTCTCGGGCCACCTCGGCAAACACCTCCTGCACCATCCCATCGTCGAACGTGGCGGCCAGGCCGATGGGCATAGGCCACACCGTGGCCAGCCCGTTGCGCCCCACGCCGTGCAGGGCCTCGTTCCACCAGCTGTAGGCCGGCAGCCCCAGCGACGGGATGGCGGGGTTGCGGTGCTCCATCATCGACAGTTTTTCATCGAGTGTCAGCCGCGACAGCAGATCCTCCACCCGCTCGCTTACACTCAACGTAGAGTCCTGGAAAGGAAATGTTTGTGCCTGCACAGACAGGCTGCACCACATCGCTATCACAATCGCCAAGAGTACTCTTTTCATTAGTCGTAGAATTATTATTTCGCTTTGCAAAGATACAACTTTTTCTCCAATTACCAG
>DEKU01000028.1:25275-29305 GCA_002354035.1 Bacteroidales bacterium UBA2714
TATTTTGTCGGTCTTTACCCGTTGCGTTCATTTCCGTCACCCCGTTGGGGGTGAAAATGTCCTGAGCACGGCCCCACCGCGACGGGGCCCCGTTTGTTATTCTCTATTTAGTTTCTATTTCTTTTCTATTTATTCTATATTTAGTCTCTGAACCATAGACAAAATGTAGGCTAAGTGGAATCCATCTGCTGGCAATGTGGTGTGAAAGAATGTGCCTTGCCGCTTAGGGGTGGCGGGCATTGTGGATTGTGTTTGGGTTGTGGGTGTTTGGCGCTGTGGGGTCGGGGTTGGTTCGGATGCCGTGTTGTGGTTGGTTTCATGCTGAGGATTAGGGCGAAAAAGTAAAAGCCTCCTGCTGGGCAGGGGGCTTTTTTGTTTGCTGATAGGCCACGCTTCGTTTATTCGAAAGAGGCGATGGCTTTCTTGATGATTTCGATGGCTTCGCGCAACTGCTCTTCGGTGATGACCAGCGGGGGTGCGAAACGGATGATGTGCTGGTGGGTGGGTTTGGCCAGCACGCCCATGTCGCGCATCTTCAGGCAGACGTCCCAGGCTTCTTTGCCGTTGTGGGGCTTGATGATGACGGCGTTGAGCAGGCCCTTGCCACGCACTTTCTCAATCATGGGGCTTTTGAAATTGGACATTTCTTCGCGGAAGATCTTGCCCAGACGGTCGGCGTTCTCCATCAGGTGCTCGTCCTTGATTACCTGGAGGGCGGCGATGGAGACTTTGGCTGCGATGGGGTTGCCGCCGAAGGTGGAGCCGTGTTCGCCGGGTTTGATGTTGAGCATGATGTCGTCGTCGGCCAGCACGCAGCTGACGGGCACCACGCCGCCGCCGAGGGCTTTGCCCAGAATCAGGATGTCGGGACGGACGCCTTCGTGGTCGCATGCCAGCATCTTGCCGGTGCGGGCGATGCCGCACTGCACCTCGTCGGCCATGAAGAGGACGTTGTGCTTCTTGCAGATGTCGTAGCATTTTTTCAGGTAGCCCTCATCGGGGACGTATACACCGGCTTCGCCCTGGATGGGTTCAAGCAGGAAACCGGCAATCTTCTTGCCATGCTCTTCGAGCACTTTCTCCAGTGCGGCGGGATTGTTGTAGGGTATGCGGATAAAGCCGGGGGTCATGGGGCCGTAGTTGGCGTAGCTCTCGGGGTCGTTGCTCATGGTGATGATGGTGATGGTGCGGCCATGGAAGTTGCCTTCGCAGCAGACGATCATCACTTCGTCGTTGGGGATGCCTTTTTTCACCACACCCCAGCGGCGAGCCAGCTTCAGTGCGGTCTCGTCGGCTTCGGCACCGCTGTTCATGGGCAGGACTTTCTGGTAGCCGAAATACTCGGTGACGTATTTCTCCCATTCGCCGAGGCAGTTGTTGTAGAAAGCACGGCTGCTGAGGGTCAGCTCATGGGCTTGGTCGCAGAGGGCTTTGATGATCTTGGGGTGGCAGTGGCCTTGGTTGACGGCGCTGTAGGCCGAGAGGAAGTCAAAATAGCGTTTCCCTTCGCAGTCCCACACGAACGGGCCTTTGCCTTTGGCCAGGACAACGGGTAGGGGATGATAGTTGTGAGCACCATAACGGGCTTCCATTTCCATGAATTCTTCTGATTTTGTCATAGTTAAGCTGTATTTAATGATTAATATTGTTTATTCTAATCAAGGTGCAAATTTACACATTTTTCCCATACATGCAGTTTTTTTTTTATTTATGCTCCTTTTTTTATGAAAGACTGTGGGGGTAAATGTGTAAATGTGTGTGGTATGAATGGATTGCCGCTTGGGGTGCTTCATTCGGGGCTGTCGGTCAAGATGAAGATGTGGCGGTCCCAATAGGGGTCGGGGGTGTCGGGCGTGGGTGGGAGCGGCGGCGCGGCCTGGCCGGGGTAGAGGGTGATGAGGTCGTTGGTGGCGGAGAGCACCAGTTGGCATTCGCAGGTGGGGAAGGTGCGGCGGCTTGTGGCCACGCGGACTATCTTGTCGCCCCTTGGCATGCGCCGGAGGGTGGCGCGCTCGTCGGCGGTAAGCTGCTCGAGTGCCACTACGTTACAGGTTCCGATGGGGCTGTCGGCCATTATGCCCAGCCTTTTGCGCCCGTCGGGGTCGGGGAGGGATTGGCGGATGATTTGCGGGTGGAGGTCCAACAGGTGTTGCAGCAGCTCTTCGGGATTGGGGGTGAAGAACTTTGACCCGGGCAGGGAGGGGTCGAAGTGTGCCATAAGGTGTTGGCGCACTTCGTCGCTCAGCCTGATGCTTGCGGCGGGGTCGGTGGCGGATGTCAATATTGTGGTCATGCTGCTATTTCTTTTGGTCGGACTTTCTGAAGGGGAACCAATATTTGGGGTAGGCAAACATGGCATAGATGCACAGGAGTGCCAGGAGCGTGAGGATAATTCCCAGACGGCGTTCGGTTAGCGATGCGTCGCAGTAGTTGTTGAAAAGGTTGAAGATGACGACAAAGACCGATGAGCTGGCCAGTATCTGCACGGCAAGAAGGGTGGAGTCGTTGCGGCGCCGGCGGCCTTCGGACCGGCTGCGCTGCGCCTCGTTCAGGCTGTCTTTGATGTGCCCCACCAGTTCCTCACGGTCGGCCAGCAGGTCCATGCCCTTGGCCATGGCGCGGAGCATCATGGAGGGGAGAAAATCGTACGACACATCGTTGTAGAAATAATGGCGGTTCATGTTGTGGATTTCGTCTAATTGCTGTTCCACATTATAAGTTGCGCTCCCGTCAGGAGCGGAGCGGAAGCGGTTGTTGCGGTCGAAACAAAAGAACTCCTCGAAAAGGCAACGCATATAGAGCAGGGGGAAGTAGTGGTGGCAGTGGGGGAAGGGGTCGAAGTCGTTGCATCCTAACACGGTGAAGCTGTCGTTGAGTGCCAATGCTTTCCAGTTGTCGAAAGCCGACACGCTGTTTTCTTGTAGGGTACGGTTGAAATAGTCGGCTGAGGGCTTCAGCCATCGTTTGTTTTCGGGCAGGCAGTCGGTGTTGTTCACCACTCCGATGGGCATGAAGGTGGCTATCTCGTAAAGAAGGTCGTCCCGCACGGTATTGTCGGCGGTCTGCACAATCTGGTACATCCGCGCCTTGGTGCCTTGGTGGGTGAACAGGGGGGTCCCCTCCGCGTTGTGTGGCAGCAGGGCTATGAGTGGTCGGAGTATGGAGTCGACCTCTTCGGTGGTGAAGTCGGTGTAGTTCTGGTTCAGCTCTTTCCATTTGGAGTGCATAAGAGTCAGGTCGTTGAGGTCGGCGCCGGAGTCGTCAATCTCGATGGAGAAGAATACGAAGCGGCAGGGGAAGAAGTGCAGCTGAATGCTGCAGATTGTGCAGGGATAGTCCGTGGCTCTAATAACCTTGCCCTCTGCTTTTTCTACCAATCGCATGGAGGTCGGGACACCCGTGGCCGTTGTCTCTTTAGGCAATTGCAGGGCATATTGGCAGACGTCCTTCAAGAAGGCGGGTCGGTTGTCGCGTCCCTCATATCGTTGCATCGAGTCGATCAGCGCGGGATAGTACTTGGAACAGAGGTCCTCGAAACCCGTGTTTATCACTGGCTGCCATAGCGACTTGTTAAGGTCCGTTGGGCTTAGGTCGACGGGCATGCGGCCAACCACAAAAGTGTGAGAGTAGATGCTTTTGTTGTTTTCGGCTGTTGGATTTCCCATGTTTTTATTTTTTTGTTTCTTATAACGATAAGTCTGTAAGAATATTGTTTGTCGTTTTCCTGGCGGTGACAATCGTTTGTCGTGCCATCGCTGGAGGATGGCGTTTGTTACTCCGCAATGCTGGGGTGGATGGCGGGGGTTGATGCTTTGTTTCCTTGTCGTTTTTATGTCGCGTCCCTGTCGGGACGCCTCCCTTTTCGTCATGAGGTCACCGCACTGCGCCTGCGGCTTGTACGGTGTTATTGAGATTTCACCCCTTTGGGGTGATTCGTCGCTTTCGCTTGAAAAAGGGGGAGTTGTCATGTCATTCCAGATGAATGGCTTTTGCTACTCCGCAGTGCCGGGGTGGATGGCGGGGGTTGATG
>DEKU01000028.1:29435-29579 GCA_002354035.1 Bacteroidales bacterium UBA2714
GGCTTGTACGGTGTTATTGAGATCTCACCCCTTCGGGGTGATTTGTCGCTCTCGCTTGAAAAAGGGGGAGTTGTCATGTCATTGCTGGAGGACGGCTTTTGCTACTCCGCAGTGCCGGGGAGGATGGCGGGGGTTGATGCTTTG
>DEKU01000026.1:0-30590 GCA_002354035.1 Bacteroidales bacterium UBA2714
GAGAAGGAGATGAAGTCCATCATCAAGAAGGCTACCCGTCTGGAGCGCCGCGAGGTGAGCCGCAACGAGGCCCTGCAAATTATGACCGAGCGCAACGAGCCCTACAAGGTGGAGCTGCTCGAGGCCATCCCCGAGGGCGAGACGATCACCATCTACCAGCAGAACAACTTCGTCGACCTCTGCCGCGGACCCCACCTGCTCAACACCCGTCCCATCAAGGGCTTCAAACTGCTCTCGTCGTCCAGCACCTATTGGCGCGGCGACAAGAAGAACAAGTCGCTCAGCCGCATCCATGGAACGGCATTCTTCACCAAAGAGGAGTTGGAGAACTATCTGGCCTATTTGGAGGACATCAAGAATCACGACCACAACAAGATTGGCCGCGAGCTGGAAATCTTCACTACGGTCGACGTCATCGGACAGGGTCTTCCCCTGCTGATGCCCAAGGGTACGAAGATTGTGCAGACCCTTCAGCGCTGGATTGAGGACGAGGAGACCCGCCGCGGATATATGCGTACCAAGACCCCGCTGATGTCGAAGAACGACCTCTTCAAGATGTCCGGCCACTGGGACCACTACCGCGACAAGATGTTCATCATGGGCGACCCCGACAGCGAAGGCGAGGTGATGTGCATGCGCCCCATGACTTGCCCGTTCCAATACTTCGTGTATAAGAACAGCCAGAAGTCGTATCGCGACCTGCCGTGCCGCTATGGCGAGACTTCGACCCTCTTCCGCAAGGAGGACAGCGGCGAGATGCACGGCCTGACGCGTGTGCGCCAGTTCACCATCAGCGAGGGACACCTTATCGTCCGCCCTGACCAGATGGTGGAGGAGTTCAAGGGATGTATCGACCTGGCCCGCTATTGCCTCACCACCCTCGGACTGCAGGACGACGTGACTTACCACCTCTCCAAATGGGATCCAGAGGATAAGGAGAAGTACATCGGCAGCGCCGAGACATGGGAGGCCACCCAGCAGCATATCCGCGACATTCTCAACGAGCTGAACATCCCCTTTGTGGAGGACGTCGGAGAGGCCGCTTTCTATGGCCCCAAGGTGGACATCAACGCCAAGAATGTCTACGGCAAGGAGGACACGATGATCACCATCCAGTGGGACGCCCTGATTGCCGAGCGTTTCGACATGTACTATATCGACAAGGACGGCAGCCGTCAGCGCCCGTATATCATCCACCGCACCAGCATGGGCTGCTACGAGCGCACGCTGGCATGGCTGATTGAGAAATATGAAGGCGCGTTCCCCACTTGGCTCATGCCTGAGCAGGTGCGCGTGCTGCCCATCTCCGAGAAGTTTATGGACTATGCCGAGCAGGTGACAGCCGAACTCCAGCGCAACGGCATCGAGGCCACCCTCGACCGCCGCAGCGAGAAGATCGGCTACAAGCTGCGCGAGGTGCGCATGCAGAAGATTCCGTATGCACTGCTCATCGGCCAGAAAGAGCAGGACGAGAAAGTAGTGGCCGCCTGGAACCGCAAGGACGGCGACCTGGGCCAGATGCAGCTCGAAGCCTTCATCGACCCCCTCTGCAAGGAAATCCGCACCAAGAGCGTGGAACTCACCATCCGCAAAGCAGAGTAAGAAACACCCAGAAATCAATGTATAAGCAGCGGGCCGCGCCTTTCGGCGCGGCCCGCATTTTTTATATTCGGAGCGTTGCCCCACTGCCTTTTGGCAGTTTGAATATGTTCTATGAGGCATTGTCCTGAACGGCATTCATTTGCTCACGCAGCGCAACATGAAGGAGAGGACAATTATCAGGTACATGAGTTCGGGATATCTTTGTTGATACCTCAATCAGAAAAAAAGAATGGTGATTACAAGGATATTTGTATATTTGTGTTTGTAAATTAAAGATACGGTCTTGCGATTACTGACGACAAAATTACTGAATCCTTTTTGAACTGTGGACGAGTTCAGCAAGAATTTCGACTCCGAACTTGAGGAAAACCTTCTGTCGGCCTCATCTCCGGCTCCATAGATAAAACGTCCCGCCGTAGGTGGGCTTCCTTGTTTCGCCCCGCTTTCTGAGGAAAATTGTACATTTCAGCACGTATCATATCCCGAACTCATGCAATTGGTAGAACCTGCCAATATGTTAAAAGTACGGGACGAGTTATTTTTCCTTTTGCAATTATGATTTTTTTAGTATATTTGCAGCATCTATAATCTATAATTATTACTTTATGAAACTCTGCACTATATTGAGAAACAGTTTTTTGGGTGTATTGCTGCTGTCGTGTGCAATATGCTCTAAAACATCGGCTCAATCCCCTGTTCCGCTGTGTGCAGATTTCCATGACTCTGTGCGGACAGCATTTGACTCTTCTGATGAATTAACTGAAAACGTGCCGCCGGCGCCGCAGAATGTGCGGGGGCCGCATGAGGTGTGTCCCGGCAGCTCGGAGTATTATATGGCAGATGCCACGTCGGATGATTATATTATTTTGTGGGAGTGGAACAACGGGCAGCCCGATTTGGCACAGGCCGTGGGAGAGCGGGTGATGGTGACTTTCGACGCGGGTGCGGCCGACATCAGCGTCTATCAGGTGGACCGCCGCACAGGCTGCCGGTCGGAGGCTGTGGTGTGGCATACCTATCCTTTTGTTTTCGAGCCCTGGCCCTACCCGCCTCAAATCAGGGTGTGCGAGGGGCAGACGTTCGACCTGGACCTCTTGCCGGACCACCCCGATGTGCCGGTGCTTTATGAGTGGAAGACCCCCGAACCTCTGGCCTATACCCTCACGGTGGTGGGTGACCATCTGCAGCGCAATGTGCAGGTGATGACCAACTACTTGGGCCATGTGATGCAGGTGCCGCTAACTTTGACGCGCGGGGCCTGTGGCGTAGTCCTGACCGATGCTGTGACGGTGGTAATAGGAGTGATTGACCCGCCGGTAATACAGAATGAGGTGTTCTGCAGTAATACACAGTGCCATCTGACAGTGGTGTCGGACGAAGACCTTGCCAACGCCGACAGGGAGCAGACCTACTGGGAGGTGGAGGGCGTGGGAGTGGTGCGCGGTCTGCCAGCCCAGGTGGTGTTCCCTCAAGCAGGGACATACAATGTGGTGTTGCACTATGTGTCGAAATACGGTTGCGAGGCAACGTCCACGCACATATTTACGGTGAACGATTTCCCTGCCCTTGAGTTGGTGGAGAGCGGGGGGATGCTAAGTGTGACCGGGACGGGAACGGGTGGCTTTCACTATGTGTGGGATCCAAGCGCGCCGGATGGCCCAACAATCCCCACCCCTACAGTGCAAACCAAGTGCACCGTGTGCGCGCCCAACGGCTGCTGCACTACTTTGACCTACATGCCGCCCCTGCCGCCTTGTGTGGAGGAGTCGGGGATGGTCAATGTGGTCCATAAATGTTATAACATAGTGGAGGTGCAGTTGGCGGCAGGAGTGGCGCTGCCCGCCAAGCTCTCGTTTCTGAGCGGAGGTGTGGCAGAGGGGGATGTTGTCATGTTGGAGCGGTCGGTCAGCCGGCTGCTGGTGCCGTCGCGTTTGGTAAATGGCATCAAGGTGCAGTGGGGTACATCCACCGGCAGCCACTGCGAGACGGTGGCGATGACACCGATAGAAAGCGACTGCTGGCTCGATTTTACGGTCAGCGGCGACTGTAATGGCAATATAATCATTGAGAACCAGTCGGCCTGTGCGGCCCCCACTGTAATGCAGGCAGAGGTGTCGTACTATGAAGGTCCGACCATCTATAGTGCGGGGCTTGTGGATGCGGTTTCAGTCCCGGCATTTGTGGGGTCAAATCAGGAAAAGGAGTTTGCGATAAGGATAAGCGTAGGCGATGCCCCCGACTGCTACATCGAGTATATCCGCCTTTTCGGCCCGCAGGTGCTCTTACGCGATCTGCCGCAGAGCATGCAACTGTGTGTGAGTACCCCTGCGATGTTCAGCGCCACTTTGAACGGTTGTGTCAAAACGGTGCGGTGGGAATTTGGTGACCCATCGTACAATTTTGGCAACGATATTTACCATACTTTCAGCAGGGGGGTTCACAGGGTGACACTCACTGTGGAGGGGTGCAATGGGTGCGTACAGTCGGAGGTAATAAATGTGCATGTTGCAGTGAACGATATAAGTCGCAATATTCAAGATGACTATGCGGACATAATTTGCTTTGGGAATCCCAAACCTGTCAGTTATAAATCGCAAGGAAACTTTCCTTCCCCGCCCGATCTTTATTACTGGACTCCGCAGGTGACGCTTTACGACCATAGTGACCTGTATACGAAAAGGTTCGATGCGTATGCGGGTGGTGACTACCGAGTGCTGGAGGTGAACCCGATCAACGGGTGTAAAGGAGAGGCAACGGGAAATGTGAATTATCCCAATGAGGTGCTGGCAATCATCAGGTGCAAGAGCGCCTATTGCGAAGGGGAGGAGGCGCTGGCCATAGGCTATGCCAGCGAGCAGTACCAGTACCAGTGGCGCCTGACAGACGGCACCGGGAACCTGCTGGAGTCATCGACCGATGCCAACTATCGCTTCACGGTTCCACAAGGAGAGAGCTGCACCCTTGAGCTGGTAGTGACGGACAATCAAGGCTGCACCAACCGCGACACCAAAACCATTGCGATAAAAGCCCTCCCCGCGGGGGCGATGGAGCCGTCTGTTCCGCAGATGGATCGGGGCAATGGTCTCAGTGGTTACGGCACCCGGTACTATACTGACGGCCCGGCCAGCGCCTATTATGAGGAAGAAGGGGGCATCATCATACCGCAGGCTCCGGGCTTTGGAGGAGTGCTTACGGGTTGCCACTCGATGTGTGAAAAAACTATTATTAATAATTTAATTATAAGAAGGAGATATTGATATGAAAAATAGGACAGCCAAATCGGCTATAGATATTGTCATGTTATTGTTGTGTATGTTGAATGTCCGGGCGGTGGCCCAGCAGACCGGTTTTGAGCAGCGGCAGACCGATGTGGAGTTCAGGTGGCTCTCGACGGTGAGCGGCAATGATAGTAGGCTGGGGTGTGGCACGAATTTTGTTGTGGACGAGGATGGTTTTACATACTATGGAGCAACTTTTATGAGAGGCGCGCTTTGGGAAGACTACACCTCTGTATACCCGGAGTTTGATGTGGATCCGAGAGTGCAGTCATCATTAGCCAGCGGGTTAGTGGTTGTGAAAATTGACACGCTGGGCAACCGGGTGTGGGCCAAACACTTTGCTTCTAATTTGACTCAATACTCCAAACCCTCGTTCCTACATATACGGGATATGCAATTAAGGAATGGCCTGTTGTATTTCAGTATGGAAATAGCGGGCCAAAACCCTAATCATTATCAAGTAGACCCATTTATATATATGTTTGACACTACGTATAACTGGCCTTTGCCAGGCAGCAGACTATTGCCTGACAGCCTAAAGTGTTTCCCGTTTACTGAAAGAGTGGGTGCTACAGTGGGCATTTTATTTACTATGGATTTAGATGGGAATGTAATTGACAGGCGCTGCCTCACTCGGGTAAGCAAAGGTTATGAAAGACTTTATTATCGCCGTTGGGATACCATCACCGGGAGTTATGTTTGGGATACTGTTCTAAGCCCACGTAGTTATAACTTCTTTTTAGATCCGACATATATTAGAGATCACCATAATAGGAGTCATCTTTTCGTGAAATATCTGGGTACTAATCAATATTTAGTCGTAGATGAAGACACGCTCTATGTTGGAGATCAGCCGTGGTGGAGGAATGGTTGGCAAGACTCGGTGTGCGATGATTACCATTTAATACTTGATTCAAATTACAATGTGATTAGTTTGAAGCCGATGGTGTGCGATATTGACAGGCAGTGTATTACTGATTTTCCTGGTATGAATAGAAATCCAGGTTTTTATCCGACTCTTGCCCGAGTCAGTATTGAAGGGTTGGCTGTTGACGAGGAGGACAACGTCTACGTGACAGCCAATTTCAATTCGTTCACTTATAACGTTTGGGAGTATTCGAGGACTGGTTTTAATACTTATTCTGACAGTACAAGTCAATCGTTACCATGGCCGGACCCGCCCAATATAGAGTATCCATTCCGGATGATGCTTGATTCGACACACTATATACTGGTGGAGAGTCTGTTTGCAGCGGAACATGTGAGAGCATTGTTAAAATATGACACTGCGGGGAATCTTTTGTGGGTACGGCAGCGGTATATGGAAAGCACAGACACAGCACCTTTCCCGTATGACTTTGATGTTCCGATGGCACCGTTGGTAGACTCTCAATATGTGTACTGTAGGCAAAATCATATGCATGGTTGGCAGGGGATAAGCAAGTACCACCCAGCAACGCTTTGCCGGGATACGCTTGTTCCTCTTTCTTATTTTTTTGACGAAGACCATCAGATTAGGCTCGAAACAATACCGATTGACCCACCGGACACGAATTATTACCTGCACTCTGAAATACAACCAACTTACCGCACGATTTCGAGATTTGTTTATTATGTTGTCTATGATAAGAGGACAGGAGATTACGTGAAAGTGATTGTTCCGGGTAAGGGATGGATGGAATCCGAAACGCATGGGTATTACTTTCCCATATATTCGGAACCTTTGGCAACCACGCCATTGCGGGACGGCAAGATATGGTCTAAGCAGACGCCAATAGTACAAGCACCAACAATTGAAATCCCTCATACCCCTCAACGCCGCATTGAGGTTACAGACTTGGAAGACAACAGTACAGTTGCTATAGACTCAACCGTTTACTCTTGGTGTCCGAGCTTGTATTTGTCCGACAGGGGACAGCTTGTGGCTTCGTCCTATGGTTTATGTTACAACTGCCCACCGCCGCCGATATCTTTTCCGTATCCGGCCGGGAACACTCCAATATATGTCAGTTATTACTTGCCGGAGTATGACCGGCGGCGGGTGCCGCCCTGTCCGGGGGTGGACAGTGTGGAGGCCGAGAGCGCGATAGGGAGCGCCACGTTGAGGTGGAGCGGGGGCGAGGGGCATCAGGTGTGGCAGGTGGCACAGATGGCGGCGGACAGCACGGGAGCCGAGCCCGACAGCGCGGCATGGGAGCGCGCCCTGCTGACGGAGACGCAGGAGCAGTCCCTCACGGTGGCGCTGGACACGTGTGTGTGGCTGCGGGTGCGGGGCATGTGCGGCACGGGGCATTACGGCCCGTGGAGTGAGGCGGTGGAGGTATGCCCGCAGGTGGGCATTGGTGGGGAGGCGTTGACAGGCGGTGTGGTGCTGGCCCCCAATCCCGCCAACGGGCTGGTGGTGGTGACCGATGCATTGTCCGGCACGCCGATGAACGGGGTGAGGGAGGTGGAGGTGATGTCGACCATGGGCACTACGGTGTTGAGCCAGCGAGGCAGCGCCTACTTTGACACACGAACACTGGCCGCCGGCACCTATTACGTGAAGGCCGTGACACGGCGCGGCACCTATCTTTTGAAACTGGTGGTGGAGCATTAAAGCCCAGAAACACCATGCTTGGATTCAATATTGAGGTGCAACACTGTTGTGCAAAGATAGGAAGAGTCATCTGCAGGGCAGACGTCAGAATATGCTCCAGGGCTCGATGCCGAGGATTTCGCTCATGGTGTTGATGCAGCGCATCATGAAGAAGAGCGCACCCGTCTCGTGGGCGGGCACCAGCTCGGTGCCGCCATAGTCGGCGGTGTCCAGCACTATGTTTTCAGCCCCTTTGGACATGAGGAAGTGGTGGAGGTTGGTGGTGTTCTCGACGGGGACGGTGATGTCCTGCGTATTGTGGAAAAGGAGTATATGCTCGTCCTTGCGGGGGTTCCAGCCTTGGCAGAGGTTGTCGCTGTCCATGGCGGCAAGGTATCGCTGGGCGATGGCGGTGGTGGTGTCGGTCATGGTGGGGGTGACGTATTGGGCGAAGGCGAGGCTTCCCACCTTGGCGTCAATCTCCTCGCGGGTGTAGCGCTTGCTGAGGATCCACTCGTCGATATGGCTCAGCACTGGCTCGCGGAACACCTCGTCGCGGCTCACTCCAAGATTGAAATATTCGTTGTAGGAGAGGAGGACACTGATGACCGTGCTGGGCATGCCCGCAATGGTGGAGTTGATAAACTGGCGGTAGGTCTCGTGGATGTCGTAGGAGCCTGCGCCGGCGAAGCTATAGTCGATGTGGATGTTGGGGTACTGCTCATCCACCAGGCGCACCACCCCCATGGTGGTCTGCCCACCCTGAGAATAGCCCATGTTGAAGAGACGGTCCTCCCAGCTGAACCCCATGTCTTTGAGCAGCTGTTTGCCCGCAATCAAGGCGTCGACGCTGTTTTGGGCGTTCACGCGCGAAATGCAGTAGGCCTGCTGTTCCTTCTCGGTAACGCCGAAACCGTAGTAGTCAGGCGAGATGGTAATCATGCCGCTGGGCAGCATAGTCTTCTGGATGCTCAGTTCGCCGCGCGAGGGGCATTGGTCGGCACGATAGATGGTGAAGTGGTTGTAGAGGATGATGCCACGGGCCTGGGAGTGGCGCGTCACGCCGTCGGGCAGGGTGATGGTGGCAGAGTGAGGCACGCGCTTGCCGTAGGGGTCGGTCGACATGTAGACAAAGTTGTAGGCGGTCATCTTCTCCTGTGCATAATACATGGAGTCGGTGACATAAATTTCGGGCGTGGGACCCACGACGGGGTCAATGCGCTCTTCTTTCTGGCAGCTGGCCAGCACACAACCGGCAGCCAGCAGCACGACAAAGGCCTTAAATCGGAATGACATGGGTCTTTTGTTCTATTGTTTTGATGGTTAGTCAATCTTGCGGCCGAAGATGGTGTAACCTGCGCCGAGCATAAAGGTGTTGCCATGGCCCACGGAGTAGGAGGCCGTGATGTACCACGGGTTGGTGAGCTTGTAGGCGGCACGCATCAAGAAACCGTTGCTGTGGAAGTGGTCGGTGCCACGGTAGCCGATGCCCAGCAGGATGGCGCTGTTGTTGGGGAAAGAGAACATGACCGTGGGGGTGAAGGCGAAGCCCACCTCGCCGGAGGTGTTCAGCTCCACATAGCCACCCACCGAGATAAGGTCGGTGACGGGGAACGTCATGTCGAGGCCGATGCCCAGCATGGCGCAGTTGGGGCGCTCCTTGTTGGGATAGGTCAGCTTGCCCACACTGGCGTTGGCTCCCATAAAGAACTTGCGGGCCACGTCGCCGCACTCGATGGTCCAGCGCACGCGTCCGTCGTAGCCCCGGGGTATGTAGCAATAGATGCTCTGCCACTTGTTGATGAGGTTGGTGCCGATTTCCTCGAAGGCGGCTTGCAGCTTGTCGAAATTCTGGAGCGAGTAGAACTTGTCGCCCGAGGCGTTGTGCGACAGACTGCTCAGCACGCGCTCAAACTCCGTGTTGTTGCGGTCCACGTCGTTGCCGCGTATGGCAAGGACATAGCTCTCGATGGGTGCCCCGCCAATCTTCTCCTTCAGTATGCGCTGGTTCACATGCTGGAAATAGCGGTGCTCCGTGCCCTCGGCGGCCTTGCCGATCTTGGGGTCAAACGAGTCGTTGTCATAGCCGTCGGTGAAGGCGATGACATAGTTGCCGTCATACTTCTTGTCCTTGCCTACTTTCAGCTTGGCCACATAACTCTTGATATTGTCCAGACCCTTGTTGATGGCATAGTAGAATGCCGTGCGGTTGTTGAGCTGTAGGGTGTCAATAAACTGGAACATATCCTTGCGGCTCTCCTTGGTGAGGGGACGCAAATCAAAGGTACGTGTGTTGCGCATCGAGTTGAACCCCACGATGCCGATATGGACATTGCCGTCGCTCGACTTGTCGATGATGACATCGATAAACTGCTTGGCGGCGTTCTTGAGCTTCACAAAGTCCGCCTTGCCGATAGACGAGCTGCAGTCCAACACCAGCATGATGCTCATCACCTTCTGCTGCGAGAAGGCGGCCTGAGCGTCCTCCACCTCGCTGTCCACCTGCCAGCGGCCACTGTTGTTGTGCCAGCGGTAGAACTTCATGCCGCAGTCGAAACCCTGTGGGTGCGTGGTGGCGGCGTGGTCGAACACCAGCTGCACTCCCTTGTCAGTGTCGTGGCCATAGATGGTGTCGTTGTCCGTAAAGCTGATGCCTTGGCTGCGTATGTTATACAGTTTCCAGGGCTGGCCGCTTTTGGTGGGGGTGGCCAGTTGGCCTTCGATGTAGAACTTGGCCTTGTCAGCCTGGGCAAAGGCCGAAAGGGAGAGCAGCAGCGCGGCTGCAAGCAGGGTGAGATGTTTCTTCATTGTGTGCTTTCTTATTTTAATCATTACTAACGGCGGTCCCCACTTTTTATTGCGCACTGTCGGCAATTCTTGTTCAATTTTTGGGACATAACAATAGAACTCCCCGCCGTGATGGCGGGGAGTTCTTCTTCAATAGCATAAGGATACGTACTACAATTTGTTCTCCCGTATTCGGGAAATATACTCGGCCAATGGCCTTGTTTCATCGTCTGTTGGTGCTCTGTTTAGCTCCGTTCTTTTTAGCCAGTCAGCCATCAGCCAGTCTTCTTGCATGAAGCCTTCTTGTGTCAAGTCGGGAATAAGTACTTTTATTTTGACGTAGACATCCCGTACTGCGTCTTTGAACGCTTCCGATTCAGGATTCCGCCTTTCCTCATTGTAAAAGTATTTCATGTAGAGGTGGTACTTTGTTGTTTCCAACATAAGACTGAGACTAATACGCTTAATGGGAGGTATCACACCGATTAGCATGAAGATTGAACAGACCATGGTGATGGCACTAATCACCAGCGAAACAATATTGAAAGTGCAGGTACAAGCATCCATAAACTAAAGGATTAAAGTTGTGATTAATTGTTGTCTTGGACAAGGCGGACTGACCGACCGCTGACGCGGCTGTAGTCGTTGTCAATCAGGCATTCATAATAGTCGATGAACAAGTAGTATGCGCCGATATCACTGTCATCACTATCATCGCCGGGCGTAGATGTCCAATAGTATCCATTATTGCTGAGAGGATATCTAACACTCATACTCGTATTCGTCCCCACGCGATCGCCCGCAGTGGGCAAGAAGATGGCTCCTGCTGCCTCCATTGCTGCCCATTGGGCAAGAGTATAGGTGTTATGCGACCAGTCTTGAGCTCCTCCCGAGGGACAGCCGGCATTGAATGTACAGCCCTCAGGCAATACCCAGCTGTCCGGCAATAGTATCATTCCGTGTACATCATTGACATTGCCCACTGCATACTTGCCAGAGGCGTTGTTGCGAGCCCACAAAAGATAAGCCCATTCGTCTTTGCTCAGTGTGCGCCAAGCGGAGGTTTCGCTGCCGCCGTTGCTGATGGTGTTCTCACCCCAGTCAACAAAAGTCCTGTAATCATCAAAATAGTTGGTAGAGGCAAGCGTGGGGTTGTTTCCTGTACCCCACCCGAAGAGGTCAATCCAGCCGCTGTAGGAAGCACTGATGTTACTGTTGGTGTAACCCACATAATCGTACTGGTTCTCGGCGAAACGCCAAGTGTCGGTGCTGGCCTGGTACTGCAGGTTGCCCTTCGAGAAGCGTACTTGCTGGGTGAGACTCACCGAGAACAGGCCGGGCAAAGCACCTTCAGGCAGCGGCTCGACAAAGTCCATGTCGTTGTCCAAGAACACGATTGTGGTCATCTCGCTGCGCTGCACGTTGATGCAGACGTTGCTCTTCACGGTCTTGGTGCAATAACGGCCGTCATCGGTGGTGATGGTGATGCTTTTCAGCGAGTCGAAGGCGGGCAGGGCAAAGTAGAAGTATCTGCCAGTATCGCCTATGGACAGGGGCGTGGAGAAATTCATGGTGACGGTGTTCGAGCCGTTGCCGGTGTAGCTGAGGTAAGGCACATCGTTCACATAGCTGACGGCGTAGTCGCCACAAATAGCAGTATTGGCCGTGATGGAGATGCTGGTGATGTTGGTGTTGGCCTCAACGAGAATCAGCCGTAGTGCGCCGCAGAGGTTTTTGAAAGCCAGCTGGTTGGTGGCACTTTCGGCATACATCGGAAACTCGTGGATGGAGTTCACCTCGTAGGTCTGCGTGGCGGGCAGGGTGACGGTTGCGCCGTCCGAGGTCAGCGAGGCGGGGTAGAAGGCGCGGAAGGGGCCGTCGCCGGTCGTTCCGCTCACGTTGTCGAACACGGCTGTGGTGGCCGGAGTTTGGGGTGTGGCCGAATAGAGGCCGCGTCCGGCTGTGCCGTAGATGGCCACTTGGTCGCCCTCAACCCAGTTGAGGTGGAGAAATGTTTCGTCGAGGATGGTCTTGCCGTCGCGGGCGGCGCAGCCCTCCATCGTGGCGCGGAACTGAGTGCCGTCGCCCGTGGCGTCCTTCTGGCAGGAGGTGATGGTGAAGAGGCTGGTTAGAGCCAAAAGGCTCAACAGGCTTACTAATGTTCTTTTCATTTTTGTTTTGTTTCTTGTTGGTTTCTATTTTGTTTCCATTTTCTTTCTTGCGCACTGTGAATATAGAAGTAAACTCTAATCATTCACTTGGCAATGAAGCCGTGCGGGGAGGTGCGCAGCCCCGGCGGCATCGGGCGGTTAGTCGAAGTCGCTGCCGCCGTGCACCTCGCCACTGCTGATGAGGTTCTCGTTGCTGCCCGTGGGTAGCAGCTCGGTGCCGCTGGTCTGGAAGCCGCGTTCCACGCGGGCTGCAAGCACTTCAACCATAGGAGCAAGGTACTCCTTTGAACTTTGTTTTTGTTTCATCATGTTGTTCGATGTTTTAAAAACTCTGGCGGATACCTGCGCCGAAACTAATAAGCTGAACCGAAGAAGCATATAAAAAAGAAGCGCGGGTATCTAAACTCATCGTCTATCCCGCTCGTGAGGCTCTCGCATGCCCAATCATGTAGGATAAACAATGCCGAAGCCCACGCAGACGTATATACATAAGAACTATGTATTACGCACCCATGGACGGAGGCAATTGCTTTATCGCGACATGATTATAGAATTTGCGAGATTCACGAGCCGCAGATAAAACGTTTCGCTCAACGTCTCTTTTTACTATGTTCTGTCTCCCACCCACTTACCCATCAAGGGCTCGGGAGATTGACACTGCAAAGATACATTTTTTTTTGATATTAGCAGGCTTTTGTTGCTTGGGGCAATAAAAAAATGGGGCATGCGTTATGAGCCGAAGACAAGAACAAGCATAAAGGAATGAGTGAGGAAAACATGCACGGCGAGGAGCTGGTCTCGCCCGAAATCATGGAGGCCATGGGCATCAGCCGTCCCGCCTTCGAGGAGGTGATGGGCATCATTGGGCGTATGCCCACGGTGCAGGAGCTGAGCACGCTGCTGGCCATGTGGGAGGCCAACGGGCGGCAGCAGAGCCTCTACGGCTGGCTGAAGGGGCAGCACCATGTGGTGGAGAAGCACGAGTACCTCTACACCGGCACCGACACCACGCACAAGGACATCCGCGAGCCCCGGGTGAAGGACTGCATTGCCCTGGCTCACGAGGTGGTGCGTAGCACCCCGGCCGTAGTCGACCCCGACGGGCGGCGCAAGCCTTTTGGACGCAGCGAGCTGCTCTACATGGTGGGCAACGTGAGTACGCAGTTTCTCGACTCGGAGTATGCCCGCCGTTGTCTCCACATCGTGGCGGACCCGGTGAAGATGACCACCGTGGAGGAGGATATAGAGTACCTCGAGCTGATATTGGGCAGCCTGTTCGACGGCGACGTCATCACCTCGCTGCGCCCCATAGGGCAGGGGGGACTGTTTGCGGCACTGGTGCAGGGCTGCGGGGGCAAGGTGGGCTTCGACATACTCACCTGCCGCGAAATCCGCCTCGACGCGTTCCTTTTCGGCGAGGAGGCGGGCAGGTTCGTCGTGTCGCTGCCCGAACGGCAGGACGACTTTTTCCTGCTCAAGATGGACGAGGCTCGCATCAACTGCTGTTTTCTGGGACATGTGACCAAAGGCCGCCTGCTGGTGGACGACATGGACTATGGCGACATCCGCTCGTGGCAGTCGTGACCGAGGCGCGGCGGACCATGGTCCGCCGCGCTGAGGGGAAAAAACTGATGGATTAAAAAAAATGTGTATATTTGCATTTTCAATCAATCGTGAACACGCCTTGACGAGGCGGCTATATTAAAAGCATAAAGATGGACATTTTCAAGACATTGACACCCGAAGCCATGGAGACAGCCCTGCAACGGCAGCTGGAGCAGATTACTGCACAGGGGTCGGACGAGGTGGTCAGGCTGCGCAAAGAGTTGGAGAAGACGCCCGACGATGCCGAGTTGTGGTTTGAGTTGGGCATTTCGCTGAACCAGTCGGCACTGCACTATGAAGAGCTGGCTGTGAGGAAGGCTGAGATGCAGTACGACCGGGAGCATGGCGACGACCCCCAGCCGGGCGACGCGGAGGGGGTGACCATCCGGGTGGACATATCGGCTGTGAGGCCGGTGTATCAGCAGTCGCTGGATGCTTTCGACAAAGTGCTGGAGCTGAACCCCGACTATTATGGCGTGGCATGCCAGAAGGGGGTTGTGTATGGCAATATGCACGACTTGGAGAATGCCGAGCGCTGCTACCTCCAGGCGTTGGAGGATGACGATGAGGACTTCACGGCGGCGTACTACCTCAGCCAGGTCTATGCCGAGATGGGGAAGACGGAATTGGCCGCGAAGTATCAGCAGATGTCGGACGACCTCAATTCAGCCACGGGGGTGTGAAAGGCCTCCCGCCTGCCGGCATCGGAAAAGCCGTTCGGCAAACGATAAAACAATACGACATTAATTAAACTATACGACTAACGCAATATGGAACAAAGCAATTCGCTCTCAGTTTTCAGTGCGCGGAAAGAAGAGCGCCTCAATTCCGGCCTGGGCGACCAAATCTCTGTCCGCACCTACAACGCCGTCATGCTGCTCACGCTGATGTGGGGATTTCTGGTCAATGCGGTGATGGTGCATTACTTCACCCTGCCGATAGTGCGGCTCCTGTCGGGCGTCAGCCCGCTGTGGCTGTTTGTGGGTTATTTCGTGCTGGCCATTGCCGGGGTGGTCATCAGCGCCCGCTCCACCAACCCGTGGCTCAGTTTTCTGGGCTATAATCTGCTGGTGCTGCCCATCGGTGTGATGCTGTGCTTGATTTTGCCGGGTGTTCCGGTGGCCATAGTGACGAAGGCGCTGCTGCTCACTGGCATCGTCACCGCCACAATGACCCTCCTGGGTTTGGTGGCCCCCAATGTGTTCATGGGGATGGGACGCACGCTGTTTATCGCCTTGATAGTGGGCATAGTGGCCGAGTTGGTGGCCACGTTCCTGTTCCACTATACGGGTGCCGCTTTCGACTGGATTTTTGTTATCCTTTTCTCTGCCTATATCGGCTACGACGTTGCCAAGTCGCAGGTGTATCCCAAGACGGTGGACAATGCCGTAGACTGCGCTCTCGACATCTATCTCGACATCATCAACATCTTTATCCGCCTGCTGGCTATCCTTAGCCGCAGGGATTGAAAGCCCCGCCGAGCATCCCTTTTTGTCGCCGGATGCGGTTCTTTTTTCTTTATATCAAAAAAAATGTTTATATTTGCATCCTGTGCATCAATGGAAATAATGAATTAATATACTGATAATGAGACCAGACTTTTCAAAAGTAGACTTTCGTGCGACCAGCGAAAACAAAGAATCCTTTGTGAAATGGGAGCAGGAGAATAATATCCAAAAGAGTTGGAAGACTCCCGAACAGATTGACGTGAAGCCTGTGTACGGCAAGGCCGATCTGGCCGGGATGGAGCATCTGAACTATGCCGCAGGCATCGCTCCTTATCTGCGTGGCCCTTACAGCACCATGTATGTGATGCGCCCGTGGACCATCCGCCAGTATGCCGGATTCTCGACGGCCGAGGAGTCTAACGCTTTCTATCGCCGCAATATCGCCGCCGGTCAGAAGGGCTTGAGCTGCGCTTTCGACCTGGCCACACACCGTGGCTATGACAGCGACCACGAGCGCGTGGTGGGCGATGTGGGCAAGGCCGGTGTGGCTGTGGACAGCATCCTCGACATGAAGATTCTGTTCGACCAGATTGACCTCGGCAAGATGTCCGTGTCGATGACCATGAACGGAGCTGTGCTGCCCATCCTGGCGTTCTATATCATTGCCGCCGAGGAGCAGGGCGTGCCGCAGGAGCAGCTGCAGGGCACCATCCAGAACGATATCCTGAAGGAGTTCATGGTGCGCAACACCTACATCTATCCCCCGCTGCCTTCGATGAAGATTATTGCCGACATCTTCGAGTATACCTCCAAGCACATGCCCAAGTTCAACAGCATCAGTATCTCGGGCTACCACATGCAGGAGGCTGGCGCCACTGCCGATATCGAGCTGGCCTACACCCTGGCCGACGGACTGGAGTACCTGCGCGCAGGTATCAATGCCGGCATGAGTGTCGACGACTTTGCTCCGCGCCTCAGTTTCTTCTGGGGAGTGGGCATGAACCACTTCATGGAGATAGCCAAGATGCGTGCTGCCCGTATGCTCTGGGCTAAGATTGTGAACCAGTTCAACCCCAAGAATCCCAAATCGCTTGCCCTGCGTACGCACTGCCAGACTTCCGGCTGGTCGCTCACGGAGCAGGACCCCTTTAATAATGTGGCACGCACCTGCATCGAGGCCATGGGCGCCGCCCTCGGCCACACGCAGAGTCTGCACACCAACGCCTTGGACGAGGCCATCGCACTGCCTACCGATTTCAGCGCACGTATTGCCCGCAACACCCAGATCTACCTCCAAGAGGAGACCAACATCTGCCGTGTGGTCGACCCGTGGGCTGGCAGCTACTATGTCGAAACCCTCACCCATGAGATTGCCCACCGTGCATGGGCTCACATCCAGGAGGTGGAGAAGCTGGGCGGTATGGCCAAGGCCATTGAGAGCGGAGTGCCCAAGATGCGTATCGAAGAGGCCAGCGCCCGCAAACAGAGCCGCATCGACAGCAATGTGGACACGATTGTGGGTATCAACAAATACCGCCTCGACCATGAGGATCCCATTGAGACCCTCGAGGTGGACAACACCGCTGTCCGCAAGGCACAGATTGAGCGCCTTGCCAAGCTCCGCGCCGAGCGCAACAACGATGATGTCCAGGCCGCACTC
Source organism: Bacteroidales bacterium UBA2714 (assembly GCA_002354035.1). Lineage (GTDB taxonomy): Bacteria > Bacteroidota > Bacteroidia > Bacteroidales > P3 > Colimorpha. The sequence goes on from DEKU01000026.1 coordinate 17,130, forward strand.
AATGCCCTCACCGAGTGCGCCAAGACGGGCAAGGGTAACCTGCTTGAGCTCTCTATCGATGCCGCACGCAAGCGCGCCTCGCTGGGTGAGATCAGCTATGCCCTCGAGAAAGTATATGGCCGTTACAAAGCAAAGATTAATCTTATCAGCAACGTGTATAGTTCACAAACCAAGAATAGCGACAGCTTCAAGAAAGCACAAGCTCTGACCGACGAATTTGCCAAGCTCGAAGGCCGCCGTCCCCGCATCATGGTGGCCAAGATGGGACAGGACGGTCACGACCGTGGAGCCAAGGTGGTGGCCACAGGCTATGCCGACCTCGGTTTCGATGTGGATATGGGTCCCCTCTTCCAGACGCCCGCCGAGGCAGCCAAGCAGGCTGTCGAGAACGATGTCCACATCCTTGGCGTCAGCTCTCTCGCCGCTGGACATAAGACCCTCGTGCCCCAGGTGATCGAAGAACTTAAAAAGCTGGGCCGCGAAGACATCATGGTGGTTGTGGGTGGCGTTATTCCCCCGCAGGACTATGACTTCCTGTTCCAGGCGGGTGCTGCTTGTATTTTTGGCCCCGGCACCGTGATCAGCGAGAGCGCCATCAAGATGATGGAACTGCTGCTTGCCTCACGCCAGTAAGACAACCCTCTTAAAGTCTCGCCCCTCAAAGGGCGAGACTTTCTTTTTTTATATAGCAAGCAAATACTCATATCAGCACTTATGTCAAAGCTTATCAAGAAGAAATGGGATATCGCTTTCGTCAAAGGCGGAATCGATGCCCTTTTTGCCGATGGTCCTTTCCAAGTCGATATTGTCAAGAACCCGTATACTGACCGCTGGTTTGCCGACCCCTTCATCCTCGACGTGACCGACGACAAGATTATCGTCCTGGCCGAAGAACTGCACTTTGCCAATCCCAAGGCCTATGGCCGGATAGCCCGGCTGGTGGTGGACAGGGCATCGATGTGCATCGAGAAGTTCGACATAGTGCTCGACACAGGCACCCATCTCAGCTTCCCGAACATATTGCGCGAGAACGGCAAGGTATACATCTATCCCGAGAATTGTCATGAGGGCAAACTGAACCTTTACGAATATGATGTTCAGCGCGATGTGCCTACCTTTGTGCAGAGCATCTGCGACGATGCTGTGTGGGATGCATCCATCACCGACCTCATGGGCCATCGGCAGCTGTTGGGGAGCTATCAGGATGATTTCCATCTGGACATTTACGACTGGGACGAGCAGGCCAACAAGTTTGTCCGTTCCCACTCGGATTTTTCCACCCAGGCTGACAACCGTCTGGCGGGACAGCCCTTTGCCTATCAAGGCGACATCTACTGCCCCACGCAGGACTGCACCACTACTTATGGCGGCGGTGTGTGCCTGAAGAAAATGGTGCTCGACGAAGGAAAGCTCGCACTCCGCCCAGGCAAAACCCTCTTCCCTCCCAACCGCCGGAAATATGAGGGGATGCACACCCTCAACCAGTATAAGGGGCAGGTGGTTGTAGACCTCAAAAGCTGGCGCAACCCGTTGGTGCACACGCTGTATAAGGCATACCGTTCGGTAGTGAAAAAGAAGTAAGGATGTCCGACCGGGGAGTTGTCTGCCCCGCCGGGAGTCAGAAATACTACACATCATGAAAAAAACAGAGGCCATACCTGAAGTAAAGCGCCATCAGCATATTGTGCTTTGTGGCGACAATATAAATGCCGTCTCCATCCTCCGCAGCCTGGGCGAGGTAGGACTCCGCCCCACGGTGATACTGATAGATGAAGGCCATATCCCCATCGTGTCGAAATGTCGTTATGTGGGTAAGCTTATTGTGACGAAGTCCTTCGACGAGAGTCTGAGCGCCCTTCTCCAGATGGTCGATCGCCAGTGCCCCCCGTTTGTCTACACGAGTGATGACAACCACCAAAGCTTGCTGGACCTCCATTATGATGAACTGAAAGGGGGGTTCTATTTCTTCAATGCCGGAGAGCAGGGCCGTGTCACCTACTTCATGGACAAGAACAATATATGTCAGGCGGCCCAGGAATGCGGCTTCACCATCGCCAACAGCGAGGTCCTTGTTCCGGGACAGCTGCCGCAACACCTGCACTACCCCGTCATAACCAAAACCCTCAACCCCTATGAGGAAGGATGGAAACGCGATGTGGGCATTTATCACGACCCGGAGTCCCTGGCCGAGGCCTATAAGCAGATGGTCAGCAAAAGCCTCCTCGTGCAGGAATATGTCGAGAAAAAGAACGAGCTTTCGATGCAAGGCTTTTCCATCGACGGCGGCCAGATAGTATACCTCCCCTTCAAACGCCAGTATTTCCGTTTCACGGACAGCGCCTACGGCAGCTATTGCTACTACAGGACATATCAGGACGACGACCTCGACGCCATGATCGTGCGCCTGCTGCGAAAGATTGGTTTCACCGGCAATTTTGAGATTGAGTTCCTCGAAAAGAAAGATGGCAGTCTGGTCTTCCTCGAGATCAACTTCCGTCATGCCCTCTCCAACTATGCCAGCACCGTCGGAGGCATCAACCTGCCATACGAATGGGCCAAAGCCACACTGCTCCACTCCGTGGACGGCCTGCATCCCACGCGCGACTACTTTACCGCCCTCAACGAGCCAAAAGATTTCAACACTTATGTCAAGACGGGCAAAATAAGCCTCTTCAAATGGCTGAAAGACTTCTTTGGGGCGGACAGCCACTACCTTTGGAACAAGCATGACCCCAAGCCCTTCTTCTCCTTCTACCTGGGTAAGTTCAACCGCAAGCGCCGCAAGTAGTCAGCCCTGCCTACTGCCACGCACCTGCCTCCGTGTCGGCCAAGTTTTTTGCCGGTAGCGGAAGGGGACAGAACAACCCTCATCTCCGGTGCGTCAGACCTCTCTTTACCCCTCATTTCGATAGGGACATTCAACTTATTTTGCAAAATAGTGGAATAAAATTATGCTATGTGAAAAAAAAGTCGTAACTTTGCAAACTCAATACGAACGCGAAGATGAAGCCTATAGTCGATACCGTTGTGCAGTTTAGCGGCTTGAAATTAGGTAAATACGAGTATGATTTTACGCTGGACAGCACCTTCTTTGAAGCCTATCAAAACGACGAAATTAAGGAAGGAACGGTCGATTTTAAGGTCATTTTGGAGAAACGGGAGCGCATGCTGCTCTTCAATTTTTCTTTCAAAGGCAAACTGAAGACCACCTGCGACCGCTGCTTGGGCGAGATGGAAATACCCGTTGAAGGTGACGACACCTTGTGCGTCAAATTCAGCGATACCGAAACCACCGACGATGAGGATGTGGTATTCCTCCCGGAGAACGCCTACAAAATAGACCTGGCCCAATGGATGTACGAGTATGTGGCCGTCAGAATCCCCATGCAGCACGTCCACCCTGAGGGCGAGTGCGACAGCGAGATGCTCAAATATATCTCCGATGAGCGTATTGAGTCAGAGGAATCCCAGCAGGACCAGGCCGAGACCGACCCCCGTTGGGATGCCCTCAAAAGTTTGTTAGAAAAATAAACAAATAAAAATAGTAATAATATGCCACATCCAAAACACAGATTCTCGCAGACTCGCACAGCGAAGCGCAGAACACACGACAGTTTGGAGAAAGCCCAGCTCACCACATGCAGCAATTGCGGCGCTCCAGTAATGTATCACCATGTTTGCCCCGAGTGCGGGTACTACAGAGGCAAATTGGCCATCGAGAAGAACGTCGAGTCCTAAGCTCCACGCCTCTTCTGGCATCCTAAAGCGTGTGCTTTCCTTTCTCAGGAGGCACACGCTTCTTTTTTTTCACCTCCCTTGCCGTGTGGCGTCGTTGCCCTTTGGCGTTCTGATGGCAGTGCCGCGGTGCTTTATGATCATCCTGTTGCGCCTACGGCTTGTATGGCGTTGCGGAAGTTCCTCCCCTTTGGAGTGATGGAGAGTGGTTCATAGTTGTTGGAGGATATGCCCGCGGGTGGCCGTTGCGGCGGGTGTGTCTCGTTTGTGCGGAGCCCGGTGGCCGAGAGGGGTTTGTGCTGGGGCAGGGGGGTGGAAGAAGGCACTCAGGGCCGTTGTGGGCAATCTTTTTCGCACTTGGGGCAATATTATTGTTCATCCGCCGTTAGTAGAGTGCTTTTTCGGGGTGAGAAACCCCGTTAGAGGTTATTTTCTATTCAGAACAAACAAACACATGCTTTATGCCTAATAAGACCTTTGGAAACGACTACGACCACAATGCAACGCTCCGTTTTTTCAAGAAGTGGTGGAAGCTGCTGCTTTGGGTGTTTATCATCGCCCTGGTGGTGTCGATTGCGGTTTCTTTATTCATCACACCTCGTTTTAAGGCTACAGCCACGCTGTTCCCGACCAATTCCAACCGTCTGAGCAAGGCCGTTATGGATTACCACTACAGCCTTGACTTTATGGACTATGGAATAGAGCGCGACTGTGAGTATTGCATCCAGATTCTCTCCTCCGAGTCGATGGAGCGCGATGTGTGCCGCCGGTTCAACCTGTTGGAGCACTACGGCATCAATCCCAACGACCCCCACAAGATGTTCAAGCTCCATGAGCAGTATCGTGGCAACGTGAATGTGAAGCGGACTGAGTACCTCGGGGTGGAGGTGTCCGTGCTGGATGTCGACCCCCAGTGGGCTGCCGATATGGCCAACTTCATAGCTGCCAATTATGACACGGTGTGCCACCGCATCCACCATGCCCGCGCCCAAAACGCCGCCGACTTGGTGCAGGGTGTGTGCGACCGTTTGGGACAGGAGATAAAAGACTTGCAGGACAGCCTGCGTCGCAACCCACAGTACCAATTGGGTCTCACCCAGCTCATCAATGACAAGTGCCACGAGCTGGCCGACCTCCAGACACGTGCCGCCCAGACGCAAGTGGACGTGAACGAGAATGTGAGCTATAAGTTCCTTCTCGACGAGGCTGTGGCTCCCGACAAGAAAGCCTATCCCAAACGTATAGTCATTGTGGCCCTGGGTTCCTTGGGCTCTGTGGTGATGTGCATTTTGGTTCTTCTCTGCATGGATGCCATCAAGCCAAAAGAGGAGGAGTAATGACCATGCACTGCGCGGAAATGGTGTAACAATGAATCTTATGTTTTGAATATCAGGGACTGGTATAAGAAGAATAGGTCGGCTGTAGTGGCCGTCGCGGCAACATTGTTGTTTGCCGTGGCCAACTCCGTGCTTTTGCTGAAGGACTTTTATTACCTCTCGCTCATTCCGTTGGGCGGGCTGGTGCTCCTGCTGTTCGTCACACGCTTTGAGACGGGTCTGCTGAGCATGGCTCTGTTCACCCCCTTTGCCATCAACATCGCCTTGATGCCGAAGATGGAGCTTTCTATGCCGGTCGAGCCGATGATGATACTCTTCACGCTGATGTTCTTTTTCCGCGTGTTGGCGTCGCGCAGCTACGACCTCCGGTTGCTGAAACACCCCGTCTCGATTCTCCTCATTGCCTCCATGGTGTGGATGCTTATATCCACCTGCACTTCGCAGCTTCCTTTTGTGTCGTTCAAATATTGGTTGGCGCGGCTCTGGTTTGTCGTCCCCTTCTTCTTTGCCGCAGCACAGATCTTCCGCGACAAGAGGCGCATACGTCAGTTCTTCTGGTGCTATGCCATAGGGCTGATAGCTGTCGTCCTCATAGCCACGGCCAAGACCGTAGGCAACTTCAGCGACCTCCAGACGCTCCACCGTGTGATGAAACCCTTCTATAACGACCATACGGCTTACGGGTGTGTGATAGCTCTGTTTCTCCCGGCGGCATTCTATTTCATCTTCAGCCGCAACAGCAAGGGGTGGGGTCGCCTCTTGTCTTTTGCCATAATGGCCCTCTTGGTGGTGGGATTGTTCTTCTCCTATTGCCGCGCGGCATGGCTCAGTGTGCTGGGTGCGATAGGTGTATACGTATTGATTCGGATGGGGATGAAAGTGAAGTGGATGGTGATGCTGTTTGGCCTTATGGTGGGGGTGTTCTTTGTTTATCAAAGCGACGTCCTCTACAAGCTGGGGAAAAACCACCAGGACAGCTCCTACGACCTGGCCGGACAGATTAAGAGTATATCCAACATCTCCACCGATGCCAGCAACCTTGAGCGACTCAACCGTTGGGCAGCGGCTCTCCGCATGTGGAAGGAGCGTCCGGTTATGGGGTGTGGCCCCGGCACCTACCAGTTCCTCTATGCCAGCTACCAACGCAGCTATCAGCTTTCAACCATCAGCACCAATGCCGGCAACCTGGGCAACGCCCATAGCGAATACATCGGCCCCCTGACTGAGCAGGGGGTGCCGGGTGTGGTCTTGGTGGTGGCGTTGTTCATGTCCACTTTTGCTACAGGCGTGCGGGTCTACCGCACTGCCCGCGACAGGCACGTGGCCAATATGGCCTTGGCCTTCACGCTCAGCCTTCTCACCTACTACATCCACGGTGTGTTCAACAATTTCCTTGACACCGATAAGCTCTCCGTGCCCTTCTGGGCCTTCACGGCAGTGATTGTGGCCTTGGATGTATATAGCGAAAAGACCGCCCCCACAGTTAGCCAACCCCAGAGCCTGCCCGGCAATAACGTATAGCCTATGTCGTTCAAGAGGAAGGCTATCGCACTGTTTTTCTTGCTTGGCTATGGCTGCGGCACTGCCTATAGTCAGGAACAACCGGGCTCCGAGCAGGCTGCCACTCCACGGGTGTGGGCTGCCAACAATTTTCTTTCCACCATCCAGCTGCCATCCGACGGCTTGCAGCTCTACAATTTCCGAAATGCCAATATCATTGAGTCGATGCTCGATTCCGCCGACCTCCTTATCGAAGAGGCGAAACTGCATCTCGGCAAACCCTATCGCTATGGCGGCAAAGGCCCCAAGGTATTCGACTGTGCGGGCTTCGCACGCTATGTCTACATGAAATTCGGCTTCACCCTCCCGGGCGGCTCTGTGCCGCAATCGCGCTTGGGTCGCAGCATCAACGACCGCAAACAGCTGCAACGTGGCGACCTCGTCTTCTTTCAAGGACGTTCGGGCAAGGGAGGGGTCGGCCACACAGGCATTGTGACCGAGGTCGACACCGCCACAGGTGTTTTCCGCTTCATCCATGCCGCCACCTCCACGGGCGTGATAATCTCCTATTCCACCGAACCCTATTATGCCAAGCGATACCTTGGAGCCCGTCGGCTGCTGGGCGACCGCCAGAAACCCGAGGACCCACTGCCCTCCCGTCGGCGCAAACAATAGAGAGGCACCCCGTCGGGAGTGCCTCTTGTGTTATGTTTTTGTACCTTAAAGAGTGTTCTTTTTTAATCGTCATAGAGTCTCAATATAAAGCCCAGCTTGATGGGGTAGACATCCTTCTCCATGTTTTTCATCACAGGCAGGGTGGACATCTGGACGAATACAGAGAAATAGTTGTAGTTCAGCGACAGCCGTGCGTCGAGTTGCAGAGGGTTCATCACCGCTGACATGTTCTCCACATCCGTCATCTTGGCTTGGTTGGTGGTCGACTCCCCCTTGTGTTTCAGGCCCGTGTTGCGGCTGGCGTAGTTCACGCCCGGAATGGCGGCCAGCCCGATGCTGAAGTCGCTCGTCACGTTAGGCTGCCATACGATGGAGATAGGCATCGTCACATACCGTGCCACCATGCGGCTGTTCCACTTGGCGTCCGTGCGGTCCTCTGTCAGGAAATCGCCTGCCACACCGTCCACCGGTGGGACAAGTGTCACATAGTGGTCGCTGAAGCGGTAGACATTTGAGCCATAGCCCAGCCCCATTCCAAACTTGAAGTGCCTGGTGCAGAGAGGGTAGTATACCAGCTCCAGCTGATAGGAAGAAAACGTTGTGCCCAGTCCGTAAGGACCGCTGGTCGGGTTCAATGCGCTCCAGGGTGTTCTGCCCCAGTTGGTGAAAGCCCATGCAAAGCCGAACTCCCATCCTCCGTCGTGGAAAAACGAGGGCTTTTGGGGAGTCGGTTTCGTGGTAGGTTTCACTTCTTTCATCCCTTCGTCGAAGTCTTCAAGGTCATAGGTGGAATAGCTGTGCAGTTTGCCCGTGCGGATATTGCTCTCCTCGCTTTGAGACCTGAACACCTGATGGGCACTGCAATCCGGCAGCTGAATATTCGAAAAGTCGTAGGATTTCAACTTCAGCACACTTGTCGCGACGGGGCTCTTAATGGAGGCGTTGGAAAAGTCGTTGGTGACGATACTGACGGTAGTGGATCGGATGGAGTCCTCCTCAGTTGTCACAAAGACATTACTGTAGTCGTTGGTCTTGATGCTGAGCAGCAAAAGGGGACTGTTGATTTGCACAAAGGCATTAGAGAAATCGTTGGTCCGGATGGCCAACTGGTTGCCCATGGTCAGGTGCAGCTCCAGCTGCCGTGAGCTGGCAAGCCCCTCAATGGTCAGCACACCATTTGAGAGCAATTTGTAAGTGAATGACTTATGATCTGCAATCTTCTTTGAAGAATTGGCGTAGGTGAGGAAGTTGGCCGTGTCCGGCACCACTTTCAGGTTGCAAAAATCATTCAGAACGATCTCGTTGATAGGACTGACAAACGTGATGCGGTACATGTTGATGGTGTCGTCTTTGCCGTTAGGCTTGATGGACGAGAGGTGCGGGAGCTTCGGTATCAGGCGGTGGGAACCATCTTGCCGTGTTGCCTGATTTTGCACGGAGGCAATGTGTTGTGAGGTGTCTCCTGGGTTGTAGGAAGGTGCACAGTTGGGGGCGGCGTGTGAGGCTAATCCCAGTCCGCATGCCAGCACCATTGCTAATGAAAAATATCTGCTTTTCATAACCGTTTACTTTTATGTTTCACTTACTATTGTTTGATGTCCGATTGTTGATAGGTTAAAGCGATGCCAGCGCAACCCGGGCTTTGCTCTCAGTTTGGAGGGCTTCAGCCCTGAGCCGTGCAGTGAACCCACGACCCAAAGCGCGGAGGCCTTCAATCCCCGATTCAGGTGTGTCGGGGAAAGTCTCTTCCTGCACGATGACGGGTTCGGCGCTGGCCGTCACATAGATTTCATGATGGATAACGACCACAGGCTCTGCCACCGCGGTCGGCTCGGTCTGAGTCATGTCAGTTTGTGGAACAGCCTCCTCTGCAGTGTGTTGCGGTGCGGATGTTGTCCCGTTTTCCCTTGCCGGTTCGGAAAGGGTAGGGGAGGGAACGCGCGTTATCGGCTTGGCCACAGCGCTCCTTTTCATTGTGGTCGCGACCGCCTTAGCCTGTGCCGTGGGAGCGGGCGTGACCGTATAAGTGCGAGTCATGCTGGGCTGCGGCAAAGTGACTTCGGCCACCATGGGACTTTCCTCATGGCCCCCAAAGCCGAACAGCCACACCCCGGCCAGCAGTATGCCGGCCGTGCATGCCGCCGCTGCCCACCGCCACAAGACTATGGTGCGGGGCTGCGTCCGCAAGAGGCTCTCCTTGTCGGCATAGACCATCGGCGCAGCCTCCATCTTCAGGCTGGGGCTGTAGAGCGCAAGCTCCTCGGCCAGCGCGGGATGTTGCGCCGCAAAGGCCTCCACCGCTGCCCGTTGCTCTGCGTCCAGCTCGCCCTCGGCATAGCGGTAGAACCACTCTTCGTAATTGTCACTTGTTATTGTCATAGCCTAAAGCAATTAATGTTTTTCTCATCGATACCCGTGCCCGGAAAAGATACACCGTCACTTGGCTTTCCGTCAGGTGCAGAATCTCGCCTATCTCACGGCAGCTGAACCCCTCCACATCCTTCAGCATCAAGGCTGACCGTTGAATCTCCGGCAACTTGGCCGCCGCCTTCTGCAACGCTTCGCGCAAATCGAATGCCACGTCCGGCTCGGCCACCTCCTCACCTCTCAGCGCCTCGGCGTTCTCCTCATGCACCCTCTGGTGGCGGTGCTGACTCATGACCCAGTTGTGGGCCACCGTCAACAAGAAAGGCTTCCCCTTCTCCACACTCACCCTCTCCCGCTGCTCCCACAACGCGGCGAAAGCCTCCTGCACTCCGTCTTTGGCCATCTCGCTGTCGCTGCAGCAGTGCACCGAAAACCGGTACACATCGTCTGCCCATAGCTTCACCGTGTCGTTGTATTCTTTCCGTGTCATTTGCCTAATAAACGCTCCAGCGGGCAAAAAACTACAGTCTGTCGGAATTTTTTTTCATCAGAGAGAGCCCGCGCAAGGTGTGGTGGTCGTGCAGTGGGCTGAAAATCACGCGATAATCAAGCTGCTCGGTCGGAGTGAAAAAGTTTCACTCAATGGGCTATCATCTGCATGATATCCTCCAAATGAGGTGTGAGGATAATCTCCGTGCGGCGGTTGGCGGCCTTGTTGGCGGCCGAGGTGTTAGGCTTTTTGGGCGCATACTCGCCGTGGCCGGCAGCCTCCACCCGCTGGGGATTGATGGCGGATCCCTCTTTCAACAGCAGTTTCACGATGGCCGTGGCCCGCATCACGCTCAAATCCCAGTTGTCCTTCACCGCTGTCGACCCCCTGTAGGCGTCGTTGTCCGTATGCCCTTCCACCATGATGTTCAAGTCGGTGTGTTCCTCCAGCTCCTTGGCCAGCCGTTTGATGGCCTCCACCCCCTTGGCCGACACCGTCCAGCTGCCGGGTGCAAACAGCAGCTTGTCTTCCATCGACACATACACCTTCCCGTTTTTGGTCTCCACCTGTAGCCCCTTGTCGGCAAATCCCACCAAGGCCCGTGCCACCGCGCTCCGCAGGCTTTCCAGCTCCTTCTCTTTTGCTTGCAATGCCTGTGTGGCGTCGGTGGTGTTCTGCTCCAGCTCGCGCTGGCGGCTTTCCAGCTCGCGCTGCTGGGTCAGCAACGACTGCTCCCTGACTTTGAAAGCTTTCTCTTTCTCGTTCAGCTCCCGTGTGCGCTGGTTCAGGAGGTTGTTCACCTTCGACAGGTCGCGGCTTTTGCCGGTCAGCTGTTGCATGTAGTTCTCCACCGTGGTGTCGTAGCGCAGCTGCAAGGCTGCATACGAGCGGTTGATGGAAGCCACTGTGGCCTCACATTCCTGGCGGGCGGCAGTCATGTCGCTCATGGCCACCGTCATGGCCTGCCCTTGACGCACCAGCTCGGCGTTCTCCTCGCGCAACTCTTGCAGCTCCTGTTTCGAAAGGTTCCATCCTTTCATGGTTTGGCTGTATTGCGACTGGAGCGATTCATACTCTCTCATTGATACGCACGAGGCGAACAAGGTGGACGCCATGGCGGCTACGATGGCGGCATGGCGCCATGCCCGGAGCAAAGGGTGATGTGGTTGTCTCATATCTGTCTTTTTGGCGGAGCGGCTCCGCATGTTAGTTCTATTCTTAAATCTCAAAATAGCTTAACGCGCCGATTCGGCAATTATTGTGTACTTTACGGCAGGTTCAGCCCCTTTGTGTCATTTTTCTGTTTTGTGGTATGATTATTTTTTTGTACCTTTGCAAATCATTATACGTTATGTCAAAGTTTGCGGTTTTATATAAGAAGCTGTTCATTTGGCGCTTGCACCATGTGTCGGAACAGAACTATCTGCTCCTTCTCAGTGTGGTTGTGGGTGTGCTGAGCGGCTTGGCAGCCGTGCTGCTCAAAACGGTTGTCCACCTCTCTGGCCGGTTTGTCATGGACATCGGCGGCGCACATTTCGCCACCGGGGGCGGCAACATTCTCATCCTCTTTGCCCCCTTGGTGGGCATCCTGCTCACCGTCCTCTTTGTCCGCTATGTCATCAAAGGCGACATCGGCCATGGCATCCCCAGTGTCCTGCTCTCCATTTCGCGCAAGAAAGGAGCCCTCCCTCCCCGCAATATGTACTCCTCCCTGGTGGCATCCACCCTCACCGTGGCCTTCGGCGGCAGCGTCGGTCTCGAGGCACCCATCGCCTCCACCGGCAGCGCCATCGGGTCGAACGTGGGGCGACTCTTCCACGTCAGCCACCGTGGGGTGAAACTCCTGCTGGGCTGCGGCGCCGCAGGTGCCATCGCCGGCATCTTCAAAGCCCCGCTGGCCGGGGTGCTCTTCACCGTCGAAGTGCTCATGTTCGATATGACCATGACCACCGCCGTCCCCCTGCTCATCTCCGCTCTCTCTGCCTCCACCGTGGCCTACTTCCTCATGGGACAGCAAGTGCAGTTCGTGTTCAAGGTGGCCGAGGACTTCACCCTGAGCCAAATCCCTTTCCTCGTGGTTCTGGGCATCTTCTGTGCCTTTAGCTCAGTCTACTTCCTGCGGTGTACCGACAAGGTGGAGTCTTGGTTTTCGCGCTCCCGCAGCTGGGTGCTGAAATGGCTCACAGGCGGTGTGGCCCTGGGCGTCATGATATTCCTCTTCCCACCCCTCTATGGCGAAGGCTACTGGGCCCTCACCGAGCTGCTCAACGGCAGCAACGACGACGCCCTCTTTGCCAGCAGCGTCTTCAATGCCTTCCGCGACAACGGCTGGGTGGCGCTCGCCATCCTCCTCGTGCTCATCCTGCTCAAACCCGTGGCCACGGCCACCACAATTGGCAGCGGCGGCGTCGGCGGCACCTTCGGCCCCTCGCTGGTGGTAGGCGGCTTGAGCGGCTTTTTCATAGCCTCGCTCGGCAATTTCGTCGGTCTGCCCACCCAGTCCACGGCCAACTTCGCCCTCGTCGGCATGGCCGCCGTCATGACCGGCGTCATGCATGCCCCGTTCATGGGTGTCTTCCTCATAGCCGAAATCACAGGCGGCTATGCCCTCATGGTGCCACTGCTCATCACCGCCACTGTCACCTATATCTGTGTGCAGCCCTTCGAGAAGCACTCCATCTACGCCCGCAAGCTGGCCGACCGCGGCGACCTCCTCACCCACAACAAGGACGCCTCAGCCTGGCAGCTCATGGATTTGAAGAAACTGATTGAAACCAACTTCGCTACCGTGCCCGTCGAGGGTACACTGCGCGACGTGGTGAACGCCATCAAGCAGTCCAAACGCAACCTCTTCCCCGTGCTCGACAAAGAGGGCCATTTCCTCGGTCTGATAGTGATGGACGACCTCCGCCACCTTATTTTTGAGACCGAGATGTACGACAGCGTCACCATCAAGGAGCTGATGATGACCTTCGACGACAAGGACATCATCCATCTCGACGACTCGCCCCTCGAAGTGGTGAAGAAGTTCCAGCTGGGCAACCGCTACAATCTGATAGTGGTCGACCAAGACGGCAAGTACCAGGGGTTCCTCTCGCGGGCCAACACCTTCTCCGCCTACAGGCGGTTCATCTCCGCCTCCTCCGAGGAGTAGCCGCCCCTCAGCCCTTCAGCCCCCGACGGCTCGACACCCCTTTGCAACCACTGCAAACCTCCCGATTCCCGCCAGGTTTTACCCTCGCCGCCTCGAGTCCCATGCCGTCCATGCCACCAGCTCCTCCTACCCCCAGACCAGAGTGTGAGCAGGTCCGTTCTACCTTCGCTATTACTCCAATCGTTGTTCCCCATTTCTCCAAC